>NZ_CANLMB010000001.1:600000-1200000 GCF_947492365.1 uncultured Erythrobacter sp.
CAGACCCTGCGCCGCTTGCCCCAATCGGGCGCGATCCTCTTCGCCATTGGCGTCTATGTCGAGCCTCTGCGAGCGCTTCCCAGCCCAACCGTCCAGTGGCTTAGCAAGGCCGTGCAGGCTATCCCCGCGGGCGAACGCGAGCGGCGCGGGATTGACGCCTATCTGGTCGCGCTAAGCGGCTACGCGAAGTCAAAGGGGTAAATGATGATCTCGGCGTTGTTATTGTTGCTTTCCAATCCGATAGAGGGCTTGCCAACCTGCGATAAAGTGGCCGCGGAGCAAGGCATTCAGCAGGAAATGAACATCTGCGCGCATCGCGATTTTCTGATCGCGAATGCAAAGATGCGGGAAGAGTATGCGTCGGCCTTGGCAATCATGAGAGCAAAGGATGGCGAGCTGCTGGAATCGTCATCCGAACTCGATGGAAAACCGAGCTTCTCAAATCGTTTGATCGAGTCCCAACGTCATTGGGTCATGTTTCGGGAGCAACATTGTCGTCTTGAAGGCTACGAAGCGCGTGGAGGAAGTTTGGAACCATTGTTGGCTTCCACCTGCATGACCGCGCTCACCGAGGCCCGAACTCAACAATTACGCGCTCTGATCGAAACCTACTAGGACGCCGCAAATCAGCTAGGTTGCGCCTGCCGCCAACGCGCGGCATAGGCACATGCACAGTTCCCCTTTGGAGAGCCGATGTTTTCTAAGATTCTGATTGCCAATCGCGGCGAGATTGCCTGCCGCGTTATCCAGACCGCCCGCAAGATGGGCGTGGCCACGGTCGCCGTCTATTCCGACGCGGATCGGGGTGCGCCTTTCGTCAAAATGGCAGACGAGGCGGTGCATATTGGTCCGTCACCCGCGGCGGAAAGCTATTTGATCCCTGAGAAGATCATCGCCGCCTGCAAGCAGACCGGCGCGGAAGCCGTGCATCCGGGCTATGGCTTCCTGTCCGAACGCGCGAGCTTTGTCGAAGCGCTGGAGGCGGAAAACATCGCCTTTATCGGCCCGCCGCCAAATGCCATCGCGGCGATGGGCGACAAGATCGAATCCAAGAAGCTCGCAAAAGAAGCAGGCGTCAATGTCGTGCCCGGTTTTGTGGGCGAAATCCGCGACACCGAACATGCGGTCGAGATTGCCAACGAGATCACCTATCCGGTGATGATGAAGGCCAGCGCCGGCGGCGGGGGCAAGGGGATGCGCCTCGCATGGTCCGAAAAGGACGTGCGCGAAGGCTTTGAAGCGACCAAGCGCGAGGGCCTCAACTCCTTCGGCGATGACCGCGTTTTCATCGAGAAGTTCATCGAAAACCCGCGCCATATCGAGATCCAGATCCTCGGCGATAAGCATGGCAATGTGCTCTATCTGAACGAGCGCGAATGCTCGATCCAGCGCCGCCACCAAAAGGTCGTCGAGGAAGCGCCGTCGCCCTTCGTCACGCCCAAAATGCGCGAGGCGATGGGCCAGCAATGCGTCGCTCTCTCCCAGGCCGTGGGGTATCACTCCGCTGGCACGGTTGAGCTGATCGTCAGCGGTGCGGACCCGTCTGGCGAGAGCTTCTACTTCCTCGAAATGAACACCCGTTTGCAGGTCGAACACCCTGTGACCGAGGCGATTACCGGCATTGATCTGGTCGAACAGATGATCCGCGTGGCCGCTGGCGAGGAGCTGGCCTTCACACAGGACGATATCGGCATTGACGGCTGGTCGATCGAAAACCGCGTCTATGCCGAAGACCCCTATCGCGGATTCCTGCCCTCGACGGGCCGCTTGATCCACTACTCACCGCCTGTCCCGGGTTGGACCGATGACGGCGAAGTTGGCGGCAAAGCGCGGCGCGGGGTTGCGCATGGCGCAGGCGGCGTGCGCGTCGATGACGGCGTGTTCGAAGGCGGCGACGTGTCGATGTTCTACGACCCGATGATCGCTAAGCTCATCACCTGGGCGCCGACCCGCGATGAGGCCGCCGACCTCCAGATCGAAGCGCTCGACGCGTTCCGGATCAAGGGGCTGGGCCACAATGTCGATTTCCTCAGCGCGATCATGCAGCACGAGCGCTTCCGTTCGGGCGAGCTGACCACCGGCTTCATCGCGGAGGAATATCCCGAGGGCTTTGAAGGCGCACCGGTCAGCGAGGATTTCCAGCGCATGCTCGCCGCGATCTGTGCGGGCAATGAATTCACCTGGCAAAGCCGCGCGCGGCAGATTTCCGGCCAGCTCGACGGGACGCAATCGGTCACGAGCGAATGGCTCGTGAAGATCGGCGACACCCGGCACGAAGTGGTGCTGGGCGATGGCCATGCCATGGTCGACGGCGTTAAGGTTGAGGGCAATTGCGACTGGATGCCGGGCATGGTCGAAGCGATTGCGACCGGCGCGGATGGCGAGAAATTCGGCCTGCTGGTCGAACGCGAAGGCTCGCATTGGATCATCACCACGCGCGGCGCGGCAACCCGCGCCTTGGCGCTGCCGCTCAGGCTGGCAAATCACGAAAGCCTGATGATCGAAAAGGTGCCGCCTGACCTTTCCAAAATGCTGATCTGTCCGATGCCGGGCATGCTGATGAAGCTGCACGTGGCGGAAGGCGACGAAGTTCAGCCCGGACAGCCGCTCGCGACCGTCGAAGCGATGAAGATGGAGAATATCCTGCGCGCCGAAAAGGAAGGCACCATCGCCAAGATCAACGCCGAAGAGGGCGAAAGTCTGGCGGTCGATGCGGTGATTCTCGAGCTCGAATAGGCGCGCGAGAGCCGCACGGCGCTCATAATCTGGCAGGTTTCGGTAATCTTGTGTCTCGCCGCAAGTGGAATCGCTCGCATGGTTTGTATTGATCCGGCGAACCTTCCGAAAACGGTGGGTTTGTCCACAGACTGGCTGGCGAATTCAAAGCATTTGGGGGAGAATCCGGATTGCTGCTGCGGCAGGGCGCCGCAATTTGCACATGAAGGGAATTGATTGTGGCAAATAGAGGCACTGGATATTTCGACCGCAAGGGTCACTTCTTCAAGACCGCTCGTGAGGCGACCGAGAGCGATCTCGCTGCACTTCTGGGCCAGATCGGCGACGGTGAAAGCCTTGCGCCGGGCATTGCCCATATGATGCTCGACCGCCGTGAAGAGATCGAGCGCCTGTTCGCCGATCACGACGCGATGATGGCGGAGGAAGAGGCTGTGCAAAGCGCGAAACTCTCGCATATTGACGGCAAGGTGACGAAGCTCCCGCGCACGGCGAGCTAGGCTTTCTTGGCTGAGATTGGCACACCGCTCCCATTGCGCTAGCAAAGCGCGACAGGGGAGAATTCGAATGCCATTACCCATTACATCGGCGACAACCGCGCTGTTGGCGCTGCTCTTGCTAACGCTTGCGATCCTGACTGTGCGGCACAGATTTCGGCTGAAGGTCGGATTTGGCGATGCAGGCGACGGAGGGTTAATCGCGGCGAGCCGCAGCCACGGAAATCTCGCCGAACACGCGCCGATTGTGCTGATTATGCTCGGCCTGCTTGAATATGGCGGTGCCAACGCACAGCTGCTGATGGGTCTTGCGGGCGCGTTTGTGATTGGCCGGGTTGCGCATGCGATCGGGCTTCATGGAAAAGATGAGCCGGGCAAGCCGCCTTTGATGCGGCAAGCGGGCGTCATTCTTACTTGGCTGGTGATGCTGGTGTTGATCGTGATGCTGCTCTTGGGCGTATTCGCGCGGAGCTAAGCCTAGTCCTCCACCATCGCCACCGCCCTGATCCATCCTGCGCTGGCGCGTTCTATCTTCACGGGGAAGCAGCTCAGCGTGAAACCGTGCGCGGGCAGCGCTGCCAGATTGGTGAGCTTTTCGATCTGGTAATAGGGGCGGATGCGGCCTGCCTTGTGGCCTTCCCAGATGATCGCCGGATCGCGCGTTTCGGCCCAGCGCTTTGCGGTGTGGCTGAACGGCGCGTCCCAGCTCCACGCATCGGTCCCGACCACTTCGACGCCGCGTTCGGTTAGCCAGAGCGTCGCCTCTGCGCCCAGACCAACGCCCTGATCGGTGAAATTGTCGGTGCCATAGACCGCGCCTGACTGGATCAGCACGATGTCGAGCGGCTGGAGTTCATAGTCGATGGCGACGAAGGCCTCTTCCAGCTCCGCCGCGCTCACCACATGGCCGTGGGGCAGATGCGAAAAGTCGAGCTTCACGCCGGGGCGCAGGAAGCGATCGAGCGGGGCTTCGTCGATGCTGGGTGCAGGGTTTTCGCCGGCATCGGTGGTCGAGTGATAGTGCCACGGCGCATCCATATGGGTGCCGTTATGGGTCGAAAGTTCGAGCATCTCGACCGCCCAGCCTTCGCCATCGGGCAGGTCGTCCTTGGCAAGGCCGGGGAAGAACATCGCGATCTGCTCCCACGTATTTTCGTGGGTCATGTAGGTGACCTTGGGCCGCATCACTTCGGGATCGGAGATCACATCATTGGTGATCGGGATCGAGAGGTCGATGAAGCGGGTCATGCGAGCTCACCGTCAAGGAATGCGGCAACGTCCGCCAGTTCCACGTCGCGTGCCAGATAGGCCTCGCCGATCCCGCGCATCAGCAGGAAGGGCAAGGTGTCGCCCTCCATCTTCTTGTCGTGGCGCATGTGATCGACCAGCTTTGCGCCGTCGCAGGTAAGGCCCAGGTCGCGGATCTCTGAGGGCAGGCCTGATGCCGCAATCGCCTGCGCCGCGCGGGTCGCATCCTGCCCCGTCATCTCGCCGCGCCGAACCGAATATCGCGCCGCCAGAACCATGCCGAGCGCAACGCCTTCGCCGTGAAGCAGCCGCTCGGAGAAGCCCGTTTCAGCCTCCAGCGCGTGCCCGAATGTGTGCCCGAGATTGAGCAGCGCGCGCACGCCGGTTGTCTCGCGCTCGTCCTCGGCGACGATGCGGGCCTTGGCGCGGATACTGGTGGCGATGGCGTGGGTGAGCGCTTCGGGTTCGCGCGCGATGACTTTGGAGCCGTTTGCCTCCAGCCATTCGAAGAACGCGGCATCGCCGAGCAGGCCATATTTCACCACTTCGGCATAGCCCGCGCGCATCTCGCGGTCAGGCAGGGTGTCGAGCACAAGCGGGTCGATCAGCACGGCCGACGGCTGGTGGAATGCCCCGATGAGGTTCTTGCCAGCGCCGGTGTTGATCGCGGTCTTGCCGCCAACCGAGCTGTCGACCTGCGCGAGCAAAGTCGTGGGGATCTGGACAAAACCGCAACCGCGCTTTGTCACCGCGCAGGCAAATCCGGTGAGGTCGCCGACAACGCCTCCTCCCAGCGCGAACACATGCTCCGAACGGGTGACGCCGAGCGCGAGCAGCCAGTCGGTCAGTTCTTCGAGCACGCGCCAGCTCTTCGCGCCTTCGCCGGGTTCGACGACGAACCATTCGGCCTGATGCCCTGCTTGCGCGAGCGAAGCCTCAACCGCCTCGCGGTAAAGCCGGTGGGTGTTTGCATCCGAAACAAACGGCACTGCGCGCCCTGCAAAGCCGGACAGATAAGCGCCCGCATGGCCCGCCAGATCGCCCAGCAACCCCGCTTCAATCGTCACATCATAGCTGCGCCCCGAAAGCGCGACGGGGATTACAACCATTGATCTATCGCCTCGATTATTGCGTGCGCAGTGTCGGCATGGGGTCCGTCTTCGCTCTTCACCCTGACCTGCGCCTGCGCGTAAAAGCGTTCCCGCTTTTCAAGCAGGTCCGTGAGGATCGCTTTGGGATCGCCACCACGCAAAAGCGGGCGAGTGTTGCGGCGCGAAGTGCGCTCAACCAAAGTGTCGATATCGACGTCGATCCACACAGCAATCGCACGCTCCAGGATCAGCGCACGGGTCTCGTCATCGACGAAAGCGCCGCCGCCGGTCGCGATCACGCCGCTGTTCTCGTCGATCAGTCGCGCGATCACGCGGCGTTCCCCATCGCGGAAATAGGCCTCGCCAAATTCGTCGAAGATTTCCGCGACCGATCTTTGCGCGGCTTCTTCGATCGCATCGTCTGCATCGATAAACTCGCGCTCCAAAATGCTGGCGAGCCGCCGCCCGACAGTTGACTTGCCTGCCCCCATCAACCCGACCAGCACAATCGGCCGGTCGAGCCGTGCGGCGATCCGGGCAATGTCGCTATCGGATAGGTCGGCTGTGCTTGTCATTGAAACGGGGCCTATAGATGGGGTAGAGCGCGCGCAATATGCCTAAGCTCGCTACCTACAAATCCGGCACCACCCGTGCACAGCCTATGATCGAGAAGTTCCGCGAAAGCGGGCTGCGCCGCCGCTTGCCCTATTATGCGGTGATTGCGGTGCTGGGCGTGCTGACGATTGCCTATATTGACGGGGGCGAGGAGCCGCTGCATCCGATCACTCACCGGATCGCGACGCCGGTCACGTCAGGAGCTGCACAATGATCAATCGCGCCAGATGGACGGCTTCGGTGGCCGCACTCGCGCTTGCCGGTGCAGGCGGAGCGGCTTTGGTCGCAGGCTTTGCCAGCGCGCAGGAAGCGCCCGAATCGCTGCTGCCGCCGGGCTTTGATGATCCCGCGCCTGCTCCCACACCGCCTCCGGTCGCGCAGCCGACAGCTGCGCCTGCCGGACCTGTTGCACCAGTGCCTGCGCCGGAGGGCGGCACTGTCCAGCCGATCCCTTCCGCGCCCGGAGCGCTCCCGTCAGTGCCGCAATTGTCGCAGGAGGAGCTTTCGGGGCTGCCTTCGCTTGAGGAGCTGGAAGAGCTTTCAACCGATCAGCTCGACGATCTGCTCGGGCTGAAACCGCAATATGACATTCCGCCCGCCGCGCGCCGTTCGCTCGCGCAGGTCGGCGTGTTGTCTCAGGCCGAAGGCGGGATGCAAAGCGGTGCGCTTGCCAATCAGCCTGAAAGCCTGGTGCGCGCGATTCTTGCGGGAACGCGCGGGCCAGTTGTCTCGCGCTGGGGGCACATCCTCTTGCGCCGCACTTTGGCAAGCCGCCTTGCCGCGCCTGACGGCATGAACCCGGTTGAGTTTGCCGCGCTGAGAGCGGGCGTGCTCAATTCCATGGGCGAATATTCGGTGGCGCGCGGGCTAGTGCAGGATGTCGATACCGGCGATTGGGACACCGCGATGACCTCGCAGGCGCTCACCGCCTATATCGCGATGTCCGATCTGGTTGGTGCATGCCCGGCGGTGCGTTTGCAGGGCGGCGCACGCGAAAATGCGCAATGGAAGATGATGCAGGCGATCTGCAACGCCTATGCGGGTGAGGGCGCATTGGCCGCTTCGCAATTGAACGCCGCGCAAAGCGAGGAGATCGCTCCGGAAATCGACTTAACTTTGGCGCAGCGTTACGCCGGAGCTGCAGGGCGCGGACGGGGTGGGGTGACAGTTTCGTGGGAGGGCGTTAAAGAGCTAAGCCCGTGGCGTTACGCTATCGCCAATGCGGTTGGCGAGACTTTGCCCGAGGGCCTGCTTGATGAAGCCATAGCCGGGCGCGGCGGGGTCTATTACCAATATGCCGCAGCCGCAGCGCCGATGGTGCCGCTGGCCGAACGAGCGGGCTTTGCCGAATTCGCGGCGGCGCGCGGCGTCGTTTCGGCCAGGGCGCTGGTCGATCTCTACAGCCAGATTTACTCCGACAATGCGATTGGGGGAGCGGCTGCGGACCGATCTGCGCGCTTGCGAGAAGCCTATGTCGGACCCGACGCCGCGACGCGGATCACCGCGATGCGCGGGCTCTGGGGAGAGGGCGACACGGGGTTTGCAGGCCGTGTTCTGACCGCTTACGCCGCCGCACGCATCTCACCGAGCGAGGCGAATGCCGAAGATGCAGGCGATCTGATCGCCTCGATGCTGACCGCTGGCCTCGACCGCGATGCGGCAAGCTGGGGTTCGGTTGTCGAAGAAGGTTCGCTCGGTTGGGCGCTGGTTGCGATCGCCAACCCCGATGGCGGGCAGGTGGCGTCGGCGGATGTCTCAAGCTTCGCCAGCGATGATGAAAGCGAAGAGGCACGCAAGACCGCGTTTCTGGTCGCTGGCCTTGCAGGGCTTGGCCGCATGCCTGCCGGTGACGCCAGTGGCTACGACGTCGATCTCACCCGCCAGACGCGCTGGACCCGCATGATCGACCGCGCTGCCGAAGTCGGCAATCCAGCGATGGTTTCGCTGCTTGCAGGACTGGGCATGCAAGGCGAAAGCTGGTCGCAAATGACGCCGCTGCACCTCTATCACATCACCTCGGCACTGCGCCGGGTGGGGCTTGAAGCGGAAGCCCGGATGATCGCTGCAGAAGCGGTCGCGCGCGGCTGAGCCGCCTGCCATGTCGGCTGCGACACAGGCCTTTCTCGATATGCTGGCGGCAGAGCGCGGGGCAGCGGCGAACACGCTGGCGGCCTATGCGCGCGATCTGGCGGGGGCAGAGGAGGTCGCAGGCGATCTTGCCAAAGCGCCGCGCACTTCGGTGGCCAAACTGGCTGGCGAATGGGCCGCGCTCGCGCCTTCGACGGTGGCGCGCAAGAGCTCGGCTTTGCGGCAGTTTTTTGGTTTTGCAGTGGATGAAGGATGGCGCGAGGATGATCCCTCCGGCGCGCTCCCCAATCCGCGCACCCGCCGTCCATTACCCAAGGTTTTGAGCCACGATGCGGTCGAGGCACTGCTCAGGCGCGCCGAACTCGAAGCGTCGAGCGGGAAACCGGCCGCGCTTCGCCAGTTGGCACTGCTGGAAATGCTCTACGGATCGGGCTTGCGCGCGACCGAACTCGTCAGCCTGCCGCTCACAGCAATTCCGCGCGATGCGCCGCTCATCACGGTTATGGGCAAAGGCGGGCAGGCGCGGATGGTTCCGGTCAGCGAGCGCGCGAAAGAGGCGATTGCCAAGTGGCTCGAAGTGCGCCCGAAAGAGCCTGCTTCGCGCTTTCTGTTCCCTTCAAGGGGCGGCAAGCACCTTTCAAGGGTGCGTCTGTTCCAGCTGCTCAAAGAGCTTGCCGCGCGCGCCGATCTCGATCCCACCGGCATCAGCCCGCACGTCTTGCGCCACGCCTTTGCGACCCACCTTCTCGAAGGCGGCGCGGATTTGCGCGTGCTCCAGACATTGCTTGGCCATGCTGATATCGCGACCACGCAAATCTACACCCATGTCGATGCGGCGCGGCTCGTCGAGCTTGTAAATTCGCGCCATCCTCTTGCCCGAAGCGCCGCGAAGGACTAGCGCGAAACCATGATTTCTTATCTCGAATTCGAGAAACCCGTCGCCAGCCTCGAAGAGCGTATCAACGAGCTGCGCAGCCTCGACACCAATCACGATGTCGATGTTGCCAGCGAGATCGAACGGCTCGAGGCGAAAAGCGCCGATTTGCTCGCCACCACCTACGCATCGCTTACGCCGTGGCAAAAGACGCAGGTCGCCCGCCACCCGCAGCGCCCCCATTTCCGCGATTATGTCGAGGCTGCGTTCAGCGACTTCATGCCGCTGGGCGGGGATCGCTGTTACGGCGAAGACGAAGCAATCATGGGCGGCTTTGCCAAGCTTGGAACCGGTGAGAATGCGCGCCGTGTCATGCTGATCGGGCATGAAAAGGGCAACGACACACAAAGCCGGATCCGGCACAATTTCGGCATGGGCAAACCCGAAGGTTATCGCAAAGCGATCCGCCTGATGGAACTTGCCGGACGATTCGGCCTGCCGGTTGTTACTTTGGTTGACACGTCCGGTGCGTTTCCGGGGATCGAGGCCGAGGAGCGCGGTCAGGCAGAAGCCATCGCGCGTTCGACCGAGGCCTGCCTTGCGCTGCCGGTGCCGATGGTATCGGTAATCGTGGGCGAGGGCGGATCAGGCGGTGCGGTTGCTTTGGCGAGCGCGGAGCGGGTGCTGATGCTCGAACATGCGGTCTATTCGGTGATCTCGCCCGAAGGCTGCGCCTCGATCCTGTGGCGCACATCGGACAAGGCGGCCGAGGCAGCGCAGGCGATGAAAATCACTGCGCAGCACCTCAAACGGCTGAACGTGATCGACAGAATTGTAAAAGAACCTGTCGGCGGCGCGCATCGCGATCCGCAAGCTATGGCGCGAAATCTTGGCAAGGCTCTGGGCGAAGAGCTTGATAAATTGAGCGAAATGGACAGCCAAACGCTTTTGCGCATGCGCGAGGAACGGTTCCTCCAGCTCGGCGGATAGAGGCGCTAAGCCTTGAGCAGGGGTTGCCCTCATCCTTGCTTTCCAACTAGTTATCTCCCGATAGAAACACGCTGCCTTGGGTGGGCTCAGCGCAGCTTAGATGCGGGAGAATTTCAGATGGCCAAGGCTTCACACAAATACTGGATGGCAGGCGCAGCGCCGCTTGCCCTCGCGCTGAGCGGGTGCATGGGCGGGGGCTCGATACCCTCTGCCTCGACCCCGATCACCACAACCGAAGCGCAGCAAGGCGCGGATTACCACCCGAAACTGCTCGCCCAGTTCGGCGGCGCGATGGGCGGCAGCCAGGCGCAATATGTCGAGCAGGTGGGCAAGAATATCGCGGTGCAATCGGGCCTCGGCAATGCGCGTGAGAGCTTTACGGTCAGCCTTCTGAACTCGCCGGTGAACAACGCTTTCGCGGTGCCGGGCGGGTATATCTATACGACACGCCAGCTGGTGACGCTGATGAATAACGAGGCTGAGTTGGCGGGCGTACTGGGCCATGAAGTCGGCCACGTCGCCGCGCGCCATTCGCAGCGCAGGCAGGCGGCGGCACAGCGCAACACGCTGCTTGGCGGACTTGGCGCAGTGCTTTCGGGCGTTTTGCTCGGCGACAGCCAGATCGGCAGCACGCTTTCACGAGGCTTTCTGCAAGGTTCGCAGCTGCTGACCTTGCGATTCTCGCGCTCGCAGGAATTGCAGGCGGATGATCTGGGGATCCAGTACCTGACCAGCGCGGGATATGATCCGACTGCGATGGGCACAGTGCTGGCCAGCCTTGCCGCGCAGAACAATCTCGATGCGCAATTGCAAGGGCGCGGTAATGCGACGGTGCCCGAATGGGCTTCGACCCACCCCGATCCGGCGAGCCGCGTGCAGCGCGCGATCTCCGCTGCCCAAGGCCTGCCCGGTTCTGTAACGAATCGCGACACGTTCCTACAGCGGATCGACGGCCTGCTTTACGGTGATGATCCCGAACAGGGCGTGATCGAAGGCAGCCGCTTCATCCATCCCGAATTGCGCCTGACCTTCACCGCGCCGCAGGGCTTCTACATGGTCAATTCGACCAGTGCGGTAAGCGTTAACGGGCAGGGCGGGCAGGCTCAGCTGACGCTCGCGCCCTATAATGGCGATCTGGACTCCTATATCCGCCAGCAATTCCGCGCGCTGGGCGGGGAGCAGAACAATCTAGCCCCGCAATCGATCGAGCGCACGACGGTGAACGGCATCCGCGCCGCCTACGGTCAGGCACGCGTGAACAACGGCAATAGTCAAGTGGATGTGACGATTTTCGCCTACGAGTTCGCCAATGACCGCGCCTATCACTTTGCCGCGATCACGCCGGCAGGGCGGAGCAGCACTTTTTCGGCGATGTTCCAGTCGATGCGGCGGATCAGCCAGTCAGAGGCCGATCAGGTGATCCCGCGAAAGCTTGATGTGATCACTGTCCAGCGCGGCGACACGATTTCGGGGCTTGCCCGCCGGATGGCTTATGACGATGCGCAGGTAGAACGGTTCCGCGTGCTCAACGCGCTTGGCTCGGGCGATCAGTTGCAGGCGGGTCAGCGGGTGAAGATTGTGGTTCGCGGGCGGTAATCAGCGCGGCTTCATCCGGCGCAAAAACACACCGCACAATAAAAAAGCGGCGGGGAAAACCCCGCCGCTCTCTTAATCGGAAAGTCTCTCGACTTAGCCAGCCATTTCGGTCTGAACTTCCGAGAAGGTGTCGCTAAGGGTGTTGCCCAGCGAACCCATGGCGGTGATTGCAGCAACTGCGATCAGAGCAGCGATCAGGCCGTATTCGATAGCCGTTGCGCCCTGTTCGTCACGTGCGAGTTTGTTGAAAAAGGTCATTAGTAGTCTCCTGGTTTTGGTCTTCGGTACCCGTGCAAGCCCACCTGAATGGACCGGCAATTGATGGATGTAATGAGCAGCTCTTGAGAAAATCCTAATTCGCAGGCTTTCGATTTAGTTACCGTTCATCGCTTCCGTCGACGCGGTCTCAACTTCACTCCATGTGTTAATGGTCTCGTTGGCTACGCCTTGGAGAGCAGTAATCATGGCGATCACGATCAGACTCACGATCAGCCCGTATTCAACGGCTGTGGCACCCGAATTGTCGTTCCCAATGTGCTTAAGGAATTGAATCAATTTCATGAGGTCACCCGTCACTACGTTCCTGATGAAGAGACAAATCGGCGTTTGCCGTTAAGAAAAGGTTGATGAAGCGCACAAAGATGGAAAAAAATCCGACATGAGAGGGGTAACGACGTGGGTGGTTGCAGGGGCACTGATTGCTTCAGAAGACAGCTGCCTTATGCACCGCAGACCTTATGAGAAACATCACGGCGGCCTATGGGAATTCCCTGGTGGAAAGGTCGAAGATGCTGAAATTCCAGTAAAAGCACTCATAAGGGAGCTGCGCGAGGAATTGGGTGTGATCGTCCGCGAAGAAGATTGCGAGCCCGCAGGATTCGCCGAAGATCGCGGTAAAGATGCCGACAATCCGATTGTCATCCTGCTTTACACTGTGCGCAAATGGACGGGGGGACCGCAGGCGCTGGAGGGCGGACGAATCGACTGGTTCGACCCGCAGGGGGTCAAGAATCTCGACATGCCGCCGCTCGATATCGAACTGGCAGCGCGGCTTTTTAAATAAACTGCGCCTGACAGGGCAGGATGAGGCAAGACAGCTATTGCCATTCGCGCAGTGGCTGCTTATGTGCCCCTCCACCGCGCGCCAGTAGCTCAGCTGGATAGAGTACCTGACTACGAATCAGGCGGCCGGAGGTTCGAATCCTTCCTGGCGCGCCAAAAAAGGGACTGCCCCAACGGGGTGGTCCCTTTTTTGGTTCTGGGTATTTGTTTGCTCTCGCGGCAAATCGCTGCGCGAATGCCTCCGAGGGGCGGCCTGACCGGCCGGCGGGCGGTCGCCCTTGCGACGCCGGCGGCGTCGGATCAGCGCTAGGATCGCAAAGTCTGCTAGTCCCCGACCATATCCTCCAGCGCGTGCATGTCTTCGTCGGAAAGACCGAAGTGGTGGCCTGCCTCGTGGATCACGACGTGGCGCACAAGTTCTGCGAACCCGACGCCCGTCTCTGCCATCTCGCGCAGCAGTGGTTGGCGGAACAGGCTGATGACCGGAGGCATCCGAGTTGGCTCCCACACCGATTGTTCGGTCAGTGGGGTGCCTTCATATAGGCCGGAAAGCTCCCACCGGTTTGAGATCTCGACCGCTTCGAGCTGCTCGGCGGTGGCGAATTCCGTAATGCTCAGCACGATGCGCGTCATCTTTTCGCGGAACTCATCGGGCATTCGCGTCAGAGCATCGCGTGCGCAGGTTTCGAACTCGGCCGCGCTCGGGCCATCATAAAGGGCGGTGGGATCGGTCATCATTGTCACATATTCATATGGGGAAGCCCGGCGCGCGTGCAATCCGGCGGCCTGCATGCGCCGGAAAGATTGTGACAAATCGGCCCGAAACGTGCAGAGCGTCGCTCAAAGAAAGATGCGGAGATACCCTTGAGCAAGCCAGAAGTTCCCGAAGATGTGCAAGAAGCCGTGCGCACCCTCATCCGCTGGGCAGGCGATGATCCCACCCGCGAGGGTCTGCTCGACACGCCCAAGCGCGTGGGACGCGCATGGCTTGAATATTGTCAGGGCAATCAGAGCGACCCGGCGGTGCATCTGGAGCGCATCTTTGAGGAAGTCGGCGGCTATGACGAGATCGTGCTGCTCAAAGGCATCCCGTTCCATTCGCATTGCGAACACCACATGGCGCCGATCACCGGCAAGGCGCATATCGCCTACCTGCCCGATCAGAAGGTCGTCGGCATCTCAAAGCTCGCGCGCGTGCTCCATGGTTTTGCCAATCGCTTGCAGGTGCAGGAACGCCTGACCGCCGAAGTCGCCGAGTGTATCTGGACGCACCTCGAACCGCGCGGCGTCGCTGTGGTGATCGAGGCTGAGCATGGCTGCATGACGGGCCGCGGGGTGAAAGTGCACGAGGTCGAGATGCTCACCAGCCGCATGATGGGTTGCTTCCTCGAAGACCCGCGCAGCCGCAAGGAAGTGCTGAGCCTGATGGGGTATTGATTGTATTGCCAAACGAAAAAGGGCGCCTCGATCGGGGCGCCCTTTTCATTGGTGGGGTAGATGCAGCCTAGAGCTGGCCGAGCATATGCTCTGCGCTCGAAACTTTGAAGTCGCCCGGCTCTTCGACGTTGAGCTGTTCAACCACGCCGTCATTCACGACCATCGAGAAACGCTGTCCGCGCTTGCCCAAGCCGAAGCCGGAACCGTCCATCGTCAGGCCAACCGCTTCGGCAAAGTCGCCATTGCCATCGGCGAGCATGGTGATGTCGTCCGAGCCAGCAGCTGAATTCCATGCGCCCATAACAAAGGCGTCGTTGACAGCCGTGCCGACAATCTCGTCAACGCCCTTGGCTTTGAGTTCTTCTGCCTTCTCGACAAAGCCCGGCAGATGCTTGGCCGAGCAGGTCGGGGTGAATGCCCCGGGTACGGAGAACAGCGCCACCTTCTTGCCGGCGAAATAGTCGCTGGCCTGCACCTGTTCGGGGCCTTCAGCGGTTGCCTTGACCATGGTCACATCGGGAAGTTTGTCGCCTACTGAAATTGTCATCGCATTGCTCCATTGGTCGCATTTTATCGGTTGAGACCACGATATAGGCGCTCTGCCGCGCGTCACAATGGCAAAGGCGGGCCTAAGGCGTGGCTAGGTATGAACGCGGTTAAGAGCGCTTTACTCTCCAGATTGAAGAAGCAGTAAACAATGCAGGCATAGCTTCCTGATGCACTGATCCCGAAGCGTTGGCGTTTGAGCGGGGGCAGCAGCATTAGGGGAGACCGAAAGATGCGCATTCATAGCATGATTGCTGGAGGAATTATGGCAGGTGCAGCGCTTGTCCAGACCAATGCTGCGATGGCCCAGACTGAGATGGTCGCGGCCGACTATACCAGCCCGATTTCTGCCAATGCAGAGGCCATTCGCAGCCTCAACATCATGCTGATGGTGACGTCTTTGCGATGCCGCACCAGCGCCTTCGATTTCCGCAGCGAGTACGACATGTTCGCCCGCGCGCATCAGGCCAATCTTGCCGAGGCGCATGACACGCTCGCCCGAGGTCTGGTCGCGACCCATGGCGAAGATGGCAGCCACCGCGCGCTTGACCGGATCGGAGTAAGGATTGCCAATCGCTATGGCGACGGTCATCCGACTTTGGGTTGTTCGGATCTGAAAGAAGCGACGCTGCAACTGGCGATGAGTCAGGACGGTGCGAACCTCTCGCGCATGGCGGACCGGCTGCTCGACAATGGATCGGCGCAAGGTGCGCCATACCGGCAGGCGGGTTCTCGGGTTCAGGCGCCAATCGAAAGCCCGGCGCCGCGCCACGAAGCCACAAAGCACCGGGCGCAAATCCCCTATGAGCTCAGCCCAGAAACACCCTCGCAAGTCGATTCAGAATTGCACGATGCGATGCAATTGCCGCTCTGGCAGCGCGGGTGAGGGCTCATATAGAGATATAAAGAAAACTTTATATTTGCTTGTCAGCGGTGGACTCGCTAGGGGGCGCGGTAGCTAATCAATCCCCAATGGAGACACTCATGGCGACCGCAGCCCTGACCCACGAATACATCATCAAAGACATCGCGCTGGCTCAGTATGGCCGCGACGAAATCGCTATTGCCGAAACCGAAATGCCGGGCCTGATGGCTCTGCGTGACGAATATGGTGCCTCGCAGCCACTCAAAGGCGCGCGCATCACCGGCTCGCTCCACATGACGATCCAGACCGCTGTCCTGATCGAGACGCTGGTTGCTCTTGGCGCCGAAGTGCGCTGGGCGACCTGCAACATCTTCTCGACCCAGGATCACGCTGCCGCAGCCATCGCGGATCAGGGCATTCCGGTGTTCGCTATCAAGGGCGAAACGCTGGCCGATTACTGGAACTATGTCGGACGCATTTTCGACTGGTCGACCGATGCCGATCCTGATCTCACCTCCAACATCATCCTCGATGATGGCGGCGATGCGACGATGTTTGCGCTTTGGGGTGCGCGGCTCGAGGCGGGCGAAGAAATGCCTGCTCCGCAGAACGCCGAAGAAATCGAAATGCAAAAGGCTCTGAAAGCCTATGTTGCAGAAAAGCCCGGCTACCTCACCAAGACGGTCCAGAACATCAAGGGCGTTTCGGAAGAGACGACCACGGGCGTGATGCGCCTTTACCAGATCGCCAAGCAGGGCAAGCTGCCTTTCCCCGCGATCAATGTGAATGACAGCGTGACCAAGTCTAAGTTCGACAACCTCTATGGTTGTAAGGAATCGCTGGTCGATGCGATCCGCCGTGCGACCGACGTCATGCTCGCTGGCAAGGTC
This sequence comes from uncultured Erythrobacter sp., assembly GCF_947492365.1. Taxonomy (NCBI): domain Bacteria; kingdom Pseudomonadati; phylum Pseudomonadota; class Alphaproteobacteria; order Sphingomonadales; family Erythrobacteraceae; genus Erythrobacter; species uncultured Erythrobacter sp. The sequence goes on from NZ_CANLMB010000001.1 coordinate 616,533, forward strand.
GCCTGCGTTGCCGGTTACGGCGATGTCGGCAAAGGCTCGGCAGCGTCGCTGCGCGATGGCGGCGCCCGCGTGATGGTGACCGAAATCGACCCGATCTGCGCGCTTCAGGCGGCGATGGACGGCTACGAAGTCGTCACGATGGAAGAAGGCGCCAAGCGCGCTGACATCTTCGTGACCGCGACCGGCAATGAAGACGTCATCACCGGCGAGCACATGAAGCTGATGAAGAACATGGCCATCGTCTGCAATATCGGCCACTTCGACAGCGAGATCCAGATTTCCTCCCTCGACAATTACGATTGGAAGGAAATCAAGGAAGGCACCGACATGGTGACCATGCCCGACGGCAAGTCGCTGCTGATCCTTGCCAAGGGCCGCCTCGTGAACCTAGGCTGCGCCACCGGCCACCCCAGCTTTGTGATGAGCGCCAGCTTCACCAACCAGACGCTGGCCCAGATCGAGCTGTTCACGAAGTCGGACGAATACGAGAACGACGTCTATGTTCTGCCCAAGCACCTCGATGAAAAGGTCGCCGCACTGCACCTTGAAAAACTGGGTGTCGAGCTGAGCAAGCTGAGTCAGAAGCAGGCGGACTATATCGGCGTGCCGGCCAATGGCCCGTTCAAGCCGGATCACTACCGCTACTAATCAGCGTCAAATCTTACCGCAAAGCCCCCGCACTCTAACGAGAATGCGGGGGCTTTGTCTTTCTGGACCATTGCAAGGCGCGCCCGCGCGCAATAGCTGGATGGAATGGAACTTTCGCCGCTTGCCCTGACCGGAATCGCGCTGCTGCTGGCGGCGTGGACGATTGCGGCTGCGGTGATGATTATCCGGTCCAATGCGAAGACCCGCCGGACCAAGGCGCTGCAAACCTCGCTCAAGCGGATGCAGACGATGCTCGACGTCGCGCCCGCGATCCCCTTGCTGGTGCGCGTGGATGGCCGGATCGAAGCTCCCGAGCGGCTTGCGCGCTGGCTCGGGCTGGAGGCGATGCCTACTTATCTGAGCGAGCTGGCGGGCGAGAACGGGGCGGGCCTTACCCAGTTTCAGGTCGATGAACTTTCGGAAAAAGTGCGTCTGACGCAAAAGAGCGCAGCGCCGTTCCAGATGGCGATCACACCGCCCGGTTCACAGCGCAGCCTCGCGTTGCAGGGTGCTCTGGCGGATCCGCAAGTCTCTCCCGGCGGGGCCGCGATTGTCTGGGTGTTCGATTTTACCACCAGCGAGGACGAGCTGGTGCGGCTGCGCAAGACCGCCGACCGCGCCGAATCTGACTTTACCGCGCTGATCGGCCTGATCGAGGCCGCGCCGATGCCGATGTGGTTCCGCGATGAGAATATGCAGATCCGCCTCGTCAATCAGGCCTACGTGCAAGCGGTAGGGGCGACGAGCCTTGAAAAGGTGATTGCCGAGCAGATCGAGCTGCTTGAACCCGACGGCGGCAAATCCCCGGCTGATATTGCGCGCGAGGCGTTGGAGAGCCAGCAGGAGAGCCAGCGCATCGACGCCGTAACAATCGACGGCGAACGCCGCTCGCTGCGTGTAACCGACTTGCCCTTGGGGGCGGACGGTGTTGCGGGTTACGCCATCGATATCGAGGAGCAGCAGCAGGTCACGCGCGAATTTCGCGCCTTCCGCGATGCCCAGCGCGCGATGCTTGACCAGCTTTCCATCGGCGTTGCGCAATTCAGTTCCGAAGAAGAGCTGGTCTTTGCCAACCGGCCTTTCCGCCGCCAGTTTGGCCTTACCAATGATGTGGTCGAGGACCGGATCACCTTCGACCGGTTCCTGGTCGATGCACGCGAACATGGCAGCACGCCCGAAGTGCGCGATTTCCCCGAATGGCGGCGCGAAGTGGCAGCCTGGTTCGACAGCGCGGAAACGCAGGAAGAAAACTGGCCGCTTTCGGGAGGCACACATCTGCGGATCGTTGCGCAGCCCATGCCCGATGGCGGGTTGGTGATGATCGCTGAGGACCGCACCGAGCAGCTCGCGCTGTCGGCCACGCGCGACACTCTGCTGCGCACTCGCACCGCGACGCTCGACAGCCTGTTCGAAGCGCTGGCGATCTTCGCGCCGGATGGCTCGGTCCAGCTATGGAATCGCAGCTTTGCCGGAACATGGGGGCTGGCGAGCGATTTCCTCGACACCCATCCTAGCGCCGAGGGGCTGCTGGCCGCGATTGGCGCGAACCTCGCCAAGTCCTCGGATGCCGAACAGATCGGCGCGGTGGTGCGCGCGGCGACGCTCGACCGGCGCGAGAAAGAGGGGCAGGCGGTGCTTTCTGACGGACGCACCTTGCGCTTTGCAGGTGTGCCGCTGCCTGATGGCAACGGGCTGTTCACCGTGCTCGACATCACCGACTCGCAAAAGGCCGAGAAAGCCCTGCGCGAACGGGCCGTTGCACTGGAAGAGGCGGACGCGGTCAAGGCGCGCTTCCTCGCCAATATGTCCTACGAATTTCGCACGCCGCTCACCTCGATTGGCGGCTTTGCCGAGCTGCTTAAAAGCGGCGCGGCGGGCGAAATCGAAGGGCAGGCGGAGGAATATGTCGACGCTATCCTCGCATCGGTTTCGCGGCTGACCGAACAGGTCGAAAACGTGCTCGACCTGTCGCAAAGCGAGGCCGGATTGCTGCCGATCGACAAGGAAGAGATCGACCTGCTGCCTTTCCTCACCGCGATTGTGCGCGACCGCGAGCAGGCGATTATCGGCGCAGGTTTGGCGCTCGACCTTAAAGGCAGGCGTGGGCGCAAGGTTGAGGCCGATCCGCGCCAATTGGGCCGCGCAGTGGGCAATCTGCTCGACAATGCGATCACCGGCACGCCCGAAGACGGCAAGATCGTGATCGAAATCCCCAAGCCTGCCGATGGTGATGAATGGTCCGCGATGATCGTCATCACCGACAATGGCGATGGCATGACCGACGATGAGCTGGCGCGCGCGCAAGGGACGCTCGATGCAAGCGGCGAAGCCGAAGCAAGCGGCCTCGGTATCAGGCTCGCCCGTCAATTGGTCGAAGCGCATGGCGGCACGCTGGAAATGGCCAGCGAAAAGGGTGTGGGCACAGTCGCGGCGATCACCTTGCCGTGAGCGAAATGGCGCGGCGAGAATTGCCCGACCTTGCGGCAATGGAAGCCTTCGGAGCGGCCATTGCGGGTCAGCTGCGCGCAGGCGATGTGATCGCGCTTGAAGGCGGGCTGGGGGCAGGCAAGACGACGTTAGCCCGCGCGATCATCGCCGCGCTCGGCTATCCCCACGAAGTGCCATCGCCGACCTTCACCATCATCGAGAGCTACGACGCTCCGCCGCTGAGCCTGCCGGTGGTGCACGCCGATTTCTACCGGCTTGAGCGGCCAAAAGAGGTCGAAGAGATAGGCCTCGACGACTACCGCGAAGGCGCGGCGCTGATCGCCGAATGGCCGCAAAATGCTGGCGGCTTCGCGCATGAGCCGGCGTGTCTTTCGATCACGCTGGAAACTGCGGGAAAAGGCAGAATTGCGACTGTGAAGGGCGCGGCGGATTGGCTAGGGCGGATGCCATGAGTGACTTGCCCGAGGGCCTTCAGAGCTTTGTAACTGGTGCCGGTTGGGGCGATGCGGCCATCGAACCGATTCCGGGTGACGCGTCTTTCCGCCGTTATTTCAGATTGCGCCGCGACAATGGCGACACCGCGATGCTGATGCATGCGCCGCCGCCGGAGGAAGACCCGCAGCCCTTCCTTCACGTTGCGCATTGGCTGTCCGATAATGGCATGCGCGCGCCCGCGATCTTTGCCGAGGACGCCGCGCAAGGCTGGGTGCTGACCGAAGATTTCGGCAATGACCGGATGCGCGAATGGGTCGATGCCGCGCCGCAAAGCGAAACCGCAGCATACGAAACCGCCATCGATGCACTGGTTGCATTGCACCAGAAACCCGCTGGGCCCTTCGCCCCCTACGACATGGCCACCTATCGCCGCGAGGCCGCTTTGCTAACCGAGTGGTACGCGCCTGCGCAGTCGCTCGAGGTTGATGAGGCTGGCTATGCAGCGGCTTGGGAACAGGCGCTTGCCCCGATGATTGAGCGGCAGGGGCCGGGCGTGACGGTGCTGCGCGATTATCATGCGGAGAACATCATGCTGCTCGGCGATCCTCTTGCTGGCGCGCCGCAGGGCCTTATTGACTTTCAGGACGCGCTGGTGGGCCACCGCGCCTATGATCTGGTTTCGCTGCTTCAGGATGCGCGGCGCGATGTCTCCGAAGAACTCGAAGCTGCAATGCTCGCCCGCTATGCCCAGAAAGCGGGCAGTGACGACGAATTCCTTGCCGATTACGCGCGATTGGGAGCGCAGCGAAACGCCAAGATCGTCGGCATCTTCACGCGGCTCTACATGCGCGATGGCAAGCCGCGTTACCTCTCCATGATCCCGCGCGTCTGGGCAGCGATGGAACGCGATTTGGCGCACCCCGCGCTCGCTCCGGTGGCGGAGTGGTTTGCGGCAAACATCCCCGACGAACTGCGCAAAAGCGGCGGAGGGACAATCGCATGAGCAAGCTTGTTAGCGACACCGCGATGATCATGGCCGCAGGTATGGGCAAGCGGATGCGCCCGCTCACCGCCGCAACGCCTAAGCCACTGGTTCGCGTGGCGGGAAAACCGCTGGTCGATCATGCGCTGGACCGGCTTGCCGATGCAGGTGTCGAGCGCGCGGTGGTCAATGTCCATTACCTCGCCGACGCGCTTGAGGCGCATGTGCTCGAACGGCCAAACCCCAAGGTGATGATCTCGGACGAGCGCGACGCTCTGCTCGAAACGGGCGGGGGGATGATCAAGGCGCAGGCGCACCTGCCCGATCCGTTCTTCTGTCTCAACGCCGACAATATCTGGCTCGACGGGCCGCGAAATGCCTTTGCCGATCTCTCCGCACGGTGGAATCCGGATGAGATGGACGCGCTGCTGCTAGTGGTCGGCCATGCGCGCGCGGCGAATTTCTCGGGGCAGGGCGACTTTCACATGGATCAGCATGGCCGCTTGACGCGCCGCCACACAGGCCGCGTCGCGCCCTTTATCTATACCGGCATCCAGCTGGTGTCGCACCGGCTGCTGCGCGATGCGCCCGGGGGCAAATTCTCGACCAACATCCTGTGGAACCGCGCGATAGAGGAAGGGCGATTGTTCGGCCTCTCCTTCACCGGCCAATGGTTCGAGGTCGGCACGCCCGAGGCGATCCGCCCGACCGAAGATGCGCTCCAGCGTGGGTGATAAGAGCGCGCCTGAAATCTACTCGATAGCCGCTCACCGCGGTTTCGCAGATGCGCTGGTCGCGGGGGTTGTGCCGCGATATTCGGAAGCGAAGTTCGGCCTTGCGCGGCTCACACTGCTGGTGCCCAGCTCTCGCGCCGCGCGCACGCTTTCCGAAGCCTTCATTCGCTATCAGGGTGAGACGGGCGCGGCGGGCATGCTGATGCCGCGTATGGTCACAATCGGTGATCTTGACCTCGACGAAACGCTGGGCGCTTTGTTCGATCCGCTGGGCGCGAACGACATTCCGCCTGCGATTGAGCCGACCCAGCGGTGGCTCGAACTGGCAGAACTGGTGCGTGAAGAGCGCGAGGAGCTGGGCGATGCGCCTCTGCCTGGTGCCGCGCGCCTGCGTTTGGCGCGCGAGCTAGCGCGCACGATGGACCGCTTGTTGGTCGAGGAGAAGGCTCCCGAAGAGCTGATTGGTCCCGCCGTGCTCGACATGCTGGGCGATCTGTCGGGCCACTGGCAAAACTCGCTGAGGCTGTTTGCGCGGGTGCAACAGCGGTGGCGGACGCGGCTAGACGAGCTGGGCAGGGTCGATGCGGCGACGCGGCGCAACATGCTGTTTGAGCGCGCGGCGAAGAAATGGCGCGCGCAGGCCCCTGATACGCCGATCATCGCCGCTGGTGTGACCAGTGCTTCGCCTGCGCTGGCGCGGATGCTGCGGGTGGTGGCTGACCTGCCCAATGGCGCGGTTATCCTGCCCGATCTCGACCTTTCGCTCTCGCAAGAGGCGTGGGACGAGCTGGGCCGCGCGGGCGCTACGCCGGAGCCGGGCGGCGAGGTCTTCGGGGCCAAAGACGCCGTGACGCACCCGCAATATCATCTCAAGTTGCTGCTCCAGCGCATGGGCATCGCGCGCGAGGAAGTCCGGCAATGGCACCGCAAGGGTATGACGGCGGCAGAGCCAGCGCGCAGCCACGCGATCAGCTCGCTGTTCCTGCCTCCGCAGGCGAGTAAATCGTGGATCGATCTCGACAAGAGCAAGCGCCGCCTTGCAGACGTCCGCCTGATGACCAGTGCGACTTCGGAAGAAGAAGCGCAGGCGATTGCTCTGCTGGTGCGCGAGGCGCTGGACGAGCCGGAAAGGCGCGTCGCGGTCATCACCGCCGATCGCAGCCTTGCGCGGCGGGTGGCGCAGCATCTGGGCCGGTGGAACATTGATGCCGACGATTCCGCCGGGCGTCCCTTGTCGCTAACGCCTGCGGGCCGCCTGTTCGGATTGCTGGCAGAAATCGTCTCGCACGGACTTGCGCCTGCCGGACTGATCGGCACGCTGGCGCACCCGCTGATCAAACGCGGGGATGAGGAAGCGCGGCGGATCTGGCTGCGGTCACTGCGCGCCTTCGACCGAAAACTGCGCGGGCCAACGCCTGCGCCCGGGCCGGAACCTCTGCGTGACATCGCCAAGGATGCCGGCCAAAGCGAATGGTGGGGGGAAGCCGAGGCTGTGCTCTCGCCGCTTCTGCACATTGCAGAGGGCACTCCGCTCGCCGACGTGATTGACGCGATTGCGACTTCTGCCGAAGCGCTGGCAGGCGATGCGGTCTGGGCGCGTGAGGACGGGCGCGCGCTCTCGGCGATGGTCGAGGATTTGCGCCTCCATGCGCGTCTGCTTGGCACTGCGATTACCGCCCAAGACGTCGCGCCTGTTCTGCGCGATGCGATGGAGGAGGTCACGGTGCGCCCGCCCTATGGCGGCCATCCGAGGATTGCGATTTACGGCCTGCTCGAATCGCGGATGGCGCGCGCCGATCTGGTGATTTGCGGCGGGCTCAACGAAGGCAGTTGGCCGCAGACACCCGGAGCCGACGCACTGCTGGCGCCGGGCATTTTGCGCGCTTTGGGTGTGCCGGGATCGGAGTTCCGTATCGGCCTAGCCGCGCATGATCTGGCCGGCGCGATGGGCGCTCCCGAAGTGGTGCTGAGCCGGGCGCAGCGCGACACGGACGGGCCGACACTGCCCTCGCGCTTCCTCCTTCGGGTCGAAGCGCTGCTTGGCGAATTGGCCGACGACCACCGCGAAACGCGCATCCCCGCCATGCTCCCCGCGCTCGACCGCGCGCCCGAGCTGGCGGAGCAATATCCGCGCCCTGAGCCGGCACCTAATGCTGCACAGCGCAGGATCGATATCAGCGCCACCGCGCTCGATCGGTTGTTGGGCGATCCTTACCAGTTCTATGCGCAGAAGATCCTAGGCCTTCAGACGCTCGATCCTCTCGCCGCTGACCCGTTTGGCGACCCGGCATTGCGCGGCACGCTGGCGCATGAAATTCTTGAAGAATGGCACAAGGCGCGCTGCAATGACCCTTCGCTCCCAATCCGGCCTTTCGCAGAACAGAAGTTCAAGGATGCGAGGGTTCACGCCCTATTTCGCGGCCTTTGGCAACCGCGTATCCTCGCCGCGCTCGACCGGTTTGAAGCGCGGGTTGACGAAGCCAAGGAGAATGGCCGCGAAGTGCGCGTCGCCGAAGCGTGGGGCGAGATGGAATTTGATGGGGTTCGGGTCTTTGGCAAGGTCGACCGGATCGACCGCCTTGCCGATGGTAGCCTCGCTATCGTTGACTATAAGACCGGGGGACCACCCTCTGCGGCACAGGTTGAGGCGGGCTATGCGCTGCAAATGGGGCTGCTTGGCCTGATTGCGCGCGACGGCGGGTTTGCAGATGGCGATGTAAGTGGCGAAACGGCGCACTACGAATACTGGTCGCTGGCCAAGAAAGACGGTAAATTCGGCTATGTCGAAGAACCGGTGAAGATAGGCAGCAAACGTTCAGGACTTACGCCCGAAGAATTCCTGCCCGCGCACGAAAAGCATCTGAAAACCGCGATCGCTAAATACATCCTCGGCGATGCGCCTTTCATCGCCAAGGAAAACCCCGATTACCCCGGCTATTCCGATTACGACCAGCTGATGCGGCTGGAGGAGTGGATCGTCCGGTTGAGCGATCCTGAGATGGAGAACGGCGCATGAGCGGCGCTGTCTTCCCGCTTCAGGACAACCAGCTCGCAGCGGCCGATCCGCGCGACAATGTGTGGCTGTCCGCCTCTGCTGGCACCGGCAAGACGCAGGTGCTGTCCGCGCGGGTTCTGCGGTTGCTGCTGACGCCGGGTGTCGGCCCTTCGCAAGTGCTGTGCCTGACCTTCACCAAAGCGGGCGCGGCGGAAATGGCCAATCGCATCAACGCGGTGCTGGCGCGCTGGGTGCGGCTTGATGCGGGGACATTGGCAAAGGAACTGAAGTTTCTCGGCGCGGATTTTGACCTTGAAACGCAGGCCCGCGCGCGCACCTTGTTTGCCAGCGTGCTCGATTGTCCGGGCGGGGGCCTCAGGATCGACACGATCCACGCTTTCTCGCAGTGGCTGCTCGCCAATTTCCCCGAAGAGGCCGACATCACCCCCGGAGCGCGGGCGATGGAGGACCGCGAGCGCGAGCTGTTGGCGCGCGATGTACTCTCGGACATGCTGGTCGAGGCGGAGACTTCGGGCGACAGCGCCTTCACCGATGCGGTGAGCGAATTTGCCAAGGCGAAAGAGCCCGATGCTCTGCGCGGTTGGTTGATGAGGTGCGCGGGCGCTGCGGATATGTGGGAAGGGCGCAGCGCGTGGGCGCCGCCGATGCGCGAGCGGGTGCTGCGCTTGCTCGACATGCCCGCTGATGCCGATGCGGATTGGGCGGTTGCGGGTCTGCACCCCGACCTGTTCCCCGACGATCAACTGCGCCAGATGCTGCCGTTGATGCAGAATTGGAGCGCCAAGACCGGCGCAGCGACCGCGGCGTTTATCGAAAGCTGGCTGCCGCTCGATGTGCCGCAGCGGGTCGAGGCGATGCAGGGCTTCTTCGACACCGTGCTGAAAAAGGATGGCGATCCGCGCCAGATGGCCAATCCGACCAAAAGCGAGCCGCGTCTGCCCGAATGGCAGCAGTTGGTCGCCGACGCGGTCGCGATGGTTGGCGAGCGCCGCGCGCTGCTGGCGCTGGCCGATTTTCTCACAATGTCGCTCGAAATGGGCCGCGCCTTTGCGCTGCGGTGGAGCGAGGCCAAGGCGCGCGAGGGGCTGCTCGATTTCGACGATCTGATCCGCAAGGCCGCGTTTCTGCTCAAGAACACGCAGTCCGCCGATTGGATACGCTACAAACTCGACCGCAATTTTGACCACATCCTGATCGACGAGGCGCAGGACACCAATGCCAGCCAGTGGGACATCGTCTTCGCACTGATCGACGACTTTTTCAGCGGCGAGGGCGCGCGCGGGGATGCATTGCGCACGATTTTCACCGTGGGCGATTACAAGCAGGCGATCTTTGGTTTTCAGGGCACCAGTCCGGAGAATTTCGAGCGCGCTAAGAGCCGCGTCAAACAGCGGACCGACGATGCCAAGGCCCATGCGCATGAGCTGCGCGAAAACAGGCGTCTGCCCGGCTGGGCTGATCTTGATCTGGGCCGGTCCTTCCGCACCGCGCTGCCCGTGCTTGATTTCGTCAACCGCACGATTGATGCGCTGGGGCATGAGGCCTTTGGGCTTGCCCAATCGCCCGAGCCGCATGTGGGGGATGACCGCGCCGGTCTGGTGAGCCTGTGGAACCCCGTCTTGCCCGAGGCCGACCTCGATGAAGAGGACGAGGAGAACCGCGAATGGCTGCCCGCGCATGACACTCTGCTGGCCGACAAGATCGCTGATCAAGTGCGCCGCTGGGTGAGCGACGACGAGCCCTTCGTGCTGGAAAAGGGCAAACGCCGCCATGCACGCGAGGGCGACATCATGGTGCTGGTGCGCAAGCGCAAGGATCTGGCCTCGCAGATCGTCGCAATGCTCCATGCGAAGGGCGTTGCGGTTGCGGGGATTGACCGGCTGCGGCTCGGCGCGCCTCTGGCGGTGAAAGACCTGATGGCAGCGCTTCGCTTTGCCGCGCAGCCGCTTGACGACCTGAGCCTTGCCAATCTGCTCGCATCGCCGCTGATCGGGTGGTCGCAAGACGATTTGCTCGAATATGTCCCGCGCGGTGACAAGCAGCGCCTGTGGGATCACCTTCGCAAACACGATGCGGCATTTGTGGCAGAGACGGTGGCAAAGCTACGCGACCTGCTCGCGCGGGCGGATTTCGAGACTCCGCAGGCGATGCTTGCATGGCTGCTCACCGGCGACTGGCAGGCACGGGGCAAGCTTGTGGCGCGGCTGGGCAGCGAGGCCAATGATCCGATCGACGAGCTGGTCAACGCCGCCTTCGCCTATCAAAGCGCGCACACGCCCAGCCTTGCCGGTTTCATCGAGTGGTTCGATGCGGGCGAGGGCGAGCTGAAACGCGATGCGGATGAGGCGACGGGTCAGGTGCGGGTGATGACCGTCCACGGCTCGAAGGGCTTGCAAGCGCCCATCGTCATCCTCGCCGATGCCACCGGAGAACCGGGCAACGCGGGGGCGCTCGATCTGGAGGATGATCCGGTGGGCGCAGAGGCGGACAATGCGCGCAAAGTGCCGCTGCCGTCGCTGTCCAAGGACCAGCGCGTCGGGCGGGTCGAGAAGGCGGAAGAGAAAGCCTCCATCGCCGCGATGCAGGAACATTGGCGGCTGCTTTATGTCGCCATGACCCGCGCGGAAGAGGCGCTGTTTATCGGCGGATCGCTTGGGCCCAGGCAGGCGAAGAAGGGCGAGCCGCATGAGGACAGCTGGTATGCGCGGCTGGAGCCGGTGTTCGACACCCCGCCGCTCGAGGACCCGATCTGGGGCGCGCGGCGCGAATGGGGTGTTCGCGCCGATGATTTGGTGCCGAGCGAGGATGAGGGCGCGCCTGCGGAGGCGAGCGAACTTCCCGCCTGGGCGACCACGCCGATTGGCCTCGAACCGCGCCCGCCGCGTCCGCTTGCACCAAGCCGCGCTGGTGAGGAGCTGGGGGCTGACCCGCCGCTTGCTTCGACCGGCACTGGCGATGCGGCCCAGAATGCGGCGGCGCGCGGGGTCTTGATCCACCGCTTGCTCGAACAATTGCCCGATGTGGCGCTGGGCGAGCGGGAACAGGTAGCAAGCCGCTGGCTGGAGCGGCAGGCGGGCGACCTTGATCCCTCCGCGCGCTCGGAGATGATCGACAGCGCGCTCGCCGTGCTGAGCGAGCCGGAATTCGCCGCGATCTTCTCGCCCGATGCGCTTGCCGAAGTTCCCTTGTCGGCGACGGTGGACGGGCTGGTGGTTGCCGGCACCGCAGACCGCCTGCTTGTAACAGACGATGCGGTCACGGTGGTCGATTTCAAGACCACACGCCGCCCGCCCGAAACGCTGGACCAAGTGCCCGCTTCGACATTGCGCCAGATGGCCGCCTATGCCGCCGCGCTCGCCGCGATCTATCCCGGTAAGACTATCCGCGCCGCCATCCTCTACACCCACGCGCCGCGCCTCATCGATATTCCACAGGTTACTCTCGCCGCGCACAAGGATCGTTTGGGGCAGGCGCAGGAATCCTATACGCCGCTACATATTGAGTGAGACACAAAGCCGCCTAGATTGGGGGCAACGAAACTTCAGGAGAAGCCGATATGGCCACCGTCAATGTCACCGATGAAAGCTGGAAAACCGATGTGCTGGAAAGCGACAAGCCTGTGCTGGTCGATTTCTGGGCCGATTGGTGCGGCCCGTGCAAGATGATCGCCCCTGCGCTGGAAGAAATCAGCGAAGAGCTGGGTGATGCTGTCACCATCGCCAAAATGGACATCATGGAAAACACCGGCGTGCCCGCCGATATGGGCGTGCAATCGATCCCGCTGATGGTGCTGTTCAAGAACGGCGAAGCGGTCGCGCGCAAGGTTGGCGCGGCCCCCAAAAGCCAGCTTAAAGAATGGCTTGAAGGCGAGATTTGAGTAGGTGGGGCGCTTGCGGCTTAGGCTTGCAGGCGCCCCACAAATTCGTCCCACAGCTGCGGGCTTGATGCGCCGAGCAGGCCTTTGAAGTCGCCGCTCTCGCCGTGCTGGTCGACGCGGTATTCGCTGCCGTCGAGCCGCGCGGCTTTTCCGCCTGCTTCGTTGAGCCACAGCACCCCTGCGGCGTGATCCCAGGCGAGCGTGCGCTTGAAGCTTGAGATGTCGTTCTCGCCCAGCGCGAGCCGCGGATATTGCTCGGCGGCGCAGCGCGGAATGTCGACCAGCGTGTAGTGCGGCGCGAGTTTTTCATCGACCATTGCGCGCTGATCTTCGGTCAGGAATTGCTTGGCAACGGCGGTGACTGGCTGTGCCTTTCCCGTGGTGCGCGCGGTGATTTTCTCGCCATTCACGAACGCGCCTTCGCCCGCTCTCGCATGGCAGAGCCGGTCGCTGTTCGGATCGTAGAGCCAGCCTGCAACCGCCTTTCCGGCATCGGCGAGCGCGATGATGATGCCGAACGGGTGCTTGCCTTCGGTGAAGTTGGCGGTGCCGTCGAGCGGGTCGATGATCCAGCATTGCTGTGACAGATTTTCGAGCACCGATGCGTCGGCGGCCACCGCTTCCTCGCCAACGACAGCCACGCCGGGTGCGAGCTTGGAGAGCGCTTCGGTAAGGAAGCTCTCGACCTCGCGGTCCACCACGGTGACCGGATCGTCCTCGCCCTTCATCTCGATCTCGTCATCGGCCAGCGCGCGGAAACGCGGCAGGATCGAGCGCTGCGAAGCGAAGCGGAAAAGGTCGCGGATTTCGGCGTCCAAGGGCGATAGCTCGCTCACGAACGATAATCCGCGTTGATCGAGATATAGCCGTGGGTGAGGTCGCAGGTCCAAACCGTCGCCCGGCCTTCGCCCATGCCGAGTTCGACGGCCAGGTCGATCTCCTGCCCCTTGAGGTGTTCGGCAACAGGCGCTTCGTCATAGTCATCGACCGGTAGGCCGTCGCGCGCGGACCAGACGCCTCCGAAAGCGATGGAGAGCTTGTCGCGGTCCGCCGGTTCGCCTGCCTTGCCCACGGCCATGACGACGCGGCCCCAATTGGCGTCTTCGCCCGCAATCGCGGTCTTCACCAAAGGCGAGTTCGCAATGGTCAGGCCGACGCGGCGCGCGCTGTCATCGCTCACTGCGCCTGAGACGCGAATTGTGATAAACTTGCTTGCCCCTTCGCCGTCGCGGACCACCGACTGAGCCAGCTGGCGGCACATATCGGAGAGCGCAGCGGCGAATGCGTCGGCTCCCGGCGAGTCCCATCCTTCGATCCGCGCATGTCCAGCCTTGCCGGTCGCGAAGGCGAGAACGGTGTCGCTGGTCGAGGTGTCGCCATCGACGGTGATGCAGCTGAAACTTTGCGAATTGGCGCTGGCGAGCAGGTCTTGCAGGAAGGCCGGAGCCACATCTGCATCGGTGAAGATATAGCCCAGCATCGTCGCCATATCGGGCGCGATCATGCCGCTACCCTTGATGATCCCGCACAACTCAACCCGCGTGTCACCCACCATCGCCGAGGTGTGCGCACCCTTGGCGAAAGTGTCGGTGGTGGCGATTGCCTCGGCGGCGTCCTGCCAGCTGCAATGTTCGGCGGTGAGCGCCGCCGCCACGCCTTCGCGCGCTTTGTCCTTGGGCAAGGGCACCCCGATCACGCCGGTGGAGGAAACCAGAACTTCGCGCGGGCTGCAGCCGATATGCTGCGACACCTGATCCATGATCTGTTCGACCGCTTCGCGCCCGCGATAGCCGGTGAAAGCGTTGGAATTGCCCGCATTGACGATCAGCGCGCGCGCCGTGCCTGATTTCACTTGCTCGCGGCCCAGCTCAACCTCGCTGGAGGCGCAGGCGCTTTGGGTAAAGACGCCCGCAAGCGCGGTGCCTTCGTCGAGTTCGACATAGGTCAGATCGGCGCGGTCCCAGTCTTTATACCGCGCCCGCGACACGCGCTGATGCACGCCGGAAATCTGAGGCATATCGGGAAAGGGCAGGGCCAGCGGGGAGGTTTCGAGTTCCATGGTGAGAGCCGCCTTAGGATTGCGCCAGCGCCTAGTAAACGCTGCTTTGCTAGCCAGCCTTGCAAAAAGCGGCCTGCGCGGTGGACGAAGCCGCGCAATTGCACTATCTAGCTGCGCATCATGATGCCGCGTCATCTTCTTGCCCTGTTTGCGCTCTTTAGCGGACTCGCTGCGCTCCACGCGCCAGCGCAGGCCTGCGCGGTGCAATCGGTGGTGCAGGATGCGCGTTCCAGCACCTCTTCGGGTGAGGCATCGGCAAGGGCGGCAAGCGCCTGTTCAGAACATGCCCACGAGCGATCGAAGAAATGCACTTCGCGTGAGCGCCGGCGGACATGGTCGTGGCTGCCCAGCTGGCTGCGTCCTGGCGTAATTGTCGGAAGCGACCGCGCGCTCGAATAGGGCGCCAACCTATCGCATTTTTCCGTTTCAACGCGTGAGCGATCAGCCGCGCGGCACCCCCTACACATATCCGTGATTTTTTCAGGCCCCGCGCGCATGCGCCGCCTCGATTTCAACGCATTTTCAAGGCCCTAACGTCCTATGTTCAACAAGCTCGTCAAATCCGTCTTTGGTTCCTCCAACGACCGCTACGTCAAATCGCTCGGCAAAGTCGTCGACAAGATCAACGCGCTTGAGCCGATGATCCAGCAGCTGAGCGACGAAGCTCTGCAAGCGCAAACGAGCAAATTTCGCGAGCAGCTCGACAATGGATCGACGCAGGAAGACATTCTGCCAGAGGCCTTTGCCACCGTGCGCGAGGCTTCGATGCGGGTGCTGGGCATGCGCCACTTTGACGTGCAGCTGATCGGCGGGATCGTGCTCCAGCGTGGCGAGATTGCCGAAATGCGCACGGGTGAAGGCAAGACCCTGATGGCGACGCTCGCCGTCTATCTCAACGCGATTGAGGGCAAGGGCGTCCACGTTGTGACGGTCAACGATTACCTCGCCCGCCGCGACGCCGAATGGATGGGCCAGCTCTACACATGGCTGGGCCTGAGCGTCGGGGTGATCGTGCCGAACATGGACGAATTCTCGAAGCGCGACGCCTACAATGCCGACATCACCTACGGCACGAATAACGAGTTTGGCTTCGACTATCTGCGCGACAATATGAAGCACGACCGCCGCCAGATGGCGCAGCGTCCCTTCAACTTCGCGATTGTTGATGAGGTCGACTCGATCCTGATCGACGAAGCGCGAACCCCGCTGATCATCTCCGGCCCGACAGAGGACAAGTCCGACCTCTATGTGAAGCTGGATGAAGTCGCCAAGGAAGTGCCCGAGGAATGGTACGAGAAGGACGAGAAGACCAAGAACATCCAGTTCAACGAAGAGGGGCTGGATGCGATCGAGAGGATGCTCGAAGACAAGGGCCTGCTGGAAACCGACAACCTCTATGATGTCGAGAACACGCAGGTCGTCCACCACCTCGACCAGGCGATGAAGGCGGTTCACATGTTCCACCGCGACGATCATTATATCGTCAAGGATAACAAGGTCGTGATCATCGACGAGTTCACCGGCCGGATGATGGACGGGCGGCGCTGGTCAAACGGTCTGCATCAGGCGGTTGAGGCCAAGGAAGGCGCCAAGATTGAGCCGGAAAACCAGACCATGGCCTCGATCACGTTCCAGAACTATTTCCGCATGTATCCCAAACTGTCGGGCATGACCGGCACGGCGGCGACCGAAGCGGCGGAGTTTTGGGACATCTACAAGGTCAATGTTGTCGAGATCCCGACCAACGTTCCGGTCCAGCGGATCGACGAGGAAGACGAGTTCTACAAGAACACGATCGACAAGTTTCAGGCGATTGCGAAGTCGATCGCGGAAAAGCAGGCCATCGGTCAGCCGATCCTGGTCGGCACCGTCTCTATCGAAAAGTCCGAGCTGCTCAGCCAGTTCCTCGACAAGGAGGGCGTGAAGCACGAAGTCCTCAACGCCCGCCAGCATGAGCGCGAGGCGCACATTGTCGCGCAGGCGGGCCGTCTTGGTGCGGTCACGATCGCCACCAACATGGCGGGCCGCGGGACCGATATTCAGCTGGGCGGTAACGTCGAATTCCGGATCGAGGATGAACTCTCCGAAATGGAAGACGGCCTCGTCAAGGACGCCGAGATCACCCGAATCAGGGAAGAAGTCGCCGCCGAACGCGCGAAAGTGCTCGAAGCGGGCGGTCTGTTCGTCCTCGGCACAGAGCGCCATGAAAGCCGCCGGATCGACAACCAGCTGCGCGGCCGCTCGGGCCGTCAGGGCGATCCGGGCCTTTCGCGCTTCTACCTGTGTCTCGAAGACGATTTGCTGCGCATTTTCGGCCCCGACACGCTCTTTGCCAAGATGATGAACTCCAACCTCGAAGACGGCGAGGCCATCGGGTCCAAATGGCTCTCCAAAGCCATCGAAACCGCGCAGAAAAAGGTCGAGGCTCGCAATTACGACACGCGCAAACAGGTCGTCCAATACGACGATGTGATGAACGACCAGCGCAAGGTGATCTACGAACAGCGCTCCGAAATTATGGACAGTGAAACGGTCGACGATGTCGTGGTGGATATGCGCCACGACACGATCCAGTCGGTCATCGCCGCCAGCTGCCCTCCCGGTTCGTATCCCGAACAATGGGATATCGAGGGGCTGAAGGAGAAGCTGCAAGACGTCTTTGCCATCACCCCTCCCATCGACGACTGGATGGAAGAGGACGAGGTCCATCAGGAAATCTTCGAAGAGCGCATTCGCGCCCAGACCGACGCAATGATGGAAGCCAAGGTGGCCAAATACGACCTCGCGCTTTGGCACGGTGCTGAAAAAAAGGAATTGCTCAAACTGCTCGACTTCCACTGGAAGGAGCACCTCGCCACGTTGGATGCCTTGCGCCAGGTTATCTGGATGCGCGGGATCGCGCAGAAGCAGCCGATCAACGAGTACAAGCAGGAGGCATTCGGCCTGTTCGAGACGATGCTCGCAACACTGCGTGAAGATGTCACCAAGGTCTTGTTCATTGGAGAGTTGCAGGAAGTTCACCCCGCACCCGAAGCCTTGCCCGACCTGCCAGACTTCCTCACCGGCCATATCGACCCGCTCACCGGGCTCGACAATTCGGCCGATGGCGACGGATCGGCGGAGCGGCCCGAACTGTTCGGATCGCTTGCAGGCAGCCCGCGCGCGGCCTTCGGTCCGGGCGGGGCCAATCCTGAGAACCCCTATGCGGGTATGTCTGTGAGCCGGAACGCGCCGTGCCCATGCGGTTCGGGCAACAAATACAAGCATTGCCACGGAGCCGCAGGCGCGCGCACCACTGCTTGAATGTCGGCCTGATATCGCTCGTAAGGTGAGGAGTTACGCGCAATGCCGTTGATCGTGCTCCTTGCCGCCGGGTTCTTCATCACCGCGCTGCTCTATGCCAGCGTCGGCTTTGGCGGGGGATCGACCTATGCCGCGCTGCTGGCGCTGTCGGGGCTCGATTACCGGGTGCTGCCGATGGTGGTGCTGGCCTGCAATATCGTGGTGGTGGCCGGATCAAGCCTGCGCTTCGCCCGCGCAGGGCTGACCCCGTGGAAGGGCGCGCTGCTGCTCACCGCGCTGGCTGCACCGGCGGCGTTTCTGGGCGGGTTGTTCCAGATCGACGAGCGCAGCTTCATGGCTCTCTTGGGCGGCTCTCTGGTGCTGACCGCCGCGACGATGCTGATCCCTGTCGGTGACCAGACGGAGGGTGAGGCTGGCTCACTCGCGCGCTATATGCCGCTTGTGGCTGTGCCGATGGGCTTTCTGGCCGGCGTGGTCGGGATCGGCGGAGGCATCTTCCTCGCCCCACTTCTACACCTCACCCGCTGGGCAGGCCCCCGCGCCATCGCAGCGACCACCAGCTTCTTCATCCTCGTAAACTCGCTCTTCGGCCTGGCCGGACAACTCGCCAAGAACGGCGCTGCGACTTTCACCGGCGCCATCTACGAAGCGCTCCCGCTGCTGATCGCAGTGGTGCTGGGCGGCCAGATCGGCAGCCTGCTGGCGGTGAAGTTCCTGCCCCTGCGCTGGATCAGATGGCTGACCGCAGTGCTGGTGCTGGTTGTGGGGGTGCGGTTGTTGGTGGGGGGCTAGGCGAATCTACGCTTGGGTTCTCGAGATCGCTTTCACGAAAAAGGAACTCAGTCGCTGGACCGGCTAAAATACCAAGCGCAAATGCAAATAAGGCCAGAAGTAGTTTTGAGGTGATAGGGTAACGGTCCTCAAATGGGTCGGGTTTTGGCGCAGTCCACCCGGCTTTATGAAGTGCCACTCGATTTCTTAAGTCGGAAATAATCTTCGGCACCCGATTCACATCAACGCCTGACGGTCCTTCACTGCCCCGCCACATCATTTCATCAGCTCGATAGGTTGCATCGCCTAGCTTGAGTGGAATCTGCTCAATCGCGTAGTCGTGCAGCCGATACCAGATCTTGCGCCGCGTGCGGATCGCCTTTCCTAGCTCGTCAAGCAAAGAATCGATCTTCTCGACGGAGATTTTATCCAATGCTTCCAGAGACTTCTGGACGGCTACAGATCCACCTATATTTCCGCTGATTCCAAGTTTGGTTTGGATATCACGGCATTCAAGGAACCACTCGGTATATATGTCGCCGAGGTAGTGATCTACTCGCAAGCGTCCAATGCGTTCTTCGTCAGAGCGTATGCTCTTGTGATCACTAATCGTCGGAACGGATGTGTCTTTAGCCATTCAACCCTCCTTGAGGGGAAGACGTAAAATGGCTCCCCGAGTTGGATTCGAACCAACGACCAAGTGATTAACAGTCACCTACTCTACCGCTGAGCTATCGGGGAGCAGCTTCCCAAGCGGTATGGAGGGAAGCGAGAGCGCGCGTATATGAGTCGGCGGCGCGCTTTGCAAGGGGGGTTTTGCACCTTTGTTTGTGCATGGGCGCGCGGGCGCGGTTTTGCCCTGCATTCGGGCGGCATTGCACTCTGCTGATGGCGAATGTCGCTTGCACCAGCGCCCCCGCGAGCCAGCTTTTTCCTACACACCCGCGATCCGCTATGAACCTCTCTGCCTCAGCGCCAATTGCGCGGGCACAGATGGAGATTCGCTAAGGTGACACTCAAAGCCGGAAATCTGGGCGTTTTGGCAATAAGCCCAAGCACTTGGGTGGGCGGACGAGTTTTTCAAAAACCCCACTTGCGCGGTCCATGTCAGCCGTCAATTGCGCGGCGTTCAATCGACCGCAAACTGCTCCGATACGATCCGTTCGGCCAGCGACTGGCCGGGATCGAACAGCAGCTCCAGCTCCGATTCAGGCGCGATGCGGACCGTGACCTCGGCGATGTCGCGCACCTCCTTCTGGTCAGCCACCGCCGAGACCGAGCGCTTGGCCGGTTCGAGCACGCGGAACTTGATCGGCATCTGGTCGGGCAGGATCGCACCGCGCCACCGGCGAGGGCGGAACGGGCTGATCGGGGTGAGCGCGAGCATCTGGCTATCGAGCGGCAGGATCGGGCCATTGGCGGAGAAGTTGTAGGCGGTCGATCCCGCAGGCGTCGCCACCAGCACGCCGTCGCCGACCAGCTCCTTGATCCGCACGCGGCTGCCCACGGTGACTTCGATCTTGGCGGTCTGGCGCGTCTCACGCAGCAGCGACAGCTCGTTGATCGCGCGCAGCTGGTGCGTCTCGCCGTCCTGCGTGACGGCCTCGATCAGCAAGGGAGCAATCCGCTTGCCATGCGAACGCTCAAGCCGCGCGAGCACATTGGCGCGCTTGTCGAACCGGTTCATCAGAAAGCCGACCGTGCCGAGGTTCATCCCATAAGCGGGGATAACCCGTTCGGTGTCGAGCATGGCATGCAGGGTCTGAAGCATGAAGCCGTCGCCGCCCAGCACTACGGCGGCTTCGGCCTCTTCGAGCGGGGCCCAGTCGCGCTGTGCCCACAGCATCGAAAACGCCTCTTGCGCGCGCGGGGTTTCCGAGGCGAGCAGCGCCACCTTGGTAAAGCCGTCAGCCGTCTTGCTGCTCTTGTGGTTGCTGTCGCTCGTCTCGGTCACAATTGCGGTCCCCATTCACACCCTCTGCGCGTCTTCGGCTCTGCTGCGGGCAAGAACACGGTTTGTGCCCTGACGCACAAATGTCTACACTCGCCTTCAAAGATGGCAGCGCGCCCCCCAAGACGCCAAAGCACTAGTCTAGTTACTTATCCTGATGTTCCAATTTCGGGCGGATTGCAATTGGGGAGCGCATTACGCGCAATGATCGCTATGAGGCGGGTCGATGAGTAAGGGGCACACTTCTGTTGGCAAGACGCTGCCCGGAAAGCGTTCGGCGTCATTGCGCGGTCCGGTGCGCGGGAGCTTTCCCGGTGTGAAGGCTGCTGCGCTGGAAAGCGATCTGCTGCGCGCGCTCGACCGGCGTGAGATCGAGGTGCTGTTCCAGCCGCAATTCTCGTGCCGCACTGGCGCGGTTGTGGGGGCAGAGGCGCTGGCGCGCTGGCAGCATCCCTCGCTGGGAGAGATCGGCGCGCGCGATCTGTTTGCGGTTGCTGAGCGGGCTGCGCTGGTTGCTCCGCTGTCGCGCCATGTGATTGCGCGCGCGCTGGAGGATGCGGCAGGCTGGCCGGACGAGCTGACGCTATCGCTCAACATCACGCCAGAGGAGCTGGGCGATCCGCGCTTCGCCCACGATTTCGCCGAGCTAATCGGCAAGAGCACCATCGAGCCGACGCGGCTGATGCTGGAGATCACCGAAGACCTGCTGGTGCGCAATATCGAGCAAGCATCGGCGGCGCTCAAGGCATTGCGCGGGCTGGGCTTCCGCACCGCGCTCGACGACTTCGGCGCAGGCTTCTGCAACTTCCGCTATCTGCGCGAATTGCCTCTCGATGCGATCAAGCTCGACAAGATCATGATCGACGGAGTCCCTGCCGATGCCAAGGCGCTGGCGGTGCTGCGCGCGATCATGGAGCTGGCCAAGGCGCTCGAGCTCGACATCTATGCCGAGGGGATCGAGACCGACCTCCAACGCGCGGCGATCATCTCCGAAGGGTGCGATTACTGGCAGGGCTTCCTGCGCGCGCAGCCGATGAAGAGCGACGATGTGATCGCCCTGTCGCAGACCGCACGCGGGGCAGGGCACGGCTAGGTTCAGGGATTGGCGCGAGGCTACTCGGCCGGCACTCCGACAATCGCGATCCGCTTCCCATCCGGGCTGACAGCGATGCGGTTGGCCGAAGCGAGGCCGAAATCGGCGAGGTCGGTGAGGTTCTCCCAGCCGTCCATCCCTTCGCGCCAACGATAGAGCTGCGTCCCCTGGATCTGGAGGATCGAGCCATCGGGTGCCCAGGCGTAGTTGGCGTTGGGTCCGGTGAGGGGGGTAAGCGGACGGATCGCGCGGGTCTCGGGATCGAACTCCTTGATCCAGACTTGCTCATTGGTCTGGCGGTGGACGAAGCTGAAGCGATTGGTGCCGGGGATCAGGTGCGGGGTTGATGGCACCGCATTGCCGGTGATGAAGTGGTAGGCCGGCTCATCGGCGCTAGTGAGCGCGACGTTGAAGCCGTAGCGCGACCAGTAGAGGATATCGCCGCTTTCCCAATTGCGCGCGAAGTATCCGACCGGCTCGGGTACACCCGCAGCCTCCAGCGCCCAGCGCGGTTGGTCCGGCGCATCGCGGTCGAACTGCCAGATCGAATTGCTGCGCTCAAACACCATCGCGACCATCGTGCCGTCGGGCGAGGGCGTGGGTGAGAACTCAGATTCGGGGGTGAAGGTGACTTGCGTGTGCGTGCCGTTTGCGATGTCATATTCCCAGATGTCGGTCTGCGTGCCGTCATCGCGCGAATAGAGGAAGGTCGCGCTGTCGGGTGTGAAATAGGGCTGGTTGTCATAGCCTGCGCGGCCCGTGACATTGGTGCCGCCGGACAGTGCGGCGTCCCTCTGCTCGGCATCGTAATCGAACAGGAAGATCTCAGTTTCGGGGAATGCCGGTGGAGGAGCCTCGTCCTCTTGATCCTGCGCGCTTCCCGGAGCGGCGAGCGCGAGTGCTGCACTAAGCGCAAGGATCGGTCGGAATGTCGGCATCAGTCTCTCCCTAGAAGGTATGGGAGATATCTGTTGCCAAGCGCAGGCGACGTCAAGCTGCGTAAAGCCTCGCTAGAAGTCCCCGACATCGCATTGCAGGCAGACAATCCCCCTGCGCCGCCACATGTCGACGACTTGCTGGCGATCATCCACGGTAAAAACGATGTTCAAACCTTCCGCGAGCAGCCGGTCGAGTATTTCTTCCTTGATGACATGGTCTGCTCTCGAATCCTTATCAGCGCGCATTAGCAAGCGATCGAAAGGGATCTCGTTCCATGCCAGCCATTGCTCAGTCACCTGCCTGAACTTCTCATTCCGGCCGGTTACAAGGATTGGAGCATAGTCCACAGTCCGCCAAAGTGTCTTGTACAAAGCGACGATGGGTTCATTCGGCGTGTCATGACCCATCGCGCCGTTGAACGCTCCCCAGTTGGGCTTCGGCGGTGCGAGATAGGTTCGGCGATGTTCAATATTTGCGAGCGTCCCGTCGATATCGAAGAGAACTGTTTTGACGCGATTGGTGTCAGTCATGGGGTTGCCTCGCAACTGCCCGTGGTGAATTGGATGGGCTCATCGATCAATCCTTCGCGGCTCTCGCATTGCGCGCGATCCTTGAAAGCCCTTTGGTCAGTTGGAACAGCCCGTTGAGGCGGCTTTCGGGATCGCCCCAGACGCGGCTGATCACCAGCTTCATATCGGGCCGCAGCTTGGCGGTGCCCTCGCGGCTTGAATTCAGCCGGTCGACATAGGCGATCAGGCCGGGGCCGTCGGGGAAGTTGTCCTGATGGAACGTCACAAGGCTCCCGCGCGCACCAACATCGATCTTGGCGATATTCGCTTCGATTGCCTGATGCTTGATCTCGATCAGGCGGATCAGGTTTTTGGTGGGTGAGGGCAGGTCGCCGAAGCGGTCGATCATTTCGGCAGCGAGGCTTTCGATCTCGGCCTTGTCCTGCGCCTGATTGAGGCGGCGATAGAGCGCCATGCGCACCGCGAGGTCTGGCACATAGTCCTCTGGGATCATGATCGGCGCGTCGACGGTGATCTGCGGGCTGAACGCGTCCTGCGCCTTCTCCAGCCCCATCTCGCCCGCCTTGGCTGCCAGAATCGCGTCTTCGAGCATGGATTGATACAGCTCGAACCCGACCTCGCGTATATGGCCCGATTGCTCGTCGCCCAGCAGGTTGCCCGCACCGCGAATATCGAGATCGTGGCTCGCAAGTTGGAAGCCAGCACCCAGCGAATCGAGGTCGCTCAGCACCTTCAGGCGCTTCTCCGCGATCTCGGAGAGCTGCACGTCCTTCTCGTAGGTGAGATAGGCATAAGCGCGCAGTTTCGCGCGGCCCACGCGCCCGCGCAGCTGGTAGAGCTGGGCGAGGCCAAAGCGGTCGGCGCGGTGGATGATGATCGTGTTGGCGCTTGGCAGGTCGAGGCCGGATTCGACGATAGTGGTCGAAAGCAGCACTTCGTATTTGCCGTCGTAGAATGCGCTCATGCGCTCTTCGATCTCGCCCGCGCCCATTTGGCCGTGGGCGCTGATGGCTTTCACTTCGGGCACATTTTCGCGCAGCCATTCCTCGACATCGGCCATGTCGGAAATGCGGGGGACCACGATGAAGCTCTGCCCACCGCGATGGTGTTCGCGCAGCAGAGCCTCGCGCATCACCATATCGTCCCACTCCATCACATAGGTCCGCACCGCAAGGCGGTCCACCGGAGGCGTCTGGATGGTTGAAAGCTCGCGCAGGCCGGTCATCGCCATCTGCAAGGTGCGCGGGATCGGCGTGGCGGTCAGGGTGAGCATGTGCACATCGGAGCGCAGCTGTTTCAGCTTCTCCTTATGCGTCACGCCAAAGCGCTGTTCCTCATCGACGATCACAAGGCCGAGATTGTTGAACTCGGTCGATTTGGAAAGGATCGCGTGGGTGCCGACAACGATATCGACATGGCCGCTGGCCAGCCCTTCGCGCGTTTCGGTGATTTCCTTAGACAAAACGAGGCGTGACAACCGCCCGATCTTCAGCGGGAACCCGGCAAAACGTTCGGCGAAGTTTTGATAGTGCTGGCGCGCGAGCAGGGTGGTGGGGGCGACCACCGCGACCTGCTGGCCGCTCATTGCCGCCACGAATGCAGCGCGTAGGGCGACCTCGGTTTTGCCAAAGCCGACATCGCCGCAGACGAGCCGGTCCATCGGTTTGCCGCTTTCCAAATCGCGCAAAACATCGGCGATGGCGGCGTCCTGATCGTCGGTTTCTTCCCACGGAAAGCGGTCGACGAACTGGTTGAAACTCGCTTCTTCGGCCTCGAAGACGGGAGCCTTCTTAAGCGCGCGCTCGGCGGCGACCTTCATCAACTCGCCTGCAATGGCGGTGATGCGCTCTTTGAGTTTCGCGCGGCGTTTCTGCCATGCCTCGCCGCCCAGCCTGTCTAGCGCGACGGTCTCTTCGGATGAGCCATAGCGCGATAGGACGTCGATATTCTCGACCGGAATGAACAGCTTGTCGCCGCCCCGATATTCCAGCGCAACGCAATCGTGCAGGCTCTTGCCGACCGGCACCGGATCGAGGCCGAGATATTTGCCGATCCCGTGCTCGACATGAACCACCAGATCGCCCTTCGCCAGCGCCTGAAGTTCGGCGAGGAAGGCATCGGAATCCTTGCGCTTCTTCTTGCGCCGCACCAGCCTGTCACCCAGCACATCCTGCTCGGTGATGATCTCTAGCTGCTCGTTGGCGAACCCGGCCTCAAGCGGCAGGACCATTGCGGCGGTCTTGCCCTTGGCTGCCAGCCCTTGTGCTTCCTGCCAACTTTCGGCGAGGACAGTCGGCGCACCGGCCTCGTCAAGGATCGAGGCGATGCGCGAGCGCGAGCCGGTCGAATAGGCTGCGAGCAAGGGCTTGCGGCCCGACTTTGCCACTGCGGAAAGGTGCTTGGCCGCAGCCTCATAGACATTGTCGCCGCGCGCGCGTTCCGGGGTGAAGTCGCGCGCTGCCTCGAAGCCGAAGTCGAGATTGGCTTCGGCGTCAGGCGCTCCAAAGACGCTGGCGCGGTGCGCGGTCACGGCTGCAAGCGCGGCCTTGAACTCGTCGGTGCCGAGATAGAGCGCGTCGATTGCCAGCGGGCGGTAGCTGCCGGTCTTGTCGCTCGCTACACGTCCGCGCTGTTCATGGTAGTCGGATATGTCGGAAAGGCGCTCTTCGGCGGCACCTAAAGCTGCCTGATCGATTATCACGACGTCATCTTTGCCCAGATAATCGAACAATGTCGCAAGCCTGTCCTCGAACAGCGGCAGCCAATGCTCCATGCCTGCGAGCCTCCGCCCGTCGCTGACCGCCTCGTAAAGCGGGTCTTGCGTTGCCAGAGCGCCGAACATCTCGCGGTAGCGGGATCGGAAACGCTTGATCGAATCCTCGTCAATCAACGCCTCGGATGCGGGGAGCAGCAGGTGTTCGTCGAGCCGCCCGGTCGAACGCTGGGTTCCGGTGTCGAACAGGCGCAGGCTCTCCAGCTCGTCACCGAAGAAATCGAGCCGCAGGCCTTCCTCAAGCGAGGAGGGGAAGATGTCGACAATCGAGCCGCGCACCGCAAATTCGCCGTGATCGACGACCGTGTCGCTGCGTGAATAGCCTTGACGTGTGAGCAACGCGGCGAGGCTGTCATGCCCGATGGTCGTGCCGGGGCGGAACTCGCGCACGCTCTCTCGGATGCGGAACGGGGTGAGCACGCGCTGAAGCACGGCGTTGATCGTTGTGACCAGCAATTGCGAGCTGCTGGACGGCTTTTGAAGCTTGAACAACGCCGAAAGCCGCGCCGCGCTGACCGAAAGGGCGGGTGATGCGCGGTCATAGGGCAAGCAGTCCCAAGCGGGGAATTCAAGCACTTCGATCTCTGGCGCAAAAAACCGCGCCGCCTCCGCCACGCTGCGCATCGCCGCATCGTCGCTGGCGATAAAGACGCTGCGCTGTTTCGCAGCCCGCGCAAGATCGCTCATCACCAGCGGCTGCGCACCGCGGGGGAGCGATGACAGCGTCAGCGGGGTCGTGGAGGAAAGGATGCGATTAAGGTCAGGCATGTCGGCTAGCGTGATCTCCTGCGAAAGCAGGGTTCCAATTTCAAGAGTTGTGAGATGGATTCCCGCTTTGGCTTATGGCCGTCTTCGACTCCGCAGGAAATCACGAATGGCGCGGCCCTAATACAAATTATGCCTGGGGGATATCGACGTAATCGAGCTTCTGCATTTTTTCGATCAATTCGCCCTGAAAGCGCTCCGGGACAGGCGCGGTTTGCAGGCCCCATGCCATCACATCAACGTCATCTTCGGCGAGCAGATCCTCGAACCAGTCCATCTCCGCCTCGCCCCATTGGGCCGAGTAGCGGTCGAAGAATCCGCCGATCATGTAGTCGGCCTCGCGCGTGCCGCGATGCCAT
Organism: uncultured Erythrobacter sp.; assembly: GCF_947492365.1. Classification (NCBI taxonomy): domain Bacteria; kingdom Pseudomonadati; phylum Pseudomonadota; class Alphaproteobacteria; order Sphingomonadales; family Erythrobacteraceae; genus Erythrobacter; species uncultured Erythrobacter sp. The sequence continues at coordinate 643,216 of NZ_CANLMB010000001.1, forward strand.
GCGCGAAAGCGTGCGCGTGCGAGCCGGTGTTCGAAAGTGGGCATATCGCTCATGGCGCGGGACTAAGGCACTCGCAGATGCGGCGCAACCGGGTATAGAAAGCAAGTCATGCGGCCCGATATTCTCAACTCGCTGTTTGCCGAAAGCCAGACGCTCGACGGCGTCGGGCCGAAAGTGGCGAAGCCGCTGGATAAGCTGGGCCTCACTCGGATCAAGGATATCGCCTACCATCTGCCCGAACGCTTTGTGACAAGGCGGGCGATTGCGAACCTTGATGAAGGCGTGGAGGGTGAGCAGGTGATCGTCGCTCTGACCGCGACCGAGCACCGCGCGCCGTATAGTCCAGGACGCGGGCCGTACCGCGTGCTCGCACAGGACGAGGCAGGCAATATATGCGCGCTGACCTATTTCGGGCGGGCTTCCTATACCGCGAAAAAGCAGCTTCCCGTGGGCGAGAAGCGCTGGGTGGCGGGGCGGCTGGATCGTTATGGCGACATGCTCCAGATCGTGCATCCCGACCATGTCGAGGAAGAGTCCGCTGCGCACCTCGCGCGGCTGAACGAGCCGGTTTATTCGCTCTCCGAAGGCTTGACCCAGCCGCGTGTGGCAGGTCTGGTGGCGCAGGCGCTGGAGCGGTTGCTCGATCTCCCCGAATGGATCGAGCCGGGGCAGTTCGACAAGGCCGGCTGGCCCGCCTGGAAAGACGCACTGACCCTTGCGCACAAGGACATGCATGAGGCTGCGCGCGACCGGCTGGCCTATGACGAGCTGCTCGCCAACAGCCTCGCGCTGCTGCTGGTTCGCGCTGACGGGCGACGGCGCAAAGGCGAAGCGCTGAAAGGCGACGGGAGCCTGCGCGCAAAGCTGAAATTGCCGTTCGAGATGACGGGTGCGCAGAAACGCTCAGTGAACGAGGTCGAAGGCGATTTGCAGCAGGAAGCGCCGATGTTGCGCCTGCTTCAAGGCGATGTCGGGGCGGGCAAGACCGTGGTCGCGCTGGAAGCGATGCTGATCGCGGTGGAGGCCAGAAAACAGGCGGCATTGCTTGCCCCCACCGAAATTCTCGCCCGCCAGCATTTCGAGACCTTGCGCAAGATGGTTGCGCCGACAGGGGCCGAAATCGCGCTGCTCACGGGCCGGGCAAAGGGGCGCGAACGAGAGGGCCTGCTGATGGGATTGCTCGATGGCTCGATCGACATTCTGGTCGGCACCCACGCGATCTTTCAGGACACGGTGACCTACAAGGATTTGGGCCTTGTCGTGATCGACGAGCAGCACCGCTTTGGCGTCGCGCAACGGCTGGCGCTGGCGGGGAAGGGCAAGCGAGCCCCACACACGCTCGCCATGACTGCGACTCCAATCCCGCGCAGCCTGACGCTGGCGCAATATGGCGAGATGGATGTGAGCCGCCTCGACGAGCTGCCCCCCGGTCGCCAGGCCATCGACACACGCGTGGTCGCGCAGGACCGGATGGAGGACGTTGTCGCAGGCGTCGAACGCCACCTCGCCAGCGGGCAGCAGGCCTATTGGGTCTGCCCGATGGTGCGCGAGATCAACGGTTCATGGGAAGTCGCAGACATCGCCGCCGCCGAGGCGCGCTATGCTGCGCTTAAGGAGCGGTTCGGCGATGATGTCGTCATGGTCCACGGCCAGCTTCGTCCCGAGGTCAAAGACGCGAATATGGAGCGCTTTGCCAGCGGCGGTGCGAAGCTGCTGGTAGCGACAACCGTGATCGAGGTCGGCGTCGACGTGCCCTCAGCCACTCTAATGGTGATCGAACAGGCCGAGCGTTTCGGTCTTGCGCAGCTACACCAATTGCGCGGACGTGTGGGGCGGGGTAGCGAGAAGTCGGTCTGCCTGCTGCTGCGCGGCAATGAACTGAGTGAAACCGGCAAGAAACGGCTTGCCCTAATGCGCGAGACGCAGGACGGGTTCCGAATTGCGGAGGAAGATCTCGAACTGCGCGGTGGCGGCGAGCTGCTCGGCACGCGGCAGTCGGGCGAGGCGGCGTTCAGGATAGCCAGTTTGGAACAGGTCCAGAAATTGCTCCCTCTCGCCCATGCCGATGCGCGGCTGCTAATTGACCGGGATGGCGGGCTGACGAGTGAGCGCGGAGAAGCGGCGCGGGTGCTGCTCTATCTGTTTGAGCGCGACTGGGGCGTGCAATTGCTGCGTGGGGGGTGACGAATGTTTGGCGCTGATCCGATCGATATCTTTGACCCGTCGCCTTATTCGGCGATCGCCTATTATGGGCACTTTGTGCTGGGGACTGTGGCATTGCTTGCAGTGTTTACCGCGCTGGCGGTGAAGAAGGGCAAGGGACTGCATCGACAGGCGGGCCTGACCTTCCTGTTCGCCTGCGCCGGGCTTGCTCTGACCAATATCTCGCTACTGATGGAACAGTTCATCGCGCCCTTGATGATGGGAGCAATCACCAGCCTCGCCGCTATGGGAGGCGCCTATCTCGCCTTGCAGGCGCGAACGATGCAAGTGCGTGCAGGAGAGATGGCTCTCGCGGCTGCGCAACTGGCTGGTCTGATCTGGTTTTTGTCGATTGCCATTCCAGAGGCCGCCTCGGGGAACATTCCGATTATTGCACCGATTGTGATCGCGATCATTCCGCTGATCCTGCTCGCCGGCGATGTGAACTGGATGCTCAGGCCTGAACGGCAACGCCAGATGCGCGTCGCGCGGCATTTGTCGCGAATGATCTGGGCTTTTGTTGTGGTGTTGAGAGCGCCATTGGTCGAATTCGCGGCAGCGGGGCTGCCGATCCCTGGGCCTGTCGTCGTTATCGGACCGATCGGTTTGGGCGCCGTGATGATCTGGTATTTCCAGAGGCGCTATGGTGGCTCGCCTTTCGGAAAAACGGCTTAGGCAGTTGGGCTGGGCGAGCGGTGCTGTTCTTCGCCGCGCTGCTCGCAAAGTTGCGCAATGACTGCCTCGATGGCTTCGCTGATGGTTTGCCAGCATTCTTCGAAACCGGAATCATCGCCGTAATAGGGATCCGGCACGGCCTCACCCTGGCGCCCGTCAACTGCTTCCAGGAGGAGCGCGATTTTGGCGGTCGAACGGCGAGGCTCGCGAGCCCTAATGCCGGCTAGATTGGCCTTGTCGAGCGCAAAGATATGCGTGAATTGAGTGAAGTCCTCTTCCGACAATTGGCGTCCGATCGCGGATGAGATGTCGACGCCGTGCCGCCGCGCAGTCGCGATCGCGCGCGGATCGGGATTGTCGCCGATGTGATAGGCAGCGGTGCCGACCGAATCCACGCGCGCGTCGAGGCCAGCCTTGGCTGCTGCCGCGCGAAATGCGCCCTCTGCCATGGGCGAACGGCAGATATTGCCGAGGCACACAAACAGAACTGCAATTTTGGGGTTGGGCCGGTTGGACATGGCTTGCTATGTGCGCTGCAACGTGAAATCACGCAAGAACCAACGCGCTGCTAAAGAGGTAACAACTTGTTTCGCACATTTCTCTCGGGCCTCGTTCTGGCGACCTTGCCCCTCGCTCCCGCAATGGCCGGACCGGCCGACGACTATGAAAACCTGCGTGAGGAAGTGTGGGAATGGCGGCTCGATAACAGCCCGCAACTGGCCACCAGCATCGGAGACAGGCGCGGCGACGGGCAGCTCGGCGATTGGTCACTAGAGGCGCATGAGCGCGCCATTGAGGAAGCGCGTGCCTTTCTGGAACGGCTTGATGCCATCGATACCAGCGCCTTCGGACCCGAACTGGCGGTCGATTTCGGGGTGATCCGCAGCAGCCTGGCTGATGCCGTCGCCGCGAGTGAACACCAGCATGACTGGTACATCCTTTTCACCAATCGTGGCGGCTGGTTTTCAGGCTTCGCCTCGCTTCCGCACCGCTCGCCGTTTTTCACGCTTGCCGATTACGAAAGCTATGTCGGGCGGCTTGAGGCATACGGCGAGGTCAATTCTCATGCCATTTCACGCAGTCGTGAGGCGGTCGCGCGCGACCTGACGCAGCCTTGCGAGCCGATGGAGGGCTTCGAAGGCCGCATCGCGCAACAGATCGTCGATGATTACACCCAGTCAGGTTTTTGGATGCCCTTTGCAGGAGAGCGTCCGGGATCTGTGAGCGAAGCGGATTGGGCCGCGCTCAAGACACGCGCGCAGGCAGCCATCGAAGGCACAGTCTTCCCCGCCTACCGCGAATTTCTCGACTTCTATGAGGATGAATACGCCCCCAATTGTCGGAGCGGCACGCCGGGTATCCTCGCAACGCCGGGCGGTGAGGACTATTACGCTTACCGCGTGCGCAGCTTCACCACGACCGACATGACGCCGGACGAGGTCCACCAGCTGGGCCTGTCCGAAGTCGCGCGCATCCGTGCCGAGATGGAAGAAGTCGCGGCGGAAGCGGGCTTCGATACGCGCGAGGCCTTCATCGAGCATCTGCGCACGGACCCGCAATATTACATGACCGATGAGCAGGAATATCTGCGCTACACGCAGGCGCTCGCCAAACACATTGACGGTTTCATGCCGCAGCTTTTCGGCCGCCTGCCGCGCCAGCCCTATACGGTTGCGCCAATCCCTGCGGCCAATGCTCCGGGCAACACCACCGCATACTACGAGCCGGGTTCGCTTGAGACTGGGCAGGCGGGCATCTACCGCCTGAACCTCACCGAGCTGGACCAGCGTCCCTTGTGGGAACTGCCTGCGCTCGGCGTGCACGAGGCAGTGCCGGGGCACCATCTGCAAATCTCGCTCCAGCAGGAGCTAGATATTCACCCGCTACGCGCCAACGGCACCTTCTTCACCGCCTTTGTCGAGGGCTGGGGGCTCTATTCGGAGCGGCTCGGGATCGAGATGGGCCTCTACGATACGCCCGCCAAGCAGATGGGGCGCCTGAGCTACGAAATGTGGCGCGCGACGCGGCTGGTGGTTGATACCGGCTTGCACTCGAAAGGCTGGAGCAAGCAGCAGGCGGTCGACTACATGCTCGACAACACCGCGCTTTCGCCCGCCAATATCGACGCCGAGGTCAATCGCTACATGACCTGGCCGGGGCAGGCGCTGGCCTACAAGGTCGGTGAGCTGAAGATCCGCGAACTGCGTGCGCGTGCGGAAGAAGCGCTGGGGGCAGATTTCGACCTGCGCGCCTTCCACGATACGGTGCTGGAAAACGGCTCGATCCCGCTCTCGGTTCTTGAAGCGCATGTCGATGCGTGGATTGCGAGCGAGCTAGCAGGAGAGTGAAGCCAGCTAGCTGATGCTCAAACCGCCATCGACCGGCAGGCATTGACCGGTGATGTAGTCGCTGTGGGGGGAGGCGAAGAACACCGCCAGCCCCTCCAGCCCTTCGTGATCGCCCGCACGGCGCAAGGGGATGCGCTGTGCCATCCATTCGGCAAAGCGCGGGGGTGCCTTGGCTGTGATGTCCGTCTCGTAATAGCCGAAAAGCAGCGCATTGGCGGTGATCTGGTAACGCGCAAGCTCAAAGGCTGCGCCGCGCGTCAGGCCGTTCACGGCGGCCTTGGAAGCGGCGTAGTCAGAACTTTTGTTCACTCCCATGATCGACTGGCCCGATGACGTCGCAATCAGCTTGCCGCCCGGATCGCCGTTTTGGGCACGCTCGATCATGTGGCGGGTGATATGCTTGTAGGTGAGCGCTGGCCCACGCGCATTGACGGCCATAGTGCGGTCCCAGCCTTCAACGGTCATGTCCTGCACGCGTGTTCTTGCGCCTGAAATGCCTGCATTGGCAAAGGCAGCATCGACTCGCCCGAAGGCTTCGAGTGTCGTCGCCATCGCCTCCTTAACTTCAGCATCCTCGCTAACGTCGCAGACCATGGCGAGCGCTTTCCCGCCGCCAAGCGCGTTCAAGTCGGCAAGAGCAGAGGCATTCTTCGCCTCGTTGCGCGCCCAGATCGCTACGTTCGCACCGGCTTTGACCAGCCCGCGTGCCATGCTCAATCCAAGGCCGCCATTGCCGCCAGTGATAACCGCGACGCGGCCGGTGAGGTCAAACAGTTCCATGCGCGCAAGAGGTGGCGCAAATCTGCGGCACCCGCAAGCTCACTAAGAGTGACGCATGAGGAGCGAGGTCAGCCTTCGTCTTCGATCTTGAAGACATAGACCGGCCCGAGATCGACCTCCTGCACGGTCCCGCCGAAATAGATCTCCAGCTCGGCACCGCCTGCGCCGTAGCCACGCGGTGCGCGGGTTTCGATGCGGATCATCTGCCATGCCGGGCCAACGCGGAAACGGTTGGCGGCGAAGCTTTCAAACGGGGGTGAGGTGCCCTGAATTCGGGTGGCGGCGACCGCGCGCCCGTCTTCGGTGCTGGCGCTGACGGTGCGCGCGGCAATCGCAATCAGCAGCCTATCACCTTCCTCGATCGTCTGGTTGATTGGCACAGTCGCGGCGAGATCGGTGAGGGTGGAGCCTTCCTGCGCAACCGCAAAGCGGGTGGCGCGCATCATCCAGATCTCACGTTCCTCGCGTGTGGAATAATCGCCGACAGAGCCGCCAAACTTCCACAGGCCCTGATCGGGATTGTTGATGAGGGTGCCGACGCCTTCGAGGCTTTCGGGCATTTCAAGCTCGGGAATGTCGTAAGAGGCTGCGGCGACCGTGATCGGACCTTCGCCCGCTATGGATTCTGCTCCGGTTACGACAATCGCCTGCCCGATCTCGATGATCTGACGGGTGCGGCCAAACTGGACTGCGATGATACCATCTCTGGAGCGCAGGGTCTGTTCGGCCGTCGCGCTCACTTCGTACCATGCCCATTCCTTGCCGATGGAAAGTGTTTCCTCACCAAAGCCGGGATAGGGTTCGACATTGCGCTGGAACCGGACGCGCACCACGCCCAGGCCGTCATCGGTGTCGGCATCGATAGTGCGGGCATAAAAGCCGACCGTCACTGTGTCGCCGCGGCGCACAGTCTGGGTGAGGGGGATATTGGTGCCTGCAGTGTAGATGAATTCCGCTGCGCGTTTGATTTCAAAGCGCCGCGCTGCTCCGCCGCCGGGGATCGCGGGATCGACCACCGATGATGCGTTGAGGTCGGCGCCATAGCTCTGCCAGTCAATCCGCGAAGGATCGTTGACCAGATCGCCGGGCAATTGCGCGTCGAGAGCAGCAAGCGCGTCGCTATCTTGCGCTGAAGCCGGTGCTTGCGAGAGTCCAGCCAGACCAAGCATTGCTGCCATTGCGAGCGGAAATGCGCGCAGTTTCATTGTGTGATCCCCTCTTTCCAATCAGTCGCGACAGCCAATGCTATCAGCGTTGAGAACGTTATCATTTCAGATTGCGGCTTTCCGCTCAATGAATATCGGCGAAGTGCCCGCAATCATTCGGTAATTTGGAGGCGCGCCAGCGCCCCGCGGTGCCGCGTCAGCTACTCTTGGCAGGACAGTAGCGTTGCAGATACTCGCCATGTCCGGGCATGTGCTGGACGAGGAATCGGATCGACTGCTCCATCTCGTCAATCTCCTTGCGGGTCTGCGGTGTATCGATCGATTCCGCCATCGGGTTGTGTCCGCCCATATGGATGCCCTGACCCATCATCACCGCTGCCCAACTGGTGTCGGTGAACAGCTCGTCCTCCTCGCGGAAGATCTGGCCATTGGCTTTGAAAATCTCGACCTTTTCGGTGAGCGTGTCGGGCACATCCATCGTGCGCACGTAGTTCCAAAACCCTGAGTCCGTGCGCTGCGTCGCGTTGTAATGCAGTATCAGGAAGTCGCGGATGCGGGCATATTCGCGGCCCGTCAGGCGGTTGAACGTATCCTGCTGCGCCTGCGTCACCCCGTCGAGCGATAGCAGCGACAGGAACTTGTCGATACCGGTGTTGATAAGGTGGATAGAGGTCGATTCCAGCGGCTCCATAAAGCCCGCTGAAAGCCCCAATGCGACGACATTCTTGTTCCAGAATTTCTTGCGACGTCCGGTGACGAAGCGCAGGAAATTGGGGTCGGCCTGCGGCTTGCCCGCAATGTTGCCGAGCAGAATGTCGAGCGCCTCCTGATCTTCCATAAATTCGCTGCAATAGACATGGCCGTTGCCGTTGCGGTGTTGCAGCGGCACCTGCCATTGCCAACCAGCGGCGTGAGCGGTGGCGCGAGTGAAGGGCGGGGGCGGGCTGCCGTCGTCGCGCCCGCATGGGATGGCGACTGCGCGGTTGCAGGGTAGCCAGTGGGTCCAGTCTTCATAGCCGGTTTCTAGCGCCTGCTCGATCAACAGCCCGCGGAAACCCGAGCAATCGATGAAAAGATCGCCTTCAAGCACGCGGCCGTCGTCTAGCGTTACCGAAGTGACGAAGCCGCTCTCCGGATCCAGCTGCACATCGGAGACTTTGCCTTCCTGCCGCTCGACGCCGCGTTGCTCGGCAAACTTGCGCAGGAATTGCGCGTATTTGCCCGCATCAATGTGGTAGGCGTAATTGATGGGCGGCATGTCGTCGCGCTGGTTGTAATCTTCTGTCCGCGCGAATTTGCCGAAATAGGCGGCCATGGTTTCAAGGTTGAAGACCTGCATCGGGCGGTTATCGCCGTCATTCTTCAGCTTGTGCCACATATGGTGAAAGCCGATCCCGCCAAGCGAATAGCCATAGGCGCCGAAGGGGTGGATGTAGCTGTCGCCGATATTGCCCCAGTTTTCGAACTGGATGCCTAGCTTGAAGCTGCCCTGGACGGCGGAGAGCATATCCGCTTCCTTGATTCCAAGCAGATCATTGAAGCCCACAAAGGGAGGAATCGTCGCCTCGCCAACGCCCACCGTGCCAATCGCTTCCGATTCGACCAGAGTAATTCCCAGCTCGCGCCCGACCTTGAGCCGGGACATTGCCGCCGCCGCCATCCAGCCTGCGGTGCCGCCACCAACGATGATTATCTGCTTGATTGCCATAATATCCTCTGTCCGCGGCCTCTTTAGACCGCCCCAGGCCATTCCCGCAAACTCGCGGCAAACTTCGCGTTTTTCACTGTTGCTAGTTTGCAATGTGGGAAAATTATTACAAGCCTTGTGAACGCTAACAAAATGAGCTACCAAGCGGTCAGATCAAGATCGACGGGAGAGTCGGCAGCGATTTTTTGAGGGGAAGTTCTGTTATGAAAACCGTTCGTTTTGCGCCTTCGCGGCGTATCTTTGCACTGAGTACGGCCTCGGGCATCGCTATGGCGGTTGCGTCGCCTGCCTACGCGCAGGACACCGAAGAAGATGTGACTGAAGAAGTCGCGGATGAGGGCAACCAGATCCTCGTCACCGGTTTTCGCGCCTCGCTTGAGAACGCTCAGAATATCAAGCGTGATGCAGACACCTTTGTCGATGCGGTGACCGCAGAAGACATCGGCGCGCTTCCCGACCGTTCGGTTGCAGAAACGCTTCAGCGTATCCCGGGCGTCAATATTGGCCGTTTTGAAAAGACCTCAGATCCTGACCGTTTCTCGGTCGAAGGCACCGGCGTCATTATTCGCGGCCTTCCATTCGTCCGTTCGGAACTGAATGGCCGCGACATCTTCTCCGCAAATGGGGGCCGCGTCCTCAGCTTTAACGACGTCTCGCCTGAACTGCTCGGCAGCGTGCAGGTCTTCAAGAACGTCACCGCCGACATGATCGACGGCGGCATCGCAGGCACGGTGAACCTCATCACCCGCAAGCCGCTCGACAATCGCGGCACGCGCATTGCTGGCTCGATCGAGGGCACGATGGGTGATCTGGCGGAAGATTGGTCGCCGGCATTTTCCGTTTTGGGTTCGACCACTTTCGAAACAGAAGGTGGCTCCTTCGGAATCCAGCTTGGCTATACCAATTCGGAGCTGATCAGCCGCACCGACGCATCGCAGGTCACTGACCCTTGCTACCGTGCTGATACACTTGATGGCGGGTGTTTCCGTACTACCAATGTGAGTTCTGGCGGTGTTGGCGATGCGACGGGTTTTGACGCATCGAACTTCCCGCCCGCAAACTCGGTTGTAGTGCCCAAGGGGGCCGGTGTCCGCTCGACGCGTCTTGAGCGTGATCGTGAAACTTATTCGGCGGTGCTTCAGTACGAATCGCCGTCGCGCGATTTCTTGTTCACCTTCGAATGGCTGCGTTCGGACACGACGTTCTTCACGGACGAAGCTGCGATCCTCGCGCTGGTGAATGACGATGCGTTGTTCCCCGTTCAAGCCGCGGGCAGCACATGGGAATTCGACGAAAACGGCGTCTTCCAGCGCGGTATTCTTAGCCAGCGTATCGGCGATGCCTATGCCAACCCGTTTGGCCGCGGTGGTATCCCGATGGAATCGCTGCGTTTCCAGCGTGAGCTCGACTCGGTCACCGAAGATTTCTCGGTCGATGTCGCTTGGGAAGTTTCCGATCGCCTTCGCTTCAACTTTGAAGCGCAGCGGATCGAATCCGATCTTAGCCGCAACTCGATCATCGGTGTGATGAACAGCTGGGCGAATATCGACCTCGACCTGACCGGTGAAACGCCGCAGGTTTCGTTCCTTGCACCTCCGGGCGCGCCGAGCGATTACTTCACCAGCGGCTTCAACACCTATTACTGGTTCCTGCTCGACAGCATTGAACGCAACGAGGCTCAGCTCGACAGTCTGCGTTTCGATGGTGAATATGACATCAGCGACGACGGCTTCTTTAAGAGCGCCCGTTTCGGTGCGCGCTGGGCCGAGCGTGATCGCACAACTCGCGACACCGCATTCTCGACCTGGGGCAACCTTTCGGCTCCTTGGGCTGGCCGTGCTGGCTGTGCTCCGTGGAACGCCGGTCCGGGCTGTGCGGCAACGGGCGGTTTCCAGCCGGGTCGTTTCTTCACTGGTCTTCCGGGTCAGGAATTCGCCATTGCAGGCGGTGCCTATGTCGATGAATTTCCTGGATTCTCGAGCTACCGGACGCCATTTTCTGACGGTTTCCAGCGCGGCAACGCGCCGACCCCGATCCCGGGCGGTGGCGCGTTCTTCTTTGGTGGCGATGACTTCCTTGGTGAATATCTATCGGGTGTGTCGGCCAATCAGGCGGCAGAACTCAACGAATTCTCGCAGACTCCGAACCCTTTCTTCGGTGTTCAGGGCCGTGCAGGGTGTGATCCTTTCTGCGCGAATGAAGTCAACATTCAGGTGGAAACCACCAAGGCTGCCTATGGCCGCATCGACTACGGCATGGATTTCGACAATGGCTGGGTGCTCGAAGGTAACTTCGGTCTGCGCTATATCGAAACTTCGTACGAAACCGAGGGCGTAATCGGCTTTCCAAGGGTCGAAGGGATCGACAATGGTCCCGCCGGTAATGGCGACGGTGTGCTGACTCTTGCAGAGCTTCAGGGGTCTTGCGGCATTGTTCCGCCAGGACAGGCTGCTCCGGGATATTGTAGTCTTTCCGCAGCTCGTCAGTCTGAGTACATCGCCGCGTTCACCGATCAGGTGATCGACGTCAGTGATGACGTCGTATTCGAAAACTGGCTGCCTAGCTTCAATGCGAAGCTTGATATTGGGAACGGCGTTCTGTTCCGCGCAGCGGTATCGAAAGGAATTTCCCGCCTCGATCCCAGCCTCTATCGCTCGGGTGGAGGGATTGCTGACAACACCAACGCGCTGGCAGCTGCAGGTACCCTGGAAACAGGTCCACTATTTGCACTCGCAACTGGTAACCGCGACCTGCGACCGATCGAATCTTGGAATTATGACCTGTCGGTCGAGTGGTACTTCGACGATGTAGGCTCGTTGACGCTGTCTGGCTTCGTGAAGGATATCGGTGGCATCGTGAATACCGAGCTTCCGATTGTGACCTTGACCGCACCAGATGGTGCCACCGCAGAAGCCGAAATTCAGCGGCCTGCGAACTTGGTTGGCGGCACGCTTAAGGGCGTCGAGGTTGGTTATCAGCAGACCTACGACTTCTTGCCAGCGCCGTTAGACGGGCTCGGATTTGCCGGAACCTACACCTATATCGACGGTGGACAGTTCTCGAACATCGACACCGCCGGCACTACCGGTCCGTTCTCTGCGGCCCAGCCGCTTGCCGGCATTTCGGAGCACACCTTCAACGCTACGCTGTTCTACGAGAAGGGCCCGCTTTCGATGCGTGCTGCGTATAACTGGCGTTCGGACTTCCTGATCACGCCGCGCGATGACATCTTCCCGTTCTCGCCGATCTATCAGGAATCGACGGGTCAGCTTGACGCATCGATCTTCTTTAGCGTGACCGATTACCTGAAGCTTGGCGTGCAGGGCGTGAACCTGCTCGACGAAGTGACGCGTACCAGTCAGGTGGTTGATTTTGACGGAACGCGGATCACCCGCTCTGCCTTCCGCAATGACCGCCGCTACACCTTCCTTGCTCGCTTCGACTTCTAGGGATTACTCGAAGCGTCCGGTTTAAGATCGGGCAAGGGGTAAGAGGGGGCTTTGCTTGAGGGGGCAAAGTCCCCTCTTCTTGCTATAGGACCAATTCAGAGCCGAGGAGAGAGGCATGCATATTCTGGCAAAATTCGGTTTGGCGGCGATGGCATTGATGCTGTCCGGGTGTTTTGCCAGCGCTGGCGAGCCTGAAGAGGTTGTCGTTGCTCCGGTTGATGGTGCAGATTGGCAGCTGGTGTGGTCGGACGAGTTCGACGGAAGCGAACTCGATCGCAGCAAATGGATCCCCGAAGAATCGTGCTGGGGCGGGGGGAACAATGAGCGGCAATGCTACACTGACCGTCCTGAGAATATCGCGATTGAGGACGGCTTTCTCGTCCTGAAGGCGCAGCGCGAGACCTTCACCGGCCCCGCACGTCCACCGGAGATTGCGGAAGATCCCAACCCTCAGATCACGCAGGAATACACGTCCGGCAAAGTGCGCACGCGCGGGCTCCACGCGTGGCAATATGGCCGGATCGAGGTCCGTGCAAAGGTTCCTGCCGGGCAGGGCATGTGGCCCGCCGTATGGATGATGCCTGCCGATGACCATTACGGCACATGGCCGCTTTCAGGCGAAATCGACATACTGGAGACGGTCAATATCGGCGCGGATTGTGACGAGTGCGAAGGCGATCTTGGCGAGAACCGCACGGTAAGCGCATTGCACTTTGGCGACTTCGCACCGAACAATGCCTATGTCTCGCAAAAGACGCCGCTACCATCGCTGGCGCTTCCTTCGGATGAATATCACGTCTATTCAGTCGAATGGGGCGAGGGCCTGATCCGGTTTCTGGTGGATGACCGGGTGCATTTCACTGTCACGCGGGATGACTGGTTCACCAGTTCCCCGCTCGCTATGGACAATCCCAACGCTCCGTTCGATCAACCATTCTACGTGATGGCCAATCTGGCAGTAGGCGGAAAATGGCCCGAGGAATCGAATGAGTTGGGACTTGCCGACAGCAGCACCCCCAATCAGTTGTCCATTGATTGGATCCGAGTGTATCAGTGCGAAAGCGACCCGGAAACCGGCCGGGCTTGCATGGAATAATCTGAGGTAGGGGCAAAGTTTCACGTGGCTAGGGGCCGTAAATCCGTAACAATCCGCGAAGTGGCGGAAGATGCAGGCGTGTCTTTGCAAACGGTCAGCCGTGTCATCAATGATGGCCCGAATGTACGCCCGCAAATGCGCGACAAGGTGCAGGCCTCGATTGATCGGCTCGGCTATGTCCCCTCGCTCGCCGCCCAGCGTATGAGCGGCTCTCGGTCTTACATCATCCTTGCGATCAATGACCGTGAGCGCACCTTGCAGGACTGGCGCGAGCGGCAGGGCACTGACTGGGTTGACCAGATGTTGCTCGGCGGGATCCTGACATGTTCCAAGCACGGCTATCGCATGATGGTTGAGCTGGTCGACACACATATCGATCATGTCGAGCGGGAACTGGGCGCGACCATTTCTGCCCTGCAGCCCGATGGCGTGATTCTGACGCCGCCGCACTCGGAAAACAAGCTGATCACCGAACTGCTGGAGGGGCGCAACATTCCCTTCGCACGGATCGGTTCGAAGGAAAGCGGGGCGGGTATTCCGCTGACTATGGGCGATGAAGGCGCAGCCTATCTTGCCACCAACCGCCTGATCGAGCTGGGTCACAAGAAGATCGGCATCATCGCTGGTCCTAAGCAATACAGTCTGAGCGGATGGCGCGTTGACGGGTGGAAGCGCGCACTAGAGGAAGCAGGACTGAGCAGTGACGGGCTGAATGAGCGGGGCGACTTCAGCTATCAGTCGGGCACCCAGGCAGCGCGCGCCTTGCTCGATCGCAATCCGGATCTGTCGGCGATTATCGGGTCGAGCGACCAGATGACGCTCGCCGCGCTTGCCGTCGCGCAGGATCGCGGGCTGCATATCCCGCGCGACCTGTCGATCATCTCCTTCGACAACACGCCGATTGTGCGCTTCTCACGCCCGCCGCTGACTGCGATAGATCAACCGATTGCCGAGACGGTTTCGATTGCGGTCGAGCAGCTCATCACCAATGGCGGCAAGCCGCATCATGGCGATGTGATCGATGTGAAGGCGGGCCTTGTTGAGCGCGCGTCCATCGGTCCGGGACCGAAAGCGGCTTGACTGCAGCCACCGCACCGCAGGCGCGGCGTCAACCGCTGTGGTTCTTGATGCTATTCGCACTGGCGGCCGGAGGGGGCTCGGTTGCCTATGTCCCGCTTTTGACGGTTCTGCTGCCGCTTGAAATCACCCAATTGCGCGGGAGCGAGGATGTGCCCGCGCTCGCGTGGGTGACATTCTTCGGCGCGATTATTGCAAGCCTCTCGAACATTGCCTTCGGCATGCTGAGCGACTGGAGCAAAACCCGCCTGCCTTGGGTTGTCGGGGGACTAATCACTTCGAGTCTGCTGCTAATCGGGATCGGCCATGCGCGCGATCTGATCGAGCTGATTGTGCTGATTATGGCGTGGCAGCTGGCGCTCAACATGATGCTCGCCCCGCTGGTTGCGTGGGCCGGTGACTGCTTTCCTAATAGTCAGAAGGGCATGCTGGGAGGGGCGCTGTCACTGGCGCCTGCTCTTGGGGCGATGGCCGGGTCGCTGGTCACTTTCGAAACGTTTGTTGGCGTTGAATATCGCCTTGAATTGGTTGCTGTGATTGTTGCGACCCTGGTCTTGCCGGTCATTGTGCTGGGCAAGGGCAGGGTGCAGGCCGAGTTGATGGAGGATCGCCCGCAGGCGCAAGACGACGCCGCTCCTCTGATGCGGTCAATCGTTGTGCGGATGTGGATCGCACGTTTCCTTGTGCAGATTTCCGAGGCTGGCTTGTTCGCATTCCTGCTGTTCTGGTTGCGCTCGCTATCAGCTGGAATTCATGAAAATGCGGCGGCCAATATCTTTAGTATTGTGCTGATTGTGTCAGTCCCGCTCACCATATTGTGCGGGCGCTGGTCGGACCGTTCGGAGCGACCGATTCTGCCGTTAGCGGTCACAGCGCTGCTTTCCGCCGCCGGACTGAGTGTGATGGCGGCATCGGGCGGGTTGCAAATGGCGATTGCAGGCTATGTCGTGTTTGGGATTGCGGCGTCGATTTTCCTCTCGCTCCATACCGCGCAAACGCTGCGAGTTTTGCCAAAGCCGCGCCATCGCGGGCGCGACATGGGTGTGTTTAATCTAACAAATACAATGCCGTCTATGGTCATGCCGTGGCTGACCCTAGCGTTGGTTCCGGGTTTTGGATTTACCGGCCTGTTTGCGCTATTCGCCAGCCTTTCGGTGATCGCGGCTCTGCTTTTAGCCACCGCGCCTGTGCGCCGCTAACCGCTTCACCCTTGCATTGATCCGTGAAAATTGTAGTGTCTTGAGAACGTTCTCATTTTGAGAGACTGAGACATCAAAGGTCTTGGGAGGGACTGCGAAAATCATGCGTAAGAATGCACGGCTTTTTCTGGCGGGAGCAGCAATGGCTGCGCTGCTGACCGGCTGCACTATGGCACCGGCTGAGACGGCGAGCAGTGTTGCCCCAACAGCAACGCCCGAAATGTCCGAAGACGCCATTATTGCCGACCTCGTTTCGCGCATGAGCCTTGAACGCAAGGTCGCGCAATTGATCCAACCGCAGATCAATTCGGTGACGCCACAAGAAATGCGTGAATACCGCTGGGGCAGCTATCTCAATGGCGGCAATGGCGGGCCTTATGGCGATGAATTCGCTCCGGCTTCGGAGTGGCTGCGCCTTGCTGACGAGATGTGGGATGCCTCATCCGCGCCGCTGGATGGTGATGAGCCCGTCATCCCGACAATGTGGGGCACCGACGCGGTTCATGGCCACACCAATGTGATCAGCGCCACAATCTTCCCGCACAACATCGCGCTCGGAGCGACCCGCGATACCGACCTTGTGCGTCAGATCGGCGCGGCCACTGCGACCGAAATCGAAGTGACCGGGATCGACTGGAACTTCTCTCCCACTGTGGCCGTCGCGCGCGATGATCGTTGGGGGCGCTCTTATGAAAGCTACTCCGAAAATCCCGAGCTGGTTGCACAAATGGGCGCGGCTCTGGTCGAAGGATTGCAGGGAACTCCGGGCGCAGACGACTTTCTTGGTCAAGGCCGTGTCATCGCCACTGCAAAGCACTTCTTCGCAGATGGAGGCACCGATCAGGGTGTCGACCAAGGCGACGTCAATGGAGACATCGACGAGCTGATGGCAATTCACGCCGTTCCCTATCCGATGGCAATCGACGCCGGCGTTGAAACCATCATGGCCAGCTTCAACTCGATCAACGGCGTCAAGATGCACGGCAACGGCGATCTTCTCACCGGCGTGCTGCGCGAAGAGATGGGCTTTGAAGGTCTGGTCGTCGGCGACTGGAATGCGCACGGACAGATCGAAGGTTGCACTGTCTCTGATTGCCCTGATGCTCTGCTGGCGGGTCTCGACATCTACATGGTGCCTGATGATGCGGTTGCTTTGCATGCGAGCTTGGTCGCTCAGGTGCGCGATGGCACAATCCCCGAGGCGCGCGTTGATGAAGCTGTGTCCCGTGTCCTTCGTGTAAAACTGCGCGCGGGGCTGCTTGGGCCGGATGCGCTGCGTCCTTCGGCGCGGCCCAATGCGGGCGAATATGACAAGCTGGGAATGGCCCCGCACCGCGCCGTGGCACGCGAAGCGGTCGCAAAGTCGCAGGTGATCCTCAAGAACGAGGGTGTGCTGCCTTTGCAGGCGGGCGCGAATATCCTCGTCGCCGGTTCTGCGGCTGACAGCATTGCGCAGGCCTCGGGCGGGTGGACGCTTACCTGGCAGGGCGGACGCGAGCTGACCGACGACTATTTCCCCGGTGCGACCTCGATCTGGGCGGGCATCGAAGAGGCTGCGGGCGAAGCAGGTGGCTCCGCCACGCTTTCGCCAGACGGCAGCTTCGGCGAGCGGCCCGATGTCGCCATCGTCGTGTTCGGCGAAGAGCCCTATGCAGAATTTGCCGGTGACCGGAAAAACCTTCTGTTCGCTGACGAGGAAGGGCTGGCTCTGCTGCGCTCATTCGAAGAGCAGGGCATTCCTGCTGTCGCAGTCTTCCTTTCGGGCCGTCCCATGTGGGTCAACCGCGAACTCAACGCGTCGGATGCGTTTGTAGCTTCGTGGCTTCCGGGCAGCGAAGGCGCAGGTATTGCCGATGTTCTGTTCGGCAAAGTTCCCGCAACTGGCACTCTGTCATTCAGCTGGCCGAGCGGCTGCGAAGGCGCTCCGCTCAACGGCTCTGAAGGGGCGCTGTTTCCATACGGCTATAATCGGTCGCTCGATGACACCTCCGCGCTTGGTGCGCTTGACGAAAGCTGCGGCTTCCTTGGCGATGGGATGGCAGCAGACTGGTATGCCAATGGCCGTCTTTCGGCAGGCATCACCGCAAGCGCAGGCGGCACCGCTTTGCCGAACCTTCGCGGCGAAGCGGGCGGAGTGGTCGCGCGCGGTATCGACAAAGACCGTCAGGAAGACGCGCGCGAGTTGACTTTTGGCCCCGGCGCAGCCCTGACAATCGCGGGTGAAGGTGAGGGCGTCTATGTCATCACCTACAACCTGCCTTCGGCTCCTGCGGGCACTGTCACAGTGACAAGCGGCAGCGCGGTTGATGATGTGACCCGCAGACTGACTGTCGCAGCCGGCAAGGGTTGGCGCGAGATGGTGCTGACCGAAGCATGCCTTGGCGAGCTGGGCGATGGCATCACCATCGCCACCGACGCACCGATGCAGTTTTCGGTCTCACAGATTTCGCGGCGCAACTTGCCCGAGGGGACCGAGTGCTCGTTCTAGGCGGGCGCGGATAAACAGGATTGCGGCAGGATCAGCGGGACGCCGGTGATCGGGCGCGATAGAGGGAGATACGACGCGGGAGCCTAATCCCGCGCGTCAGGGGAGTGAAACGGCGATGACGCTGGAGACAATCGATATAATCATCATCGCGGGCTACGCGCTCGCGCTGCTTGGCATTGCAATATTTGTGAGCCGTGAGCCCAAGGGGCACAAAAAGAACACCGAGGATTACTTCCTCGCAGGTCGCGCGCTGCCATGGTGGGCAATCGGTGCCTCGCTGATCGCGTCGAACATTTCGGCCGAGCAGATCGTAGGCCAATCGGGTCAGGGATTTGCCATTGGCGTCGCGATTGCGGCCTATGAATGGCAGGCGGCGATTGTCCTGTTGATCGTGGCGAAATACTTCCTGCCGATCTTCCTCAAGCGCAAGATCTACACCATGCCGCAATTCCTCGATCAGAGGTTCGGGCACGGCGTGAAGAACCTGATGAGCGTCTACTGGGTCGCGCTGTACACAGCCGTGAACCTTACCGGTGTCCTGTGGTTGGGCGGCCTGACGATCAGCACGCTGACAGGCGGCGAGGTTATCTATTCGATGATGGCGCTGGCAGGCTTCGCCGCGCTCTATTCGCTCTATGGCGGGCTGAAAGCGGTCGCGCTGACCGACATTATTCAGGTTGTTATCCTGATCATCGGCGGGCTTGCGATCACGTGGTTCGCGCTTGATGCGCTTCCTGCTGATGGCGCAATGGGCGGCTTCAGCTATCTCATGCAAGAGATGCCGGGCCACTTCGAAATGATCCTTGAACCCGGTGACAATGGCTATGACGCTTTGCCGGGTATCTGGACGCTACTGGGCGGACTGTGGGTGCTGCATTTTAGCTATTGGGGTTTCAACCAATACATCATCCAGCGTGCGCTGGGCGCAGAGAGCCTGGGCGAGGCGCAGAAGGGGCTCGCCTTCGCTTCGTTCCTGAAGCTGCTGGTGCCTTTCATCGTTGTGATCCCCGGCATCGCTGCGGTCATCCTTGCACAGCAGGGCATGTTGGACGGTGATGTGCTGGCAGAGCGTTCGGACCAGACATACGGGCAGCTGATGGGCTTTGCGCCTGCCGGTTTGCGCGGACTGGTGTTTGCGGCCCTTATCGCAGCTGTCGTCTCGTCGCTGGCCTCTATGATGAACTCGATCTCTACGATCTTCACCATGGACCTGTATCGCAGCTGGCGTCCCGAGCAGGCTGAACAGCACTACGTGACCGTGGGGCGCCTTTCGGCCTTCGGCGCGATGGTGCTGGCACTGATCCTGGCCGAGCCGTTCCAGGGCAGCTTTGAAAGCGCGTTCCAGACGGTGCAGGAATATACTGGCTTTATCGCTCCGGGCGTGGTCGTGGTCTTCCTGCTTGGCTTCTTCGACAAGCGGAGCAATTCGACTGGCGCATTCACAGCACTGTTCGGTTCGGTTGCGCTCAACTTCGCCCTGAAGTTCGGTGCCCCCGATCTCGAATTCATCATCCGCATCTGGATCGTGTTCGTTGTGTCGCTGATTGCAGCCGTGGTCGTCTCGCGTTTCACGCCAGCTCCGGAAGAAGAGCAGACTGTTAAACTGCGCGACATCGCCTTTGCGACGAGTACGTTGTTCAACACACTCGCGGCGCTGACTGTCGCGATCCTCATCGGGCTTTACGTCTGGCTCTGGTAGTCCCCTGGAGACAAACGCTAAAGGCGATATGAAGACGAAAAGGGGTGCGAAATGCACCCCTTTTCTTTTTGGCTTACGCATCACGAGAGCGCGAAGATCGTCAATACTCCGTCAGGAGAGTTTGCGAACTGTAGAAGTTCGTGTAGAAGTATTCAAAATCAAAACAGAACGGGCCGTTATTTAATTCTTTTCTACCTTGGGGGGAGTAATGGCTCAATCACTTAACGATCCGAAAGCGTTTTTTGACGCGTGCCGCAGTTCGGTCATGGGACCGAAGCTTGATCAGCGCGAAGTGTCAGGAACCAACGATGTCATCGGCGGTCTCGATGGACTGCCTGTTTCTTGGGCCGCCTATGCGCTCGCGACAGCGTGGCATGAAACCGCGCATACGATGCATCCGGTGCGCGAAGCATACTGGCTGAGCGCTTCAGCTGCGAAGAGATACTTCATGCGCATGTATGATCCCAGCGGCAAACGACCAAAACTGGCAAGAGCGAACGGGAACGTCCGGGTCGGCGACGGACCCAAGTTTTGCGGACGCGGCTATGTGCAACTGACATGGGCCAACAATTACAAGAAGGCTGGCAAACGCATCGGAGTCGACCTCTATGACCATCCTGAACTCGCGCTTGATCCGAACAACGCAGCATTGATCATGCGTTACGGTATGGTCGAAGGCTGGTTCACCGGAAGGGCGTTCAAGACCTACCTCCCATCGTCAGGAATGGCGAAACGGAGCGCCTTCTATCAGGCGCGCCGGATCATCAATGGACTGGACAAGGCATCGTTGATCGCGGGATACGCGATCGAGTTCCAGGCTGCTCTCGTCAAAGGAAAGTGGGGGTAGAATAATTGGTCGGGAAGAGAGGATTCGAACCTCCGGCCCCCGCCTCCCGAAGACGGTGCTCTACCAGGCTGAGCTACTTCCCGACTCAATGCCGCAGAGCCAATGGTTCTGCGGGGTAGGGGCGCGCGTATAGGTGTGGATGGGCGGGGTGGCAAGCGGCCATTTCGCGCTTATAGACTTCCTATGTCTGACCCAAAAGAATCCGGCGTGAATCCCCACCCCGAACAGCAATATCTCGACCTGATGCGCCACATCTGGGAGCAAGGCAGCGAGCGTGTTGACCGTACTGGTGTGGGCACCCGCTCAATTGCTGGCGCGATGCTGCGCTATGACCTCGCAGGCGGCGCCATGCCGCTGCTCACAACCAAGCGGGTCTATTGGAAAACCGCCACGCGTGAGATGCTGTGGTTCCTCACTGGCGAGACCAATATCCGCCCGCTGGTGCTGCAAGGGGTGAAGATCTGGAACGAGTGGCCGCATGCGCGCTACATCAAGGAAACGGGCGAGAAGATCGCGCTCGACGACTTCGTTCAGCGGATTGCCGATGATGAGGCGTTTGCCGTGCGCTGGGGTGATCTTGGACCGGTCTACGGCAAGCAATGGGTCGACTGGCCGACTTACCGCTATCGCAAGGATGGCCTCTACGAGCGCGGCCCCGGCATCAATCAGGTCGCCGAAGTGGTCGAGAGCCTAAAGACCAACCCCGGCAGCCGCCGCCACATCATCGAAGGCTGGAACGTGGCCGAGCTTGACCGGATGGCGCTGCCGCCCTGTCACAAGACCTATCAGTTCCATGTGAGCGGAAACAGACTCAATTGCCTGCTCTACCAGCGCTCTTGCGACGTCGCGCTCGGCCTGCCGTTCAACCTGTGGTCGGCTGCGCTTTTGACTTGCATGATGGCGCAGCAGACGGGTCTCGAACCGGGTGAGCTGGTGTGGATGGGCGGGGATGTGCACCTGTACATGAATCACGCGCATCTGATCGAAGAACAGCTCTCACGCGAGCCTTCGGGCAAGCCCGTTTTCGAAATCACCCGAAAGCCTGAAACAATTTTCGATTACAAAATTGAGGATTTTGTAGTGCATGATTACGCGCCGCAGGCTCCGATCAAGGCCCCTGTTGCGGTCTGATAGCATGTCCTTGACCGCGCTTTGCGGCTGACTTACCCGCTCCCAACAAGCCCTCACTGACGCAGCGTAAACACGCGCATTCACGGGCGGCGCTATGACTCTTTCTGGGAGAGCACCCCTATGGCCGATTCGGCCGATCCGACCCCTCAAGGTGGCAATCGCCCCAAGCTCGCGCTGCATGTGCCCGAGCCAAAGTTCCGTCCGGGCGACCAGGCGGATTTTTCCGATATCGATATTGGCCAGCCTGGAGACCAGCCGCGTCCTGACGAAAGCACCAAGCCAGAGGACATGAAAGACCTCGCCTATGGCCTCGTGCGGGTGCTGGGCGATGACAACAAAGCGCATGGGCCTTGGGATCCGAAGCTCGATCCTGACACGTTGCGCACAATGCTCGGCCATATGGCAATGGTGCGCGCGTTCGATGAACGCATGTTCCGCGGTCAGCGGCAGGGCAAGACGTCGTTTTACATGAAGTGCACTGGCGAAGAGGCGACCAGCGTCTCTGCGTCGATGGCGCTGGCGAGCGACGACATGGTGTTTCCTTCGTACCGCCAGCAAGGCATCCTGATCGCGCGCGGCTATCCGCTGATCGAGATGATCAACCAGATCTATTCGAACAAGGGCGATAAGCTGAAAGGCCGCCAGCTTCCGATTATGTATTCGAGCCGCGAGCACAGTTTCTTCTCGATCTCGGGTAACCTCGCGACGCAAACACCGCAAGCGGTGGGCTGGGCCATGGCGAGCGCGATCAAGGGCGACAGCCGGATTGCGGCAACATGGGTGGGCGAGGGCTCAACGGCGGAAGGCGACTTCCACTCGGCCTGCACCTTTGCGGCCGTCTACAACGCGCCGGTGATCCTCAATGTGATCAACAACCAGTGGGCGATCTCAAGCTTTAGCGGCTTTGCAGGCGCAGAGCGCACCACCTTTGCCGCTCGCGCCTTGGGCTATGGCCTTGCGGGCCTTCGCGTCGATGGCAATGATGCGCTTGCCTGCTATGCCGCACAGCAATGGGCAGCGAACCGCGCTCGCGCCAATCAGGGGCCGACGCTGATAGAGTTCTTCACCTACCGCGCAGAGGGGCACTCCACATCGGACGATCCATCGGTTTATCGCAGCGCGCAAGAGCAGGATGAGTGGCCGCTTGGCGATCCGGTGATGCGGCTCAAGAACCACATGATCGCGATCGGTGAATGGGACGAGGAACGCCACGCTGCGATGGACCTCGAAGCCGCTGAACTGGTCAAGAAGACCACCAAGGAAGCCGAAAAGAACGGCATTCTGGGTCACGGCTTGCACCACCCGTTCCACACTATGTTCGAAGACGTGTTTGAAGAGCTGCCTTGGCATCTTGAGGAACAGGCCGCGCAGGCGACCCGTGAGCGCAAAATCAAGTGGCCCGACAGCCACCCCAAAGATGGAGCGGGCAAATGAGCGCAGACGTGAAAACCGACGCCCCCGCAGAGGCAGTCGAAGAGCGCCGGATCAATATGATCGAGGCGATCAACGAAGCGCTCGACACAATGCTGGCGCGCGATCCCGATGTGATCGTGATGGGCGAGGATATCGGCTATTTCGGCGGCGTGTTCCGTTGTACCGCCGGCCTTCAGGAGAAGCACGGCAAGACCCGTGTGTTCGACACCCCGATCAGCGAATGCGGAATTATCGGTGTCGCAGTGGGCATGGGCGCATACGGCCTTCGCCCGGTCCCCGAAATCCAGTTTGCCGACTACATCTATCCGGGCCTCGATCAGCTGATCTCCGAAGCCGCGCGGCTGCGTTATCGTTCTGCAACCGAATATATCGCGCCGATGACGGTGCGCTCACCCTTTGGCGGCGGCATCTTTGGCGGGCAGACGCACTCGCAATCGCCAGAAAGCATTTTCACCCACGTATCGGGGCTGAAGACTGTGATCCCGTCAACGCCCTACGATGCCAAGGGGCTGCTCATCAGCTGCATCGAAGACAATGATCCGGTGATCTTTTTCGAGCCCAAGCGTATTTATAACGGACCGTTTACCGGCTTTTACGACAAGCCGGTCGAACCGTGGAAGAAGCATCCCGACAGCGCCGTGCCCGAAGGGTATTACAAAGTCCCGCTCGGCAAGGCGCGCCATGTGGCCGAGGGCGAAGAGCTGACCGTGCTGGCCTACGGCACCATGGTTCACGTGGCTGAGGCCGTGTGCCGCGAGAAGGGTATCGATGCCGACATTCTCGATCTGCGCACGCTGGTTCCGCTCGACATTGAAGCTATCGAAGCTTCGGTGAAAAAGACCGGACGCTGCCTGATAGTGCACGAGGCAACCCGCACCAGCGGCTTTGGCTCGGAACTGTCGGCGCTGGTCACAGAACGCTGTTTCTACCACCTCGAAGCGCCGGTTGAACGCGTCACCGGTTTCGACACACCCTATCCGCACAGCCTCGAATGGGCCTATTTCCCCGGCCCGGTTCGTATTGGCGAAGCAATCGACAAGATTTTGAAGGACTGACCCGATGGCCAAGTTCACTTTCAACATGCCCGATGTGGGCGAAGGCGTGGCCGAGGCGGAGATCGTCGAATGGCACGTCAAGGTCGGCGACACGGTTTCCGAGGACCAGCATCTGGTCGACGTGATGACCGACAAGGCGACGATCGACATCGAAAGCCCGGTTGACGGCACAGTGGTCGAAGTGGCTGGCGAAGTCGGCGATGTCATCGCGGTTGGCTCGATGCTGCTCGTGGTCGAGGTCGAAGGTGAGGTTTCCGAGGAAGCGGAAGAGGAAGCGTCTACTTCTGAACCCGCGCCCGCTTCGGAGCCGGCTCCAGCACCCGAACCGGCACCGACGCCCGCACCGGCGCCCGCTCCCTCTCCGGCACCCGAGCCAGAACCCGCGCCTGCGCCAGCATCGGCAAAAGTCCTCGCCAGTCCCGCAGTGCGCCAGCGCGCGCGCGATCTCGGCATTGATTTGGGCGAAGTGAAGCCTGCCGATGATGGCCGCGTGCGCCACGGCGATCTCGATCAGTTCCTTGCTTACAATTCGGGCGGCGGCTTTGCGCCTGCGGGCCAGACACGCACGGACGAGCCGATCAAGGTGATCGGTCTGCGCAAACGGATCGCCCAGAATATGAGCGCGGCCAAGCGCAACATTCCGCACTTCACCTATGTCGAGGAATGCGACGTCACCGCGCTTGAAGCGATGCGCGCCGACCTCAACAATGCGCGCGGTTCAAAGCCCAAGCTGACAATGCTTCCGCTGCTGATCAGTGCCTTCTGCAAGCTCATCCCCAGCTATCCGATGATCAATGCCCGCTATGATGACGAAGCAGGCGTAGTCACGCGCCATGGCTCGGTGCATCTCGGCATGGCGACGCAGACCGACAATGGCCTGATGGTGCCGGTGATCCGCGACGCGCAGGCGCGCAATCTGTGGCAGCTCGCAAACGAGATCGGCCGCCTGGCCAATGCCGCGCGCGATGGTTCAGCCAAGTCAGAGGAGCTTTCCGGCTCGACACTGACTGTCACTTCACTCGGGCCGCTTGGAGGCGTTGCAACCACTCCGGTCATCAACCGCCCTGAAGTTGCGATCATCGGCCCTAACCGCATTATCGAGCGTCCGATGTTCGTGCGCCAGCCTGACGGGAGCGAGCGGATCGAGAAGCGCAAGCTGATGAATATCTCGATTTCCTGCGATCACCGTGTGGTCGACGGTTTCGATGCGGCCAGCTTTATTCAGGACGTGAAAAAGCTCATCGAAACACCGGTCTTGCTGCTGTCTGATTAAGGCGGGAAAATAAGTTCGCTTTTTGCGAATAGGGCCGTTGACAGCCTATGTGCACGGCCCTATTTGCGCGTCTCCCAAGTGGCTGCGCGGGTGTAGCTCAGTTGGTTAGAGTGTCGGCCTGTCACGCCGAAGGTCGCGGGTTCGAGTCCCGTCACTCGCGCCACTTGGGACATTTTTCCTCAATCGAACTTGTCTGATAGCGCCGCAAGGTTCGCT
Source organism: uncultured Erythrobacter sp. (assembly GCF_947492365.1). NCBI lineage: Bacteria > Pseudomonadati > Pseudomonadota > Alphaproteobacteria > Sphingomonadales > Erythrobacteraceae > Erythrobacter > uncultured Erythrobacter sp. Next base: position 669,059 of record NZ_CANLMB010000001.1, read on the forward strand.
TCGTGCTGCGCTTTGTCGATCTTGTAGCGTGACACGAAAAACAGCGCGACCATGTAGAGCACCAGCAGCGACGGTGCATACAGTGCGCCCAGCCACCACAATGTGTCCGCTGGAACGGTGCCGGACTCCGGATTATCAGGAAACGCGATAACCGTAAGGATCGCGCCCGCTGCTAGCACGCCAAGGCCCTGCGTTGTCTTTCGCGTGAAAGTCATGGCGGCGTAATAAACCCCCTCATTCCGGCGTCCGGTCTTGAGCTGGTTCGATTCAACCAAATCGGCGATCATCGCATAGGATACCGCTTGCACCGCGATGATAAAGGCGAGGTCGAGTGTGTTCACCGCAACGATGATCGGAAACAGGATCGGGTCGCCATTTTCCGGCATCATACCGGCAAGTCGCAGCAAATAAGGCGCCGGCTGGATCGAGAAGGCGAGCAGACCGAGAACAATTGTCGCGCGTTTCTTACCCCAGCGTCGCGCTGCGCGTGGTGCGATGACCAATGCGATCGCTGCCGACACAAAGACCAGAGCGGTCCAGATGAAGATCTGTTCTTCGCTAAAGCCCCAGAAGTGATTGAGCATCAGGAAGATAAGGCCGGCATGCAGCCCCGCAGCCACCGCAAAGACAATGGTTGCGGCAAACAATGCCAGAAAGCTTCTCTCACTGAGCACTTCGTACATCTCACGAAAGACGCGCCGGACGCCGAAGCTTTCCGTGCTCGCCTTTGGCTTGGTCAGCGTCGGGATACGGTGATGCGTGCCGATAGCGGAAACGATGATCGCTGCGAACAATACTATACCGGCGATCACGCCATAGGTTTCATAAGCCTCGCGGTCGCGCATGCCGAGCGGACCGGTGAGCAATACGCCGAACATGAGGATGCTCATCATATTGCCGCCGACCCATCCAAAGAAGAGGCGGAAGCTCTGCAAGCTCGTGCGTTCCTGATAATCGCGCGACAATTCTGGCAGCAGCGCGCTTGAAGGCGTCTCGTAAAAGGTGATGAATGTACGGATCAGAATTGCCAGCACCGTAAGATAGACGAACAGGCCGAACTGCGAGAGATCTGGCGGGTTCCACAACAGGAAATAGCTGAGCCCGACGGGAAGCGCGGCGGCATACATAAAGGGATGACGCCGGCCCCAGCGAGAACTGAAATTGTCCGACCAATAGCCGACCAGCGGATCGGAAAAGGCATCGAAAACAAGCGCGATCAGGATCGCAAGGCCGACCAGACTGGGCTCCAGACCGATGACCGAGCCGTAAAACAGCAGCAGGAAATAATCGAAACCGTTATTCTTGATTCCGAATGCTGCGGCACCGAAGCCATGCAGCAGTTTGAGGGCAAGCGATGGCGGCGGAATCTCGCCAGCCGGATTGGGCACCTCAACGGGCTTTGCGCCCGCATCTGCATTGCTTGCCATATAAGTTACTCTCCCGGGCCCGGAAGCTAGGCAAGCGGGTGGCGGCTGGCAATGACGTTCGCAGAATAGGTTACTCAACCAAATGGTTGACTCTTTGCGTGAGCAGCAATACTAAACCATATGGTTGATAATAACGAGACGGTCCTCTCTGTGTTTCGCGCGCTAGGTGATCCCAGCCGTTTGGCGATGATCGAGCGATTGTCGCGCGGTCCGGCCAATGTCAGCGAACTGGCCGAGCCGCTCGACATGTCGCTGGCCGGTGCGTCGAAACATGTCGGCGTGCTCGAAGCGGCAGGATTGCTGGTGCGGACCAAGCGCGGGCGCGAGCGGGTGTGCGAGCTGCGGCCCGGTGCGCTGTTCGAGGCACGCGACTGGGTGCAGCGCTACTCGAAATTCTGGAACGAGCGGCTCGACGCATTGGAACAGGCTTTGGAGGCAGATGAAAATGAGTGATTACGGAATCCAGACAGGACCAAGCGAGCTTCAGTTTACCCGCCTGTTCAACGCCAGCGCAGACAAGGTCTGGCAGTTTCTCGTCGATCCGGAAAAGCGCAAATTGTGGTTTTGCGGCGGGTCAACCGACGATCACGTTGGCGGAAAGATCACCTTCGAGTTCGACCACCGCCGCCTATCTGAAAGCGATCCTCCGGAAAAATACGCTTCCGAGGAAGTCGTGACCCATTATGGTGAAATCCTCGAAATCAACCCGCCGCGACGGCTCGCCTTTACGTGGTTCGAATCCGCTGGTGCAGATTCGAGCGTGGTCGAGATTGACCTCAAGCCGCTCGGTGAGGGGCAGACCGAACTGCGCCTCGTTCATAAGGGCGTGGTAGGACGCGAGATGTTGATCGGTGTGTTCGCCGGTTGGCACGGCCATTTCGACCTGCTCGCCGAAGTGCTTGTAGGCCCGCGCACAACCGATTTCTGGGTGCGTGATCAGCAGCTTGAGGCTGAATATGAGAGCAAGATCTAGTCAGGTTCTTGTGGCGGTGACCAGCTGCCGGTTTCCATCCAGATCAGGAACCGCTTGAGCGGCAGGAGCCAGATGATCCCGAGGACCAGATAAACAATCGTCTGGGCGAGGCCGGGCCACTGCCCGATCAAGCCGGGTGCATAGCGCGCGATCACAATCGCATAGACCATCAGGGCGATAAACAGCGCGAGAATGCCGACAGGAATTCGCCAGGTGGGTTCTTCGCGCATTATCCGATCCCGTAAATGCGTGTGGGTGTGACGATGGCATCGAGCGGCATGTCATGCGGCTCTAGCGGCAATTCCTCGACCAGTTGCACATCCCATGCAAGACCGATCACCATCCGGCCTGGATTAGCGGCCAGCCAGCGATCGTAATGCCCGCCGCCCTGACCAAGCCGCTCTAGCGCGGCGGTGAAGCCGACCAGCGGGATGAACAATACATCGGGTGCGACATCGGCGGCGTCCGATGCAGGCTGAAGCATGCCGAACGCGCCTTTTTCCAAATCGCTTTCGCCATGCGGATCGCTGTGTTCGCGGAATATCATCGGAGCATCGGGCGCGGTGAAAGCGGGGAGGGCGATCCTGTGACCCGCTTCGTGAAAGAAGCGCGCATAACCGCCCGCCGGAGCCTCGACAGAATTGGCGTGATATAGCCCGATCACGGCCTCGTTCCCGATCTTCTCAAGTAAAGGGGCAGGGGGGCGGTTGAACAGCAAAGCGCGGATCGCATCGGATTGCGCCGCTACATGCTCCTTGCGCGCGGCGCGCAAAGCCTTGCGAAGATCGGATTTAGAAGTCACGCGGTGCAAATGTCCTCAATCAAAACGGCCCGAAGGGCCGCAAGCCCGACCGGGCGCCCGCAGCGATGCGATCTCTGATCGCAATGAGCGAGGAAATCGCACCCGCGGAGGCGGGTGCGCAAATAGGAATGACGGGACCACCATGGGTCGGTGCCTGGAAATCCTCTGACGCCAAAAACGTCAGGTGGGCGCCGTATGCTCAAGTCCCACAGCCGAACTGGTGGACAAGAGCAGGGACAACTCCCTTGGATTGCTTATAGCCTCAGGGATTTTCGGTGGCTCGTACCGGGCAGCCCCGCCGATAATGGACTTAGGAGCCCGCGGCCTGACCTTCAAGCTCGCTTGCCGCTTCTTCTGCACGCGCGGCGAGGGCTTCGAGCTTTTCGGCGAGTGCTTCGGAGTGCGCGGCATCCTCAGCCGGCCCGCCAAACAGGTCGTGCTGGTGGCGCGCTTGCTCTTTCAGATCGGCGACTTCCTGCCGCAAGATGTCATTGTCCTTGCGCGCCCGCTCTTCGGCTTTTCTAAGAGTTTCGACCTCGGCGAGCAGTTGAGCCTGTTTTCCGCCAGCGCGTTCTTTGTCGTGTTCAATTTGCGTGCTGGCCTTGTGCAAGGCGTTGGCGGCATCGTCCTTCGCCCGCTGCAATTCCTGCCGCATTTCGGACATTTCGGCCTGCGCATCGCGAACCGCACTCTTCGCCTCGTCGAGCTCATCCGCCATGAAAAGGGCAGCGAAGACCATATTGTCCGCCTCTTGCGCGGCGCGGGCTGTCCCCAGCTTTGCGTAATTGGCATCGATTAGCGCGCCAAACTTGGCGACTTTCTCCTCGTCACCAGGGCCGCAATTGATTGCGTAAGTGCGAGGGCCGACCTTGATCTTGACCTGGCTCATGCTTCGAGTTCCTCGATCAAGGCGTCCAATTCGCCAAGTGTATCAGCAACTTCCTCGCGCAATTTCTCATGTGCGTTGACCAGAGCCATGACACGGGAGGACTCGCCAGCGCCAGTTTGAGCGTCAGCGGATTTGCCTGATCTGGATTCGATTTTCGCGCGCACAGCATCGATCCGCGCCATCGCGGTGCTGATGCGGGACATCGCTTCTTCGATACGGCCTGCGCTCATAACGGGAGGGAAAATACCAAGATTTGCAGCAATCGCAAAGTGTTGGGCGCGCCTGTTGATAAGTGCTCTGTGATTTGGTGCAGACTTTGCAAATTCGGCAACTCATCAGTGGAGCGCGAAGGGGGAAGTGTTGACCTGTCAAAGCGCCTCGGCAATGGCATCCTGCACTGGTTCGGAAGGGTCGAATCGCTCCTTTTGCCCCAGCCCGCATACGCGACCCGCGCCCATTCACGCGCCAGCAGGAGCCTTCGACGCCCCATGACCATTGATGCAACCCGCCTCCAGCCGATGGCCAATGCCATCCGCGCCCTTTCGATGGATGCGGTTCAAGCCGCCAATTCAGGCCACCCCGGAATGCCGATGGGCATGGCCGATGTGGCCAGTGTGCTTTTCTCGAACCACCTGAAGTTCGATCCCAAGCGCCCCGACTGGGCCGATCGCGACCGCTTCGTGCTGTCAGCCGGTCATGGCTCGATGCTAATCTATTCGCTGCTGCACCTCAGCGGCTATGCGCGCCCGACGATGGAAGATATCGCCAACTTCCGCCAACTCGGATCGCCCTGCGCAGGACACCCTGAGAATTTTCTGCTCGAAGGCGTGGAATGCACCACCGGCCCACTGGGTCAGGGCGTTGCGATGGCTGTCGGCATGGCGATGGCCGAGCGGCATCTTAATGCGACATTCGGCGATGATCTGGTCGACCACCGCACCTGGGTAATCGCAGGCGATGGCTGCCTGATGGAGGGGGTCAACCACGAGGCCATCGGTCTTGCAGGCCACCTCAATCTGGGCCGTCTCAACGTGTTGTGGGACGACAATGCGATCACGATCGATGGCGCGACCGATCTTTCGACCAGCGAGAATATCAAAGCCCGCTACGAAGCGACCGGCTGGCATGTCACCGAGTGTGACGGCCATGATTTCGCCGATATCGAGCGCGCGCTGAGCGAGGCTAAGGCAGATCCACGCCCTTCACTGGTGGCGTGCAAGACAGTGATCGGCAAGGGCGCTCCGACCAAGCAGGGCACCAGCGCCACCCATGGCGCTCCGCTGGGGGCAGACGAGATTGCGGCTGCGCGCGAAGTCCTGGGCTGGCAAGCCGCTCCGTTCGAAGTTCCCGCCGAAATCCTCGCCGATTGGCGTGCGACGGGTCAAGCTGGCAGCGAAGCGCATGGCGAGTGGGAATCGCGCCTCGCCGCATCGGAGTATCGCGCCGAGTTCGAACGCCGGATGGCAGGCGATCTGCCGCATGGCGATGCGGCGAAGGACTACATTGCCTCGCTGATCGCGGACCCGGTCAAGGTCGCAACCCGCAAGGCCAGCGAAATGGCGCTCGCCCAGATCAATCCGCGCCTGCCGGACACGATTGGCGGCAGCGCCGACCTTACCGGATCGAACAACACCAAGGCGGGCGGGGTCGAAGCCTTCTCTGCCGACGATTATTCGGGCCGATATGTCTATTACGGCATCCGCGAATTCGGCATGGCCGCCGCGATGAACGGCATGGCGCTGCATGGCGGCGTAATCCCGTACAGCGGAACCTTCCTGGTCTTCACCGACTATGCGCGCGGCGCGATCCGACTGTCGGCGCTCCAGCAATGCCGCGTGATCTATGTGATGACGCATGATTCCATCGGCCTTGGCGAAGACGGCCCGACCCACCAGCCTGTCGAGCATCTCGCGTCACTCCGCGCGATGCCCAATGTGTTGGTAATGCGTCCCGCCGATGCTGTGGAGACAGCGGAGTGCTGGCAGCTTGCGCTCAGCCAGCCTGACCGTCCGACTATCCTTGCTCTGTCGCGTCAGGGTCTGCCGCAGGTCCGCCTCGAAGATGCAGGCGAAAACCTTTCGGCCAAGGGCGGCTATCGCCTTAAGTCGGCGGGAGCGGCGCGCAAAGTTGTCCTGCTGGCCACGGGTTCGGAAATCGGGCTCGCGATGGACTGCGCCGCCGCGCTTGAAGAAGCGGGCGTGGGGACCGATGTTGTCTCTATGGTCTGCACCGAGCTTTTCGACGAACAGGATGACGCCTACCGCGCCGACCTGCTCCCCGAAGATGCGCTGATCGTTTCGATCGAAGCGGCGAGCACGTTCGGCTGGCAGCGTTATACCGGCACAGATGGCCTCAATATCGGCATCGACTCATTCGGCGCGTCCGCTCCGGCGGGCGATCTGTTTGCCCATTTTGGCTTCACCACTGAAGCCATCGTTCCCCAAATCCAGAGCAAATTGAACAACTAAGCAGGAGCTCCTCTCAATGGCTACCAAAGTCGCTATCAACGGTTTTGGCCGCATCGGCCGCCTCGTCGCCCGCGCAATCCTCGAACGCAGCGATCATGATCTTGAACTGGTTTCGATCAACGATCTTGCTGACACCAAATCGAACGCGCTGCTGTTTCAGTACGATTCCACCCATGGCCGCTTCCCCGGCACGGTTGACGTCGCTGACGGTGCGATGATCGTGAATGGCAAGTCGATTGCCGTGACCTCAGAGCGCGATCCGGGCAACCTGCCGCATGCCGCGCAAGGCATCGATATCGTGCTCGAATGCACCGGTTTCTTCCAAAGCCATGAAGCCGCCGAACCGCACATTACGGCGGGCGCAAAGCGGGTGCTGATCTCGGCTCCGGCAAAGAACGTGTCGGCCACCATCGTTTACGGCGTGAACCACGAAGTGCTCACCGCCGACGATGTGATCGTGTCGAACGCCAGCTGCACGACCAACTGCCTCTCGCCCGTTGCCAAGGTGCTGAACGAGACGGTGGGGATCGAGCGCGGCTTCATGACCACGATCCACTCCTACACCAACGATCAACGCATGCTCGACCAGATGCACGGCGATATGCGCCGCGCTCGTGGCGGCGCGCAGAACATGATCCCGACCACCACCGGTGCTGCGCGCGCTGTCGGTCTGGTGCTGCCCGAGCTTGCAGGCAAGCTAGACGGATCGTCGGTCCGTGTGCCGACACCCAATGTCAGCCTTGTCGATCTGGTGTTCCAGCCGGGCCGCGACACGACTGCCGAAGAACTCAACGCCGCGCTCAAAGCCGCAGCGGACGGTCCGATGAAGGGCGTGCTCGACTACACCGATCAGCCGCTCGTCAGCTCGGACTTCAACCACTATCCGGCCAGCTCGACCATCGACAGCCTCGAAACGTCGGTGATGGAAGGCAAGCTAGCGCGCGTTGTCAGCTGGTATGACAATGAATGGGGCTTCTCCAACCGCATGATCGACACCGCTGGCGTGATGGCAAAGTTCCTCTAAGCAGGACACTGAAGGGAACAAGGCAATGGCCGCTTTCAAAACGCTGGATGATCTGGGCGACGTGACCGGAAAGGTCGCGCTCGTCCGGGTTGATCTCAACCTTCCGATGAAGGACGGTTCGGCGAGCGATGTGACCCGCGCCGAGGCGGTCAAGCCGACCATTCTGGAATTGAGCGAGAAGGGGGCGAAAGTCCTGCTTCTCGCGCATTTCGGGCGTCCGGGCGGCAAGCGCTCCAGCGTTCTTTCGACCAGCATGGTTGTCGGCGATGTCGAAGGCGTACTCGGCAAAGAGCTGATGTTTATCCCTGAAACCGCCGGTCCGGTGGTTGAACAATCAATCGGCATCCTGCGCAATGGCGATATCGGCCTACTCGACAACACCCGCTTTTGGCCGGGTGAGGAAGCCAACGCTCCCGAATTTGCCAAAGCCATCGCCGCGCATGGAGATTTCTTCGTCAATGACGCCTTCAGCGCCGCGCACCGCGCGCATGCGACCACCGAAGGCCTGACCCATTACCTGCCCTCCTATGCAGGCCGCGCGATGGAGAAGGAACTCAAGGCTCTCGACGCGGCTCTGGGCAATCCCGAAGCGCCGGTTGCGGCCGTGGTTGGCGGAGCGAAGGTTTCGTCCAAGCTTGCGGTGCTCGAAAATCTTGTCGGCAAGGTCCAGCATCTCATCATCGGCGGCGGAATGGCCAACACGTTCCTCGCCGCGCGCGGGGTCGATGTGGGCAAGTCGCTGTGCGAGCATGACCTGACCGACACAGCGTCGAAGATCATGGACGAGGCGGACCATGCAGGCTGCACCGTGCATCTTCCCTATGACGTTGTCGTGTCGAAGGAATTCGCCGCCAATCCGGACAGCCTGCGCACCTGCAATGTCCACGAAGTCGCAGCGGACGAAATGATCCTCGATATCGGCCCGCAAGCGACCGAAGCGCTCGCGGATGTGCTCAAGACCTGCCGCACACTAGTGTGGAACGGCCCGCTTGGCGCGTTCGAGACCGAGCCGTTTGATACGGCAACCATGGCGCTCGCACGCCATGTCGCCGCGCTTACGCAGGAAGGTTCGCTCACCAGCGTGGCCGGAGGCGGCGATACCGTCGCGGCGCTCGCGCAGGCCGGAGTGACGGGCGAAGTGACCTACATCTCCACCGCTGGCGGCGCGTTCCTCGAATGGATGGAAGGCAAGGAGCTGCCCGGTGTTGCAGCCTTGAGCGCGAGCCATGGCTAATCTCGAAGCCACCTTTGAGGTTCTCGAAAACCGCCTGATGCGCGCCTGGATGCACCGCGATCCGCGCGAGGTGAAGGCGACTGTTTCCGGCGATGCAATCTTTATGTTCGGCACATCGCCGCCCGCATTGCTCGACCGCGCAAGCTTCATCGCCAGCATGCAGGACGGATTTCGTCTGCACGGCTTTCGCTTTCAGGAACTTACTGCGCGCAAATACGGCAAATGCGTGTGGTTCTCCGGGCAGGTCGAGCTCGACATGAACCTTGGTGGGACCGAGTGGAAAGGCAATTTCCTGCTCACCGATCTGTGGCGTAAGGGGCTGGTGCGGCGCAGCTGGACGCTCGCCGAGCGCAGCCTTGCTCCGGCGGAAGGCGACAAGCGCCTGTCTGATGCAATTCGCGCGATGCAATTGTGGCATTAAGGCGCAGCTGAATGAGCGAGACCCGCCACCTCTTCTCCACCCCCTTTGTGATCGACAGATTGCAGAGCGCGGAGGGGATCAAGGTGCTGCGAGAATCGATCCTTGCCGAAAAGGCGCGCGATGAAGCGGGGGTGCAGATCTCCAATATCGGTGGCTGGCATTCGAACACCAAAATGATCGAATGGGGCGGTGAGGCAGCCCGCGCACTGGCGCACAAGGCGATGACCATGGCGGATGAGAGCATGGTCAATATCGGGGCAGAAGCGGGGCGCGAATATGGCTGGGTGCCCGAAATGTGGGCCAATGTCTCGGCTCGCGGCCACTCCAATCAATATCACACCCATCCCGGCAGTTTCTGGTCAGCGGTTGCCTATATCGACGATGGCTATGAAGGATCGAGCGAGCCGGGGCTGGGCGGGCATTTGCAATTATGTGATCCGCGCATGCCGATGGTGCGGATGACCGCGATCGATCTGCGGCTGAAAGACCAAAGCGGTGCGGCGCAGAATAACGAGCCGATGGTCCGTCCTACGACTGGCTTGATCGTTATGTTCCCGAGCTGGCTGCAACATTCGGTGCGCCCCTTTTTCGGCACCGGCACGCGCATTTCGGTGGCGATCAATCTTATTCCTGCGCGCAAGCTCGACAAGGACAAAGCTGGATGAGTGATAAGCCCGAAGCGATCGGATACGGCAACACGGTCGCCTGCGAAGAGGGCGAGTTTAAAGGCTGGCGCTATTGGAGCGGCGACCCTTACGAAACCCGTTCCGGCCCGTTCTTCATGCGGCGTGAGGAGGATGGCTCCTTCATCAGCGCCTTCCGCGCCGAGGACCGCCATATGAACGGAGGCGGCTTCATCCATGGCGGGTGCCTGATGACCTTTGCCGATTTCGCGTTGTTCTCAATCGCTCAGGACGAGCTGAACGGCGACCATGCGGTGACGATGAACCTGTCGGGTGATTTCCTCGGCGCATCGGGGCCGGGCGCTCTGATGGAGGCACGCGGTGAGGTCACGCGCGGCGGGGGCAAAACGATCTTCGTGCGCGGGCTGATAACGGCTGATGGTGCTCCGTCGCTCAGCTTTACGGGGATTATCCGGCGGCTTACGCGGCGCTAACGCGCCCATGCGGTTGCGGGTTTTGCAAGCGCTGGCTAAAGCGCACAAAAATTTGGTTCCCTCACGATAAGAGAAAGGCGCCCTCACGCCATGAATCACGATCAGATGACCGCCAAGATTGCCGGCGGACAAGGCTTTGTCGCAGCGCTTGACCAGTCGGGCGGCTCCACCCCTAAGGCGCTGCGCGGCTACGGTGTTGAAGACAGCGAGTGGTCCGGCGATGACGAAATGTTCGCCCAGATCCACGCCATGCGCAGCCGCGTTATCACCTCGCCCTGTTTCGGCAGCGGCAAAATCCTCGGCGCGATCCTTTTTGAAAAGACCATGGACGGTGAAGTGGAAGGCCAGACGACCGCCGATGCGCTGAAATCGCGCGGGATCGTTCCCTTCATCAAGGTCGATCAGGGCCTCGCGGATGAAGCCGACGGCGCGCAGATGATGAAGCCGCTCGACAAGCTTCCCGCGCTGCTCGAAAAGTCGGTCGCCAAGGGGATGTTTGGCACCAAGATGCGCTCAGTCATCAAGTCGACTAACCCTACCGGCATCGCCAACGTCGTAGCGCAGCAATTCGAAGTCGGTAACCAGATCGCCAATGCGGGCCTTATGCCGATGTTAGAGCCTGAGTTCGACATCACTTCCGCTGACCGCGAGGCGGGCGAGGATATCTTGCTGGCCGAGATCATGAAGGGTCTCGACGCGCTTCCCGAGGGCCGCAAGGTCATGCTCAAGCTGTCGATCCCGGTGAAGGCTGGTCACTACACGCCCGCGATCGAGCATCCCAATGTGCTGCGTGTTGTGGCGCTGTCGGGCGGTTATTCGACCGACGATGCCTGCGACCACCTTGCCAAGAACCCCGGCATGATCGCGAGCTTCAGCCGCGGCCTGTTGCAGGATCTGCGCAAGGGCCAGTCGGATGCGGAATTTGACGGTGTGCTGGGTAAGGCCATCGACCAGATCGCTGCGGCGAGCTGTGCTGGATAAGATGCGCATTGGCTGACCCAGCGACCCAGCTCTATTTGATCTCGCCGCTCGAAGTGGGCGATGATTTCCCGCAGCGTCTCGAAAGAGCTTTGGCTGCGGGCAAGGGGCTGGTGACCGCGTTCCAGTTCCGCGTAAAGGGTCTCGAACAGCACGAGGCCGCGCGTCTGGCAGAGCCGCTTCAGGCGATCTGCGCGGCGCATGATGTCGGCTTCATCGTCAATGACAGCGTGCCTCTGGCCAAGCGTCTGCGCGCCGACGGTGTGCATCTGGGTCAGGATGATGGCAGCGTCAAAGATGCGCGCGAAGAGCTGGGCATGGATGCGCAAATCGGTGTGACCTGCCACGCCTCGCGTCACTTCGCGATGGAAGCGGGTGAGGCTGGCGCGGATTACGTCGCGTTTGGCGCGTTTTTCGAAAGCACCACAAAGGACAAGGGCGATGCCGAACGCCCCACGTCCGAGATCATCGAATGGTGGACGGGCTTGTTCGAACTGCCCGCCGTCGCCATCGGCGGCATCACGCCGGACAATTGCAAGCCGCTGGTCGAGGCAGGCGCGGACTTCCTCGCGGTCTCGGGCTCGGTGTGGAATGGCGATGAAGTCGCTGCGATCGAGGCCTTTGCCAAGCAAATGCGATGAAATGGGCTGTCCGCTTCGTTGCTTTTGCATGCACCTGGCTGCTGGGCGTGACGATATGGATTGCAGTCGGCCCGGCCGAGCAGTCGGAACCCTATGCCCACTCTGCAATTGTGCTGGGAGCAGCGGTCGATACTGACACGCCTTCGCCGGTCTTTGCTGCGCGAATTGATCACGCGGTGACGCTTTATAAGCAGGGCAGAGTCAGCGACATCTACTTTACCGGCGCGCGCTCTCCCGAAGACACGATCTCCGAAGCCGCTGCAGCGCGCGACTACGCCATTGCTGCAGGCGTACCGGCAAGCGACATCATCATCGAAGAAAGTTCGCGCACCACACACCAGAACCTCTCCGAAGTGCGCGATATGCATTCTGTGGTCAGCGTTCCAAGCGTCATCATCGTTTCCGACCCGCTCCATCTACGCCGCGCCTTGGTGATGGCCAATGGCATGGGTTTCGATGCGCAAGCCAGCGCAACGCCGACCACGCGCTATCGCAGCTGGTCAACCAAAGCGCCTTTTCTGCTGCGCGAGGTCTACTTCATCCATCACTACTGGATTTTCGGCGAGTAACTCGCCCGCTCACTAGGCTCAGCGCGATCCCAAACGCGTGCAGAGCAGGTCGGTGTCCTCGCCCGCCGCGTCGAGCTTGCGCAGCTGGTTGTCGCCGATCTGGCGGAATTGCTCACCCTTGCGCGGGCCGCGGGTGAAGACCAGCTCGCGTCCGCGCATGATGTATGTGCCCGAGCCTTCGCCAGTCTGATAGCGCGAGGCGGTGCTGATGCGGAAATTCTGCTCTTCGACCACGACAAAAGGCGCACTGCCAGCATCGCCGGGCAGGGCGCATTGGTAATTGCCATGCGGCATGGTGCGAAGCGGACCGCCAGGGGGCAGCGGGGCCGCGCTGTGATCCACCTGTCCGATCGCCGGCACGCCAGCGGCAAGCACCACTGCCAGTGTCGTCAGTAGAACAATATGGACAGTCTTCATTTTGTTTGTTTTCCTCAGGTGCCGCTCATACTCGCATGCCAGTGGATTAGCCATTCGGTTAACTATAACAACGCCTACAGGATACATGATTTTTCATGAGTGCCGAGCGGCACTTGTCCCGCTGGGGCCAAGCGGCTATTGGCGCGGCTTGATTTTGGCCGCGTTAGACACCCTCGCGCGCCACCTACTCACAGAAAGCACATCTGCCATGAAGATCAGCGGCGTCGATATTCGCCCCGGCAATATCATCGAATACGAAAAAGGCATCTGGAAGGTCGCCAAGATCCAGCACACCCAGCCGGGCAAGGGCGGGGCCTATATGCAGGTCGAAATGAAGAACCTGCAGGACGGGCGCAAAACCAATGTCCGCTTCCGCAGCGCCGACACGGTTGAGAAAGTGCGCCTCGACACGCAGGAATACCAGTTCCTCTATGAAGACGGCGAGATGCTCGTGTTCATGGACACGAACACCTACGAGCAGATCAACCTGCCGAGCGACCTGTTGGGTGATGCGCGTGCCTTCCTGCAGGACGGCATGTCGGTTCAGCTGGAGCTGTGGGAGGAAAAGCCGATCAGCGTCCAGCTGCCGCAGCAGATCGAAGCCGAAATCGTCGAAGCCGACGCGGTGGTGAAGGGGCAGACGGCTTCTTCCAGCTACAAGCCCGCCGTGCTCGACAATGGTGTGCGCATCATGGTCCCCCCGCATATCGAAAGCGGCACTCGGATCATCGTGGACGTCTACGAACAATCTTACGTCGGGAAGGCGAGCTAAGCTCCCATGAGCATGTTTTCAGGCCTGATCCGCGTGATGGAACGCGCCGCGCGCAAAGCGGGCAACCGTTTGCGGCGTGACTTTGGCGAAGTCGAACATTTGCAAGTGAGCCGCAAAGGCCCAGCCGATTTCGTCTCCAAAGCCGATATGCGCGCCGAGCGCACGCTCTATGACGAGCTGCTCGTCGCGCGACCCGGCTGGGGCTTTGTCCTCGAAGAAGCTGGCATAATCGAAGGTGATCCGGACAAGCCGCGCTGGATTATCGACCCGCTCGACGGCACCTCCAACTTCCTTCACGGCATCCCGCATTTTGCGATCAGCATCGCGGTGCAAGAACCGCGTCTGGATGGAAAAGGCTGGGGTGATGTGACGGCTGCGGTGATCTACAACCCTGTGTCGGACGAGACATATTGGGCCGAGAAAACGCGCGGCGCGTGGCTTCAGGATGCGCGCCTTCGCGTTTCGGCCCGTCGCGGGCTCTCCGACGCGTTGATCGCGACCGGCATTCCGTTTCAGGGCCATGGCGACTTTGCCGAATGGAGCCGCATTTACGGCGCCGTCGGGCCGGAAGTTGCCGGCATCCGCCGCTTTGGTGCTGCTTCGCTCGACATGGCCTATGTCGCGCAAGGGCGCTTTGACGGTTTCTGGGAAAGCGGCCTCAACGATTGGGACACGGCGGCAGGCTGTTTGCTTATCCGTGAGGCAGGCGGTTTTGTTAGCGACTTCCGCGGCCGGTCAAACCCGATCCATTCCGCGCAAGTGCTGGCCGCAAACGACGTGCTGCACTCGAAATTGCACAAGATCCTCGCCAACAGCTTGAAGTAAAGGACGCGCGGCGCTAACAGCCGCGCTTCCCACTAGAGGCGTGCCCCTGTGGTGGAATTGGTAGACGCGCTCGACTCAAAATCGAGTTCCTAACGGAGTGCCCGTTCGAGTCGGGCCAGGGGCACCATTTTCCCGGTTTGACGAAGACGCCGCAAAGGTGGTTGCGCTAGCCGACATCGATCCTCAGCTTGATCACATCGTCCTCGCGGCTGTCGAACAGGCGGTAGGCTTCTGCGCCTTCGCTGAGTTTGAAGTCGTGGCTAAACAATCCTGCCGCCTTGATCCGCCCGCTTTGGATCAGGGGGACGAGATGCGGCCACATATTCTGCACGTCGCAAATCCCGCCGCGCACGGTGACGTTCTTGAACATGATGAGTGGCAGCGGCAGCGCGTCGTCGGGCTCCGGAATGCCGATGAAACTCGCGTTGCCGCGCTTGCCGACGAGTGGGAGCACCGAGTTGATCGCGCCTTTCGCGCCTGAGGCTTCGAACACCGATTGCACACCTGCGCCGCCGGTGGCTTCGAGGATCTGCGCCTTCAGATCGGGTCCGGGCACAAAGACCTCCGCACCCAAAGCCTGAGCCATCTTGCGCCGTGATACGACCGGATCGATTGCAAAGACCCGCGCTGCGCCGAGGGCAAAGGCCAGCTCGACCCCGATAATGCCGATAGGGCCAAGGCCGATTACCGCCACCGTTCCGCCCGGTTGCGGTTCGGCGCGGGTGAGGCCGAAATAGGCGGTCGCCATGCCGTCGGTGAGCAAGAGCGCCTGTTCGTCGGTCAGCCCCTCCCGTGACATCAGCGTCGCATCGGCGTTGGGCACGTTGACGAATTCTGCCTGACCGCCCTCCAGCGTTGGTCCAATGCCGAATGCGGTGCTTTTCGAGCAGCTTCGGGGCTTCCCAGTGAGGCAGGCTGCGCAGGTCCCGCACCCTGTGCCGCCCGCTGACAGCACCTTGTCACCGACTTTGAAGGTGTGAACCTCGCCTCCCGTTTCGACCACTTCGCCGATAAATTCGTGCCCGCAGCAAAAGCCTGGTGCGTCAGCGGAGTATTCGCGCTTACCGATATGCGCGCCGTGATACATGTGCAGATCGCTGCCGCAGATCGAGCAGCTTTCCACCTTGAGGATAGCGCTGTTGGCACTGCGCAATTCCGGGTCGGCGTAGCTCTCATAGCGAATGTCGCGCGGCCCGTTGAATACCAGTGCTTTCATTGCATTTCCTCTCCAAAGAATGGCTTGCACCATTGCTGCCGGAGTCGCGCACGGCAAGCGACAACATCAAAACGCTTGCAATGAGACGCGCGAATTGGGAGATCGCTGTCAGACGATCATGATCGACCTTCCATCCTATCACGCCATCGCGGCAATGGTCCTTACGATCCTGATGTTTGTCGGCTTTGTGCGCGGGCGGATGTCGATCGAGATTGTGTCACTGCTGACCATCGCGGTGATTGCGGTTGGTCTCTATTTCTTCCCGATCCAGAAGATCGACCCCGCGACCGGCCTGATGGTCGAGGCGAGTCCGACTGACGGCCTCGCGCTCGCCTTTGGAGGTTTCGGTCACTACGCGCTCATCACAATTTGCGCGCTGATGATTATGGGGAGGGGGCTGGTCGTGACTGGCGCGCTGGAGCCGGCGGCGCGCATCCTTGAGCGGATGTTCAAGTTCAATCTGCAACTTGGGCTGCTGGTGTCGCTGCTGATCGCGCTGGTGCTGTCGATGTTCGTCAACAACACGCCGGTTCTGGTGCTGATGATCCCGATCTTTGCGGCTTTGGCTTCGCGCGGGGCGATGGCGACCTCGAAGACGCTGATGCCGCTCAACGCCGCTTCGTTGATCGGCGGGCTGGCAACCACGATCGGCACATCGACTAATATCCTCGTAGTCAGCATCGCGGTGGACCTTGGGATGCGCGAGATCGGCGTGTTCGACTTTACACCGATTGTGCTGCTCGCGGCGCTGGTTGCGCTGCCCTATATGTGGCTGGTCATGCCGCGTCTGCTCAATGACAATCGGGCAGAGACGCAGGCGACCGAGCGCATGTTCCACACAAGGCTGCGCGTCGGCAGCCAGTCGTTCCTCGCGGGCAAGGAACTGTCCAGCTTGCAGGAACAGCTGCCCAAGGGGATTACGTTCCATAACGCGCCCGCTGGCCCGCTCCAGCCGCAGCAACGCCTGCACATTTCGGGCAGTCACGAAGCGCTGGAAGACGCCACCCGCGAGTTAAAGGGTGAGTTGGCTCCAAGCTGGGTGCTCGACCGGATCAAGCGCACGTCCTCGGCGCGCAGCGAAGATGTGATGGTGGTGGAGATGACCGTCACAGCGGATTCGCGCCTCATCACCCGGACATTGCCATCCTCCGGGATTGCAGACCTCTACAGCGTCGCGGTGCTCGGCATCCACCGGCCCAACCGGCTGATGGGAGAGAAGAACCAGTATTCGGACGGCGGCGACCTTCGCATGAAGGAAGGCGACGTGCTGCTCGTTATGGGCCTGTATGACGATCTGCAAAGCTTTGCCCGTGCAGACTCGCTGCTGATGCTCGAAGGCGCGCGCGAGCTTCCTCGCCGGTCCAAAGCTTTGCTCTCTGCGGCGATCATGGGCTTTTCCGTTTTCACCGCAGCTATCGGCCTGTTCCCGATCGCCATCTCGGCGCTGGCCGGGGCGATCCTGATGTTCGTGACCGGCTGCGTAAAGTTTGACCGGGTGGGCAGGGCGCTCTCTGGCCAAGTCATCGTGCTGGTCGCAGCGAGTATTGCGATCGGGCGGGTGATTGACGAGAGCGGCGCGGCTGCGTGGTTGGGTGAGGCTTTGTCGCTGGGGCTTGCCTATTTGCCGCCAGCTTTGGTGATCGCGGCGATCATGGCCTTTGTCACGGTCATCACAAACTTCGCCTCCAACGCGACCGCCGCGACCGTGGGCACGCCGATTGCCTTCAGCATCGCGGCGCAGCTGGGCATTCCGGCCGAGCCGCTGGTGCTGGCGGTGCTGTTCGGCTGCAACCTCTGCTACGCCACCCCGATTGCTTACCAGACCAACATGCTGATCATGGCAGAGGGTAAATACGAATTTGCCGATTATATCCGCACCGGCGTGCCGCTGGTGGTGCTGATGGTGATGACTTTGTCGGTGCTGCTGGTGATGTTCTACGGATTGTAGCCGGTTTCCTACATGCGCTGATCATGCGATGGTCGGGTCATGATGATGGATGTCGTTCAATCTCATAAAGTTAAGGGCGTGATCGGGGCCGGATTGGGCGGCAGGAATTTTGCTTCAGGACCGTGTAACATCCGGTCCATGTTAGAGTGTATCATGAGGGGAAACAGGATGCGTAAGGGTGTATGGGCGGCGGGCGCCGCGCTGGTGTTGGTGATGGGCGGAGCGGCGGCATCGCCCGCTTTGGCCGAGGCTCACAGCGAGGCCGGAGATGACGGCCTGCGCGCTGCGGTAATGGAAGACATGCCCGGCCTGATCGAGCTTTACCAGGATCTCCACGCCAACCCCGAACTGAGCTTTCAGGAGTTCGAGACCGCCGCCAAACTGGCAGAGCGGGCTAGGGCGCTCGGCTTTGAAGTGACCGAAGGCGTTGGCCAGACCGGCGTTGTTGCTGTGATGCGCAATGGTGAGGGGCCGACCGTAATGCTGCGTGCCGACATGGACGGCTTGCCGGTGATCGAGCAGACGGGCCTGCCCTATGCCTCCACCCGCACCGCGATCCCCGCAACCGGCGTTGAGACAGGCGTGATGCATGCGTGCGGGCACGACACGCACATGGCCGCTTGGATCGGCGCGGCTCAGCTGCTGGCGGAGCGGCGGGACCAGTGGTCGGGCACGCTGGTGATGATCCTTCAGCCTGCCGAGGAGATCGGCGAGGGCGCGCTCGCGATGCTAGAGGATGGGCTGTATGAGCGTTTCCCCAAGCCGGACTACGTGCTCGCCTTCCACGATGCAGCGGGCGCTCCGGCGGGCTTCATCGGCTACTCACCCGGCTTCGCGCTTGCCAATGTCGATAGCGTCGATGTGGTGATCCCCGGCATTGGCGGACACGGCGCTTACCCGCACACGACGGTCGATCCGGTGGTGATCGGGGCGAGCATCGTGATGCGTTTGCAAACGCTTGTGAGCCGCGAAATCAGCCCGCTCGATCCCGCAGTCGTGACAGTCGGCAGCTTCCGCGCCGGATCAAAGCACAACATTATCAGCGATGAAGCGCATTTGCAGATCACTGTGCGCAGCTACACCGACGAAGTGCGCGAGCACTTGCTAACCGGGATCGAGCGGATCGCTCAGGCTGAGGCACTCGCAGCGGGCATGCCTGCAGACCAATTGCCGGTGGTCACGGTGCAAGACCCGTACACGCCGTCGACCTACAACACGCCCGAGTTTACTGAGGAAGTGATGGGGCGGTTGGCGCAGCGCTTTGAAGGCCGCGTGAAGCAAACCCCCAGCGTGATGGGCGGCGAAGACTTCGGCCAGTTCTACCGCGCTGATCCGGAGAATGTGGAATCGCTGATCTTCTGGATCGGCGGCACACCGATGGAGGACTACCTTGCCTCGGAACGCGGCGAGCTTGAGCTTCCGTCGCTCCACTCCCCCTTCTGGGCGCCCGATGCCGAAGCGGTGATCTCGACAGCGACCGAGGCGATGACCGCCGCGACGCTCGACCTGATGCCGCGGGCTGCGGGGGAATAGGCCCTCAAACGTATAACGGCCGCCGGAAACGAGCGGGAACCCGCGTCCGACGGCCGTAGTCTCCTCCCCAGGAGAACTGGTGCTGAAAGCGTTATCCTACTTGCCGTCAGGCGCGTAGGTTCCCAGCCGATGATGCAGCGCGTTGATCTTGGCGAGCTCGTCACGATCTTCGGTGCTGCGGGCATGGCTTTCGAGCGCGCGGCGCAGCAGTTTCATGTCAGCAGTCGACAGCAGAGCGCGGGCGCGTGCTGGTTCGGGGCTAGTGGTGGTGTCGGTCATTTCATTGTCCTTCCCTTGCAGGGTGGGCGGATTTGGTCCCCGCAAGGCCGGCTCGTTGACCAGCCTTGCGGGTTCCCTCTCCAACTGGTTACGGCGCCCTAACTACGCAGCCGCAAACTGGTTCATCGTGTTGTCCTTGCCGCCCGCTTTCAGGGCAGCTTCACCGGCGAAGTACTCCTTGTGATCATCGCCAATGTCGGAGCCGGCCATGTTCTGGTGCTTCACGCAGGCGATCCCCTGACGGATCTCTTCGCGCTGCACGTTCTTGACGTAGCCGAGCATCGCCTGCTCGCCGAAGTATTCGCGTGCGAGGTTATCGGTGCTGAGCGCCGCAGTGTGATAGGTCGGCAGCGTGATGAGGTGGTGGAAGATGCCAGCGCGCTTTGCAGCGTCGGACTGGAAGGTCCGGATCTTCTCGTCTGCTTCGACGGCCAGATCGGTCGCGTCGTAGTCGACACTCATCAACCTGTCGCGGTCATAGGCGGAGACGTCCTTGCCCGCTTCGGCCCAGGCATCGAACACCTGCTGGCGGAAGTTGAGCGTCCAGTTGAAGCTGGGCGAGTTGTTGTAGACGAGCTTTGCATTCGGGATGACTTCCCGCACCCGGTCCACCATGCCGGCGATCTGCTCGACATGCGGTTTCTCGGTCTCGATCCAGAGCAGGTCGGCGCCGTGCTGGAGCGAGGTGATGCAGTCGAGCACGCAGCGGTCTTCACCCGTGCCAGCGCGGAACTGGTAGAGGTTAGACGGCAGACGCTTGGGTGCCATCAGCTTGCCATCGCGGCTGATGAAGACCTGACCGTTGGTGATGCTGGCCGGATCGACCTCCTCGCAATCGAGGAAGGCGTTGTACTGGTCGCCCAGATCGCCTGGCTCTTTCGAGAAGGCAATCTGCTTGGTCAGGCCAGCGCCAAGCGAGTCGGTGCGGGCAACGATGATGCCGTCTTCAACGCCCATTTCGAGAAAGGCGTGACGGATTGCGCGGATCTTTTGGAGGAAGTCCTCGTGCGGAACGGTAACCTTGCCGTCCTGGTGGCCGCACTGCTTCTCGTCCGAAACCTGATTCTCGATCTGGAGCGCGCAGGCACCCGCTTCGATCATCTTCTTGGCCAGCAAATAGGTCGCCTCGGCATTGCCAAAGCCTGCGTCGATATCCGCGATGATCGGAACGACGTGGGTTTCGTAATTGTCGATCTGGTTGAGGAGGCGGTGGGTGCTGACCGCGTCACCTGCATCCTTGGCTGCGTCCAGTTCGCGGAACAGTCCGCCCAGCTCGCGCGCATCGGCTTGCTTGAGGAAGGTGTAGAGCTCCTCGATCGTGTCAGGAACGCTGGTCTTCTCGTGCATCGACTGGTCGGGCAGGGGGCCAAACTCGCTGCGCAAAGCGGCAACCATCCAGCCCGAAAGGTAGAGGTAGCGCTGCTTGGTGCTGCCGAAATGCTTCTTGATCGAGATCATCTTCTGCTGCGCGATGAAACCGTGCCAGCAGCCGAGCGACTGGGTGTAGTTGGCGGGATCGGCGTCATAGGCTTCCATATCGGCGCGCATGATCTTTGCGGTGTATTTGGCGATGTCGAGGCCGGTGGGGAAACGGTTCTGCACGGCCATACGCGCAGTCGCTTGCGCGTCGATGGCGCTCCAGCTGGGGCCGTTGGCTTCGATGATGCTCTGCATCTGAGCGATCGTGTTTGCGTAAGTCATGTTTGGCTCCAAGAGAGGGGGAGGTGATGGCCCTTTGTGCCATGTTGCAGCGCAGCGTGACAGGAAAAGTTACAGAATTTCTTGTCTGTATCCTCTGGAAAACGGTAATTCTTGTGTAATGCTGTAAATATATTTACACGCATAGATATGACCGACAGCGCACTTCTCGCCGGACCGTCGCTGCGCCGCTTGCGCAAGCGTGAAGGGCTCACCCAGGCCGCTATGGCTGCATCGCTTGGTATCTCTCCCAGCTATCTCAACCTGATTGAGCGCAACCAGCGCCCACTGTCTGCGCGCGTGCTGGTGCAGGTGATCGAGCGGTTCGATTTCGATCCGCGTGAACTGCGCGAAGACGAGGCGATTGGCGGGATCGATGGTTTGGCGCGGCGCATGTCGGACAAGCGCTTCTCCGATCTCGGGATTGACCGGGAGGAAGTGCAGGAGTTCCTCGCTGCTGCCCCGCAAGCCGCTGCGGCCTTTGCAAGGCTTTACGACAATTCGCAGCCGGATACGGGGCGCAGCGAAGACCCGGTCGATCTCGCGCGGCAGGAGGTCGAGCGCTGGCAGAACCACTTCGCCGATCTCGACCATGCGGCTGAGGAGCTGGCGGACGAGTTGCGCCTGTCGCAAAGTGATATCAGCGCAGCTTTGAGCGATAGGCTGCGCGAGAAACACCGGCTGACTTTGCGCATCCTGCCTTCCGACGTCATGCCGGGTCTCGTCACACGGCTCGACCTGCATGCGCGACAATTGCAGCTTTCGGAAATGCTTCCGGGCGCCGCGCGGCGTTTCCAGATTGCGCGGCAGGTTGGCAGTCTGGAGCAGCGCGAAGCCATCGAAACTCTGGTGGCGGGTGCTAACCTTGCCTCTCCCGAAGCGCGCGAGAAGTTCCGTGAGCATGTCACCGACTATGTCGCCGCCGCTCTGCTCATGCCCTATCGCCGTTTCCTACGGGCATGCGAGCAGACTGGGTATGACCTGCCTGTGCTCCAGCGCCGATTTTCGGTCAGCTTTGACCAGCTCGCCCAGCGCCTGACAACATTGCAACGCGTCGGTGAGCGGGGCCTGCCATTCTTCAATGCCCGCTTTGGCCGGACCGGACGGATGACGCATTACACCGCAGGAGCAAGCGGGGCGGTCTATCCACTGGTAGGCGCACGCTGGCCCGCCTGGGTGCCCTATGCCTCGTTTGAGAGCCGGGGCACGATGTTGATGCAAGCGGTGACATTCGGTGAGGGCGAGGCGGCTCCGAAACACTGGTTTACCATCACCCGCACGGTTGAGGTCGACGGAGCAGCATGCTCGGCGCGGCGTGCGGTTGTGCTGGGGGTCGAGGCTCGATTTGCCGGTGAACTTGCCCAATCGCGCGGCATCTCGCTTGACCCCGATGACGCGGTGCCACTGGGTGTGGGCTGTCCGCGTTGTGGCAGACCCGATTGCCTGACTCCCGCTCCACCGCGTCTGGCAGCCCGGATCGAGCTGTGATCAAATCGAAGCCTTAGAACCGCGTTAACTGCCCGATCCCGCATCTCAGGCGGGATAGAGCGGCCTGTGTAAAGTTTACCGACACTTAAGCACTCGGCTTTAGGAGGGTTGCGAAACCGCTCCTTTGATCAAGGCCGCTTATTCAATGATCCGCTTGTTCAAGCACTATATTCCGCATGCTGTTCTGCTGCTGTGTCTGCTCGATTTCGGGCTGCTCATGTTGGCAAACGAGCTTGCATGGCAGGTGCGCGCTTCGCAGATCGGAATGGAGCCGGGGCCGATAGCCGAGCGGTGGCTTCCGCTTGTCGGGTCGGCGGGGATCGTCTGGGTCGCGATGATCTCTGTCGGAGTCTACGGGCCGCACGCTTTGCGCTCCTTGCGTTTTGCAGGCGCGCGTTTGCTGGTCGCGATCAGTCTTGGCATTATTTCGCTTGCCACGATTGACTGGATTATACCCGGCGACACTTTCTGGCGTTCAACATTGCTTTACGCGATGGGGTTTGCAGTTCTGGTGCTGGTGGCAGACCGGTTGCTGCTCAACAGTTTCCTTGGTTCCTCAGCCTTCCGCCGCCGTGTGATGGTGATCGGCGCAGGTGACCGCGCACAGCGTCTGCGCGAACTTGCCGACAAGCCCGAATCTGGCTTTGCCATAGTGTCTTACATCGCCATGAGCGAACCGGAGCGTGCAGTCGAAGAGGCGATCTCGCGCGAGGCAATCCACGATTTGGGCCGCTTCGTTGAGAATCTCGGTGTGAGCGAAGTGGTGCTTGCGCTGCAAGAAAGGCGCAATGCGCTGCCGCTCAACGATCTGCTGCGGATCAAGACCAAGGGCGTCCACGTCAACGACTTCTCCAGCTTTCTGGAGCGTGAGACGGGGCGCGTCGATCTCGACACCGTCAATCCGAGCTGGCTCATCTTCTCCGACGGTTTTTCCAGCGGACGCATGCTTTCGAGTGCGGTGAAGCGTATTTTCGACATTGTTGCCAGCATCATCCTGTTGCTTGCGACCTTCCCGGTGATCGCGCTGTTCGCGTTGATCGTGAAGCTCGATAGCAAGGGGCCGGCCTTCTTCCGCCAGCAACGCGTCGGCCTGTATGGTGAGACGTTCAACCTCATCAAGCTGCGCTCGATGCGCACGGATGCGGAAAAGAACGGCGCAAAATGGGCCGAAGAGAACGATCCGCGCATCACCCGGGTCGGACGCTTTATCCGCAAGGTCCGGATCGACGAACTACCGCAAACATGGAGTGTGCTGCGCGGCGAAATGAGTTTCGTTGGACCACGTCCCGAAGTGCCCAAATTCGTTGATAGCCTTCAGGAAGAAATCCAGTTCTATCAAGAGCGCCACATGGTCAAACCCGGCATCACCGGCTGGGCGCAGATCAACTATCCCTACGGCGCATCGACCGAGGACAGCCGCAAAAAGCTCGAATACGACCTTTACTACGCGAAGAATTACACGCCGTTCCTCGATCTGGTGATCCTGCTTCAAACGGTGCGCGTCGTGCTTTGGCCGGAAGGTGCGCGGTGATGTTCGACTTGTCAGCCTTCGAACCCCTTCTTGCGACGGTGCTCTACCTGGCGGGCGCTGTATTGAGCGCAGGGGCGGGCCTATGGATCGCTCGGTTCGGCGACCGCGAAAGACCTGATCGCAGTGCTGCGCTATGGGTATGCACCACTTCAGCAATCTGGTGCGCGGCGAGTGTTGCGCTTGACCAGCGCGACCCTGCCATTGACCTGGCAGCAACGGCGCGGAATTTGGCTTTGATCGCGGTGATTTTCCGTCTGTTTGCCGCAGATGGCCGCGATGAAAGCGTCAAGCCTATTCGCCCGGTAATCATCGCGCTTGTTCTGGTGCAGATGTTCCAGCCGGTACTGCTGTTTGTCAGGGCGCAAACTTCCGCCCTCTCGCGGTTGGAAATCGTGGTTTTTGAAGTCGGCACTGTGCTCAACATGCTGGTCGCAATCGGAGCATTGGTGTTGCTGCACAATCTCTATGCCGGGGCGACCGCGACCTCACGCAAGGTCATCCGGTGGAGTGCATTGGGTCTGGCAGCATTGTTTGCCTATGAGCTAAACTTCTACACGATTGCCTATATGAGCGATGAGTATCCTGCATCGCTGCTAGCCGTTCGCGGTGCGATCGCCGGGGTTGCGGCAACGCTGCTCGCCATCGGCGCAAGTTCCACCAGTTCCTCGCTGCAATTGCGTCCATCGCGTGCGGTGACATTCCAGACGCTCTCCTTGCTGGTGATCGGCACCTATTTGCTGGTGATGGTCCTAGTCTCGCGTTCGCTTGCGCTTTTGGGCGGAGACTTTGTGCGGATCGGGCAGGTAGCGTTCCTGCTGGTAGCTATCGTTGTGGCGTTCGTTTGGCTTCCGTCAGAGCGCCTTCGCGGCTGGCTGCGCGTGACCGCGACCAAACACCTATTCCAGCACCGTTATGACTACCGCGAGGAATGGCTTCGCTTCACCCGAACGATTGGCCGCGCATCGAGCGGCGGGGCGAGTATCCACACGCGTGCAGTCAAGGCGATAGCCGACATCACGGACAGTCCTGCGGGCATGTTGCTAATGCCCAATGAAGAGGCGCAATTGGAGCTGACCGCGCGGTGGAACTGGTCGACTATCGAGGTTCCCGCAGAAGCGGCACAGTACAAGCTCGCCGCGCTGCTCGAACAACACAGCCATATTCTCGATCTGGATGAGGTTCGCGCCGGAGTTGATCATCATGGAGAGCTGGCGCATGTGCCTTCGTGGTTGATCGAGGCAGAGGATGCCTGGGCGCTGGCGCCGCTAATCCACTTTGATCGTCTGGTCGGTGTGATCGTGCTCGCTAGGCCGCGGATTGAACGGCAGCTCGACTGGGAAGATTTCGATCTGCTGCGCGTCGCAGGACAGCAATTGGCAAGCTACCTTGCCGAACAGGCCGGCCAGCAAGCCTTGATGGATGCAAGCCGCTTTGACGAGTTCAACCGGCGAATGGCGTTTGTGATGCATGACATCAAGAATCTCGCCAGCCAGCTCTCCTTGCTTTCTGGCAATGCGGCAAAGCATGCCGACAACCCCGATTTTCGCGCCGACATGCTGGTGACTTTGCGCAACTCCTCGGAAAAGCTCAACGCCCTGCTTGCTCGGCTGGGTCGTTATGGCTCGGGCCAGACGCAGGATGTGCGCGAGATCGATCTGACAGATCTGGCCGAACGTGTGACCGAACGGTTCAGAGCGAACCACCCGGTTTCGCTTTCAAGCAGTGAGCCGGTCATGGTGCTGGCAGATGCCGAAGCGCTCGAGCAGGCTGTAATCCATTTGGTGCAGAATGCAGTCGATGCCAGCACCGGCGATGAACAGGTGTTCCTTAGCGTTCGCAATGAGGGCTTGAATGGGCACCTCGACGTGATCGATTCCGGCATCGGGATGTCGCCCGAATTTGTCCGCAGCGGGCTCTACAAACCCTTTGTCTCTTCAAAGGATGGCGGCTTCGGAATCGGTGCCTTTGAAGCGCGCGAGATGATCCGCGCAATGGGCGGGCGGATCAGCGTGGAATCGCGCGAAGGTGTCGGTACGCGCTTCGGCGTCTCGCTGCCCGTTCCCGAAGCAGCGCGACTGCTGGCGCAACATCAACAGCCAAACACGAAAGAGGTCGCATAATGGCTGACAAGAAACCCACTTTGCTTGTCATCGAGGATGACGAAGGTCTGCAGGCGCAGCTCAAATGGGCCTATGACGATTTCGAAGTCGTGATCGCCGGTGACCGCGACAGTGCGATTGCAGCCTTGCGCAGCGAAGCGCCTGCGGTCGTGACGCTCGACCTTGGTCTGCCACCTGATCCCGATGGGACCAGCGAGGGCTTTGCCGTGCTGGACGCGATTATGGCGCTCAAACCTGACACCAAAGTAATCGTCGCAAGCGGTCACGGAGCCCGTGAAAGCGCGCTTCAGGCGATCGAGCGCGGTGCCTATGATTTTTACCAGAAGCCGGTCGATATCGACGCGCTGGGACTGATTGTGCGCCGCGCCTTTAACCTGCACGCAATCGAGGCCGAGAACCGCCGTCTTGTTGCAAGTTCAAGCGAGGACAAGACCGTTCTCGGCCGCCTGATAACTGGCGCACCCGAAATGGTGAAAGTCGCGCGCACAATCGAGCGCGTGGCATCGACCAATGTTTCGGTCATGCTGCTGGGTGCAAGTGGGACGGGCAAGGAATTGCTCGCGCAAGGTTTGCACGAAGCGAGCAACCGCGCGGACAAACCTTTTGTCGCGATCAATTGCGCGGCGATCCCCGAAAACCTGCTCGAGAGCGAATTGTTCGGGCACGAAAAGGGCGCGTTTACCGGCGCGGTTAAGACCACAGAGGGCAAGATCGAAAGCGCCAATGGCGGAACTCTCTTCCTCGACGAGGTCGGCGATATCCCCCTACCGCTTCAGGTGAAATTGCTGCGCTTTTTGCAAGAGCGTACGATTGAGCGGATCGGCGGGCGTAAGACCATCTCGGTCGACACCCGCATTGTTTGCGCTACCCATCAGGATTTGGAATCCATGATTGCGGCAGGCACATTTCGCGAAGACCTTTTCTACCGCCTTGCCGAGATCGTCATCCGCATTCCGGGCCTTGCCGAGCGGCACGGAGACTCGGTGCTGCTGTCAAAGGCTTTCCTGAAACGCTTTTCCAAGGAGATGAACCCTGCAGTGACCGGCTTCGCGCCCGACGCACTCAGCGCCATCGACGGGCATGATTGGCCGGGCAATGTCCGCGAGCTGGAAAACCGTGTGAAACGGGCGGTGATCATGGCCGATGGCAAACTGGTGAACGCTGTTGATCTCGACTTTGGCGAAAGCGAAGAGGAGGCCGCCGAAGTGCTCAACCTTAAAGCCGCACGCGAGGCCTCCGATCGCAAGATCATCCGCCACGCGCTCGCCCGCAGCGAAGGCAATATTTCGAGCACGGCCAAACTGCTCGGGATCAGCCGCCCGACACTCTATGACCTACTCAAGCAGTATGATCTGCATGCGTAATCTTGCCCTTCTCGCAGTCGCGATTGCGGCACCACTCGCTCTCGCAAGCTGCTCTGCGGAACAGCAGGTCAGCGGCAATTCGGCGCTTATCGGCGGAGAGACCTTCCTCGAATTGGTCGAGGATGCCCGCATCGCGGTGCGCGCAGGCAATTTGGCGGAGGCGGGGCGTTATTACGATGAAGCGCGTTCGCTAGAGCCGGAAAACCCCGGCCTTTGGGTCGATATTGCCCGCCTGCGCTTTCGTGGTGGTGAGCATCTGACCGCCATCGAAGCGGCGGATTTTGCGCTTCAGCTCGATCCGCAATATGCGCCTGCGATCCTGATGCGCGCGCAGTTGGTGCGCGATGCGCATGGCCTTGCAGAATCGCTTGTATGGTTCGAAGCCGCAGCCGCAGCCGACCCGCGCAATCCCGAAGTGCTGGCTGAATATGCCGCAACTCTGGGTGATCTCGGGCGATACGAAGATATGCTTGCGGTGATCCGCGAGCTTGCCGAGTTTGCGCCGGGTCTGAGTCAGGTGCATTTCCAGCAAGCCGTGCTTGCGGCGCGCGCAGAGGATCCGGTGCTCGCCAGTACGCTCCTCACACGGAGCGGGCTCAGTGGACAAGGCGTGGCTTCGGCGATGATGCTCGATGCAATTGTCAATATGCAGCAGGGCAATTTCGACACTTCGGTGGAGGTTCTGGAGGCGCTAGCCGAGCGCCAGCCGGGCAATATGCGAGTGAGTGAATTGCTTGCGCGAGCCTTGTGGCTGGGTGGCCGTGACCGTGAGATCGTCGCTCGATTTGCTGAACGCGCGCAGGCGGCACAGGCCAGCCCCTATCTCATCATGCTTGTCGGACGCGCCTATGAACGCCGCGGTGATCGCGCGCGTGCGCTCCCGCTGATCGAGAGGGCGCAAGAATCGCGGCAGGCGAGCTTGTTTGCGCTTGATACTGGCGGTTCGCTGCCGGTTGCCACAGCGGAGATGCGCCGGTTTGTTGCTTCTGGCAATGACGCAGCCGCGCAGCGTCTTGCCAATTCTCTGACCGACCGTTTGCCTCTGTCTGGCGACGTCCATGTGCTTGCCGGTGATGCCGAGCTTGATAGTGGAAACGCCGAACGAGCGCTCGAATTGTATCAGGTCGCCGCGCAGGTGCGCCGGTCATGGCCGCTAACCCGCAAGATTATCGCCGCCTATCGCGCCTATGGTGACGAGGTCGCGGCGGAAGTTGTTCTTACCCGCTACATTGCTGGCGATCCGCACAACACCGAGGCCTTGTTACTGCTAGCGCGAAACAGCGCCCAGCAAGAAGATTGGTTGCGCGCTCTGGTGGTGCTCGACACTGCAATTGCGCTTGGCGCGGGCAATGATCTGGAAGTGCTGGGCATGCGCGCCGATGCTGCGCGGGTGCTGGGGCGGACCGAAGAGGCTACGCGGTTCGACGCAGCGCGAGCCGAGTTGAAGCCCGACGCATTCGTGACAAACTAGAGGTTCGATACTCGACAACCGGAATGCGAGCGGGCAGGACTGGGCCTCATGCGCGCGCGATTATCCTTGCTTGCCGATCCGATGATTGCGGTCTTGCTGTTGGCAACATTTCTGGCGGTGGTGATCCCCGCTGGCGGTGAGGCCAAGGCGAGCGCGCAGGCGATTTCGAACGCTGCTATTTTCGTCCTTTTCCTCGTCAACGGAATGCGGATCGCCCGCGGAGAGATTGCGCGCGGGCTAGCCAATTGGCGCTTTTTCCTACCGCTTTTCCTGTGGGTCTTTGGTGTGATGCCACTGATCGGGCTTGGCATGTCCAACCTCGCTTCAAGCGTGCTGCCGCCGTTGGTGGCCTTGGGTTTCCTGTATCTCGGGACGCTGCCTTCGACCGTGCAATCAGCGACTTCCTATACCAGCCTTGCAGGCGGCAATGTCGCTTTGTCAGTAGTCGGAGCGGCGTTAATCAACATTGCTGGTGTGTTCGTGACTGCACCGATCTTCGCTGGGCTCGCCGGGAGCGAGGCGGCGGAGATCGGGACCGACACGATTGTGCGCATCGGCCTGATTCTTATCCTGCCTTTCTTGATCGGACAGGCGCTTCAAGGCTGGACAATCGAGTGGCTTGCCGCGCGAAAAAAAGACGTCGCATGGCTCGACCGGATCGTGATCGGGATCGCTGTTTACGTCGCGTTCTCCGGTGCGGTCGAGCAGGGTCTTGGCACGATGTTCGGCGCTACGGATTGGGTGATCTTAACTGCGTTGGTAATCGGGTTTCTCGCGCTCGGCACTGGAGGGGCCTGGCTTTCCAGCGGGCTGCTCAAGCTTGAGCGTGAGGACAGAATCGCCTTCCTGTTCGCTGGCGCGCAAAAGAGCGTGGCTATCGGCGCGCCGCTTGCCGCTATCCTGTTTGTGCCCGAAGTCGCAGGCTTCGTGATCGCGCCGCTCCTGCTTTATCACCTGCTGCAATTGGTCATCGCAGCGCCGCTCGCCAATGGGTTGGCGCGCGGTTAGCTTTTTGGCTGGTAGGTCTGCTCTTCGCCGGGGAAGCTGCGTGCGCGCACTTCGTCGGCATACTTTTCAACCGTCTTGTCGATGACGCTGGCGATATCTTCATAGCGTTTCACGAAGCGAGGCACGCGTTCGAACATGCCGAGCATGTCTTCTGTCACCAGCACCTGACCGTCACATTGGGCCGATGCACCAATGCCGATAGTCGGGCAGGAAACCGCCTGCGTCGCTTCGATTGCGATGGGTTCGACCACCCCTTCGATCACGATCGCAAAGGCGCCCGCCTTGTCGAGCGCGACCGCATCGCTCACGATCTTGTCCGCCTCTGCATCCGAGCGCCCGCGTGCTGCATATCCGCCCAATACGTTGACTGCCTGTGGGGTGAGGCCGACATGGCCCATCACCGGAATGCCGCGTGAATTGAGGAATTCGACCGTTTCGGCCATCGCCTCGCCGCCTTCAAGTTTTACCGCCGCTGCGCCGGTTTGCTTGAGGAGATAGGCTGCGCTCTCAAACGCTTGCTCTTTCGATGCCTCGTAAGAGCCAAACGGCATGTCGATCACGACTACCGAATGATAGCTGCCGCGCACAACCGCTGCCCCGTGATTGGCCATCATCTCGAGGCTGACAGGAATGGTTGAATCGAGTCCGTAAATCACCTGCCCCAGCGAATCTCCAACCAACAACAGATCGCAATGCGCATCGAGCAGTTGCGCTTGCCGAGCGGTATAAGCGGTGAGCATCACCAGCGGTTCTTCGGTGACCCCATCCTCCTTGCGTGCACGGATGCCCGGCACGGTCAGGCGCTTGCGCGGCTTGGGGGTGGGAGTGGCTCTGCTGGTGCTCGTATCGAGCTGGAATGTAGTCGACATGGGCGCAGCATTTAGCGGGGCGTGGGGACAAAGGCAAAATGTCTGCTTGTTTGGCCCTTGGCCTGCGCGCCGTTTCGTTGCACATAGGGCGCATAAAGGGAGAGCGCGCTTGCGGGGAGCGCGCATCAAGAGGATAATTTTTCAATCATGGCAGCAACAGGTTCAGGCCACGAAAACTGGTCGTCGCGCAGTGCATTTATTCTGGCCGCGGTCGGCTCGGCCGTCGGGCTGGGCAATATGTGGCGTTTCCCGGCAGAAGCGGGTGAGAATGGGGGCGGCGCTTTTGTACTGTTCTACATCTTCTGCGTGTTGCTGATCGGCCTGCCGGTTCTGCTGTCCGAAGTTCTGATTGGCCGGCATGGCCAGGCCAATGCGCAAGAAAGCGTGCGCAAGGTCGCGCGCGATTCCAATGCTCCTGAAGGGTGGGGCGTGATCGGTTCCATGGGCGTGTTTGCTGCGTTCCTGATCCTCAGCTTCTACTGCGTCGTGGGCGGCTGGGTCGTCTATTATATTGGCGTCTTTCTGAGCGACCTTTTCCAGACGGGCCTTGCGGGCGGCGCATTTGAAGGGCGTGCTGCGGAAGATGTCGAAGGGCTGCTTCCCGGTTTGTTCGGCAATGGCGGGCTTATGGTTGGCCTTAATCTGGGCTTTCTGGCGGTGACGATGTTCTTCGTCGCGCGCGGGGTTTCGAGCGGGATCGAATGGGTCGCGGTTTACCTGATGCCGCTGTTTTTTGTGCTGTTCCTTGGCATTACGATTTACGGCGCTTTCACGGGTAATTTCGGTGATGCGGTCGCCTATCTCTTCACCTTTGATGCGTCGAAGCTTACGGGCGAAGTGATGCTGGCGGCGGTGGGACAGGCGTTCTTCTCGTTGTCGCTCGGTGTGGCAGGGATGATGACCTATGGTGCCTATGCCAACCGCGATACCAATCTTGGTGAGACCTCTGGGATTATCGCAGGTGCGGATACGGCGGTTGCTTTGCTCGCAGGCCTTGCAATTTTCCCGATTGTGTTTGCCGCCGGTCTTTCTGCGAGCGTCGGCCCGGGACTGATGTTCCAGTCGTTGCCGATTGCGTTCCAGGCGATGCCGTTTGGCTCGCTGATCGGTCTGGCGTTTTTCATCATGGTGTTCTTTGCCGCGCTCACCAGTTCGGTCTCGCTGCTTGAGGCGCCGACGGCGTGGGTGTTTGAGAAGTTCAAGCTGAAGCGCCCTGTTGCGACCGTGATTGTCGGGCTTGGAGCGGCTGTCCTCGGGGTTCTTTCTTCGCTGTCGTTCAACGATATGGCGGAATTCTATCCACTCGGGTTCATTCCTTTGTTTGCCGAGACGAACTTCTTCGACACTCTCGACGGGGTGACGGCGAAGCTGTTTATGCCCATCGGAGCTATCCTGACCTGCATCTTTGTTGGTTGGATCGCCGATGCGAAGCTGATCGATGACGAGAACGGGCTCGACGGGGTGTTACACCAGACTTGGCGCGCGCTGGTTCGTTTTGTTTGTCCGGTTGTGCTGGCGATCATCCTGGCGTTCGGCCTCTTGGGTTAGTCCCCTTGTAGAGCGATTGCAGTCCAATACGGATTGCAATCGCTCCCCATCTATGGAACATGATAGGAACATATACGAGACTCAGGTGAGTCTCTTGCGATGTTCCTATGACGAAACCTGCTCCTCTCTCCGGCGCGAAAGCGCTTGATGCCTTCTCTGTCCCCTCGCGTTCCAAAAGCGGGGCGGTGAGTGTTGGTTCTGTGCCGCATCTGTCCGGCAAGCGCATCGCTGCGCTGTCGCGGGCGCGGGAGGGGCGGTGGAAGCCGGGACTTTCCGATCAGCCGCTGCATAGCGAGATTTTTGCAAGCACCCGGGATGCCAGCGGGGCAGGGCTGGCGCTGGCTCTGGCGCGCGATGCGCTTCGCTTCGCTGCCGGAGCCGATGACCCGCTAGCCGAGGCAGAAGATCGCCGTCAGGTGCTGTGGGTGCAGGACAAGCGCGCGGTGCAGCGCGGCGGGCGGCCTTATCTGCATGGCCTGCCTGCGGAACTGCGCGACCGGTTGATCCATGTCGAGGCGGCGACGCCTGAAGACGCGCTGTTCGCGCTCGAAGAGGGGCTCAAATGCCGCGATCTTGCCTGTGTGATCGGAGAGATTGCAGGCAATCCGCGCGCGCTCGATTTCACCGCCTCGCGCCGGCTCAGCCTGACCGCGGAAAAGCATGGCGTGGCCTTGTGGCTGGTGCGGGTCGAGGCGGAGTCAGACCTGTCCTCGGCACGGATGCGCTGGCGGGTGGGGGCAGAACCGTCTGAACCACCCTTGTGGAATGCCGAGGCTCCCGGCGCGCCGCAGTGGAGGGCCGAGCTGTTCCGCGCGCGCAGCCATGCCCCCGGACAATGGACCTTGAACAATGACAATGGACGCCTCTCGATCCGCCAATACCCGCGCCCAGCGAACACAGATGCAGGCACAGACGCCAACACCGAAGCTGCAGGATCGCCGGATATTGGCCATCTGGTGCGCGCGACTGTCGGTCGATCGTTGGCAGCAGTCTCTCGGGTCTGAGACTGGAGAGATTGGAGGCGAGGGCGCGCCCACCGTCCTCATCAGCGAAACCGCTCATGGACCGCGGGTAGAGGCAGCGAACGATGCGGGGATAGAGGCAGGCGCGCGCGTCGGAATGATGCTTGCCGATATGCGCACCTTGTGCCCGCATATCCAGACTGCTCCGGCTGATCCGGCGGGTGATCTTGCCTTCCTTGAGGAACTTGCACTGTGGGCGCAGCGCTGGGGGCCGTGGAGCGCGCTTGATCCGCCCGATGGCGTGCTTGTTGATATCACCGCCGCCGCGCATCTGTTCGGCGGGGAGAGGCGCTTGCTGGGTGATGTCGAGGCGGCCTTCGCACAGCGCAAGCTGAGAGTGCGCAGCGCCATCGCGCCAACGGCAGGCGCGGCATGGGCGCTTGCTCACTTTGGGACGCATCTTGGTCCGCAGCGCGCGATGCTCGGCCCGCGCGATGATGCGATACGCGTGCTGGGCGATCTGCCGGTGGCAGCTTTGCGGCTCGATGCCGACGTGCTTACCGTGCTGCGCCGTCTGGGACTAAAGCGTCTGAGCGATGTCGCCGATATTGCCGGCAACATTTCTGGCCCCACTGAAGCAGCGGCACGCGATGCGCTCCAGCGCCGCTTTCGCAATCGACGTTCGCCTAGTGCCAACCCGTTGATCCGGCTCGACCAGCTGCTCGGCAGGGTGCCTGAGCCGCTGCTGCCGGTGATCGCGCGGCATGCCCCGATGGTCCAGCGCCGGTTGATGGAGCCGATCCGCCATCGCAGCCTGCTCGATCAGGTGCTTGCTGATCTCACCGTCGACATGGCGCGCGAACTGGAGGGGAAGGGTGATGGCGCGCGGCGGCTCGAGCTGGGGATGTGGCGGGTCGATGGGCAGGTGATCGTGAGGCGGCTCGAACTCGCCGCAGCGACCCGCGATCCGCAACATATGACCAGGCTGTTTACCGAGAAACTTGACCATATAGAGGCTGGTTTCGGCATCGAAATCATACGTTTGCGCGCGAGCTGGACCGAGCCGCTTGGTATGGGACAGCGCGATGTCGAACAGGCGGCAGAACGGCATGGAACTTCGCTGGCCGCCTGCATCGACCGGCTGAGCGTGCGGCTTGGCTCGCAGGCGGTGCGCAGGCCTGTTTCGCGGGCCAGCCACTTGCCCGAACGTGCGCAAGACTGGCGGCCTCCGCTCGAGCCTCATCCAGTCTCGCAGAATATATTAGAGATGCGAGAAAGGCCTTTGAAATTACTGGACAAACCAGAGCGAATTGCAGTGCTTTACGCTTCGCCGGATGGCTATCCACAGCGCTTTCGTTGGCGCGGAAATGTGCATGAAGTTGCCCGCGTTGAAGGGCCGGAAAGGATCGCACCTGAATGGTGGCGTGTGCGCTCTACGGTGCGGCTGCGCGACTATTACCGGATCGAGGACGCCGAGGGGCGGCGCTACTGGATCTATCGCCACGGATTATCAGGCGACGGGCGCGGAGGCCTCCCCGACTGGTTCTTGCAGGGCCTGTCCGCGTGATATCCCTAAGGTCTGGTTGCTACCGCGCTTAAACTTCGTTTACCCATTTGTGTCATACACGTATCATGAACGTGCAAAGTGTTCCGCGAACCTCAAACCGGCGGCCTCTTAGCCTGGTGGTTAAGAGCCGGGTGCAGTCGCGCGTCATCTATGTCGATTTGATCGATATTTCCGAAGGCGGATGCAAGATCAAGGCGACGCGCGGTTTCGCCAATGTCGGCGACCGGGTGACAATGAAACTCGGAAATATCCACGCACCACTCGGGCGGATCGCCTGGGTGCAGGATCGGTTTGCCGGTGTTGCCTTTGAAGGTGAAATCCACTCAGCTGTTCTTGATCACATGTGCACGGAAAACGAAGCGAACCTTCAGTGCGAGCCGCAACGGACATACCGGGTCTAACCTGGACGTATGAAAAAGAGGCCGGAACTCTCCGCCCCGACCCCCTCTCAATCAGCACAGATGTGTCGATCAACCGCCGCTAAACGGCAGTGAGCTGTGGTGGAGAACGATCTTCAGATCGCCGTTCTCGTCCTTTTCATAGGCGAAGGAATACTCGACCTTGGTCTCACCCCCGTCGCTGCCGGTGAAGAAGTAGTTGCCCATCGCAACCGCCATGTCACCGCCGTCGGAGATGACGGTGCCGTTATTTTCCCAGCGAACCGCACTGTAAGGCGCGATGGCAAAGCCACCATCTTCGGTGCCCTCGGTGCCAACGAAGTAGCTGAGCGCTTCTTCGGTGGTTTCGCGGAACTGGTCTTCAGCCGCCAGAGTGGGCTTGAAGAGGATCGTCGCGTCATCGTCATAGGCGTAGTGCGTGGCGATATGTTCGGCCGCACGCGCGCTGTAATCGCCTTCGTCTGTGAAGACCTGTCCGATTGCGACAATGCCTTCGCCCCACGCGGTTTGCGCGGCTTCGACTTCTTCAATGGTAATCGGATTGCTGGTGGCTGCCTCGGTTGAAGCGGTCTCGCCTCCGCCACAGGCAGCAAGAGCCAGAGCGCTTGCACCGAGGAGGGGGATCGTCATCAGCTTGTTCATTTCATACTCCCTTGCGGGGAGCATCCGGCCCCCCGTTTGAAATCTGCGGCGGATTGCCGCGGAATACGTCCGACATCACGAGCGGAATTGCTCGCCAGAGGGGCCCGGTCCGTGGTGGTACTACGTATCATCGGCAATAGTGTTCCCGCAATCCAGAACCTTTTTTGCCTAGAAAATTGAATTCGGAACATATAAAGAACATAAACTGTGCCTGATGCTCCGCTAACCCCTGAAAAGCGCAGACTGACGATCGACCCTGATCTGGTCGAACCGCCTGAGCGTGCGTGCTTTGTCGAGTTGGGGATGGTGAGCTGTTTCAGTTTCCTGCGCGGAGCCTCCGATGCGGTCGATCTGGTCAGCACGGCGCGCGCATTGGGCTATGACGCGATCGGGATTGCCGATGCCAACAGTTTCGCCGGTGTGGTGCGGGTCCATGGCGAGGCGAACACGCTCAAATTGCGCCCCGTGATCGGCTGCCGGATCGAAACGGTCGAGGGGTTGGCTTTCCTCGCTTATCCAAAGGATCGCGCCGCCTATGGCCGCCTGTGCCGTCTGATCAGTGCAGGACGCATGCAGACGCTGGGTGGCGACTGGCAAGAGAAGGGCGTGTGCGAGATCGATCTTGCCATGCTGGCAGCACATGCTGATGGTGTGCAGCTGATTGTGATCCCGCCTGACGATCTTGGCGCGGCCTTCGCCATCCGCGTTCCCAGCAATGTGGTGCCGTTGCATTCCGGCGATGAGCAAGTGGGGCCGATGACGTTTACCGCCTCGTTTTCCGATCTCCTCCCGCACCTTGCGCTGCAATTTCCCACCCTCAAGCACCTTGCTGCGACCTATCTCTATCGCGGCGATGATGTGGCGCGGATCGACCGGCTCGATG
Source organism: uncultured Erythrobacter sp. (assembly GCF_947492365.1). Taxonomy (NCBI): domain Bacteria; kingdom Pseudomonadati; phylum Pseudomonadota; class Alphaproteobacteria; order Sphingomonadales; family Erythrobacteraceae; genus Erythrobacter; species uncultured Erythrobacter sp. Next base: position 706,141 of record NZ_CANLMB010000001.1, read on the forward strand.
CACTGGCCTGCGCCAACGGCCTCTCTCTGCTCGCCACCAATGATGTGCATTATCACACGCCCGCTCGCCGTCCCTTGCAGGACGTGATGACCGCGATTGCCAACAAGACTACGGTGGCAGAGGCCGGACATCTGCTCCACGCCAATGCCGAACGGCACCTCAAGAGCCCTCAGGAGATGGCGCGCCTGTTCGCCCGCTGGCCGCATGCCATCACTGCCGCACGCAAAGTTGCCGATGCGTGTGAGTTCTCACTCGACGAACTACGCTACGAATATCCTGAAGAGGTCTATCCCGATGGCATGACCCCGCAGGAATATCTCGAGATTGAGACTTGGCGCGGGGCAGAGCGGCGCTACCCTTCTGGCGTGCCCGACAGCGTCCAGCAAACGCTCGAACGCGAGCTGGCGCTGATCGCGAAGCTTGACCTTGCGCGCTACTTCCTCACCATCAAGGACATCGTCGATTTTGCGCGGGGCGTGGATCCGCCGATCCTGTGTCAGGGGCGGGGCAGCGCAGCCAATTCCGCGGTTTGCTACTGCCTCGAAATCACCAGCGTCGACCCGGCGAAACATCAACTTCTGTTCGACCGGTTCATCTCCGAGGAGCGCAAGGAACCGCCCGATATCGACGTCGATTTCGAGCATGAGCGGCGCGAGGAGGTGATCCAGTATATCTACGCCAAATATGGCCGCCATCGTGCAGGTCTGACTGCGACGGTGATCCATTACCGCCCGCGCATGGCGATCCGTGAAGTGGGCAAGGCGATGGGCCTGTCCGAGGACGTTACCAGCTCGCTCGCGCGGACAGTGTGGGGCGGTATGGGCCGCGAGATCGGGGAGGCGCATGTCGAGGAGATCGGCATGGACCTGTCCGACCCGCACCTCAAACGCGTGCTCAAACTGACCGAGCAGATGATCGGCATGCCGCGCCACCTCTCGCAGCATGTGGGCGGGTTCATCCTGACCGAAGGGGCGCTCACCGAGACTGTGCCGATCGGCAATGGCGCGATGCCCGATCGCAGTTTTATCGAGTGGGACAAGGATGATATCGACGCGCTCGGCATCCTGAAGGTCGATGTGCTGGCGCTGGGCATGCTGACCTGCATCAGGAAATGCCTCGATCTGCTTGAGGCGCATCATGACCGCGCTTTGACGCTGGCGAGCGTTCCGCGAGAAGATCCGGAAACCTATGCGATGCTGCGCAAGGGGGATTCGCTCGGCGTTTTTCAGGTCGAAAGCCGCGCGCAGATGAACATGCTCCCACGCCTGCGTCCGCGCGAATTCTATGACCTTGTGATTCAGGTTGCGATTGTTCGCCCCGGTCCGATCCAGGGCGATATGGTCCACCCCTATCTCAAACGCCGCCGCGGGGCAGAGCCGGTGCAGATCCCCGCGCCCGCTCCGCAGCATGGCCCCCCGGACGAGCTTTCGAGCATTCTGGAACGCACGCTGGGCGTCCCGATCTTTCAGGAACAGGCGATGAAGATCGCGCTCGACGCCGCCAAGTTCTCCTCGTTGGAGGCAAACCGGCTGCGCAAGGCGATGGCAACCTTCCGTTCGCGCGGCATGGTGCATGAGCTGGAGGATATGATGGTCGGGCGCATGGTCGAACGCGGTTATGATCCCGACTTTGCCGAACGGTGCTTCAACCAGATCAAAGGGTTCGGCGAATACGGTTTTCCCGAAAGTCACGCGGCGAGCTTCGCACATCTGGTCTATGTCTCAAGCTGGCTCAAATGCCACTTCCCCGCCGCCTTTGCCTGCGGATTGCTCAACTCGCAGCCCATGGGATTTTACGCGCCTGCACAGATCGTGCGCGATGCGCGCGAGCACGGGGTCGAGGCGCTACCGGCAGATGTGAACGGGTCGCAGTGGGACAACACTCTGGAAGAAGTTGGCGAGGAGGCTGGGGGTGCTGCATCGGGCCGCTTCGACCGCCACATCGCCTTGCGTCTTGGCTTGCGCCAGGTGGATGGCTTGCCCGAACATATCGCAGCACAATTGATCGCGGAGCGGGCAGAGCGCGGGCCGTTCAGAGACGTTGCCGAACTGCGCGAGCGCGCCGGTCTGTCGCCTGCGCATATAGAGCGCCTTGCCAGCGCGGATTGCTTCACTTCGATGGAACTGTCTCGGCGGCAGGCCTTGTGGGATGCGCGCAGCCTGATTGCGGCACCCGATCTGCCGCTGTTCCGCGCCGCAGCGGAGCGCGACGAAGGAGCGGAGAGGGCGCTCACAAAGCTGCCCGCAATGCCGCTCTCCGAGGAGGTCGTAGCGGATTACCAGACCACGCGGCTCAGCCTGAAAGCGCATCCGCTGGCGTTCCTGCGGCCCGAACTGGGTGAGCGCGGCTTTGTGCGTGCCTGCGACCTGCGCGAGCGTAAATTCCGCTCTATGGTGCAGGTCGCGGGCGTAGTCCTGATCCGCCAGCGACCGGGCAGCGCGAAGGGTGTGTGCTTCATCACGCTGGAGGACGAGACAGGAGTCGCAAACCTTGTCGTATGGCCTGATCTGATGGCGAAGCAGCGCCGCGTGATTATGGGCGCGCGGCTGATCGAGGTGAGGGGGCGGGTGGAGTATGATGACGAGGTGATCCATGTCATCGCGCACCATCTGACCGATGCGAGTGACCGGCTCTATGCGCTGTCAGACGATCCGCTCCACGCACCAGTTGCGAGGGCGGATCATGTGACCAGCCCCTTACCAAACGGGCGCAATCTGACCAGCCTAACCAGCGAGGAGCGCCGCGCGCACAAGGCAGTGCGACCGCGTGACCTTATCGACGAACTTCCCTCTGCCAGAGGGCATCCGCGCAATCACCGGATCATTCCGAAATCACGCGACTTTCACTAATTGAAATTGGCTTTATAGAATAGGGTCAAAGAGAGCGGTGTAACCAGGAGGGGCAGGTGACTGGGGAAAGTGCAAATGAAAAAGAGGGTGGAATAATTTCGTACCCACCTCTCCGGGTAGTCTTGGCAGCAACTGGCGGAATGATTGCTCTTGTTACAATCGCGGCGCTTAGTGGTGTGGACCTTTCTTTCAAACTTCTTGGGCAAGAGGCAAATGTCACAGCGCCGAGAGACAATGGCAGTAGCAATGGTAATGGCAATGGCGGTGACGGGCAACCGACCAGCGATTCAATCAATCTTTACGACATCAATGATCCCGCATTGGTCGATGAGATAGCGAAATTAGACGAAGATCACCCGGTCCGTGCACGGATAATTAGAGAATGCGCAACCAATTCAGGACCTTGTGAAACAAGCCTTCGATCTGTCTATGTTTCGTGGCCCGACACCCAATCGAATTATAATCACGCAAAAGCATATGTATGCTCGGGCTCGACCCTAATGGGCAAAAACATCTTGATCGCAGACCGCACCAACAATCGGGCGGTGGTGCTGCCCGCCACGGGCAACGCGGGCGACCTAAAGGGGCCTTGCGGGGCGAATATCAACGCCAATGGTCAAGACGTGACCAAGGACAATTTCATTCAACTCAGCAACGAGCACCTCGAATGCCTAAACGCGGGACAAACGGTGTTGATGACTTACAATGCCCGCGAAGTGAAGCAGGTTGATCCAGACGACTACGGAGAAGGCTGCCTAGAGGGGATTCTCTAAGGCAGGTCGATCTTCAAACAGCCTCGAAAGCATATCCAGCCGAACGCACAGTGCGGATCGGGTCTTCGGAGCCTTCAACACCAATCGCTTTGCGTAGGCGGCGAATATGGACGTCGACGGTGCGCAGTTCGATATCGCTATCGGTGCCCCAAACCCCATCGAGCAACTGCCCGCGGCTGAACACCCGTCCGGGGCTTTCCATGAAGAATTGGAGCAGGCGGTATTCGGTCGGGCCGAGTTGGAGCACCTGTCCGGCGCGCTCCACCTTATGTGCGACCGGATCGAGCGTGATATCGCCAACCTTGATGGTTTCACCAGCAAGGGCGGGGCGGATGCGGCGCATGACCGCCGCAACGCGGGCAAGCAGCTCGCGCGGCGAAAAAGGCTTCGTCAAATAGTCGTCAGCGCCGGTATCGAGCCCGCGCACCCGGTCATCCTCAGCCTCGCGCGCGGTGAGCATGATGATCGGGACATGAGCGGTGTCTTTGTCACGTCGCAGGCGGCGGCAAACTTCGATCCCGCTGGTGCCTTCGATCATCCAGTCCAGGATGACGAGATCGGGCACTTCCTCGCTCGCCAGAATCAGCGCCTCATCGCCGTCGCTGGTGCAGCGGACGTTGTAGCCTTCGTTCTGGAACCGGAACTCAAGTAGCTCGGACAGTGCCGGATCGTCTTCGACAAGCAGCAATTTTGCAGCCGACATCACTGTGCCTCCAAATTCTGGCTCTTAACCGGCTGACACGCGAAAACGAGCCGCCTACTCAGGCATCGGCATCAGGCGGATAGGTGCCCGTTGCGGCATAGTGAACCATCTCGGCGACATTGGTCGCATGGTCGCCAATTCGTTCAAGATATCGCGCCACGAACAGCATCTGCGCAGCGCTCGAAATGGTCGCAGGATTCTCCACCATATGGCTGACGAGATTGCGGAAAATGCTGTTGTAGAATGCGTCGACCTTGGCATCGGTCGCGATCACTTCGAGCGCAAGGCCCGGGTCGCGCGCTGAATAGGCGGTGAGGACATCGTGAACCATCTCTCCCGCCAGCTCGCCCATAGCGGGGATCAGAGTAAGCGGTTCGAAATGGTCGCGCCCCTGGATCATGCCGACGCGGCGCGCGATATTCTTGGAATAGTCGCCAATCCGTTCGACCACGCCCGCAATCTTGAGCGCAGCAATCACTTCGCGCAAATCGTCTGCCATTGGTGCGCGCAAGGCGATGATACGAACGGCGAGCTTGTCGACTTCCATTTCGAGCGCGTCGATCTTCTTGTCGCGTTCGACCACCTTGTCGCCCAGTTCCTCGTCGCCGCGCACCATCGCGTCCAGCGCTTCCTGAATGGCAACCTCGGCCAAGCCGCCCATTTCCGCGATCAGGCCGCGAAGACGGGTGATGTCCTCATCGAATGCTTTGACGGTATGCTCAGTCATTATCCGTAACGTCCTGTGATGTAATCCTTGGTGCGCTCTTCGATCGGATTGGTGAAGATCTCTGACGTCGGGCCGTATTCGACCATGCGGCCAAGGTGGAAGAAGGCAGTGCGCTGGCTTACGCGGGCAGCCTGCTGCATTGAGTGGGTGACGATAACGATAGCATACCGGCCCGAAAGTTCGTCGATCAATTCTTCAATCTTGGCGGTGGCGATGGGATCGAGCGCAGAGGCCGGTTCGTCCATCAGAATTACCTCGGGATCGACTGCGATGGCGCGCGCGATGCATAGGCGCTGCTGCTGACCGCCCGAAAGTGCGGTGCCCGAATCCTCGAGCCTGTCCTTCACTTCGTCCCACAGACCTGCGCGGGTAAGCGAGCGCTCGACGATCACATCGAGATCGGCCTTCTTCTCGCCAAGTCCGTGAATTTTTGGGCCGTAGGCAACGTTCTCGTATATCGTCTTGGGAAAGGGATTGGGCTTCTGGAACACCATGCCGACGCGCGCGCGCAGTTGCACCACATCCATCGAATTGCCGTGGATGTCCTCACCCTCAAGCTCGATCAGCCCTGTCACCTTGGCTGAAGGAATCGTGTCATTCATGCGGTTGAAACACCGCAGGAAGGTCGATTTGCCGCAGCCCGACGGACCGATAAAGGCAGTCACATAGTCAGGCGAAATGTCGATCGAAACATCGTCGATCGCCTTGTTGTCACCGTAATAGACCGAGACATCGCGAGCCCGCATTTTGGCGTCAGGATTATTCTTGATGGTTTCGTGGACTATGGTCACCAGGTCTTCTCGAATTTGTTGCGCAGGTAAATGGCAACGCCATTCATTGCGAGGAGGAACAGCAATAGCACGATAATCGCAGCGCTGGTGCGCTCGACAAAGCCGCGGTCAATTTCATCAGACCACAGGAAGATTTGCATCGGCAAAACGGTCGCAGGAGAGGTAAAGCCGTCAGGCGGGGTAGCGACAAAGGCACGCATCCCGATCAGCAGCAGCGGCGCAGTCTCTCCTAGCGCGCGGGCCATACCGATGATGGTTCCGGTCAGCATCCCCGGCAGCGCGAGCGGCAGGACATGGTGGAACACGACCTGTACCGGCGAGGCTCCCACTGCCAGCGCGCCGTCACGGATCGAAGGCGGCACAGACTTGATCGCATTGCGGCCCGAAATCACGATGACCGGCATAGTCATCAGCGCCAACGTCATACCGCCAATTAGCGGGGCTGAGCGCAAATTGGGGAACAGCGTCAGGAATACAGCCAGACCCAGCAAGCCAAATATGATCGAGGGAACAGCGGCCAGATTGTTGATCGACACTTCAATAAGGTCGGTCCAGCGATTCTTAGGCGCGTATTCCTCCAGATAGAGCGCGGCCAGCACCCCGATCGGGAATGCCAGCAGGAAGGTCACGACCATTGTGAGCATCGAGCCTTTCAGCGCGCCCCAGATCCCAACCTTTTGCGGGCTGGTCGCGTCCGAACGGCTGAGGAAGCCCCAATCCCAGTTTCTCGCCAGCTTTCCTTCGCCCGACAACTGCTGCGCAAGCGCCTGCATTTCGGCCGAACCTTCTCCGGCAAGTCCAGATGCAAGGTCGGATGACGCAGTGAGATCAAACTCATAGGTTTGCGTCAAAAGCGCCGGATCGGATTGGACCGCCCGGGCAACTTCCCGCCAGGAATCGCGGTCTATTTCGGCCGCACCCTCTGCTCCCAGCTCCGCCATAGCAGCGGCTTCGACCACAGCAGGCAGTCCTTGCATTTCGAGGCGCTGGATCGCGTCGGGGGAGGCCAACAATGCCTCGTCGGCTGCGATCCCGCTCGATGCCAGATCAATTGGCACGCTCACTTCGGCGCGCTGGAACCCGCCAACGCCGTTGGAAAGCATATTGGCGAGCAGGAAGATCAGCACCGAGATGGAGAACAGGATCGCGCCCAGGCCGAGCGCACGAAAAAGCCGCTCTGCGCGGTATCGCTGTGCCAAACGCTTGGCAAACGCGTCGGTGCGGGTGGGCCCGCCAGCCGGCAATTCGGCCTGCAGCTCGGTTGCGGTATTACTCATAAGCCTCACGGAAGCGTTTCACGACGCGCAATGCGATGATGTTGAGCACGAGGGTGACGAGGAATAGGACAAAGCCGAGCGCAAAGGCGCTGAGCGTTGCAGGGTGGTCAAAGCTGCCTTCGCCGGTGAGCATTGCGACGATCTGATAGGTCACAGTGGTCATCGTATCGAGCGGATTGGCTGTCAGGTTAGAAGATGCGCCCGCCGCCATCACGACGATCATAGTCTCGCCAATCGCTCGGCTGACCGCGAGCATGATTCCTGCAACAATGCCGGGAAGAGCTGCGGGGAAGAGCACGCGTTTGATGGTTTCGGACTGGGTGGCGCCCATCGCAAGGCTGCCATCGCGCATCGCGCTGGGCACAGCCGCCATCGAATCGTCGGCCATGGAAGAGACGAAGGGAATAATCATGACGCCCATCACCACGCCAGCGGCAAGCGCGCTTTCACTCGACGCGCCCGAAATGCCGATTGAAACCGCCATATCGCGCACGGCGGGGGCAACAGTAAGCGCGGCGAAGTAGCCGTATACGACCGTCGGAATACCCGCGAGAATTTCAAGCGCGGGCTTCACCCATTTGCGCACAGAGGGCGCTGCATATTGGGTAAGGTAAATCGCGCTCATCAGGCCAAGCGGGATGGCTACGATCATCGCGATGATCGCGCCGATAAATATCGTGCCCCAGAACAGCGGGATCGCGCCGTAACGCGAAGCATCGGGATTATCCGGATTGCCCATCGGATCGGGCCCCCAGAAGGTCCCGAACAGGAAATCGACCGGTGACACCATTCCGAAGAAGCGAATCGTCTCAAACACCAGGCTCGCCACGATCCCGAACGTTGTGAGGATCGCGACCAGCGATGCGAGCAGCAACACAACCATCACTGTACGCTCAACCCGTGTTCGGGCGTGGAAATCGGGTCGTACCCGCAGGAAACTCCATGCACCGCCGCCAAACGCGATAAGGACCGTCAGTGCGTAGCCGATCAGGTTGTATTGGCTGAACGCCTCACGAAAAGGTTCGACCAAAGGCGCAGCGTCCTGGTTGAACACCACCGTCGATGCTCCGGATGCGACTGCGCGGGCCTCGGACAGCAATGCTTCGCGCTGGAAACCGATATCGGGCAGGCTTGCGGCAGCCGGGGAGGCGAGCACGCTTTGCAGCACAAGTTGCGGCGCGACGATCGACCACAGGACGATAAAGACTAGCACCGGAATGACGACCCACAGCGCCACATACCATGCGTGATAGGTGGGCCGCGCAAGCGGGCGCACCTCAGGTTCTGATTTCTTGAAGCTCCACGCCTTGGCCCGCCCGGCCAGCCAGCCTGCCAGGCCCAACCCGATAGCAATCAGAATGAGAGTAATCGGCGACATGGATTGAACCTGTTTCCTCTAAATGGACACCAGCACGACGATCTGTGCCGCACCATGGCGGCACCTACACCGCTCATGATCCCTGCTTTCAATCAACTCAATGCGCATGTCCGAGAAATAAGACACATCTATGACTCAATCCCCAGCTTCACGCTTCTTTCTTCAATTTTCGGCTTCGGCGGGTCGTCCTTGGCTGCAATCGGCAAACGCACGATGACGCTGGTTCCCTTGCCCAACTCGCTGTCGATATTGAGCCTGCCGCGATGGCGTTGAACGATATGCTTCACGATTGCGAGGCCGAGTCCTGTTCCGCCCGACGCGCGGCTGCGGCCGGGATCGGTGCGGTAGAAACGGCGGGTGAGATGCGGGAGCTGTTCCGGCGCGATACCCTCTCCCTGGTCGATGACTGACAGGCGCGCCATAGAGTCGCGGCCCACTGCCAGTTCCACCTTCACCGAAGTTTCAAGGCTCCCATATTTGAGCGCGTTATCGACCAGATTGCGGACCATCTGTTCCAGTTGCTTCTCGTCGCCTTGGACATGCAGATTGGGCTTCAGGTCGAGATCAAGCCGGCTAAGCCGCTCGCTCCCAGCTGCATCACGGGCAGCGCGCTCGACCAAGGTGCGCAGATCGAACACATCGTTCGGTAGATCGTGCTTTTCTGCCTCGACCCGCGAGAGACTCATCAAATCGCTGATAAGGCTGTGCATTCGCTGCGCCTCACGCTCCATCGTGCGCAGAAACTTTTGCGCGGTTGGTTCGGTGAGGTTGTCTCCGCCTTCGCGCAATGTCTCGACATAACCAAGAATCGCGGCAAGCGGCGTGCGCAGCTCATGGCTTGCATTGGCGACAAAGTCTGTGTGGGCGCGGCTGATATCGGCTTCGGCTGACTGGTTTATCAGCTCTATCACAGCCAGATCCTCGTCTATTGCCTGACGGTTGATCTGCCAGATGTCCTGCCACCGGATCAATCCGTGGACGGTCGCATTGCCGTTGCGATTTTCACTGAACAGCGCGATCGCTTCGGGATGGCGAAAGGCGACGCGTGCATCTTGCCCAACCACGTGCGCGCCCATCAAATCGCGCGCTGTGCGATTGGCAATGGCGATCACGTTCTTGTCGGCGACCAGAACCGGGGTGGAGGAGTTTTCGATCAGCTTGCGAATGGATCGGCGGCTGATCGGCCGCGGAGTGACGACCGGCGGCTCTTCGGGCGGACGTCCGGTGGCCAGCAGCAACGAGCCGATCCAAAGGACGGCCACGGCTATGGCGATCATCGGGTCAATGCTGAGCGTCAGCATGGCGACAAACGTCACCAACGCCAGCGCAATACCGACAAAGGGGAGGGTTCGGCTTGTTCCCATCGCGCAACGCTCTACCGCCCGTGGGCCGCAGGTCAAATATCCATCTGGGGATATCGAGACCCAAGCCGGGCGCGCGAGAGTGGAGATGAAGGAGGTGGTGACCCCTACGGGAATCGAACCCGTGTTTCAGCCGTGAAAGGGCCGCGTCCTAACCGCTAGACGAAGGGGCCACGCTCGTTGCGAGGTCGCGCATCTAGTCAGGCGTGATCGAAGGGTCAAGCCCTGTCTGCCTCACCTTTCAGAAAAATATGCTCGATGCCCAATGCCAGCTGGGGAAAAGCCGCGCTCAGTCCGCGAATGCGGCATCTTCCAGGTGCAACTCGGCTGCGGGGCGAGGGCCCCAATCGTCGATTTTCACTCGTCCGGCGAGATGGAAGCTGCGCCCCTTGCTCCGATGCATCAGCGTTTGCGCCATTTCGGTCTCGGCTGCACGGAACGCGATAGCCTTGAACGAACGGCCATCACTGCCTGCCGCGATGACGCGCAGATGGTCCTTGCCGACAATATCCGCCTTCACGATTCGCACTGGCCCCACAGCGACGCGCGGGGCCGGCCAGCCAACGCCATAAGGGCCTGCGGCCTCGAGAGTGGTTACAAGATCAGGCGTCAATCCACCGGGTGCGAGCGACAGATCGAGTTTCATGACCTGTTCGGTGCGCGCGCGCTCGACATCGCGGGCGAGCCGCTCGTCGAGAAATTCGGTGAAGGCAGAGAGCTTCCCCGCCTCGATTGTCAGCCCAGCGGCCATCGCATGCCCGCCGCCTGCAACGAGCAGTCCGGACTCGCGCGCCGCGATGATGGCAGCGCCGATATCAACCCCGCTGATCGAACGCCCCGATCCTTTTCCGGTCCCATCGCTTTCATCCAGCGCGATGACAATTGAAGGCTTGCCGGTCTTCTCCTTGATTCGTCCCGCGACGATGCCGATCACTCCCGGGTGCCAGCCGGATCCGGAAAGCACCTGAACCGCCATATTGTGTTGCCCGCCCAGCTGGGCCTCGGCGGCGGATTGCACTTCGGCCTCGATCGCGCGGCGCTCCTCGTTGAGCGCAGACAGCTGTTCGGCGATGTCGCGCGCTTCTTCGGGATCGCGCGTGGTCAGAAGCCGCACTCCCAACGTCGATTCCCCGATCCGTCCGCCAGCGTTGATCCGCGGCCCCAATGCAAAGCCCAAATCGGAGGCGATAGGCGCGCGCTTCAAACGGCTTGCATCCATGAGCGCAGCCATCCCGATCCGGTCCCGGCGCGCGAGCACTTTGAGCCCCTGCGCCACAAAAGCGCGGTTGAGGCCGTGCAAAGCCGCAACATCAGCAACAGTGCCAAGCGCAACCAGATCGAGCAGCGCCATCAGATCGGGCTCGTCTCGACCTTCGAAATAGCCTTTGCCGCGCAGGTTCCGAACGAGCGCGATCGCGAGCAGGAATGCGACTCCCACCGCCGCCAGATGGCCGTGCGATGCCGCCAGATCATTCTCGTCCAGCCGGTTGGGGTTCACCAGCGCGGCAGTAGGGGGCAGCTCGGCAGCGCATTTGTGGTGATCGACCACGATCACATCGACGCCAGCCTCTTTCGCCATAGCAAGTGCTTCATAGGCCATCGCCCCGCAATCGACTGTGACAATCAGGCTCGACCCATCCTCGGCCAGTTGCACCAGCGCTTCGCCAGTCGGGCCATAGCCTTCAAGCAGGCGGTCTGGGATGTAATAGCCTGCCTCAACACCCAGCGCGCGCAGCAACTCAACAAGCAAGGCCGCGCTGGTCGCGCCATCGACGTCGTAATCGCCGTAGATAGTGATCTGCTCACTTGCGAAAATCGCGCTTGCAATCCGCTCTGCGGCGCGGTCCATGTCGCGAAACTCTGAGGGGTTGGGTAGAAACTCCCTCATCGTTGGCTGAGCATGCTTTGCCACGTCTTCTTCGGTCACGCCGCGGGTCATCAACAATTGCGATGTGATATCGCGGTTAAGCCCGGCGGCATCTTCGCCGAGGTCCATATTACCGCCGCGCCAATGCCAAGCGCGCCCGGCGAGCGACTGTGAAACTCCAAGCACATGAGAAAGCGAGTGGGTGGCCATCGGGCGGCTCTAGCTGATCCGGAAAGCATGCGACAGGCGCGCGGCCAGACAATCGACAATTGACTCGAAGAGCAATGGATGGCGTTGATTGCGTCCAATGAGCGAGAAACCAACCCTTCTGGTCATCTGGCACAGCCGCACGGGTGCGAGCGAAACGATGGCGCGTGCAGCGGCAGAACACGAAGCAGCAAGGCTGATGCGCGCGCAGCATGTGCGTGCCGAGCATATCCTTGAAGCCTCCGCCTATCTGTTCGTTTGTCCTGAAAATCTTGCCTCGATGAGCGGTGCGATGAAGGAGATGTTCGACACCAATTACTATCCCGTTCTCGGACGGATCGAAGGGCGGGCCTATGCCACGATCATTGCAGCTGGTTCAGACGGTGAGGGTGCGCAGCGCCAGATTGACAGGATTGCTACCGGGTGGCGATTGCGCCGCGTGGCCGATCCTTTGATTGCGAACTTTGCAGCGCAAACACCAGAGACCATTCTTGCCGCAAAATATCCGTCGGACCAAATATTGACGCAATGCCGTGATATCGGAGCCGCAATATCTGAGGGCGTTCTCGCCGGAATGTTTTGACTAAGTAACCCGAATTGTGTTCTGAATTGTGTATATTCTACTCACACGGGACTCGACGCGGGGCGCAAATAGGGCCAAGCTCCGTGGTCAGGCGTTGCCGAGGGTCGCGGTAATGAGGGGATCGTAGCCAATCGCACAATCATCGGATTCCGGTGCCAAAGGGCTCTACCTGTTGTTTGCGAAGGGCAAACGGCCCGATCGTGCTGCCATACGCGGTTTCATTTCAGTGCATCGCGCAGTTTCGGTTTCGCATGACCCTTCAAAGGATACCCCCCTCCATCTGGTCGCCGCCGATGGTGAGACTCTTGAACCCTGCATCGAGAAGGATGCGACGGTCCGAGGCATGGTCTGGCTGGAATTGCTGCGCGAAGGGTTGGTCTTTGACCTCTGCGGCCTAAGTCCTGGCGAGGCGACTTATTTTCCGCAGATCGATCACCGTTTCGATCTGGAGGACATGCCCGGTGCTGCACAGTATGAGGCGCTTCAGTTGAGCCCAGGTCAGCATCTGGCAGGCGGTGAGCACTCAATTCCGGTGGTGAAGGGGCTGGTCGGCCTGGCGCGCGATCTGGTTCACCATTTCGAAGACCTCGAGGCAGTGGTGTGGCCTCCTTCAGCGAGCGCTATCGGTCAGCGTTTCTTCGAATCGGTGTCGACTGCCTGGCTCGAAGGGGGGACATTCCCCGCGCTAGGCCTGACAGCATTCCGGGAGACGATTGATGGCGCGCTGCAAAGCCGCGGGCTCGACTTCTGGATCGGGCAGGAACTGCGGATCGAACCGCCGCTTTCATCAGACAAGGTCGCTGCAACCCGGCTCGGTGTGCGGCTTATCAACCAGCTAGTACTTGTCGGCGGGATCGACGGCAACGAGAGGATCATTGCGCCTGACGGGACGCGGTTGATCTTGAGGACATCGCGAAATGGCAAGTTTGTGAGGGTTGCACGCGAATAGAGATGACGGGGGGCACAGGGATCGCATCAGGGCGGGCGGGACCCGTCTGCGCGCGCGCGCGCATCCCTTTTCGTAACGTCAACAAACGCGGCACGCCCGGACATGATCCCGGCCTGCAACGCCACCACCTCCTGCCGCGCCAACTGCTTGGTCAGCGCTGCTTTGGCTCCATGTTCGGCGCAATCGGCCGCGAGCTGGTCGGCTTTGACGATTTTCGCCGCAACGGATTGCTTTTGCCTGCGACCGATGATGCGACCTTGCGCAGCGGCATGCCGCTCCACCGAGGTCCGCATCGCCAGTATAACGAGCTGGTAATCGAACGTGTCGGCCGGATCGAAGAGCGCTGGTCGCAAGCTCGACCACGAGACCCCGATGCCGCGCTCAGCGAAGCGCTCGACCGATTGGCACTGCTTCAGGCAGCCTTGCGCCGCCGTTTGCTCAATGAACGGCGCAGGATGATCCTCAATCGCAAAGATCCGTTAGGCACCGGCTTCGACTTTGGCGAGTTGGACGCGATGGCCGAAGCGCTTTGGGAGGCGACCTGACGCTACTATTCGCTCCAGGCTGAGTAGTCCGAGTTTGCCATCAGCCGCGCCTTCGCTTCGTGATATTCGCGCTCCATCCGCGCGACGAGGTCTTCGACGCTGCCGACCGACTTGATCGCGCCGACACCCTGGCCTGAACCCCAGATGTCTTTCCACGCCTTTGCCTTGGTGTTGCCGCCCGAACCGAAGTTCATCTTGGACGGATCGCTGACCGGCAGATCGTCGGGGTCGAGGCCCGCTTTCTCGATCGAGGAACGCAAGTAGTTGCCGTGCACGCCGGTGAACAGGTTGGTGTAGACGATGCCAGCAGCGTCGCCTTCGACAATGCCGTCCTTGTATCCCTGATCGGCATTCGCTTCTTCGGTCGCGATGAAGGCGCTGCCCGAATAGGCGAAGTCGGCGCGCATACCCTGCGCTGCAAGGATTGAGGCGCCGTGGGCGATCGAACCGGACAGCGCGACCAAACCGTCAAACCACTCGCGGATTTCCTGCATCAACGCGAAGGGCGAGAGAGTGCCAGCGTGTCCGCCAGCACCGGCTGCAACGGGGATCAACCCGTCTGCGCCTTTCTCGATAGCTTTGCGGGCAAAGCGGTCGGTGATGACGTCGTGCATCGTGATCCCGCCCCAATTGCGCACCGCATCGAAGATCTCCGTGCGCGCGCCGAGCGAGGTGATGACCATTGGCACCTGCCACTTCTCGCAAGTTGCCATGTCGGCCATCACGCGGTCGTTCGACTTGTGGACGATCTGGTTCACTGCATAAGGCGCAGCGGGGCGATCCGGGTTCTCGCGATTATGCTTGGCCAGTTCCTCGGTGATCTGGTGCAGCCATTCGTCGAGCAGCGTCTGCGGGCGCGCATTGAGCGCGGGAAAGCTGCCGATGATCCCGGCCTTGCATTGCGCAATCACCAGCTCCGGACCCGACACGATAAAGAGCGGCGATCCAATCAGCGGCAGGCGAAGGCGGTCAAACGGGGCGGGAAGCGGCATTGTGGTTCTCTCCGGATAGGTCGTTTTGAGGCGCGGTAGGTTGCAATTCGCAACTACGCAAGGCGGACTAGGTCAGCACCTCTTCAATGTCATAGAAGCGCGCCGCGTTTCCGGCGTAGAGCTCCGCTTTCTCATCCGCACTTGCGCCTGCCGTGATCCTCTTGAAGGCGTTCCAAAGCACCGGATAGGTCGCCCCCCAGCGATCAACCGGATAATTGCTTTCGAACATCGCGCGTTTCGTGCCGAATGCCTCGATGCACGTCTCGATATAGGGCTTCCACAGCCGCGCCAGCTCCTGCGAACCAATCCCCGCAGCCGGTCCTTCGGAGGGCATGTCGCAATTGTGCATCGCCAGCCCGCCCAGCTTCACCATCACATTCTCGCATTTGCCCAGCTCGATCATGTTGCCCCGCCAGATGCCAAAGCGCTCTTCCAGCTTGCCCGTATAGCTCGCCATACCGAGCGGTGTTCCGCAATGGTCGAGGCAGATCGGTGTATCGGGGAAGGCGCGCGCGAGGTCGATCACATCGGGCAATTGCGGTTCGAGGATCCACGCATCGAAGCTCATGCCGCGCTTGCCCAATTCCGCAAAGCCCTCATGGAAGGTCGCATCACGGTAGAGCTGCGGCGGAGCATGGAAGGGAGGGCCGAGCACTTCGGGATCGGCATCCCACGCGCCCTGATGGCGGATGCCCTTGAACCGACCGGGTGAGGCGGCTTTGAGCGCGTCGAGCACTTCACCCGCCGTTGCGCCGCGTGTCAGGTCCGCATGCCCGACTATCCCCGCGCAGAGCCGCGCATTGCCGTAAAGCCCGCTCGCCGATTGCGCCGCGACGCCGTTCACATACTCAACCTCGCCCACCGGCTTCAGCGCTTCGCCATAGGCACCGTTGTAGAACGCGCCGCACTCCATGAAGACGGTGGCGATGACGTTGTGGCCGCTCTGCGCGACCTCGGCGTTGAACTGATCGAAGGTGTAATGCGCGACCGGAACCAGCGTTTCGAGGAAGCGGTGCCGGGGCTCAGGGAACATCGGCAACATGGGAGAGAGGTCCCACAGGTGATGGTGCGGGTCGATGATCGCCAGATCGGGTTCGAGTATCGCTTCGGTCATGCTTTGCACCTCTCCAACAGGACGTTTTCGCTTGGCACGCCATTACAGGCACTTAGCGGAGACATGGACCGCATGTTACACGGTCCTGAGAGAAAAACTTCTCCGCCGGACAAGAGCGCCCCTAGCGGCCAATCGCAAGCGCTAATTTGGGGAGGGCAGAGGCTAGACATGCGCACGCTCGATAGCGGGTTCGGGCGGTGTAGGAAATGTGGATCGGGCGACCTACAACCGCCGGAAATTGATAATCGCGTTGAACAGAAACATCGCAAGCCCTGCGACAATCGAAACCAGAATGCGCGCGATGATGTAGTCGATCGCGGTAAAGCGCAGCAGCGCCCAATAGAGCGCGACCGTTATAGCCAGTCCCATTCCTCCGCTGATCAGAAAGTAGAGATAGCCGGTTGCGATGTGCCGGTCGGTGCCGCGGAAAATCCAGCTGCGTCCCAGCGCGTAATGCACCGTGTTGGCTGCCAGGAACCCGATGGCTGCAGCAATGACTTCATCCATTCCGGCTTTCTCGACCAGCGCCCAGAGCACCCCCAGACTGATAAGAAAGACGCCGGTTGAAACCACCGTGTTTCGCACGAGCATCATCGCGGCCTTGCGCGACAAGACTCGCTGCCAGAGCGCTGTGCCTGATGTGGGTCCGCTCATCGAATGCAGTCAGCCGCGCGTCGGGCCGCTATTCGGCGGGCACCGATAGATCGAACTCGGAGGCTTCGCGCTCAGCCGGGTCCGAGGCGTCGGGCCAATCCTCGCGGCGTTTCAGGAACGGATTGACGAACAGGAACGGCAATTTGAGGAACAGCAATTCGGAATGGATGAAGCGGTCAACTGCACGCTCCCACCATTTCGGCTCGCGCAGGCCATTGCGTTGCAGCCAGTCGTCATAAGGCGCCCAATGGCTCGGCTCGTCCTCGTGGATGATACCGAAAATCTTCACCAACACCTTGTCATCGCGCACCAATGGGTGATCGAGCAGGATTTCCACCTGTTTGAACCCGCGCTTTTCAGTCAGCGAGATCACCCGGCACAGTTTTTCGAACTTGGTGTCATCGTCAATCACGGCCTGCGTATCGAGGTCGTCGATCCGCTTTCCAAACATGATTTCGACGAAGCGATCAATGTGCCCACAGGTCCGGTCAACGAAGAGCGGTTTCTGCCCGCGCAGCTCGAACCAGCGGCGGAACATGACGTAGTGCTTGCGCTCATCTGCACGGTGCTGCTGGACCGATTCGATCAGCCTCGTATCATCGGGGTGACGCGCCAGAACGGCTTCGAGCACGCGATCAATGGCGGTGTAACCGCGATGCTCGTTGTAGATGTAGATCGATCCGAGCAGGTCGAGATATCGTTGGCGGATCGAGTTAAACATGCCCGCAAGTGTACGCCTTGCGAAAACATGCGTCAAATCAATGACTAAATCGTCACATATCAGCCTGATACAGCCGAATTCGCCGCGCTTTGAACTGCATGCAGGCTAGCCAAAGGGGTTGCCGTTTTCCGCGATCCAGTCGCGCTCCTCCAATGTGGAGTCCCGTCCCAGAAGATCATTGCGATAGGGGAACCGCCCAAAGCGCGCGACGATGTCGCGGTGGCGTTCGGCAAATCCGACAATGCCCGATGCGCTGGAGGCTAGGGCTTCGAACTTCTCGACACAAAGCTGCTGTAAATCGCGATCTTCGGCATGCATCAGGGGCAAGTAGAGAAATTGCCTCTCGTCCATGCCGAGCTTCTTGTCCCAGCCCATGTCGAGCGCTTTGGCGACAAGGATCTGAGCCGCGCGGTCATGGGCAAAGGCAAGCGCAGTTCCGCGATGGATATTTCGAGGAAACTGATCGAGCACGATCACAAGTGCGAGCAGGCCGCGCGGAGTTTCGGCCCAGTGCGCGCATTTGCCTTCGCTGGCATCGGACAAAGTCGAACTGAAGCGATCGGCTATCGCGCGATCGACATCGTCTGAAGAGCCGAACCAGTTTTCGGGCATGAGTTCGAGGAACCAGAAGTGCAGGACCTCCATCGCCTCGGCGGGGACTGTGCCGTTGGGAAGCGCGTCGCTCACCAATTAGCCCTCCGACGCGACCGCCGAATTCGCCGCGCTCAGCACCGCGCGCACGCTTGCCGTTGCGACGTCTTCGTCGATCCCGCAGCCCCAGATGACGCGCCCGCCGCTCTCGCATTTGAGGTAAGCCGCAGCCCGCGCATCGCGTCCGGACCCGAGCGCGTGCTCGGAATAGTCGAGGATCTTGATGTCGAGGTCGAAGGCATCCTCGATCGTGCTCACCACGCTGGAAATCAGGCCGTTGCCACGGCCAGAGACGCTCTGTTCGCCGCCATCAACCGCAATCTTGCCGGCGAAGATGCGCGTGCCATCGGCGGCGCGGCTTTCCTCGTAATCCACGAGTTGGAAATGCCGGTTTGGCGTCTGGACGTGGTAGGCGGCTTTGAAAGCCTCCCAGATGTCGGCGGCACCCAGTTCGCGGCCCAGATCGTCGGCGAGATGCTGCACATGGCGGGAGAAATCCGCTTGCATCGCCTTGGGCAGTTTGAGGCCCTGATCCTGCTCCAGAACCCACGCGAACCCGCCTTTGCCGCTTTGCGAATTGACGCGGATGACGGCTTCGTAATTGCGCCCGAGGTCCGCCGGATCAATCGGCAGATAGGGGACGCGCCAGCCTTCGTCATTCTGTTGGCCGCGCGCTTCGAAGCCCTTCTTGATTGCGTCCTGATGGCTGCCGGAAAAGGCAGTGTAGACCAATTCACCGCCATAGGGATGGCGCTGGTGGACTGGCAGGTCGTTGCAATACTCAACCGTCTCAATCACGCGGTCGATATCGGAGAAGTCGAGCTGCGGGTCGACGCCTTGGGTGTAGAGATTGAGCGCCATGGTGACGAGGCAGCAATTGCCGGTGCGCTCGCCATTGCCGAACAGGCAGCCCTCGACCCGGTCTGCGCCCGCCATCAATCCCAGCTCCGCCGCCGCAACGCCGGTCCCGCGATCATTGTGGGTGTGCAGGCTGATCACCGCGCTTTCGCGGTTCGGCAGGTTGCGGCAGAAATACTCGATCTGGTCGGCGTAGATATTGGGGGTCGCTGCCTCGACGGTGGCGGGCAGGTTGAGGATGATCGGCTTGTCGGGAGTGGGCTGGAGGACCTCCATCACCGCAGCGCAAACTTCGATGGAAAAATCGAGTTCGGCGGTCGAGAATGTCTCAGGCGAGTACTGGAAATTCCAGTCAGTGTCGGGGCGCTCACCCGCGCAATCGCGCATCACCTTTGCGCCTGCGACCGCGATCTCGCGCACTTCGTCCTTGCTCATGCGGAACACGATGTCGCGCCATGCCGGGCTCACCGCGTTGTAGAGATGGACAATGGCTGCGCGCGCGCCTTGGAGGCTTTCAAAGGACGTGCGGATCAGGTCTTCGCGGCTTTGCGTCAGGACCTGCACGATCACATCGTCGGGCACCGCATCGCCGCGCACAAGGTCGGAGATAAAGTCGAACTCGGTCGCGCCCGCGCTGGGAAAGCCGACTTCGATCTCTTTCACGCCAACTTCGACCAGCAGATCGAAAAAGCGGCGCTTCTTCACTGCGTCCATCGGGTCAATAATCGACTGATTGCCATCGCGCAGATCGGTCGAGAGCCAGCGCGGCGCGGCGTCGATAATGCGCGAGGGCCATTGCCGGTCGGGCAGGTTGATCTGCGGGAAGGGGGAATATTTGGTCGAAGGCTGTTTCAGCATCGGCATGACATCAGGCTCACTGGAAAAATCGCACTAAACTGGGTGAAAGCGGCTCCCTTGGACGGTGGGCCGCGCCGGTTTTACACGCGCAAGAGCCCTACACCGCCCAAGGGCGGATAAGTCGTAGCAGTAGTGCAGCGTTACCGAATGTCATGGCGCATAGTCTTTGCCTATTACGCGGGTGAGCGCAAGCCGTGACGGGTGCGTAGATTGCGTTTTGAGCAGCAAAGTTTTGTTTTGTAACCGATGCGATCAAGCTCCCGAACTGGCA
Organism: uncultured Erythrobacter sp.; assembly: GCF_947492365.1. Lineage (NCBI taxonomy): Bacteria > Pseudomonadati > Pseudomonadota > Alphaproteobacteria > Sphingomonadales > Erythrobacteraceae > Erythrobacter > uncultured Erythrobacter sp. Next base: position 726,270 of record NZ_CANLMB010000001.1, read on the forward strand.
GGTGTCGCCGGCATAGAGTTTTGCATTCAGGCCGCCGGCTCCCGTTTATCCAAGGAGGATACCCCTATGAAGAAATCAATTTTCGCAATTGCCCTTATGGCCACTGTCGCAGCATGCGGCGCTCCGGCAACTGACGCATCCAATGGCGATGCAATGACTGCCGAAGTCGTTGACGCAGGCTTCTACGCCGATCTGGGCGGTGAGCCGACTGGACCTATCCACACCGCTTCGAAAGCCGATACGCTGGCCGTTTCAGGCTATGACGTTGTCAGCTACTTCACCGGCGACGGCGTTCCGGTTGAAGGCAGCGAAGAATTCACTGTCCGCTATAACGGCTACGACTATCGCTTCGCCAGCGCCGAAAGCGCTGACACGTTTATCGCTGACCCGGCCAAATATGCGCCTGCTTATGGCGGCTATTGTGCATGGGCGATCGGCGCCAACGACGCGCTCGCACCGGGTGATCCCAATGTCTACAAGATCGTGGAAGGCACGCTCTACCTCAACTTCAGCGAAGACGTGGCTGTGCGTTGGAACGAAGACATTCCGGGCTTCATCGAGACGGGCGATGTCAACTATCCGACCCACTCACCGGACGAGCATTTCCAAGACTAAAATTGTTTGGGGGCGATCCCGCGTCCGCGGGATCGCTTCCTCGCTCATGCGATCTGTCGATCGCGTCGCTGCGGGCGGCCGGTCGGCCTTGCGGGCTCCCTTTAGGAGCCCGTTTTGGTTCGAGTCCGCAAAGGCTTCACAAACTCACCCACATCTCGCGTCGCGGATGATCCCTTCGGCGTCGAGCATCAGGTTGAGACGCGGATTGGCAGGGTCTGATGCGATGAAGTCGGTGCCGGGCGCGATGAAGCGCACATCGCTGGCGCCTTGCGCACTGGCCATGACGTCGAGCCGCGTGGCCTCGTCCGCCAGCCTGCCCAGAAACGGTCCCATCGCATCGGCGTTGCAGGCCTGAATGATCTTGCCGGTGGCAGGATTGATCGTGAGCGGAGCTTGAGTGCCAGTTTCGCGGGGAGGGACCACGGTTGGAGCGGCTACGGGAGCAGGAACCTGCGCGGGCGTAGCCTCTGCAGCGGGCGTGCCGCCATTGATCCGCGCGGCGAAATCTTCGGCGGCATCGGACGTGTCGTCATTGCCGCCCGAACAGCTTGCGAGCGCGAGCCAAGCGGGCGCGCAGATGAGCATGGCTGCCAGTCTCATTTGTCCTCCCCCTTGGTCGTTGCCAAGGTTAGGGCGGGGAGCGCTGGACTTCAACATTATCGGCTGCGCAACCGCTCGGCGGTCAGCTGATCCACCCGGGTCACGCCCATCAGCCGCATTCCGCGCTCGATCTCGTCCTTGAGGATGTCTAGCGCGCGGGTAACGCCTTCCTCTCCGGCAGCGGCCAGAGCGTAAAGATAGAGCCGCCCGCCCGATGCCGCGCTTGCGCCGCTGCACAGCGCTTTGAGTGCATGCGTCCCGCGCCGCACGCCGCCATCGCAAATGATCTCGATTTCGCCGCCCACCGCATCGACGATTTCGGGCAGCTGATCGAAGGGCGCGCGGCTGCCGTCCAATTGCCGTCCGCCATGGTTGGATATCATGATCGCATCTGCGCCGATCTCCACCGCGCGGCGCGCATCACCGGCGCTCATCACACCTTTCAGCACGAATTTCCCGCCCCATTGTTCGCGGATTGCAGCGGCGGTGCCCCAATCCATCGATGTGTCGAGCATCGTGTTGAAATACTCCGCAATGCTAACCGCCTCACTCGATCCCTCGCTGACATGCGTGTCGAGATTGGGCAGCCGGAATTTCTCGCGGAAGAGGTAGTCAAGCGTCCAGCGCGGACGGGTCGCATAGCTCCAGATGCTTGCCGGAGAGAAGCGGGGCGGGGTGGTAAAGCCGCTGCGCAAACACCGCTCTCGCTTGCCCGAAACAATCGTGTCGACCGTCAGCGCCAAAGCATCGAAACCGGCGACCTGACAGCGCTCGATCATATGGGTGTTCAACCCCTTGTCCTTGTGCACATAGAGCTGGAACAGTTTCGGCCCGCTGGTGAGCGCGGCGATCTCTTCGATGCTGCACGTGGCGAGACTGGAGATGCCGAACCAAAGGCCGTGTGCTTCCGCCGCCTTCGCAACCGCGCGCTCGCCCTGCCAATGGAACGCGCGTTGGACAGCCGTTGGGGAAAGCATCAGCGGCAGCGCGCTCTTGCGGCCAAGGATCGTGGTCGAGGTGTCGATCTGCTCCACACCGGCAAGGACATCGGGGACCAGATCAACCGTGTCATAGCTGGCGGTGTTGCGCGCCTTGGTCAGCTCGTCATCGGCCGCCCCGTCGATATAATCGAAGACGGGGAAGGGCAGGCGCGCCTTCGCAAGCCGCCGGAAATCCTCGATATTATGGCAGTCGGAAAGACGCATTTGTGGTGTCGCATGCCCCTCATTTCAGCAGGCCCCAGCCTTGGCCGATTGCGGGCAAAGTGTCGAGAGCATGCGCTTCTGATCCTTCCGAGCACCTTTATTGAAATTTTTTTGAGTTTGGGTGTCACCAACTGCGCAGGCTGCGCGAACCCCATGATGTGCGCGGCCACTTGGCAGTGATGCGAAGCAAAAAAAGCCAGCCTCCCCTAGCTGGCGCTCCCCCTGATGCCCCCTTGCTCGCATCCGTCCAGGTGGTCGCCGCACGAACTGGAATTCGGGAGACCCTTCATATGCCGATCGCAGCTCAAACCGGAGCATGCCTAGCGCAAGCGAGCGATCGAAGGCGGGTCTCCGTCACATGATTGGCGCTCTGGCAATTTCCCTGACCCCCCAAATTGCCGGAGCGTCAATACCCCCACCCCCAAGAACGTGACGAAACTGAAGAGGATGACGAAATGGCGAAACAGAGTTTGAACCTTGCCAAGATGCTGATGGTAGCAGGCGGCCTTGCTGCGGCAAGCACCGGTGCGCCCGCGCTTGCCGATGCACCTTGTGGGCCAAGCGGCTATTCGAGCAGCCGCTCAAACGCCTCGTCCTCTGCTGAGCGCCGCGCTGCCCGGCAGGCACGAGAAGCCGCTCGCCAGGAACGCCGTGCCGCACGTGAGGCAGCCGAGGCTGCCGCTTGCGCTGCCGCCGCCTGCGCCGCTGCGGAATGTTCCGCCAGTTCCTGTTCCGCTTCGAGTTGCGCGCCCGCTGCCTGACGGGTGTGCGCCTTGGGCGTGGCCGGAGGTCGTTCCTCCTAGTATCTCCGGTCACGTCCTCTTTTTACAGGTGATGCCAATGTCGAGATGCCATTGTCGAAATGACAGTGTCGCGATGACAACATCACCATCAGGCAAGAAGAAGCCAGAGTTGGGGAAAGGCGTCTCCCCCCATCAGCGCCGATCTCTTCTGGTCGCAATCTGAAACCGCCCGCGTGAAAAAGGGTTTTGCGCGGGCGGTTTCTTTTCAGATCAGCAGCTTAGATCGGAACTAAAGCGGGCCTGCAATTCATCGATTGTGTAGCGCTGTTTGACCGGATCGCCGTTGCAGGGCTCGTAGGCCGGATCTTGCGTCAGGCATCCGGGTCCGCAAACCTGCACCGCGACAGCTTCGGCGTGATCGATCCGCCACAACCGTCCGCCGGGCGTCGCAACATAGCCGTCCATTCCGGTCGCCACATCGCTTTCGATATCGATCAGAGAGGGCACTTCGCCGTCATAGCGGTCGGAATGTTTGCCGTGTGTGTGGAAGCTGGCGACCGGAACCATGCCGGGCTCATCGAAGTAAGAGATGTCGCAGCTGGCCTCGTCCCCGTCGCGCGGGATCGACACGCCAAGCTCGGCATCGGAGGTTTCAAAGATGATCCCGCACAGTTCCTTGTTCCCTTCGAAACTCGGTTGCTGGAGTTTGTCGAGTTCGGTTTTCGCAAAGTCGGCGACTTCAGAATGGGGGACCACCGGCACGAGGCCGTCGGTCCCTTTCACATTCATATAGGCGCGCGCGATCATCGCCACGAAGGCGATAGCGCAGATGACGTAAAGGATACGGATGGTCGACGGATTCATGCGGCGACCATCCGTGCCTTTAGTTCTTCGATTTGTCGACCAGCTTGTTGGCGCTGATCCACGGCATCATCGCGCGCAGTTCAGAGCCGGTCTTTTCGATCGGATGCGCTTCGGCGCGTTTGCGCGCGGCCTTCAGCTCGGGCTGACCGGCGCGGTTGTCGAGCACGAAGTCCTTCACAAAGCGGCCCGACTGGATGTCGTCGAGAACGCGCTTCATCTCGGCCTTGGTCTCGGCGGTGATGATGCGCGGGCCGGTGGTGATGTCGCCATATTCGGCGGTGTTGGAAATCGAGTAGCGCATATTGGCGATGCCGCCTTCATAGAGCAGGTCGACAATCAGCTTGGTCTCGTGGAGACACTCGAAATAGGCCATTTCGGGCGCGTAACCGGCTTCAGTGAGCGTCTCGAAACCCGCCTGGATCAGATGGGTGATGCCGCCGCACAGGACTGCCTGCTCGCCGAACAGATCGGTTTCGCATTCCTCGCGGAAGTTGGTTTCGATGATCCCGCTGCGCCCGCCGCCAACACCGCTGGCATAAGCAAGCGCGACGTCTTTGGCGCTGCCGCTCGCATCCTGATGGACTGCGATCAAGCAAGGCACGCCGCCGCCGCGCTGATATTCTGAGCGGACCGTGTGGCCCGGACCCTTTGGCGCGATCATGATGACGTCGATCTCGGCAGGCGCTTCGATCAGGCCGAAGTGAATGTTGAGCCCGTGGGCAAAGGCGAGCGCCGAGCCGGGGCGCATATGGCCGGCAAGATCGTTCTCCCAGATGCCCGCCTGATGCTCGTCAGGGGCGAGGACCATCAGGATATCGGCCCACTTCGCCGCTTCGGTGTTGGACAGCACCTTGAAACCAGCCTCTTCGGCCTTCTTGGCGCTGGAGGAGCCTTCGCGCAGCGCGATCGCTACCTCTGTAACGCCGCTATCGCGCAAGTTCTGCGCATGCGCGTGGCCTTGCGAGCCGTAACCCAGCACAGCGACCTTCTTGGAAGTGACGAGGCCAAGATCGGCATCGGCGTCGTAATAGACTTTCATGGATGTTCCCTTTTGAATTTCCTGTGAATTATCGGATGCGCCCGCCAAGGTCGACGACCTCGAAATCTGACGCATGAAAGGTGAAACTGTAGGTTTTTCCTTCGGCCAGCGCTTCGCACCTTATGTAATTGTCGCGAAGAGCGGGGTTGGTATATTCGCACTCTCCGACGGCCTCGACGTCTTTCGTGCTGGCCATTGCGCGGCGGGTGAGTTCGGCCAAATCGGCATCGGGGTCCTCGGCCACGGCAGGTGTGAATAACAATCGCTGTACGGTGAGGTTGGCGACGTCGCCTTCTGCGGCATGATCATAGCCGAAAAAACTGACCACGCTGCCGTCATTGCTCGCAATGCGGAAGCTCGAATGGTTGTCGACATAAGCAGTGTTGAACAATGTGGCAGGGCAATCCGCCGTTCGGTCTTCATCCTCGATGGTCAGCTGCGAACAGGTGCCCGAGATGATCGCCATGTATGACAGCTCGCGCTGGGCCTGTGCCATAGCACCGGTGGCACAGAGTGCGGCGAACCCGACGAGCAGCGTGCGCATCATGCCCCCTCGGCCCCGCGCATCATTCCAACCACGCCGGAGCGGCCAACGCTGACAAGGCCAAGTTCGCGCATCAGGGCGATGAAGCTGTCGATCTTGTCAGGCGGTCCGGTCAATTCGAAAACGAAGCTCGACGTGGTGGTGTCGATTACCTTGGCGCGGAACAGTTCGGCAATGCGCAAGGCCTCGACCCGCGCTTCGCCTTTGCCCGCGACCTTGATGAGCGCGAGCTCGCGTTCGACATGCGGGCCAGCTTGGGTGAGGTCGGTCACCTTGTGCACCGGCACCAGCCGTTCAAGCTGCGCCTCGATCTGGTCGATCACTTCCGGCGGGCCGTTGGTGACAACGGTGATCCGGCTGATCGCGTGATCGTCCGAAATGTCGGCCACAGTCAGACTGTCGATATTGTAGCCGCGCGCGGTGAACAGACCGGTGATCTTGGCGAGGATACCCGGCTCGTTATCGACCGTGACGGTGAGGACGTGGCGCTCGCTCTCGGCGCTTTGAATTTTCATCGGATCAGTATCCCTAAACCAGCGCTTTTGCTTCGTCGTCCATCGTGCCGTCGACATCGTCGCCATAGAGCAGCATTTCGGTGTGCGCAGCCCCGCTGGGGATCATCGGCAGGCAGTTGGCGTCCTTCGCCACGCAGCAATCGACGATCACCGGGCCGTCATGCGCGATCATCGCTTCGATGCCTGCGTCGAGATCGGCCTCGTCGGTGATGCGGATGCCTTTCCATCCATAGGCCTCGGCCAGCCGGACAAAATCGGGCAGGCTATCGCTGTATGAGTTCGAATAGCGGCTTTCATAGGTCAGTTCCTGCCACTGGCGGACCATGCCCATATATTCGTTGTTGAGGATGAAGACCTTGACTGGCAGGCGGTATTGCGAGGCGGTGCCAAGCTCCTGGATGTTCATCTGGATGCTGGCTTCACCGGCAATGTCGATGACAAGATCGTCAGGATTGCCGAGCTGCGCGCCGATCGCTGCGGGCAGGCCGTAGCCCATCGTGCCAAGGCCGCCGCTGGTGAGCCATTTGTTGGGGTCTTCGAAGTGGAAATATTGCGCCGCCCACATCTGGTGCTGACCAACCTCGGTGGTGATGATGGGCGAGCGCTGATGGGTGAGGGCATAGAGCCGCTCGATCGCCTTTTGCGGCATGATCGCTTCGGGGTCTTTGCGCGACTTTTCAGGGTAAGCGAGGCATTCGCGCGCGCGCCAACCGGCAATGCGTGCTTTCCATTCACCCAGGTCCTGAGGCTTGCGGTCTCCCCAGCCTTCGATCAACTGGCCGAGCACACTCGCGCAGTCGCCGACAATTCCCAGATCAACCGTCACATTCTTGTTGATCGAGGAGCGGTCGATATCGATGTGGATCTTCTTGCTATCAGGCGAGAAGGCGTCGAGCCGACCCGTAACACGGTCATCGAAACGCGCACCGATACAGACCATCACATCGGCCTTGTTCATCGCCATATTGGCTTCGAAGGTGCCGTGCATGCCTAGCATGCCGAGCCAGTCGGGATGCTGACTGGGAAACGCGCCAAGGCCCATCAGCGTTGACGTTGTCGGAGCGCCGGTCATGTCCTGAAACTTGCGCAGCAGTTCGCTCGCCTCAGGGCCGGAATTGATGATGCCGCCGCCAGTATAGAGGATAGGGCGCTCGGCGCCTGCGATCATCTCGATGGCTTCGGCGATCTGCTCTGCCGGGCCGACCATTTGCGGGGCGTAGCGATGCGCGGCGGTGAGTTTGGACGCGCGGCTTTGCGACGGTGTGGCGATCTGCACGTCCTTCGGAATGTCGATCACAACCGGGCCGGGGCGGCCTGTGGTGGCGATGCGGAACGCTTCCTCGATCGTCGCTTTCAGATCGGCGGGGTCTTTGACGAGGTAGTTGTGCTTTGTGCAGTGGCGCGTGATGCCGACCGTATCGGCCTCCTGAAACGCATCGGTGCCGATCAGCGCGGTGGGAACCTGTCCAGTGATGACCACCATCGGGATCGAGTCCATCCACGCATCGGCAATGCCGGTGACAGCGTTGGTCGCGCCGGGGCCGGAGGTGACGAGCACCACGCCCGGTTTGCCCGTCGCGCGGGCATAGCCTTCGGCAGCATGCGCCGCGCCTGCTTCGTGCCGGACGAGGATGTGACGAATGCGTTCATCGCCGAACAATTCGTCATAGATGGGAAGGACCGCGCCGCCGGGATAGCCGAAGATATATTCGACCCCCTGTTCGACCAGACATTCCAACAACAATGCGGCACCGCTCCGCTTCGCCACTTGATCTTCTCCAAAAATGAAACCGGCCCGAAGCGGTTATTCGCGTCGGGCCGGTCCAGAAATTCCTATATGTGAATCCCAGATCAGCCCGTCTCTACCACGATAAGTACAATAGCCATGATCTGAGTTGCCTTCACCTGTTCACGTTGTGCGCCGGAGCTTACCGGCGATTGTCATAAAAACCAAGAGGCCCGCCGGGACTGAAGTGGCGGGCCAATGAGGATTTCGCTAACGGTATGAATCTAACGCGTCAACCGTTAAAGTTGTAATAATGATGCGAAAACGGACTTTATGTCGATATTTTCGGACTCAATGCGCGGCCAGTCAGGTGGCGACTGGTTGCGGAGCCAGGTGAATTGGCGTTTGGCATAGTTGCGTGTTGCTTGCGCGCCTGCCGCGATAGCCTCTCCGCGGGTCGATTCCTCGCGCAGGAAAGCGGCGATCTCGGGCACGCCGATTGCGCGCATGACGGGCAGATCGGGGGAGAGGTCGCGCGCGAGCAGCGCCTCGACTTCTTCCACCGCGCCGCTTTCCATCATCGCGGCAAAGCGCGTGTCGCAGCGTTCGTAAACCCATTGGCGCGGCGGCATGTGGACGAGCGGGTGCAGGTCCACCTCGTCGCCGATGCCCCCGGTCTTGGCGAGCTGCCAGTCGCCGAGCGTCACGCCGGTAGAGCGTTTAACCTCGAGCGCGCGGCTGATCCTCTGGCTGTCGCCGGGTTCCAGCTCGGCTGCGCGCAAGGGGTCTTCAATCTGGAGCGCGGCATAGGCGGTGGCGGTTTCCATGCTCCGCACAACTTCGCGTACTTCTGCGTCGATTTCCGGGATGGGTGCAATGCCCTCGATCAGAACTCTCAGATACATGCCGGTGCCCCCGACAAGGATCGGCACAGCTTCTTTCTCGTGGCAATCGGCAATCTCGGCCTTCGCGCGCGCTGCCCAATCGGCCGCAGAGCACGGCTCGGCTCCGTCCCATGCGCCATAAAGTCGGTGTTCAACCTGCTTTTGCTCTTCTTCGCTCGGCGAGGCTGCCAGCACGGGAATATCAGCATAGACCTGCATGCTGTCAGCATTGACAATCACTGCTTTGCGCCCGGCTTTGTCCAGAGCTTCGGCAAGGCCAAGCGCGGTTGCACTCTTGCCGCTGGCGGTCGGCCCTGCAATGAGCGCGACTGGCCGCGCAGCAGCGGTGCTTGTTGGAGATGTTTTGGTGCTCATCGCGCGTCTGATAGCAGACAAAGTGGATTGGGAAACACGGCTGAATGCAATTGGTCGTGCAACTTCTGAGCACTCAATCGTGCTTACGTTCAATCGCGGTGCCTCGGGCGTGTCGTACAAATATGCCCGGACACTTGATGCAGAAGCTCAGGTGCATGAGATCCATTGGGGTGAGACCGATCCCCAGGTTGTCGCCAACATTATGAACGCGCACTTTTCCGATTGCGACATGGTGATGAGCAAGGACGGCTTCTGGCTGCCCAAGCTCTTCGTCTCCGACATGGACTCCACCATGATTGGGCAGGAGTGTATTGACGAACTCGCCGACTTCGCCGGATTGAAGGCGCAAATTTCCGAGATCACCGAACGCGCGATGCAGGGTGAGCTCGACTTCACCAGCGCGCTGAACGAACGCGTGGCCCTGCTCAAAGGGTTGGATGAAGGCGCAATCCAGCGCTGTCTCGATGAATGCATTACGCCGACGCCGGGCGCGGAGGTGCTCACCCGCACGTTGAAGGCCAAGGGGTGCCGGACGGTTTTGGTTACAGGCGGTTTCCACCACTTTGCCGACCGGGTCGCAGAGTGGCTTGGGTTTGACCGGGTTGTCGGAAACCGGCTCGGCGTGGCGGATGGCAAGTTGACCGGAAAGCTCGACGGACCGATCTCCGATGCCTCGACAAAACTCGCGGTCCTGCAAGAGGAAGCGGCAAGGCTCGGCGCGCGTGCTTACCCTGTCGCGACCGGAGACGGCGCGAACGACATCCCGATGATCGAAGCGGCGACCTACGGCTTTGCCTATAGGGCCAAGCCTAAGGCGCGCGCAGCGGCCAATGGGCGGATCGATCACGGTGACCTCACCAACATCCTCTCCCTCCTCGGCATTCCGCGAAAGGACTGGGTAGAGGGGTGAAGCTGGTCCACGACATGATGCCCGCAAGTGCGCACCGGCCCGATATTGAGGGGTTGCGCGCGGTTGCTGTCATCGCTGTCCTGCTGTTCCACCTGCAATTGAGCGTCTTTGGCGGCGGCTATATCGGGGTGGACGTCTTCTTCGTCATCTCCGGCTTTCTGATCGGCGGGATTGTTGTGCGCGAGGCAGGGGAGGGGCGCTTTCGCTTCTCCGACTATCTCACACGCCGCGTGAAGCGGATTGTGCCGGTGATGCTAGTGGTGCTTGCCGCCGTGACAATCGCCGCCTGCACGCTGCTGCTGCCGTCCGAACTGGTCGGCTATGCGTGGAGCCTCGGCTTCTCGGCGCTGTTCCTCGGCAATTTCCATTTCTGGTTGCATCGCGGTGCCTATGCCGAGAGCGAGCACGAGGTGCTGCTACATATGTGGACGCTGGGGGTGGAGGGGCAGTTCTACATCCTGCTGCCGCTGATCGTGCTGGGCCTGATGAAGCTGGGGCGCAGCGGCATGTGGTTCGGCCTTGTCGTATTGGCACTCGCTTCTGCGGCGGCATCGCTGCTCTATCCTTCGGCGAGCTTCTACACCTTGCCTGCGCGGCTCTGGGAGTTTCTGCTCGGCATGATGGTGGCGATCACGCCGCTGCCTTTTCTGGCCGCGCGCTGGGTGAGGGAGGGGCTGGCGCTCATCGGCCTCGCGCTGATCCTCTACGCGGCGGTGATGTTCGACAGCGCCACGCCGTTCCCCGGCTGGCGCGCGGCGATCCCATGCGCAGGCGCGGCGGCGATTATCGCGGCGGGGAGTGCCGGTTCGTCGCTGGTGGGCAGCGTCCTGCAATTTGCGCCTGTGCGGCTTATCGGCAAGATATCCTACTCGCTCTATCTCTGGCATTGGCCGGTGATTGTGCTGCTCTTGCTCGGCCTGCCTGCGGGCGAGCTGACATGGCAGATGCAGGTCACGGCAGTCGTGCTGTCCTTCGGCCTGTCAGTGCTCAGCTGGCGCTATATCGAGGAGCCGTTCCGAGGGCGCAGCTTCGCGTCGCGGCCAGTCCTGCTGGCGAGCGGAGGGGTAACGGCGGGGCTGGTGGCGGTCGCCCTGCTGCTCACTTTCTCGAATGGCTGGCCGCTGCGCTTCTCAGAGCGAGGGCAAGAGATCGCGAGCTTTATCGACTACCCGCATGACGAAGTGTTCCGGTCGGGCACCTGTTTCATCCACCACCGCAGCCAGAGTTTCGACCCGCAAGCCTGTCTGGTGGAGGAAGAAGGCAAGCCGAATGTGCTTCTGATGGGGGACAGCCACGCCGCGCATCTTGCACCAGGTATGGCCAAGGCCTTTCCCGGCAGCGCGATCAGTCAGGTCACGGCTGCGGGATGCCGCCCGGTGCTGGAGCCGCCTTCGGGCGACTACACGTTCTGCTCCGAGTTAATTGCCGGCGCCTATGACATGCAGCTCAAGGCCGGTACTTACGACCTGATCGTGCTCGCCGGGAGATGGGAGGAAGGGGACTTGCCCGATCTTGCAGACACTTTGCGCGTGCTGCGCGAGGGAGGGCACGAAGTGCTTGTGGTCGGCCCCGCAGCGGAATGGTCGCAATTCGTGCCGCGTTTGCTGGCTCTCACGCATGAGCGCGGTGCCGGGTCGGATTTGCCCGACCGTTTGCATATGGCCGAACGCGCAGCGCTTGATGATCGGATGGCCATCCTCGTAGCAAGCGAAGGTGCGGATTACTTTTCCATCCACAACGTCCAGTGCGAGCCGAAATGCATTTACTTCGGCGCAAACCGCGATCCATTGGTGGTCGATAACAGCCACTTTACCCACGAAGCGAGCGAACTATTTGCCGGAGAGATCGAGCATCCTGCGCTGGTGCGGTCGACGAACTGAGAGGCTTTTGCGACGGGCAGAGCAAAAAAGGTTTTGATTTCGAACCTAAGGCGCTTATTTACACAAATGTAAGTAACTGATGCCATCTGGTATCCGAACCCCGAAAACCCTCTCGACTTTCAGAGCCCCGACCATGATCAACCCTTCCGACTATTCCGCTCTTTTCGCCAAAGACGGCACCGTTGTGCGACACGCTGATCGCCCTACGCCGCGCTATTCGCTGCCGCGTGCGATCAAGAATTTTCGTCTGCTGATGAAGGACAAGGAAGACACAAGTCTCGTCTTCAAGATCTACGAATCGCTTCCATCCAAGCAGTTCATGCCGCGCGTTGCCGCGTTGGGCCTGTCGGAGCGCGGCGAAGATCTGCGCCGAACGGAGCCGAGCCTGCCGGAAATCCTCGACGATCACGCCGAGCTTCGCAAAACCCCCAAGGGCAGCCTCGCGCATGCCTATTGCGACTTTATGGAAAGCGAAGGCCTGACCGCAGCTGGCTTGGTTGCCGAAGCGGAAAGCCTCGGCCGTCCGAAGTATGACGATCTGGTTCAGTGGTATGGCGATCGCTCACGCGACACGCATGACCTGTTCCACGTTCTCACCGGCTATGGCCGTGATGCGCTGGGCGAACAGTGCGTGCTGCTGTTCACCCACGGCCAGTCTCCCAGTCAGGGTCACTTGCTGATCGGTTGGGCGGGCTCTGCCAATATCAAGTCGATGGTGCGGGGCAGCAAGGCTCCGGTCATGGGCGCCGCGCTGCAGGCCAAGCGCACCGGCAAAGGCGCACCGCAATTGATCGATCAGCCGATCCGCGAGCTATTGAAACAGCCGTTTGACGATGTGCGCCGCGCGCTCAATATCCCTGAGCCGACCCAATATCAGGAATGCCACCGCATCTGGAAAGCCGAAGGGATCGACCCCTATGATCTGCTTGCCAGCGAGAAGAGTCAGGGCGAAGCACTCGCAGCGTAGTCTGGCGCTCAGAGCCAGGTTGCGATCTGGCTCAGCGGCTTTTTCTTGAGAGCGTGGGCGGGCACAGTCGCGTCTTTTGTCGGTCGGCCCACAACCACGATCATCAAGGGCTTCTCCCATTCGGGCCTTTCGCAAGCCTCACGTAGGAATCCCATGGGGGAGGGCGTGTGGGTGAGCGTCGCCAAACCGGCTTCGTGCAAGGTCGCAATCAGCATCCCGCAGGCAATCCCGACGCTTTCATTGACGTAATAATTCTGCGTCTTACCGTCTTCCTCGATCCCGCCTTTGCGCTGGGCAAAGACGACGATGAGAAAGGGTGCGGTTTCGAGGAAAGGCTTGTCTTCGTCTGTGCCCAACTCCCTTAGCGCGCCGAGCCATTCATCGCTGGCCTTGGGATTGTCTCCGTCAGAGCCGTAGAACCGCCGCTCCTCGGCTTCGGCGGCTTCGCGGATCGCGCGCTTCTTTTCCGGTGAAGCGACTACGGCGAAATGCCATGGCTGGTGGTTTGCCCCGTTGGGAGCAGTGCCAGCGGCCTCGATTGCAGCTTCGATGGCTTCGCGCGGAACCGGCTCATCGGAGAAGTAGCGGCAGGTGCGCCTTTCTTTCAGCCGGTCGCGCAAGCCTCGCGCACGCGCAACGCTTTCATCATCGGGCAGGGGATTGAGCGAATAGGGAATAGTTTCGTGTTCACGCATAATTATTCCTATGGGCAGATAGTTTGCGAAAGTGAAGAGTGACCTTACGGCAAAGCCCGCTTGACACCTACTGACATGAATGTAAGTTTCAATTCATGAACTCAATTTGAGTCGCCTGTACGGAGGAACCGATGGCGTATCTTGATCTACCGATTGTTACCGAAGACCGCGATCTGGCCGGTTTCCGTCCGATCAAGGCATTGCGACACTTCCGCAAGCTCGTCGCTGACAAGGAAGACACCAAACAGGTGTTCTTCATCATTGAGGCGTTGAGCGGCAACCAGATCCGCTATCAGGCCGAAGAATTCATCGCCACGCCCGAAGCGCGCAACATGATGGAGCGCGAAGATACGCTCGCCATCGCCGATATGCTCGACGATCATGACCGCTGGGCCGATTGCGCCCCCAACAGCGTCGCGCAGCACTATATGCGTTTCATGAAGCGCGAGGGGCTGACGGCGAACGGGCTCGTCGATGAAAGCTATGCTTGGCGGCCGCGTGAAGAGCGGCCCAATGACCAGCTCGAATGGTATCTCAACCGGCTGCGCGATACGCATGACCTTTTCCACGTGCTCACCACCTATGGCCGCGATGCGCTGGGTGAGGCGGCATTGCTGGGCTTCTCCTACGAGCAGAACCACAATCTCGGTGTGAAGTTCATCGCCTATGCCGGTGCGCGCCAGATCAAGAAGACCACCCAGACCAAGGCCCCGCTCTATGCGGCGGTCAAGGAAGGGCGGCGGCTCGGCAAAGCGGCACTCAAGCTGGCGCATATGGATGTCGAAGCGGTGATGCGCGAGGATATCGACGCGGCGCGCAAACGCCTGAATATCGGCGTGCCGGTAATCTATCGCCAGTGTCTCGCGCAGCTGGAGTCCGAAGGCTTTGCCGAGAGCGATCTTGGCCTGACCGACATGCAAGCTGCCTAGGTTTCCCGGTCAGCTTTCCGGATGACAAATTTGAGGCCTGACCAGACCTCGTCCACCGCGCATTTCTTGGTATCGACAAGATCGGCAGCAAGCCCGACACGCTGAACCGCAGCCTGATCGAGCGCGGTTTCCTTGCCCGAACCTTTCTTGGGCCAACTCACCCAGATATGGCCGTCTTGTGCGATTTGCTGGCGCAAAGATGCCAGTTTAGGGGCAAGTTCGGCTTCTTCGGTGACGAAAATATGCGCGGCGTCGATCCCCTCTGCGGGATTGGCGACATGGCGCAAATCAAGCCCATAAGCGGCGATCTCGTCCATGATCCTTTGCGGCATGGCGTCAAACCAGCAAAGCTGCCCATCGCGCAACGTCAGTTTCTTGGCGAGCGGCGTCCCGGAATATCCTGCACTCATATCGGAGCCGCTCCCATCATCATGCAATCGCCGTAATCGACCGCGAGGTGCCACAGCGCGCCAAGGCCCAGCGCGCGCACCCACCATCGGGGCACTGCCAGCAGCAGAACATAGACGATTCCCGCTTCCCAGCCATGGAGCAGGTGAAAGCCGATCGAGCAGCGCTCGGGATCGAAAATCGGATCGGCGAGCAAATGGTCGAGGTCAATCAGATTTGCGCTCGTCATCACCAGCCCCGCACGCAGCCAGTGCGCGCGCCAGATCACCAGCGCGATCAGAAACGGGGCCAACCAATGCCCGCCATAATGCAGGATTGGCTGGAGAAGCTCTATGCCCCCATCCACTCTTCGAAGAAGCTTTCATGCGCCGCGCGCAGGTCGGCGAGCGATACGCCCAGCAGGCTATTCCCGCCGACGGTGCCGATGCGGTGGAAGCCGACCATCTCGGCCTCGGGGATGTCGGGCCCTTCTGCGACGATCTGGTTGAAAGCCTCGGCATAGCGCGGCGCGACGGTGACGATGTAGCGCGCCTGATCCTCGCCAAACCACCACTGAGCGGCGGAGTAAGCGGGGTTGGCCGAGACTTCTGCCCCGATCCCGCCTGACAATGCCATCTCGGCAAGCGCGACTGCGAGGCCGCCATCGGAAAGGTCGTGGACGGCGGAGAGCAGCCCTTCGCCGATTAGCTTGCGCACGATCTGGCCTGCGCCGCGCTCGGCAGCGAGGTCGACCGGAGGCGCGCGGCCTTCGTCGCGGCCATGAACATCGGCGAGCCAGCGCGACTTGCCGATATGCGAGCGGGTCGGGTCAGGCTTGGCCCAGAATTCGGGCGCGATGAGGTAAATTGTGTCGCCTTCGTGCTTGAAGGCGCTGGTGACCATGGTCGAGGCGTCTTCGATAATCCCGACACCGCCGATGGCAGGGGTGGGCAGGATCGCCGAGCCGCCGCCGGTCGCCTTGCTTTCATTATAGAGCGAGACGTTCCCGCTCACGATCGGGAAGTCGAGCGCGCGGCAGGCATCGCCCATTCCTTCGAGAGCGTGGACAAACTGGCTCATGATTTCGGGCCGCTGCGGGTTGGCGAAGTTGAGGCAGTTGGTCACCGCCAGCGGGCGAGCGCCGACAGCGCACAGATTGCGATAGGCCTCCGCTATGGCTTGCTTGCCGCCTTCATAAGGATCGGCATGGACATAGCGCGGAGTGCAATCGGTGCTGATCGCGAGAGCCTTTTTCGTGCCGTGCACGCGCACCACGCTGGCATCGCCGCCGGTCTGGAGAGTGTCGGCCATGACCTGGCTGTCATATTGCTCGGCAATCCAGCGCCGCGAGGCGAGGTTGGGGGAGGCGAGCATCTTGAGCAGGTCTGCGCCGGGATCGGTGCATTCGGGTGCGTTCTCGACCGGCTTGATCCCCGCCCATTCGGCATATTCTTCTTTGGAGATGTAAGGTCGGTCATATTCGGGCGCATCGGCTGCAAGCGGGCCGAGCGGGATGTCGCACACGACCTCGCCCTGCCATTCGAGCACCATGTGGCGAGTGTCGGTGACTTCGCCGATGATCGCGAAGTCGAGCTCCCACTTCTCGAAGATCGCCTGCGCCATCGCTTCCTTGCCGGGCTTCAGAACCATGAGCATCCGCTCCTGGCTCTCGCTCAGCATCATTTCGTAAGGCGTCATGCCCTCTTCGCGGCACGGCACCTTGTCCATATCGAGCCGGATGCCCGCCTTGCCATTGGTCGCCATTTCGACGCTGGAGGAGGTGAGGCCTGCTGCGCCCATGTCCTGAATCGCGACGATGGCGTCGGTGGCCATCAGTTCGAGGCAGGCTTCGATCAGCAGCTTTTCAGTGAAGGGGTCGCCGACCTGCACCGTGGGGCGCTTGGCTTCGGCGTCTTCCTCGAAGTCCGCGGAGGCCATAGTAGCGCCGTGAATGCCGTCGCGACCGGTCTTGGAGCCGACATAGACAATCGGATTGCCGACGCCGGTTGCGGCGCTGTAGAAAATCTTGTCAGCATCGGCGACGCCAACGGTCATCGCGTTGACAAGGATATTGCCGTCATAGGCAGGGTGGAAGTTCGTCTCGCCGCCCACGGTCGGAACGCCGACGCAATTGCCGTATCCGCCGATCCCCGCGACCACGCCTTGCACAAGGTGCTTCATCTTGGGGTGATCGGGCCGGCCAAAGCGCAGCGCATTCATATTCGCCACGGGCCGCGCTCCCATGGTGAAGACATCGCGCAGGATCCCGCCCACACCCGTCGCCGCGCCTTGGTAAGGCTCGATGTAAGAGGGGTGGTTGTGGCTCTCCATCTTAAAGATAGCCGCCTGACCGTCGCCAATGTCGATCACGCCCGCATTCTCGCCCGGACCGCAGATAACCCACGGCGCCTCGGTCGGAAGCTTCTTCAAATGCAGGCGCGAACTCTTGTAGGAACAATGCTCGGACCACATGACCGAGAAGATGCCGAGCTCGACCAGATTGGGCTCCCTCCCAAGGCCTGCGAGCACGCGCTCATATTCTTCAGGGGACAGTCCGTGCTGTTCGACGACTTCGGGGGTGATGGCGGAGGTGTTGTTGCTCATGGGCGAAGCCCATAAGTCAGAGGCTCGCTGCCGCCAACCCGCCACGTTGCGTGAAATAGCGGTTCTCCCCGACCCACACTGCAAAACCGGTCGCAACAGCGAAGGCAAACAGGGATGTGAGGTAGAGGGTGATGTTCGCCTCGCTCGGCGGCGGGCCGAACCAGTTGATCGCCTGAAACGCCAATAGCACGCTGATCAGGATCATCGGCTGCGCCGCCGGCCCGCGCGATTTGCGCATGTAATAGATAAAGGCTGCCAGCGTGATCCCGATCTCCAGCGGCATGGCAACCTCGGGAAAGTTCCAGAGGCCAAGGCCGTAAGTGTGCTCTCCGCCTGCAATAGTAAGGTCAGGGGCATGCGTGACCCAGTCGAGCACCCAGTGCGAGGCCACCACCAAAGCCGCAAGCAATCCTCCCAGAGTGTCGCGGTGCCAGATGGCGATCACTATACCAAAGGCCAGCGCCCATGCTGCCGTGCCCGCCAGACTGTGCGTGTAGGGCATGAAATAGAGGTCAAACGGCACCATCTGGGTAAAGCCCGGCACGATCCGCAATTTCTCCACACCTATGATGGCGAGGCCGAAAAACGCCCAGTCGACCAGCTGCGCAGCGATGAAATAGGTGCCGAGCTTGGGTCCGCGCGAATAGGCGGCTGCGGCGACAAAGGCTGGCGCGAAATGGCCGATAAACATGAAAGTGTCCCCGTTGGTCGCCTTTGCGGCGTTTCTTGCTTTTGCGCTTACTTGCCGAATCGAAGCGCGATTAACGTAGCTAACGCGCTCGCCGTGCCCGTGGCAAACGCGCCCCACGCAATGTCTACGATTGTGACATAAGTCGCCCACACCTTGAACACCGCCTGGCTGGTCAGGTCAAAGGTTGCATAGCACAGTGCCCCCAGCAAAATGCCGTTGATAAGCGCTGTTCGAACGCTGCCGCTCTGCAAGCCCGGCCTAACGGCAAACCACAAGGTTCCCGCCAGGTAGATAAAGTAGAACGCCGCCGCCGCGCCTGCGTTGAAATTCTCAGCCATCAGCTCGCCGATATTGGGCTCGTAGAGATTGGGACCGGCCCAATTGAGCCACATTGCGTCGAGCGCGCCGAATATCACCGCTGCCGATAGTGCCGCGATCACCCATTGCTTCATTGTCTGTCCCCTCAAGCGGCTGCTCAGCGCCCGCTGTGTTCCACGCGATTAGTGGTGGCTCTGCCCGCTGCGCAGCCTTGACCGCGCACCCGCGCAGCGTCAATGCTCGCTCTCATGAATGAAGCATCCGAACCACCGCCAATCGAGCAGATGAGCTTTGAGCAGGCGCTTCGTGCGCTGGAGGAGATCGTAACCCAGCTCGAACGCGGCGATGTCCCACTCGACCAGTCAATCTCGCTTTACGAGCGCGGCGAGAAGCTGCGCGCGGCGTGTCAGGACCGGCTCGATTCGGCGCAGGCGCGGATTGAGAAGATTGTGGCCGGTGCGGACGGTTCGCCCACCGGCATTGCGCCGCTCGACGGAGGCAGCTGAGGTGAATGTCGTCGGGATCGATGGCGATGCGCTCGGCGACAGCCTGAAACGGGTCCAGCGCGAGGTGGATTCGGTGTTCGACGCCGAATTGCCTTTGCCATCGGACACCAGCGCGCGACTGGTCGAGGCGATGCGCTATGCCGCAATCGGCGGCGGCAAAAGGGTGCGCCCGCTGCTCGTCGTGAGCACTGCCGAACTGTTTGGAGTCGACCGCGATGCGGCGCTTCGTGCAGGCGCGGCGGTTGAGGCGATCCATGTCTATTCGCTGATCCATGACGATCTGCCCTGCATGGATGATGACGACCTGCGCCACGGCAAGCCGACCGTTCACAAGGCCTATGACGAGGCAACCGCCGTCCTGGCAGGCGATGCGCTCCACGCGCTGGCTTTTGAAATTCTCGCCGACAATGACACCAGCGCAGATCCCTTTGTCCGTAGCGAGCTGATCGCCACGCTTGGCACTGCCAGCGGGATGAAGGGCATGGCGGGCGGCCAGATGATGGACATGGTCGCGGATGAGGAGGGGGTCGAATACGATCTGCGCTCGATCACGCGGCTCCAGCAGCTGAAAACCGGCGCATTGCTCGCCGCATCAGTAGAGATGGGCGCTGTGCTGGGCAGGGTTCCTCCAGAGGGCCGCGCGCATCTCAGAGCCTATGCCCGCGATATCGGCCTCGCCTTCCAGATTGCCGACGACCTACTCGACGTGACAGGTGACGCGGACAAAGCGGGCAAGGCGCTGCGCAAGGACCAGAGCCAGGGCAAGCAGACTTTCGTGACATTGATGGGCGTCGACAAAGCGCGCGAACAGGCAGACGCGCTGGTCGATCAGGCCATCGCGCATCTCGGCAGCCACGGCCGCGAAGCTGACACTTTGCGCGCTCTTGCTAGGTTTATTGTCGAGCGGGATCGGTAAAAGCACAAAGGGGCGCAAGACCCCGAGCCTTACAGGGGAATTGAAGAGCCATGACACGCCGCGTCGGAATTTACCCGGGCACATTTGACCCGATCACTCTGGGCCATGCCGATATCATCCGGCGCGGAGCCAAGCTCGTGGATCACCTCATTCTGGGTGTGACAACCAATCCGTCAAAGAACCCAATGTTCACCACCGAAGAGCGCTTTGCGATGGTCGAACGCGAAGTGAAAGGGCTGGGCCTCGATAATGTCGAAGTTGTCGGGTTCAATTCACTGCTGGTGAAATTTGCCCACTCGCAGAACGCAAATGTCATCATTCGCGGCCTGCGCGCTGTGGCGGACTTTGAATATGAGTACCAAATGGCCGGCATGAACCAGCAGCTCGACGACGATATCGAGACGATCTTCCTGATGGCGGACGTATCGCTGCAACCGATTGCGTCGAAGCTGGTGAAAGAAATCGCGCTCTATGGCGGCGACATCACCCCGTTTGTGAGCGCCGAGGTGCGCGATGATGTGAATGCGCGGGTCGAGAAACTAGGCCGCAAGGGCGATTTATAGCCTTTTGCACGCATCTGTCGAAGCGAGTGAAGTCATTCATTGAAGTGTCAGCGAAGCACGGTTAGACGCGTGAGCGAAGACTTGGACAAACACATGAAGAAGCTGATGCTCAAACCCACACTCGGCGTAATGGCCGCAATTTCTCTGCTCGCCGCACCCTCCGCGCTCGCCGCGCAGGATTCCGATCGCGACATGGTCGAAAGCGGGGATGAGGAAGCCACCAGCGCGGCGGTCGACACGCGCACCTATCCGCCGGTCAATTTCGACGCGAGCGCTGATCTCGATGATATCTGGGTGCTGGACCTGTCGAATGGTGAGCGGGTCAAGATTCGCCTGATGGAAGAATGGGCACCTGCCCATATCGAACGGATCAAGACGCTCACCCGTCAGGGCTTTTATGACGGAGTGATCTTTCACCGCGTGATCGACGGCTTCATGGCGCAGGGCGGCGATCCGACCGGCACTGGGCAGGGCGGCTCGCAGCTTCCTGACCTCAACGAAGAATTCAACCCGATGCCGCATGTCCGCGGAACCCTCGCTATGGCGCGGGCGACTGAAGAAAACAGCGCGAACAGCCAGTTCTTCATCGTGTTCTATCCGCGTTTCAGCTTGGACAAACGCTACACCAATCTTGGCCGCGTGATCGAGAATATGGCCGGCGTTGATACGATTGTTCGCGGCGAACCGCCCGGCAACCCGACCCGCATCCTGCAGGCTTCGCTTGCCAGCGATAACCGTCCGGTTCCTGTCGCAGCGCCTGCTCCTGCGCCAGAGCAGGACATCACCGCAGACCTTCTCAACGCGCCGCTTCAATAAGGGGCTATCGCTGAGAGCGAGCACGCGATAGGCGCGGGCGATCATGCGTGTTGACCTGTTCGATTTCGACCTTCCGCAAGACCGGATAGCGCTGCGCCCCGTGCGGCCGCGTGATGCCGCGCGCATGCTGGTTGTGCGCGGGGGCGAAGCGCCGTTCGAGGATCGCGGGGTGCTCGATTTGCCCGACCTGCTGGAACCCGGCGATGTGCTGGTCTTCAACGACACGCGCGTCATCCCCGCACAGCTCGAAGGACGTCGCGCGGGCGGAGAGGCCAAGATCGGCGCAACCTTGCACAAGCGCATCGATCTGCGCCGCTGGCAGGCCTTCATCCGCAATGCGAAGCGCGTGAAAGAGGGCGATCAGCTGGTCTTCGGAGGCGGCGTCACTGCGATTGCCGAAACGCGCCACGCGGACGGCTCGATCACGCTGATGTTCGAAGGGGAGGAGCCGGTCGAAGTCCTGCTCGACCGTGCAGGCACTATGCCGCTGCCACCTTACATTGCAGGCAAACGCGGGGTCGATGCGCAAGACCTCGAAGACTACCAGACCATGTTCGCAGCCGAGGACGGCGCTGTCGCCGCTCCTACAGCGTCGCTCCACTTCACCGACAGGCTGGTCGAGCCGCTTGATGCGCGCGGGATCGGGCGTGAGATGCTAACCTTGCATGTGGGCGCGGGCACGTTCCTGCCGGTCAAAGCTGACGACACCGATGATCACGCCATGCACTCCGAATTCGGGCGGATCAGTGCGGAGACAGCGGAGCGCCTCAACGCTGCGCGCGCTGCTGGCGGGCGGATCATCGCGGTTGGCACGACTTCGCTGAGATTGCTCGAAAGCGCTGCCAGCGAAGATGGGTTTGTGCAGGAGTTCGCTGCCGACACCGACATTTTCATCACGCCGGGATACAAGTTCAAAGTCGTCGATGGTCTGATGACCAACTTCCATCTGCCGAAATCCACGCTGGTCATGCTGGTCAGCGCGCTGATGGGGCGCGAGCGGATGATGGCGGCTTACGATCACGCCATCGAAAATCGCTACCGCTTCTATTCCTATGGTGACTCCTCGCTGTTGCTGCCTTAACCCCGCGCTCTATGTCTGAAACGATCCTCTCCATTGCGGGCCTGAGCAAGGTATATGCCGGCGGCACGAAAGCGCTCGACAATGTTGATCTCGACATTCGTAAGGGCGAGATTTTCGCGCTGCTCGGCCCCAATGGTGCGGGTAAGACCACGCTGATTGGCGCGGTGTGCGGGATTGTGCGTCCGACCTCTGGCACGATCACGGCCTTTGGCGAAGACCTGTCGCGCAATTGGCGCGCTGCCCGCTCGCGCATCGGGCTCGTCCCTCAAGAGCTGAGCACCGATATGTTCGAGACGGTGTGGCGCGCGGTCTCTTATTCGCGCGGCCTGTTCGGTCACCCGCCAGACAAAGCGCGGATCGAGGAGGTTCTTCGTTCGCTCTCGCTCTACGAGAAGAAGGACAGTCAGATCCGCGAGCTTTCGGGTGGGATGAAGCGCCGCGTGCTGATAGCCAAGGCGCTGGCGCACGAACCGGACTTGCTGTTCCTCGACGAGCCCACCGCAGGCGTCGATGTCGAACTGCGCAAAGGAATGTGGGAGCAGATCGCTGCCCTTCGCGAGCGCGGGACAACGATCATTCTCACCACACATTATATCGAGGAAGCCGAGCTGATGGCCGACCGTGTCGGTATCATTCGCGGCGGCAAGATCCTGATGGTGGATGACAAACAGGCGATCATGCAGCGCATGGGCACGACCGAGGCGATTTTTCAACTGGTAGAGCCGCTTACGGAGCTTCCCGATGCCATCGCTTCATTCCCGGTGACGTTGGGCGATGGCGGGCGCGAGCTGTGCTATCGCGGCGGCGACGGTTCGGGCAGCGGCAGCGAGGAAGTCGCCGCGCTGACTAAGGCGCTGATCGCCAGCGGGATCGACTATCGCGGGATCGACATTCACGATTCCTCGCTGGAGGATATCTTCGTCGACCTCGTCTCTGCAAAAGAGGAGGCTGCGTGATGACCTTCAATGCGCGCGGAGCATGGTCGATCTATCAACGCGAGCTGATGCGCGCGATGCGAACGGCCTTTCAGTCGATCCTTTCACCGGTGCTCACCACATCGCTCTATTTTGTCGTGTTCGGCACAGTGATCGGCGCGCGGATGGAGCCGGTTGATGGCGTGGCCTATGGCGCCTTCATCATTCCTGGCCTGTTGATGCTGACCCTGCTGGGCGAGACAACCAGCAATTCCTCTTTCGGCATCTACATGCCCCGCTTCACGGGCACGATTTACGAGCTGCTTTCGGCGCCTGTCGGCGTGGCCGAGACTCTGATTGGTTTTGTCGGCGCGGCGGCGACCAAGGGGCTCATCCTCGCCGCGATCATCCTCGGCACAGCGACATTCTTCGTCGATTACACCATCGCGCATCCGGTGCTGGCAATGGGCTATATCATGCTGGTGGCGGCGAGTTTTTCGCTGTTCGGGTTCATTCTCGGCATCTGGGCGGACAGCTTTGAGAAACTTGGCATTATCCCGATCCTGATCCTCACACCGCTGACCTTTCTTGGCGGCACTTTCTACTCGATCGACGAACTGCCGCAGCCTTGGGACACGATCGCCTATGCCAACCCAATCGCCTTTCTGGTGAGCGGGCTGCGCTGGACCTTTTACGGAACTTCTGATGTGTCGATCTGGGTCTCGCTCGGCCTGACGCTGGGCTTTCTGGCGCTGTGCACGGCGATCATCGCCTTTATCTTCAAGACCGGATGGCGGCTGAGAGAGTGAGTGAACGTTTCAAGTTTACGCTGAGCGCTACCGACGGAAAGGCGCGGACGGGCCGCATCGAAATGCAGCGCGGGGAAATCCGCACGCCTGCTTTCATGCCGGTCGGCACCGCTGCGACGGTCAAGGCGATGAAGCCTGAAAGCGTGCGTGCGACGGGCGCGGACATAATCCTTGGCAACACATACCACCTGATGCTGCGCCCCGGAGCAGAGCGGGTCGCGCGGCTTGGCGGCCTGCACAAGTTCATGAACTGGGATCGCCCGATCCTGACCGATAGCGGCGGTTATCAGGTGATGAGCCTGTCGGACCTGCGCAAACTGACCGAGCAAGGCGTCGAGTTTCGCAGCCATATTGACGGGTCGAAGCATATGCTCACGCCGGAACGTTCAATGGAAATCCAGCGGCTGCTCGGCTCTGACATCGTGATGGCGTTCGATGAGTGCCCGCGCGCCGACCGTCCGCGTGATGAGATCGCCGCCTCGATGGAGCTTTCGATGCGCTGGGCCAAGCGCAGCCGCGAAGGCTTTGACAGCGGGGAGGAGCATGCGAGCCGCGCGGCGCTCTTCGGCATACAGCAAGGTTCGCTCGATCAGGAATTGCGTGCAATCAGCGCTCAGAAGCTGACCGATATCGGCTTTGACGGATACGCGGTTGGGGGACTTGCTGTGGGTGAGGGGCAGGAGGCCATGTTCGGCGTGCTCGACTACGCCCCCGACATGCTCCCCACTGACCGTCCGCGCTATCTGATGGGAGTGGGCAAGCCCGACGATTTGGTCGGCGCGGTCGAGCGCGGGATCGACATGTTTGACTGCGTGCTGCCGACACGATCGGGCCGCAATGGTCAGGCCTTTACGTGGAACGGCCCGCTCAACCTGCGCAATGCCCGCCATGCCGAGGATACTGGCCCGCTGGATGAGCGCTGCGGCTGCCCGACCTGTGCAACATATTCGCGCGCCTATCTCCACCATCTGCAAAAGAGCGGCGAGATTTTGGGGGCCATGCTGGTGACCGAACACAATCTTGCTTTCTATCAGTCGCTTATGCAATCTATGCGCGATGCGATTGGTGAGCAGCGTTTTGATAGCTTTGCGGCTGATTTCCGGAACGACTACCTCGCTTCATCGTAATCGTTTGAAGCGCACGCGCGGGGGCCGTGTGCGCAACAGGGTCACGCAGAAATGAAGCTTTTCGCACAATACAAAGGCGGTGTTTTCGCCTTTATCGCCGCCTTGGCAATCGCGGTCCCTGTGGTAACCGCGCCCGCTGCCGCTCAGGAAGCAGAAACCGCCGGGACCGCGGAAGATATCGCCATGCGCTTTGGCATCCGCTCCTCGGTTCTTGATGTCAGCCTTTCGCCAAATGGCACCAAGTTGGCATGGGTTGCGCCCGGACCAAACCATACCGAAATCCTGAAAGTCATCGACCTGGAACGCGATGACGGGGTGCAGATGATCATGTCGAACACGATGATCCATGCAGACATTACCAAGTGCGACTGGGTCACCAATGACCGCCTTTTGTGCAAGTTGAGCGGCGTGGCCGAAAGGCGGGACGATGTGCTTCTTGGCTATGATCGGCTTTTTTCTCTGAATGACGACGGATCTGACGTTCAGGTTATCTCAGAGAGCAACTTGCGGCGATCTGCTCGATTTGTGCAGGATGGGGGTGACGTAATTGCGCTCGATGTCGAAGGCGAAACTGGGCAAATTCTTGTCACCCGCGATTGGACCCCGCGCCGCGGTACCTTGTCCCGCAGCACGGGAAATGAAGGATTGGGCGTAGAGCGTCTCGACATCACCACATCTGAGAAAAGCATCGAAGTGCATCCTGAGGACCGGGCCGAACGCTATCTAGCCGACGAAACTGGCTGGGTTCGGTTGCAAGAACGAATGCCGGTTGACCATCGAGGTTATCGAACTGGTGATCGAATCTATTTGGTGCGTGAGAGAGGGGAAACACGCTGGCGCGAGGTCGATGACGTCTATCTGAATGGACAAGTGATCGAAGATTATCGCCCGATCAGCGTGAATGCCGCACGCAACTCGATTTATGCCTATCACACCATCGGAGGATATCGCGCAGTCATCGAGATTCCTCTCGATGGTGAAGGTCAGGCGCAAGTTGTGGCCTCGCGAGATGATGTCGATGTCCTGGGATTGATTCGTATCGGACGCCAACGCCGCGTGGTCGGTGTGAGCTATGCGACAGAAAAGCGTTCGGTCGAATATTTTGATGCCACATTGGCCAATTTGGCCGGTGGATTGAGGCGGGCATTGCCAGAAACGCCGTTGATTAGCATTGTCGGGGCAAACGCGGATGAAAGCCGTATCCTGCTTATCGCCTCCTCGGATACACAGCCGGGCACGGTCTATCTCTATGACAAGGCCAGCCGCCAGCTCGAGCCGCTGTTGCAGATGCGAGATTATCTGGTCGACCGGCCTATGGGTCAAATGCAGGCAATCACCTTTCCTGCCGCCGATGGCACTCAGATACCGGGCTATCTGACGCTGCCGCCGGGTTCAGATGGGACCAACCTACCGGCGGTTGTGCTGCCTCATGGCGGCCCAGCTGCGCGCGATTACTGGGGATTTGACTGGTTGGTCCAGTTCTTCACGGCGCGCGGCTATGCCGTGCTCCAGCCCAATTATCGCGGCTCGGCCGGCTACGGAGAGGCTTGGTTCGGCCGCAATGGATATCAGGCATGGGACGTCGCGATTGGCGATGTGAACGATGCCGGGCGCTGGCTGGTGGAGAAGGGCTTCGCCAATCCCGATCAGCTTGCAATCGTCGGGTGGTCCTATGGTGGATATGCCGCACTGCAGTCGCAAGTGGTCGATCCCGATCTCTACAAGGCCGTAGTTGCCATCGCGCCGGTAACCGATCTGGAATATCTGCGCGAAGATGCGCGTGCTTACACCAGTTTTCGGCTGCGCAATGAACAGTTAGGCGATGGCCCCCATATCAGAGAAGGCAGTCCTCGCCGCCATGCCGAGAAATTCCTCGCACCGGTCATTCTGTTCCACGGCACCCGCGATCTCAATGTCAATGTGCGCCATTCTCAGCGGATGGCCGACGCGCTTCAGGATGAGAATAAACAGGTCACCTATGTCGAATTTGAAGATCTTGAGCACAGCCTCGATGACAGCCGCGCTCGGGTCGAGATGCTGGGCGCGATTGATGATTTCCTGAACGAGGCGCTTGGCCGCTGATTTGTCGCGCGCAGGCACTCGACAAATCGTCTGACACAGGCCAAGTGCCTGCGCATGAATGAGAACACGGCGAAAGCGCCTGAAGACTGCGAGAATATGGGCGAAGTGCGCGTCGGTGTCGATGCGACAGACCGCGAGCTGGTGGCACTGCTGGAGCGGCGTTTCGGCTATATGCGCGCTGCTGCCCGCATCAAACCGACCCGCGGCGCGGTGCGTGATGAGGAGCGCAAGGCTTCGGTTATCAATGCTGCGGTCGCAGATGCCGAAGCCCGCGGTATTCCTGGAGATGTCGTCGCGGATATCTGGGACCGCCTCGTCGAAGGCTCGATCGCCTACGAATTCGTCGAGTGGGACCGGATCCGGGACTAGCGCGTGGCTCCTGCGAGGAAACTCGCGAGCCGCATTTGCTTCTTGTTCGGTGACTTTGCGCGGATGGAACCTGCCATGCGTTCAATCTTGCGGGTCCACTTCCCGATGCTCTTTTCCGCGCCGCCATCCTTGATCGGGCCGCATGCGAGAAACCTTACCGGATCAAACCCGACAAAGCCGAGCACCTGCTTCTTCCAGCGATGGATAATTGAATTGCCGTAGAGGAGGCGTAGAAAGAGAGGCGGGGTATCCATAGTCGCTATTACGTCCGCGGATCGACCTTCGAGATATCTGTCCCAAAGCGAGCTGCCAGAGCGGAACTGGTACATGAAACCGGGCAAAAACAGGCGGTCAAGCAGACCCTTTAACTCTGCCGGTTCGGCACCCCACCACATCGGAAAGGCAAATACGGCGTGGTCGCAATCGTCGAATGCCTGCGCGAGCGACAGGATGTCGGGTTCCCAATCGGTGCGCTTGAGATAGCCACGCCTGAGAATAGGAGTGAATTCTAGCTCGCGAATGTTGAGCCGTGTGACAGTGCAGCTTGCGGGCAGCGAATTTTCGTAGATGTCGAGCAGATGAGATGCGAAGCGTCCTTCGTCGGGATGGCCGTCAACGAGTAGTACGTTCATGCAAGCGTTCCTTGTTTTGATTTCCCCTAGGTTGGATGGATTGGCCGCAAAAGAAAAGGGCGGCCCCGCAGGGCCGCCCCAATTCTTCTCGCTGTCAGCTCGCGGTTTAGCGCGAGTAGAACTCGACCACGAGGTTCGGTTCCATCGTGACCGGGTAGGGCACTTCGTCGAGCTTCGGCACGCGAGAGAATGCCACTTTGTCATTGCCTTCAGGCACGACATAGTCGGGAATCTCACGCTCGGGCAGGCTCTGAGCTTCGATGACGAGAGCCATTTCCTTGGCCTTGTTGCCCAGGCTGATGACGTCACCAACATCGATGCGGCGGCTTGCAATGTTGCACTTCACGCCGTTCACATAGATGTGGCCGTGGCTGACGATCTGACGTGCGGAGAAGATCGTCGGAGCGAACTTCGCGCGGTAGACGATCATGTCGAGGCGGCGCTCGAGCAGACCGATCAGGTTCTGACCGGTGTCACCCTTCATGCGGGTGGCGTCCTTGTAGGTCGAACGGAACTGCTTCTCGGTCACGTCGCCGTAATAGCCTTTGAGCTTCTGCTTGGCGCGCAGCTGCAGGCCGAAGTCGCTCATCTTGCTCTTGCGGCGCTGACCATGCTGGCCGGGGCCGTATTGACGCTTGTTGACCGGAGAATTCGGGCGACCCCAGATGTTTTCACCCATCCGGCGGTCGAGTTTGTACTTGGCGCTCTTGCGCTTCGACATAAGTCTTTCCTTCAAATTTGCAGACCCACCCATTTGGCGAGCATCGAACCCGGCATCGCACCGCTGGAACGATATTCCAGCGCGGCCACCGCTTCACCGGGGTGCGGGGCCAACTTGCGAAGGCGCGCGGATAACAGAAAGCGCGCGCCAGTCAAGCTACCTGTGAGTGCAAACGATCAACGGCGTTGGTTGAACTCGCGCCATTCGTCGCGAGTCATGCACACGCGAGTAGCGCGCCGGCTCGACATGTCCACGCGGATGCGGCGACAGATGCGCTCCTCTTCCTCGGGCGCTTCAATAGCCGGAATTTCGATGGGAGCGGGCGCAGGAGCCGGGGTTGCCGGTTCAGCGTCTGCAGCGGTTTCTTCAGCTGCCTCGGCGGCTTCGCTGGTCTGCTGGGGCGCCTGTTCAGTTGTCGGAGCGCGCGGCTCATCAGCGAAAGCCGGAACGGAGAGCGCAACACCAGCGGCTGCGAGCAGCGAAAGGGTCAATTTCATCGTGGAACTCGTTGAATTAGCTAGAGGGAAGCAGCTGGCTAGCGTCCTGCGACTGGATTGTCCATGTCGCTAGTCGAGCGTCAGTCCTCTGGGCGTTTTTCGCGCCCGAGCGTGGTCAGAATGCCGCGCAAGGTACGCACTTCGAGGTGGTTCCAGCCTGGTCTGGTCAGCACACTTCGCAATGTGCGCTGCGTTGCCTCGCGCCGTGCCTCGGGCAGAAAGTACCCGCGCGGATCGAGCAATTTCTCGAAATGCGCGATCAGACCTTCTAGCTCTTCCTGCGGTGCCGGAGGCAGCTTTTCGTCTTCATCGGTCGGTTGGACCAGTTCGCTCGCGTTCAGCTCGCTTCCGATCCGCGACCATTCATAGGCGACAAGGATCACCGCCTGCGCCAGATTTAGAGAGCCGAATTCTGGGTTGATAGGGACGGTCAGGATGTGCCGGGCGAGCTCCACATCCTCGGTCGCCAGTCCCGAAGCCTCGCGCCCGAACAGCACCGCATGGCGCCCTGGCTCGGAGTGGACCAGCCGCGCTGCACCGTCGGGGCCGACCACCGTCTTGGTCACGCCGCGTTTGCGCACGGTCGTGGCATAGACATGCTCGCAATCGGCGACCGCTTCGGCGGTGCTGGAATAGACCTTCGCCTGATCCAGCACGATGTCTGCACCTGCCGCAGCGGGACCGGCAGAGGGGTTAGGCCAGCCATCGCGCGGATTGACGATGCGCATTTCGGTCAGCCCGAAATTGAGCATTGCGCGCGCGGCTTTGCCGATATTCTCGCCCAGTTGCGGGCGCACCAGCACGATGATCGGCTTGTTCGTCACGCTAATCCTGCGCGGCTTCGGCGACAGTGCTGGCAAATTCCTCGAAATCGCGCGCTTCGGAGAAGTCGCGATAGACGCTGGCGAAGCGGATATAGGCGACCGAATCGATCTGCTTGAGGCCGTCCATTACCATTTCGCCAATGCGCGAGGACGGGACTTCGGGCTCGCCTGCGGTTTCGACCTGCCGCTGGATTCCAGAGATCAGCTGGTCGATCCGTTCCTGCGAGACACCGCGTTTCCGGCAAGCGAGCGCGACCGATTGTTCGATCTTCGAGCGGTCGAATGGCTCGGTGCGCGCTTGTCCATTGGTCCCCGATTTTACGATCGTGACTTCGCGCAATTGCACGCGCTCAAACGTCGTAAAGCGCGCCCCGCACGAACCGCATTGGCGGCGACGGCGGATCGCGGTGGAGTCTTCGGTGGGACGCGAATCCTTTACTTGCGTGTCATCATTGGCACAAAAAGGACATCGCATTCAGCAAGTTACTTCCGGATTGCGTGATGCAGAGCAAGGCCGGCACCCGCGACAAGACCAGCCGCAAGACCCACGCCAGGAAGCACAACGCCAGCAACCGCGCCAACCGCAGCGGCTTTCAAAACCGGCTTGGTCGAATCGTGATCAAAGCCGTCCTTGACCATGCCAGCGATTTCTTCGCGCGTATCCTGAATCCAATCAGGACCGTTTTCGACCGCGTCCTGCTTGCTTTCCTTCTTCTTGCTTTTGCTCACAACCACCTCATTCATTGGGATACACCTGAAAGTTATTACAAAGTTCAGTCACTTGTGAACGGACATGTTCTTCGATCTGGGCATCGCCTTCGGGTCCGTTACTAGAAAGACCCTCTACCACCTTGGCGATCAATTGTCCCACTTTTCTGAATTCATTCGGACCAAAGCCGCGCGTTGTGCCTGCTGGCGTGCCGAGGCGGATGCCGCTGGTCACAAACGGCGAGCGCGTGTCGAACGGGATGCCGTTCTTGTTGCAGGTCAGCCATGCGCGGTCGAGGCCGGTTTCGGCGGCCTTGCCTGTGACGTCTTTCGCAGTGAGATCGACCAGCATCGAGTGATTGTCGGTCCCGCCAGAGACGATGCGCAGGCCGTTTTCCTCAAGGCTAGCCGCCAGCGCGCGGGCGTTCTCGACCACGCGGTGAGCGTAGTCCTTGAACTCCGGTGTAAGCGCTTCTTTGAACGCTACGGCTTTGGCCGCAATGACATGCATCAGCGGGCCGCCCTGTAGGCCGGGGAAGACTGCCATGTTGAGCGGCTTGGTAAACTTTTCGTCGTTCCACAGGATAACGCCCGAACGCGGACCGCGAAGGCTCTTATGGGTCGTCGTGGTGACGATGTCGCAATGGGGGAAGGGCGAGGGGTGTGCGCCGCCCGCGACGAGGCCTGAAATATGGCTCATATCGCACAGCAGAACCGCGCCCACTTCGTCCGCCACTTTGCGGAAGGCGGCAAAATCCCAGATCCGCGAATAAGCAGTGCCGCCGCATATGATCAGCTTGGGCTTGTGCTCGCGTGCGGTGGCGGCGACGACGTCCATGTCGATCAATTCGTCGCCTTGGGAAACGCCGTAGCTGACCGGGTTGAACCACTTTCCGCTCATATTCACGGGCGATCCGTGGGTGAGGTGACCGCCGCTGTTCAGGTCGAGGCCCATGAAGGTGTCGCCCGGCTGTAGCATGGCGAGGAACACAGCTTGGTTCATCTGGCTGCCGCTGTTCGGCTGCACATTGGCAAACTCGCATCCAAACAGCTGCTTGGCGCGCTCAATTGCCAGCGTTTCGACCACATCGGCATAGTCGCAGCCGCCGTAATAGCGCTTGCCCGGATAGCCCTCGGCATATTTGTTGGTGAAGACACTGCCGGTCGCTTCGAGAACGGCGGTCGAGGCGATGTTCTCGCTCGCGATCAGCTCGATCTTGTCCTGTTGACGTTTCAGCTCGTTGTCGATCGCCGCTGCAATTTCGGGATCGGTCGTGGCCAGATCATTGTGCCAGAAAGCGTGCATGGGGTTCACTACCTCGGATGGAGCCGTGCTCATTGATGCGTCTCGATGTGATCAGGGTCGATGGGGGGATTGCCGAGCTTGGCAACGCGGCGCTGATGGCGGCCATTGGGATTGCCTTCATCGGCGAATGGGGTCGAGACAAAGGCCGCGAGGCAGGCCTTGGCCAGTTCAATGCCGGTCACCCGCGCGCCCATTGCAATGCAATTGGCGTTGTTGTGCTCGCGTGCAAGTGAGGCTGAAAGCGGCTCTGACACAAGTGCACACCGCACGCCGGGATGGCGATTGACGCTGATCGAAATGCCGATGCCGGATCCGCACAGCGCGACGCCCAGATCGGCGGTGCCATCGGCGATGACATTGGCCAGTTTGTAGCCGTAATCGGGATAGTCGACACTATCGCCGTTATCCGGGCCGAGATCGGCGACTTCGTGGCCTTCATCCATCAGATATTCGGCTAGATCGGCCTTCATTTCGAGGGCGGCGTGGTCAGAGGCTATGGCAATACGCATGGGCGCGTCATAGAGATGCGAATTACAGGACTCCACCCCGCAAAAGCGGCTTTTCGACGTTTCGAAACAGAATTTTTCGTAATGTTGCGCGTGCGAGGGTAAATAGGCAGGCCTTGCACTGGCGCGCGGCTTGTTTCATCTCATCCACCCCACGCCACAAAACAATCGGGTTTTCGCCGCCATGCGCTTTGGATTTGCTGCACTTCTTCTCGCTTGCCTGACGCTGCCTGGCTGGAGCGCGGCCTTGGCCGATCCGGGGACGCGGGCAGAACGTGTCTCGCGCGCCTCTGCGGTTGATGAAGGATATGGCGCGGTGGTGATCTCGATCCGCAGCGAGCTGTATCTCGAAGACACTTTGGGCGTCTTTTTCCTGCGCGAAGGGGGGAGCATCGCCAACGACGCGGATGTCGTGCGATTCGAGCGCAAGCAGGGCTTCCTCTCTTTCGGCAATGATACGCTCGGCTTCAAGGTGCGCGCGTTCCAATTGCGACCGGGCACCTACCGGCTCGTCGCGCACGGAGTAAGCTGCGCGAAAGTTCCGGCAGAGGACGAACGGTGCCTCGTCGATTTTCGCGGGATCGGCGGAACGCAAGAAATCTCTCGCCCCAGCCGCGGCTACCACGAGATCGCTCCGACATTCGAAGTGCGCGCGGGATCGGTGACTTATGCCGGCGACTATATCCTCACTGCGCGTAATCAGATCGAATGGGCCGAATTGCCGCGTGAGGAAATCGAGCGCACCCGCAATCGCTTCGCTCGCATGCCGAGCGCGCCTGAGCCGGTCATTCCCGGCGAATACCGGCTGAGATACGGGCTGAACGCGCGCAGCCTCGAAGATGACTGGAACCGGCGGTATTAGGCAGGCCGCTCGGGCGCTAGATCAAGAGCGTCCGAGGGCGCGGCATGGGCTTTTGCCGCACCGCATTGATCATCGCATAGACTGTCCGCGCCGAGGCGAGGATCAGCGTCGCAAAGGCCAACAATGCGCCAGCGATAATGCCGGCGCCGCCATCGGTCTGAATTGCAACGACGATTCCGCCGATCAAAGCGACCATCCATGAGCCAACCAACATCCAGAATGTGCGGATGAGATATTGGAACTGGGTGTGTTCCCACTCTTCCTTCGCGCCTTCGATAAAAACATGCGCGAGCACCACGCCTACGATAGCGCTGATGCCGGTGAAGTAGCTGCACAGATACAGCACGCAGATGATGAAAGGCCGATTGGCGAGCAGATTGGTCGCATTCCACGGCGCTTCATCTGGAGTTGGAAGGCGGGGTGGTGTTTCGGTCATATCTGTCGCGGCGGATGCGTCAGCTTGTGACCTGTTCGCCTGCCGCTTGTTGCTCGGCCATGTAGGTGCGCAGACGTTCGATCAAATCGTTCATCGCGCCCGGAAGCAATGCCTGCGAATCGTTCATATAGGCTTGATTGGCGGCGGCGAAGTTCGGTTCGGCAAGGATCGCGGACGAGAGCTCGAAGTATCGCTGGCCACTGGGCGTCGAGACGAAAGCGAGAATATCCTCTAGCTCACGACGGGTGAAGATTGCGGCATAGCTCGCTGCGAGCCCGTCAATCAGCGACGGGATATGCGAACGCAGGACATCTTTGCTGTCCTCCATGTAGTCCGCAACCCATTGATCCATAATGGCAATCGCGCCTTCATCTTCCAGCTCGTAAGCCCGCAGAGTGGCTTCTCGGGTTTGGGCTACCATTTGATCCATGGTCCCGAAGAAAATCTGCTCGCGCGTTTCAACCGGAAATCCCAAATCGACGATCTGCCTCGCAATTGCGAGATTGACCTCGTTTGGCGCTTCGATTGCCGGATCTGATGAATCCTGCGCATTGGCTGCGTAGGGCAATGCGGCGAGGGCGACTGCCGCGCAAAGCACAATCTTCTTCGAGTGGTGCATCATTGATCGAGGAAACTCCGCATCTTGCGCGACCGCGACGGGTGCTTGAGCTTGCGCAGCGCTTTCGCTTCGATCTGACGGATACGTTCGCGGGTCACGCTGAACTGCTGGCCGACTTCCTCAAGAGTGTGGTCGGTGTTCATCCCGATGCCGAAGCGCATACGCAGCACGCGCTCTTCGCGCGGGGTTAGCGAGGCGAGGACGCGGGTGACGGTTTCCTTCAGGTTCGCCTGAATGGCCGCGTCGACCGGAATGATCGCGTTCTTGTCTTCGATGAAGTCGCCCAGATGTGAATCTTCCTCATCGCCAATCGGCGTTTCAAGCGAGATCGGCTCCTTGGCGATTTTCATCACCTTGCGCACTTTCTCGAGCGGCATGGACAGGCGCGAGGCCATCTCTTCGGGAGTCGGCTCGCGGCCTTCTTCGTGGAGGAACTGGCGTGAAGTGCGCACCAGCTTGTTGATCGTCTCGATCATGTGAACCGGAATACGGATCGTGCGGGCCTGATCGGCGATGGAACGCGTGATCGCCTGCCTGATCCACCAAGTCGCATAGGTGCTGAATTTATAGCCGCGGCGATACTCGAACTTGTCGACCGCCTTCATCAGGCCGATATTGCCTTCCTGAATAAGATCAAGGAATTGCAGGCCGCGATTGGTGTATTTCTTGGCGATGGAAATCACCAGGCGCAGGTTCGCCTCAACCATTTCCTTCTTGGCGATACGCGCTTCGCGCTCGCCTTTCTGAACCATGTTGACGATGCGGCGGAATTCGGGGAGCGCCATGCCGGTATTCGCGGCAATATCCGTGATTTCGGTGCGGATACGCTCAATCGCGCCGTCTTCCTTCTCGGCGAAGGCTTTCCACTTCTTGTCCTTTTTGGCGTTGGCCTTGATCCACGCATCGTCGAGTTCATTTCCGACATAGGAATTGAGGAAGTCGATCCGCTTGATCTTGTGACGTTCGGCCAGCCGCAGCATCTGCCCGCCAAGGGCGGTCAGGCGGCGGTTGAAGGCATAAAGGTTGTCGACCAGGAACTCGATCTTGGTCGCGTGGAACTGCATCGATTCCACTTCGGCGGTAAGCTCATCGCCGAGTTTCTCGTATTTCTTTTCCTTGGCCTTCGGAAATTCACCGCCAGCGGCAATCGTATCGACCCGCTCGGCCTGCAATTTCTCGAAAGTCTTGAACAGTTTGGTGATGCGCGCAAAGCGTTCGATCGCTTCGGGCTTAAGCGCAGCTTCCATCTGGGCGAGGCTGAGGGTGTTGTCCTCCTCTTCCTCGTCTTCCTTCTTGGAACCGCCTTCTTCGCCGTCCTCGCCATCTTCGCTGTCATCATCGTCGTCGTCTTCGTCATCGTCGACGATGGTGGGACCGGCAGTCTCTTCGGAGATCTCGCCGTCGTCGTCCTCGTTCTCTTCCTCCATCTTGTCAGGCGGAGGCTCTTTTGAAAGCATCGCGTCGAGATCGAGGATTTCGCGCAGCTGCATATCTTCAGAATTGAGCGCTTCGGACCACTGGATGATCGCGTGGAAAGTGATCGGGCTCTGGCAAAGGCCCATAATCATCATGTCGCGGCCGGATTCGATCCGCTTGGCAATCGCGATTTCGCCTTCGCGGCTGAGCAGCTCGACCGCGCCCATTTCGCGCAGATACATGCGCACCGGATCATCGGTGCGGTCGCCCGTCGTCGTCTTCTTGGCAGCGGCGGGCTTTACTTCTTTCTTGGGTTCTTTCTTGCCGCCATCGACCGCAATTTCGGCGACTTCGGCTTCCTGTTCAGCCTCGGCTTCGGCCTCTTCGTCATTCTCGACGATATTGACGCCCATTTCGCTGATCGCCGACATTACATCTTCGATCTGCTCGCTCGACATCTGGTCCTGCGGCAGGGCCTCGTTGAGTTCATCGACGGTGATGTAGCCCCTCTTTTTCGCCTTGGTCATGAGCTTCTTCACCGAAGCTTCATTCAGGTCGATCAGCGGTGCGTCATCTTTGTCGGAAGTCTTAGCGGTCGATGCCATATAAACTCGTCAATCTGTTCCCTGGTGAAGTGTGAAGGCGTTGCGCGACGCCTTGTGGACACATTCACCAATGTTGGTCCCTAACCAGCCAATGCGGCCAGCCTAATCCTGCTGTGCCGGAGCACCGGCTTTTTTGCGTCCGAAAGCCTTCAGGCGCTCTTCAACTGTCGTGAGCTGTGCTCGCAAGCGGGCCTGCTCGGCAAAAGACCCCTCGGGATCTTCGTCAAAACGCGCGATCGTAGCCGCCATAGCAGCTTCGAGCGCTGGTTTTTGGGCCAGCAGCGACACAGCTTCGGCCAGTTCCTCGCGCGCTTCACCGGGTGGTGTGCCTTCTCGAAGAAAGGCGTAACGTTGGTCTTCCGGTGGGGCAGGTTGGCCTTGCAAGTGCGATATGGCGTCTTCGCCGTGCGAATCAAGCGTTTCTGACAGTTCAATCAACGATTCGATGGCGGGTGCGGCTTTCGGGTCGAGTTTTGCGAGGCGGGTCAGGGACTCTGAATGGCGCGAAATCTCGCCGGGATGGCGCACGAAACCGGCGATCACGGCGGTCAGGAAATCCGCGCGCTGCCCGCCCGCCATGGCGCGCTGGAGCGTCGAGCGTGCCTCTTGTGACAGGCTGCGCGGGGCCACTGGGCGCCCGCCTTTCCAAGGTGCGCCGCGGTTCTGCTGGCGCGGCTCGCGCGGGGGATAGGCAAAGGCGGAAAAACGGTCGAGCAACTCGCGTCTGTACAGCGACTGGATATCGCGGTCCTGAATAGTGTCGACATGCTCCATCAGCCGCGCCTTGAGGCCTGCCTTGGCCTCGGGACTGGTGAGCGGCTGCGCGTCGCGTTCAAACTTCCACACCATGTCGAGCAGGCTCTTGGGCGAAGTGAGCAGCTTTTCCATCGCGCCGACGCCTTGCTGGTTGATGAGATCATCGGGATCGAGGCCTGCGGGCAGCCGGACAATACTAAGTGAACGCATCGGAGCGAGCATTGGAAGGGCGCGGGTCACAGCTCGCATCGCCGCCTTTTGCCCTGCCGCATCGCCGTCAAAGCAAAGGACCGGCACCTCAACCATACGCCACAGCATCTCGAGCTGCGTCTCGGTGAGCGCGGTGCCGAGCGGCGCGACCGCGTCCTCGAACCCGGCCTGCGCGAGCGCGATTACATCCATATAGCCT
Source organism: uncultured Erythrobacter sp. (assembly GCF_947492365.1). Classification (NCBI taxonomy): domain Bacteria; kingdom Pseudomonadati; phylum Pseudomonadota; class Alphaproteobacteria; order Sphingomonadales; family Erythrobacteraceae; genus Erythrobacter; species uncultured Erythrobacter sp. Next base: position 764,241 of record NZ_CANLMB010000001.1, read on the forward strand.
TCGACCACGATAATGCGTCCGGTCTGGCGCGAAGCGGGTGCGGCGCGGTGCAGGTTGTAAAGCGTGCGTCCCTTGTCGAAGAGAGGCGTGTCGGGCGAGTTCAGATATTTCGCGAGGCCATCGCGGTTTTCTAGAATGCGCCCGCCAAAAGCGATCACCCGTCCGCGCGCATCCTGAATGGGCAGCATGACGCGCCCACGGAACCTGTCATAGGTGGTGCCGTCGTCAGTCTCGATCCGCATGCCCGTTTCGACCAACATCCGGTCATCAAACTTCGCCAGCGCATTGTTAAGCGCTTGCTTGCTCTCAGGCGCATAGCCGAAGCCGAATTCGCGCAGGATTTCGGGTTTGAGCCCGCGCCGTTTGAGATAATCGAGCGCCTCGCGCCCTTGCTCACCGCGCAGATTGTGTACGAACCAATCCTGCGCTTCTGTCGTCACATCGACCAACTCTGCGCGCTTTTCTGCGCGTTTTGCGGCGACAGGGTCGGGGGCGGGGACTTCCATCCCGGCTTCAGCGGCCAGCTCCTTTATCGCATCGATAAAGGATAGCCCGCGCTGCTCGATCATCCAGCTGATGACATCGCCATGCGCGCCGCAGCCAAAGCAGTGGTAGAAGCCCTTCTGATCGTTGACCGTAAAGCTCGGCGTCTTCTCGTCATGGAACGGGCAACAGGCCTTCCACTCGCGGCCCGCGCGCTGAAGCTTGTCCGTGCGCATGATTACGGTCGAAAGCGTAATCCGCGCGCGCAGCTCGTCCTTCCATTGCGGGGTGATGGCCATGCTTTGTTATGACGCACCCGCGCACCCGCTGTCGAGCGGCTGCGTGACGTCAGTTGTGCAAGGGTCTGTGGATCAGCTCAAAGCAGCCTTCACCAGCCCGCTCGCCAGCTTGCCGTCGAGCACGGCGCCATGTTTCGCCTTAAGCGCGCCCATGACCTTGCCCATGTCGGCCATTGAGGAAGCACCGGTTTCGGCTTTGATCGCTTCGATCGCGGCCGCCGTTTCGGCTTCGCTCATCATCTGGGGCAGGAATTCGTCGATCACCGAAAGCTCGGCCTTTTCCTTGTCGGCGAGTTCCTGACGGCCGCCAGTTTCATACATCTCGATCGATTCGCGCCGCTGCTTGGCCATTTTCTGGAGCACCGAGGTCACAAGAGCATCGTCGTCGATCTCTTTGGAGCTGGTGCGCTCCTCGATATCGCGATCCTTGATCTTGGCGCTAATCTGGCGGAGCGTCGCGGTGCGATCTTTCTCCTTGGCCTTCATTGCGGTGATTGTGGCGGCCTTGATGTCGTCGCGGATCATCGTCTTGCGGTCTTTCTTGTGGATGGTTTGAGAATTCGGCGGCTTAGCCGATATTTGACACCTGAGATAGGTTGACGGACGCCATGCGCAAGCTTAGCCGGTGAGACTTAGCGACATTGCTGGAAACCCCTGACTCGGAGAGCCCCAAATGGCTTCTGCTCCCATTCGTCCTGCGCAGCCCAAAGGCGCGACAGGTTGTCTTGTTCTGGCCGACGGAACGGTGATCTGGGGCAAGGGCTTTGGCGCCAGCGGCAGCGCAGTGGGTGAGGTGTGCTTTAACACCGCGATGACCGGCTATCAGGAGGTGATGACCGATCCCTCTTACGCCGCGCAAATCGTAACCTTCACCTTCCCGCATATCGGCAATGTCGGCGCGAATGCAGAGGACGTGGAGAGCAAGGTAGAAGGCGCGGTCGGGTGCATTGTGCGCGAGGATGTGACCGAGCCGAGCAACTTCCGCAGTCTGGAACGCTACACCGACTGGATGGAGCGCAATGGCAAGATTGGCCTGTCAGGCGTGGATACCCGCGCGCTGACCCGCCGCATCCGCCTCTCGGGCGCTCCCAATGCAGTTGTCGCGCATGAGCCGGACGGGAAGTTCGACCTCGACGCTTTGCTGGCGCGCGCAAGCGATTGGGCCGGGCTGGAAGGCATGGACCTGGCCAAGCGGGTGACGCGCGAAGGGCAAGAGAATTGGGAAGGCGGCTATTGGCGGCTGGGCCACGGCTATGGCCGCGCGGCTCACGACGCGACGCCGCATGTGGTCGCGATCGACTATGGGGCGAAGGACAACATCTTCCGCAACCTCGTGCGCGCAGGGGCCAAGGTGACGGTGGTTCCGGCCAAGACCTCTTACGAGGACATTATGGCGCTCTCGCCCGATGGCGTGTTCCTCTCCAACGGCCCCGGCGATCCGGCGGCGACCGGCGAATATGCGGTGCCGGTGATAAAGGCGCTGCTCGATGCGGACATGCCGCTGTTCGGCATATGCCTCGGCCACCAGATGCTCGCGCTCGCGGCGGGAGCCAAGACGGTGAAGATGCACCAAGGCCATCGCGGTGCAAACCATCCGGTTCAGCGAGTGGGCGAGGGATGGGGCGAGACCTCGGGTCGGGTCGAGATCACCAGCATGAACCACGGCTTCGCGGTCGATGCAGACACTCTGCCCGACACGCTGGAGCAGACCCATGTGAGCCTGTTCGACGGCTCGAACTGCGGCATCGCGGTGAAGGGCAAGCGCGCGTTCGGCGTGCAGTATCATCCTGAGGCAAGCCCGGGGCCGCAGGATAGCTTCTACCTGTTCGAGAAGTTTGTTGGGGGGCTGGGGTGAACGGGCTGGTGTTCTTTTCAATCCTTTTGCTGGCTTCCGGTGAAGGGCATCCTCCCAGCGACGGCGGCATCGAGTTGCAGCGTCAATCGCATGATCACGCCATCTATGAACTCGCGGGTGATCCCAGCCTAGTCCGACAGTTTCACGAAGAGATCGGCAGTAATTGGATTGGGGGAGAACTGCTGGATGCAGATGAGGAAGAGGGCATATATCGATATTGGGCCTATGGTTGGCGCACCGCGCCGCAATCACGCAGCTTCATGATGCCCGCAGTGTTCTTGGGGCTCGATCTCGAAATTGTCGCCTACGAACAGACTGCTGCATTTCCCGATCTAAGGTCGAACTTGGATGAAGTCTCCATGGGTTGCGGTCTAAGTGTTGATCCATTCCTTATCCTACCGAACCGCTACATTACGTTCGTTCCCACCCTTCAGGGATCGCAATCAACAATTTCGGGACAAGAATGCGTGATTGAAAAACTGCGGACCGAGGCACGGTTCAGCAGCGAGCAGTTCGGTTTCTTCGGCAACGAAAGGTCGGAGGATGACAGTGACTAAAACCAAAATTTTGACTCTACCTTTCCTGTTCCTCCTCCCCTCCTGCGCGCTGTTCGACGACACCGATCCGCGCGAGCTGGCAGAGCCGTTGGAGCAGTGCCTTGCGCGCTTTGGCGATCTCAAAGCCGAGCTTGCGGACGATGCCAGCAACGTTCAGGCGACACCCATCTTGACCTTCGACATTACCAAGCTTTCGCTCGGTGAGATTCAGGAGCTGGTGAAGCCGGGCAGCGACGATACCGCCGGGCAGCGCCTGATGCAGCAAACCAATGAGACCGGCACCGCCGTCCAGCTGTTCAAGACCGAACCGGTCGATGAAAACGGCTCCTTCTTCCTCGGCCGCGATCCGGCGCTTTACCGTGTGCGCACCGATCCGGTCTGGCCGCGCGATGCGGTTGAGGCGGCTTGCGAAATGCAAAAGGCGGGCATGCGGCTGATCGACATCAACGTCGCACACAACATCACCATCGAACCGGCTCCTGAAACCGACGACACCGGCACATTAGACGAGACCCAGAACTGATGCCCAAACGTACTGACATTTCCTCCATCCTCGTCATTGGCGCTGGTCCGATCATCATTGGTCAGGCGTGCGAGTTCGATTATTCGGGCACGCAGGCGATCAAGGCGCTGAAAGAGGACGGCTACCGCGTCATTCTGGTCAACAGCAATCCGGCGACGATCATGACCGATCCGGAATTTGCCGACGCGACCTATGTCGAGCCGATCACGCCGGAAATCGTCGAGAAGATCATCGCCAAGGAAAGGCCCGACGCGCTGCTTCCCACGATGGGCGGGCAGACCGCGCTCAACTGCGCGCTCAAGCTTGACGAGATGGGTGTGCTCGAAAAGTATGGCGTGGAGATGATCGGGGCGAAAGCCGACGCCATCGACAAGGCCGAAAACCGCCAGCGTTTCCGCGATGCGATGGACAAGATCGGACTGGAAAGCGCGCGCTCCGGCATTGCTAACACTCTTGAGGAAGCGCGCGAAGTTCTGGAGCGCACCGGCCTGCCATCGATCATCCGCCCCAGCTTTACGCTAGGCGGCACCGGCGGGGGGATCGCTTACAACAAGAACGAGTTCGAGCGGATTGTGCGCGAGGGCCTTGATGCCTCGCCGACTACCGAAGTGCTGATCGAGGAATCGCTGCTCGGCTGGAAAGAATACGAGATGGAGGTGGTCCGCGACCGCGCGGACAACGCCATCATCATCTGCGCGATTGAAAATGTTGATCCGATGGGTGTGCATACCGGGGATTCGATCACGGTCGCTCCGGCGCTGACCCTGACGGACAAAGAGTACCAGATCATGCGCACCGCCAGCATAGATGTGCTGCGCGAGATTGGGGTCGAAACCGGCGGCTCGAACGTGCAATTCGCGGTGAACCCCAAGGATGGCCGCCTGATCGTGATCGAGATGAACCCGCGCGTCTCTCGCTCATCGGCGCTCGCCTCCAAGGCCACCGGCTTCCCGATCGCACGCGTCGCGGCGAAGCTGGCGGTGGGCTACACACTCGACGAGATCACCAACGAGATTACCGGCGCGACGCCTGCGAGCTTTGAGCCGACCATCGACTATGTCGTGACCAAGATCCCGCGCTTTGCCTTTGAAAAGTTCAAAGGCACCGAAGCGACGCTTGCGACCGCGATGAAGTCGGTCGGTGAAGTCATGGCGATTGGCCGCAACTTCGCCGAATCATTGCAAAAGGCCCTGCGCGGTCTGGAAACCGACCTAGACGGGTTCAACCGCGTGACCGAGCTGGAAGGCGTGTCGCGCGATGTCATCACCGCGGCAATCTCGCGCCGGACGCCGGACCGGCTGCTCAAGGTCGGCCAAGCCTTCCGCGAGGGGCTGAGCGTCGAGGACATCAACAATGTCACCGGCTACGATCCGTGGTTCCTGCGCCAGATTGAGGCGATTATCGCTGCCGAGAAAGAGGTGGCGAGCGAGGGCCTGCCCAATGATGCGGCTTCGCTTCGGCGTCTGAAGTCCATGGGTTTTTCAGACAAGCGGCTGGCGACACTGGCGGTTCGCTCTGTCGGCGTAGCGGGCGGTCTGGCGGAGACGCAGGCGCGGCGTTCGGGCCTGCTCCACGATGCTTTGCAGGCGATGGCCGGTGCAACCAGCGAAGACGAAGTGCGCCAACTGCGTCACAAGCTCGGCGTGCTGCCGGTATTCAAGCGGATCGACAGCTGCGCCGCCGAATTCGAGGCGATCACGCCCTATATGTACTCGACCTACGAAGCGCCCAGCTTTGGCGAGGCCGAATGCGAAGCCGCGCCGTCTGATCGCAAGAAGATCGTCATTCTCGGCGGCGGTCCCAATCGGATCGGGCAGGGGATCGAGTTCGATTATTGCTGCGTTCACGCCTGCTTCGCGCTGGCCGAGCAAGGCTATGAAACGATCATGGTCAACTGCAATCCGGAGACTGTCTCGACCGATTACGACACCTCCGACCGCCTCTATTTCGAGCCGCTGACGGCCGAAGACGTGCTCGAAATCCTGCGGGTCGAGCAGCAATCGGGTGAGCTGGTGGGTGTGATCGTGCAGTTTGGGGGGCAGACACCGCTTAAGCTCGCGCAGGCGTTGGAAGATGCGGGGATTCCGATCCTTGGCACCTCTCCCGATGCCATCGACCATGCCGAAGACCGCGAGCGTTTTGCCAAGCTGGTCGACAAGCTCGACCTCAAACAGCCGGACAACGGTATCGCCTACACCCGCGACGAAGCCGCTGCGGTGGCCGCACGAATCGGCTATCCAGTGCTGCTTCGCCCCTCGTTCGTCCTGGGCGGACGCGCGATGGAGATCGTCGATTCCGAAGCGCAGCTTGATGACTACATCAAGACCGCGGTGAATGTGTCGGGCGATAGTCCGGTGCTGGTCGATCAATATCTGCGCGATGCGATCGAATGCGATGTCGACGTTCTCTGCGATGGCGAGGAAGTGCGCATTGCCGGTGTGATGCAGCATATCGAGGAGGCCGGGGTCCATTCGGGCGACAGCGCCTGCACCCTGCCGCCATACTCGCTCTCTGACGAGATCATCGCCGAGATGGAGCGCCAGGGCGAGGCTCTTGCCCACGCGCTCAAGGTGCGCGGGTTGATGAATGTGCAATTCGCGGTGAAGGATGGCGAGGTCTATCTGATCGAGGTCAATCCGCGCGCCAGCCGCACGGTTCCCTTCGTCGCAAAGGCCATCGGACAGCCGGTTGCCAAGATCGCATCGCGGATCATGGCTGGCGAAAAGCTGGCCGATTTCGCGCCGTTCAAGCGCGACTTTGATTATATGGCGATCAAGGAAGCGGTCTTCCCGTTCAGTCGTTTCCCTGGTGCCGACCCGGTCCTGACGCCTGAAATGAAGTCCACCGGCGAAGTTATGGGTATCGACAGAACGTTCGAGCCTGCTTTCTACAAATCACAATTGGGCGCAGGCATGACCTTGCCCCGCGAAGGCACCGTGTTCGTCTCGGTCAAGAACTCGGACAAGGCCGTGATCGTGCCCGCGGTCAAGCAGCTGCTCGATTTCGGCTTCAAGGTTGTCGCAACGGGCGGGACGCAAAGTTACCTGTCGGAACAGGGGCTTAGTGTCGAGCGGGTCAAGAAAGTCGCAGAAGGTCAGCCGCATATCGTCGACAAGATTATCGACGGTGAAATCGCGCTGATCTTCAACACAACGGAAGGTTGGCAGTCACTTTTGGACTCAAAATCGATCCGTGCGACGGCGCTTGAAAAGAAGGTTCCGTACTACACCACCGCCGCTGCATCGCTGGCTGCCGCAGCGTCAATTGCCGCGATTACGCCGTCACAGCTTGAAGTCCGCTCATTGCAGGACTATTATAGCTGACGAATAACGCAGACCTTCCCCCACATTTCGCTGGAAAGAGGCCGATCCTAGCCGGAGCGGTCATAGTCGAAATTACCGTAGTGCAATTGTGGGGGCAGGCGGAAAAGTTAGAAAGACACGGGAATGGCGACGATGGATAAAGTTCCGATGCTGGCGGAGGGGTATGAGCGCCTGACGACCGACCTCAAAGCGCTGCGCGAGGAACGCCCGAAGATTGTTGATGCGATCGAGGAAGCTCGCGCGCATGGTGATCTGTCGGAAAACGCTGAATATCACGCTGCGAAAGAGCGTCAGGGCCAGGTTGAGGCCATGATCGGCGATATCGAGGGCAAGATCAGCCGCGCACAGATCATCGATCCCAAATCGCTAAGCGGTGACAGGATCGTATTCGGCTCCACCGTTACCTTGCTCGATGATCACGACAAGCCAGTCAAATATCAGATCGTGGGTGAGACCGAAGCCGATGCGACGCAAGGCCGGATCTCGTATTCGTCACCCATGGCGCGCGCGATGATCGGCAAACAGGTCGAGGACGAGATCGAAGTGACTGTGCCTTCAGGCGACAAGTTCTACCTCGTCCAGAAGATCGAATTCATCTGAAGAACTTGCGCGAAGCCTCTCAATCGAGGGGCTTCTCCATCGCGTAATTGTGGATCGCCACACCTTCGATTTCGAAGTCACGGCGATGCGTCACGCTATAACCGGCGCGCTCGAATGCGGGGCGGGCGAGTTCGCTTGCCTCGGTATAGAGCCGCGTCATCTCGTGGCTGCGCGCATCTTGTTCCGCATGGGCCAAGAGCTCGTCGGCGAGGCCCTGCCGGGTATGGTCAGGGTGGCAATAGAGCATGTCGAGATGGCCGTCGCCTTCAAGCAGGGTGTATGCCACCGCCTGATCCTCGACGTCTGCGGCGACAAAGATGCGGTGTCCTGACAGGGCGCGTTCAAGGAACCGTTCAGGCCCCGGATGCCGCGAGGCCCAGACTTCCACCTGCTCGGGTGAATAGCCATGGGCGCCCACCGCGCGGATCGCAGCGAGCGTCAACGCGGCGAGGGCAGGGGCGTCCTCCTCGCGGAAAGGGCGGATTGTGTAGGCCATAAATCCTGCGCACTGCTGCCTGTTTGGCCGCCGGATCAGGCGTCGGGCGTCAGCAGTTTGTGGATGTGGACGACGACATATTTCATCTCCGCATCATCAACAGTTCGCTGGGCCTGCGCGCGCCATGCATCCACCGCGGCGTCATACGAGGTGAAGATGCCGACGACGTGGAGGCTTTCCGGGTCCTGAAATTCGTGGCCGCGCGGATCTTTTACGCGTCCGCCCATAACCAGATGAAGCCGCTGTTCGGGAGTTGTTTCTTCCATGAGTGTCTATTCCTGGGGAGTTGCCTGTGCCGCGCGCTTTAGCGCGGTGCGCTGAGTTCGCAACCCTGGGAAGGTTGGACTAGCCTAGTTCGACACCCGGTCGGTCAAATCACGCACGGCGCGTTCGGCGCGGCGGCGGGTCCGGCGGGCGACGTTGCGGCTCTTGTCCGCAGCGCTGCCGGCGAGGTAGCTGGCCTCGCGGCGCAATTCGCGCGCTTTGGCGCTGGCTGTGTCGCCGACGTCTTCGATCACATCCTGACCTTTGCGCGCGCCGCTCATCGCTTCGTCGATGAACTTGATCCCGTATGCGATTACGGCATCGGCAATAAGGGCGGTGAAGGCCGAGCCGCGCTTCTTCGCAGCGCCTGATACGCTGCGCGCCGCTCCCGAAGCAGCTCCGCCAACAGCATCGACAGCACCGGTGGCGGCCCGCTTTGCGACGCGGCGACCCGGCTTAGTCATAGCACCGACAATGAGTCCGGCGATAATTGCGCCGCCAATCACCTTGAGCGGATTGGCTTTGGCGTAATCGGTCGCGGCTTCGGCGGCTTCACGAGCCTGATCGGCAAGCGTGCGCTGGGCTATCCGGCGTTCGGACGCCTCGATCTTGGCACGCAGTTCGTCGCGCGGATTTTTGTCTGCTGGGGTAGGTTCACTGCTCATTATCGTCTCCAGGGGGTGAGACCTCGGGGGAGGGTTCTTCGATCTCGGTGTCCGGCTGCGAACCGTCTTCGTCTTCGGCCAGCCCAAGCAATTCCAAAATGGTGTCGCGGCCTAGCCACAACAAGATCGCGCCAATCAGTGCCGCGATAATTCCGCGATTTGAGTCGGCCTGCGTCTTGGCGACTTCGAGCACGTCTTTCGCGCCATCGCCAATCCGTCCGCCCACGCGGTCAGCCACGCCCTTGGCGGAAAAGCTCACCCGCGCATGTTCGATGTCCGCCAACAAGACCGCGCGCGCCGCATCGCGGATTGCACGGTCTTCGTGAAATTGTTCAAGCCGCTTGCTCACACATCCTCCGGCTTTGAGAATAACCCGGAAAGGGTCTTGGCACGCTTGTAAGCGGTACGGCCCAGCAACACGACCAGCAGCAGCAATCCGCCAACCACGATCGCGATTGCGCCCCAGATTGTCACCAGTGGAGCGAGTGCGATCACCAGACCGACAGCAAGCGCGAGGAACGCGATATGCAGCAGGATCAGTGCCAGCGCGATCGCCAATGCGGCCACACCGACGGAGCGCCCCGCCAGCTTCGCGCGGGTCTTCTGAAACGCCAGTTCCGCTTCGGCATAGTTGCGCCCGTCATCGATCAGGGTCGAGACTTCTTCGAACAGGCCTTCTTCAAATTCCGTTTCAGGATCAGTGTGTTGCGCAGGGCCGTCGGACGGCAAATCCGGCATTTCGGGCGCAGTTTCGCTCAGCGGTTCTGCGCCCGTCTGCCTGTCATTACCGTCCATTCAGTCCCCCTAAGCCGTTCTCAGCCTAGTCGCGCGAGCCGCGGAACAGGCGTGCCAGCAGGAAGCCGGCAACCGCTGCGATACCGACAGCAACTGCCGGGCTCTTGCGGACCATTTCGCGGGCATCATCGCCCAGTTCCTCAACGCTCTTCGCTTCGAGCTTGGCCGAGGTTTCAGCCAAAGTGCGCGAGGCCGAGCGGGCATAGTCGCCATATTGTTCACCAAAGCGATCATCGATCTGTTCGGCGGTTTCACCAACGACTTTGCCAATCGAGGAGATTGCGTCGCTCGCGCTGGTCTTTGCATCGGTTGCGAGTTCACCAGCGCGGGTGCGCGCCTTGTCGCCATAGACTTTCACGTCACTCATCAAATCGTCTCCTCGGCTTTTCGCCTGATCGCGGTATTCCTCTGCGCGGGTGCCAGCTTCGGCGCGCAGGGCGGCTGCACCGGCCTTGGCTTCCTCAAGCGCGGTGTTGAACCGGCTCTTCGCCTCGGCGGCTCCGCCACTGGTTTCTGCCGCTTTCGCAGTCGCACCGGTTTTCTTCGGGGCTGCCTTTTTGGCGGTGGTGGATTTCTTGGTCGAGCGTTTAGGGGCGCTCTTGGTGGTTTTTTTCTCTGCCATCTGGTCTCTTTGCCTTTCAATCGCGCGCTTTTCCAGAGGGAATGCGCGCAGTTTTAATATGGGGTCTGTCTAGTTAAACTTACACCGCTTGCGCCGCTTTGTTCCGAAGAATAGGGGTGCGCGGACAAACGTAACGGGGTGCCCTGCAAGAATAGGTAATTTCGCAGGGTGTCTTATTTAAGTAGCACACTTCCACGCCGGAGCCAAGTATGACCGCCATTATCGACATTCACGGACGCGAAATTCTCGACAGTCGGGGCAATCCGACGGTTGAAGTGGATGTTCTGCTCGACGACGGCAGTTTTGGCCGCGCGGCGGTGCCATCGGGCGCTTCGACCGGCGCGCATGAGGCGGTGGAGCTGCGCGACGGGGACAAAGACCGGTACAAGGGCAAAGGCGTCCTGAAAGCGGTTGAAGCGGTCAACACCGAGATTCGCGACCTGCTGATCGGCGCGTTCGATGCAGAGGACCAGCGCGACGTTGATCTTTCGATGATCGCGCTCGATGGGACGGCGAATAAGGGGCGTCTTGGCGCAAACGCGATCCTCGGCGTCAGCATGGCGGTTGCCAAAGCCGCTGCCAATGCGCGCGGCCTGCCGCTTTATTCCTATGTTGGCGGCGTCTCGGCCCATGTCCTGCCTGTTCCGATGATGAACATCATCAATGGCGGTGAGCATGCCGACAACCCGATCGACATTCAGGAATTCATGATCATGCCCGTCGGCGCCCCCGATCTGGCTGAGGCTGTGCGCTGGGGCTCTGAAGTGTTCCACACGCTCAAGAAAGGCCTCGCGGATAAGGGGCTGGCCACCAGCGTCGGCGACGAAGGCGGATTTGCGCCCGACCTTGCAAGCACACGCGCCGCGCTCGATTTCATCATGGCGTCAATCGAACAGGCCGGTTTCAAGCCGGGCGAAGACATTGTGCTCGCGCTCGATTGCGCGGCAACCGAGTTCTACCGCGACGGCAAATACGAGATTTCGGGCGAGGGGCTAAGCCTGGATGGCGCAGGCATGGCGGACTACCTCGCCAAATTGTGCGACGATTACCCGATCCGCTCGATCGAAGACGGGATGAGCGAGGACGACTTTGAAGGCTGGAAGGCTGTAACCGACGCAATCGGAGACCGCGTGCAGCTGGTGGGAGACGATTTGTTCGTGACCAATCCTGACCGCCTTTCGGATGGGATCGCACGGGGCCTCGCCAATTCGCTGTTGGTCAAGGTCAACCAGATTGGCACGCTCACCGAGACGCTGGCCGCGGTCGATATGGCCACACGCGCCCGCTACACTTCGGTTATGAGCCACCGTTCGGGCGAAACCGAGGACGCGACAATCGCCGATCTCGCGGTTGCGACCAATTGCGGGCAGATCAAGACGGGCTCGCTCGCGCGGTCGGACAGGCTGGCGAAATACAACCAGCTCATCCGCATTGAAGAGGAGCTGGGTGACAGCGCGGCCTATGCAGGGCGCGGCTGTTTCGGTTCTCTCAGCGGCTAGTCAGGAAAGGGCGCTTAACCAGGTGCGCCTGGGCCCGTCTCATTCACTACAGGGGTCAGATGAGACAGGCCCAGACACTGCCAGCAAGCAGCTATGCAGGGGCCGCAGTGCTGGCAAAGAATTCGTCCATCGCTGCCAGACCTTCTTCGGTCAGGCGCACTAGGACGCGGCGTTGATCGTCCGGATCGTGTTCGCGCAAAATCAGATCGTGCTCCGCCAATACACCGAGCCAGCGGAGGCCGGTTGTGGGCGGAGCGGCTGAGCCGATACACGCGCTGGACACCGAAACAGGCTTACCCTCGACATGCGCGACATACAGGTCTAGCAGAATGTCCCAGGCAGGCTCGCCAAACAGTTCGGGGTTGCCGAAAATGGTCGAGCGGCGCCGGCGCGTGGAGTAGATTTCGCGGGCGATTTGGGCGTTGAGCTGGCGAACATGCATAGGATCGCTGAAGCCGGAATTCGCTGGGCTGGGAGGCAGTGAAGGGCGCTGATCGCGCCTCTTCGCCGCGAGTGTTCCACCATTGATTTGAACCGGCGGCGCTCCGACGCCCGCGCGCAATTCGTTTGCGATTTCGACCAACTGGTCGGCGAGCGATTCAATATCAAGGTGCGGAGATGCAGCGTCACTGGTCTGCACCGTCAACCCGGATAGCAATTGGTGGTTCTTCAGTTCGGTCACGCGCACCTCCCCATGCTGGAAAGCGTGTGAAAACCGGTCCCAAAATGTCCCGAACGTATAGCGCCGCAATCTGGTTTGAACCGGGGCGTCAATCCGTGGTCAAACCCAGACTTTTGCGAAATCCGTTGAGAAGGGTTGCCCCGCAACACCAGAACGATCTCCAACCGGGGCGGGCTGTCAAAATGACAGTAAAACGATCCCTATCCGCCCCAGTCAATAAGTAGGCGAATTGATGCGCAAAGGTCATTACGCAGAACCCCTTAAGGGAGGAGAAAATGTTGGTAATGCTATGAATTAATTTGAAAAATCAGCGGAATCCTAGTGCACGATGCGCATTCTTGCGTATGTTGAACCGGCATCAAAATCGCACTCGTTCGAGGTTTGCACTTCAGCCGAAGCGAGATTGCCACGAAGCTGCTCAATCGCGGCATCGACATGGATTGCAGCTATTCCTGCGCCTATGGCGTCAAGTTTTGAAAGGACGTCTTCGAGATCGTCCATGCAGTGCAGAATTTCCGATTTTACGGTGTTTGTTATGTTTTTCACGTGACCATCCAGTCCCAGCGCGACCCGGAATTGATGACGGCAGTGTGAGGCTCCTCAACACCCGGTCTGCATAGGCCCCTTATGTATAACTGCATCAGGGAAACTACGTAGTTTAAGGCGGTTTGAGTGCCTTTTACGGCCAATTCGTGCGAAAAACTTACCTAACGGTCAAACCGGCCCGCCAGATCATAGAGCGCAATCGCCGCTTTGGCCGCTTCGCCGCCCTTGTCCTTTTGGGCAGAGTCGGCGCGGACCAGCGCCTGCGCTTCGTTCTCGACTGTCAAAATGCCGTTGCCGATAGGGATACCATCCATCGTCAGCGCCATGATTGCGCGCGCGCTTTCTCCGGCGACGATTTCGAAGTGATAGGTTTCACCGCGAATAACCACGCCGATGGCGACAAAGCCGTCATAGCCTCCGCTTTCGGCAGCCATAGCGATTGCACCGGGAATTTCGAGTGCACCGGGCACCGTGAGCACTTCGACCTCGTGCCCGGCTTCCTCCAGAGCCGCTTTCGCGCCTGCGACAAGCATGTCGTTGAGCGAGGCGTAAAAACGCGCCTCGACGATCAGAAATTTGGCCATTGGGGGATTACTCCGGGATCGGTTGGTGGTCGGTGATGGTGATGCCATAACCTTCGAGTGCGACAAGATCAGGGCGCGAATTGGTCAGCAGCACCATTTCCTGAACGCCTAGATCGGCAAGGATCTGTGAGCCGATGCCGATATTGCGGTTGGCTTCTTCCTGAGACCAATTGCCGCTGGAACCAACGCGCTGGGTCAGGATGACAATCACACCAGACCCATGATCGCCAATCGCCGACATGGCGCGTTGCAAGGTGCGCTTGCGCGGGCCGGGCGCGCCCAGAACATCGTCAAAAACAGAGATCGGGTGAACGCGGGCGAGGGTGGGCTCGTCGGGAGAGACATGCCCCTTTTGCAGGACATAGGCTTCGCTGTCGGCGACGATGTTGCGGTATGTGATCATGCGCCACTGGCCGCCATAATCGCTTTCAAAGCTGCGTTCGTCGATCCGTTCGACCAGATGATCGTTGCGCATGCGGTAGGCGATGAGGTCGCGGATTGTTCCGATCTTGAGGTCGTGCTTGCGCGCGAAAGCCACCAGATCGTCCAGCCGCGCCATCGTGCCGTCTTCGTTCATGATCTCGCAGATCACGCCCGAGGGGTTGAGGCCTGCAAGCCGCGAGATATCGACCGCTGCCTCGGTGTGGCCCGCGCGGACCAGTGTTCCGCCATCGCGAGCGGTGAGCGGAAAGACATGGCCCGGCGTCACAATATCGTCGGGGCCCTTGGTCGCGTCGATGGCGACAGAGACGGTGCGCGCGCGGTCGGCGGCGGAGATGCCGGTGGTCACGCCTTCCTTCGCCTCGATCGAAATCGTGAAGGCGGTCTGCATCGATTCCTTGTTGTTACGGCTCATCGGTTCAAGGCCGAGTTCGTCCACGCGTGCCTTGTCGAGCGCGAGGCAGATCAGCCCGCGACCGTGAGTGGCCATGAAGTTAATCGCAGCAGGGGTCGCCATCTGCGCGGGGATGATGAGGTCGCCTTCATTCTCGCGGTCCTCGTCATCGACCAGGATATACATGCGGCCATTGCGCGCTTCGTCGATGATCTCCTCGATCCCGACCAGCACGGGGCGCTCATCATTGGCATCGAGGAAACTTTCGAGCTTCGCCAAAGTCTCGGCAGTAGGGTTCCAGTCGGGCTCGGCCGCGTCGCGCAAAGTGTTGGCATGCAGACCGGCAGCGCGGGCAAGCCCGGCCTTGGTCATCTCTCCGCTTTCAACAAGATCGCGGACGCGTGTGATCGTGGATGTGCTCATACGCGGTTCGTATCACACCACAATGTGATCGCAAGCTATCAGAAGTGTTATTGTCGTGTGATTGGGGAATGCTTGGACGGAGGAGTGGAAGGAATGGTGGACGCACTAGGGTTCGAACCTAGGACCCGCTGATTAAGAGTACTGCTTAAGCTCTTGTTAAATCGCTGCAAATTTCCTCACTTCGTTCAAAAATCATACGGTTGGGGTCTGCAGATCGTTGCAGGCTCTTTCAGGTCCTAGCAGACAAGTTCAGGCGTCTGCGACCCTAGTGGGACCCAGCACGAGACACGCATCTTATTGAAGCTCAAATTTCTAGAAAATGTCGCGCGGCACTTGGTGTGGCGTGTGGGGTAGGGCGCCCAACCAAAGGACCGGCGGGTCGACGTGCGCATCATATCGACTGGGGTCATCCGTGTCAGGAAGTTTCCTAGTTTTCAAGTGTCGAAGGCGGACCGCCTTATCGATGCAATATCTCTTCAACCTGTGCACCAATATGAGAAAACGCCGAAATGACTCCATCGAACACGTGATCGAGGGCTTTGCCAAAGCCTTGGTTCACAGCGGCGATATCAAAACCCGCATTTTCGAGATGAGCCAGCGTCTCGCCTGCATCATGTGCATCGGAGATGCGCAGATCATTGTTGATGAAGAGCAGAGCTAGTGACGGGTTCCGCGTTGTAAGATCGTCCGGATCGCCTCCGGCACCGAAGGCATCAAGACTTTCTCCGTCTCGATTCAAACGTTCAAATACGTTCGTGAGGCCCTGCAAAAGCTTGAGGCTGCCCAGATCCTTGATTGACACTCGGGCATGGCCAGCATGGACGAGAAGGTCTCGAAGGAATGCATTGGGTGTTTTCTGCCAGAGTTCATGAATACTTTTGCAACGCGACAGGAAAGCTTGCTCTGTCATGTCGAGCGAAGCGACTTGCGCCAATCGCACTAGCTGCGGGTAATGAAGCCAACCGTTTGCATTTATCTCAGCGCGGGAAATACCGACGATCTCGTCAGCTCCCCGATCATCCCCGAAGTGTTGCCCAACTACCGAAAGAACATCTCCGAACCTGAGCAACTCAGCCACAAACCTACCCGTTTTCGAAGCAATGTGCTCTTCGGCTTGATCAAATTCAGCAACCTTCGCTGGTGTCAGCACATGCGCATGGGCATGAAGAATTTCTCGGTCCGGTTTGGGCTTATACAACTCGCGCATCGGCAGGCGGATCATGTTTCGACCAACTCGAATGCAATCTGTGAAACTCCACTGTCCTAGATAAGAAGGGTTACAATACCATGCCTGCTCAACCCGCGTGGGAACGGTGTTGAAGAAACCGCTTTGTTCGTAGCGTTCCAGAAATCGATCATCGAGATAGACAGGCGTCATCGCAGTAAGTGCGTTCGCCCTTGCATGAGTCATTGGGCCTTCAATACCGGGCCAATTTAATCCTTCAGCGGACGGTTCGGGGCAAAGCTCCGGCGCGATGGCATGCACGATTGCCCAGAGTTGAATAAGGAGCCCGCCGTCATGCTCGCGGATGTCGAGGTCATACCAGCCACCTTTCGGCCTTAGCACCTCGTGTGCTTTGCCATTCATCAGGCCTCGAATTTCAGCATGATCCGGCAGCAAAGCTTGATAGTAGATCAATCGAGCACCGTGGTTGCCCCGCATCCAGAGATATCGGCGCAGGTACTCATTCGACATCGTCCAGTTTACGTTGCGTTTTGACGTGTAATAATACTCCGTGGAGGTTTCCCCCTCAGAGACGCCAAACTCAGGCAATGATAGATCGTCGTAAATCAGTTTCTGTTGCTCACCGCCAAGCACACGCGGCGTTAGACCAAGGGCGATCCAAACCTTTTCTGCGAGTTGATATCCGTAGAAGGAGCTATTCCCTTGCGAAGCGACAATGTAATCGAGACCTGAAATGGATGGAGAAAATTCCTTTATTTCGCCAAGCTCCCTCACATCAGGTTGCGAGAAATACACAACGCCGTGACCTGATTCATCATATTTCGAGATGTCGCCAGGTCCATCATCTGGAGCGAGCGCCATGATCATGTAAACGTGTTCGCGATTGGCTCCATATGGATCGAACTCAATTCGCGTCGTCACATCAACTCGAAGATTTCTGTCTAGTCCTACAGGTTCCAGAAGGGCCACCAAGCGCGGAGGCAAGAACTCTACTTGTATTGGGAATTCATCAAGATAATCGATCATCGCGGGCACACTTCGTCATGACTAAGTATTGAAGGGGTTTTCAGGCCGCCGAATTCCGAAGGCCAGCCAGAAAGATCTTAGTAGGGGAATGAGGGCAGCGCGATTCATCATTTCAACACGTAGCGAAGGCAGTGTGACCTGATCACGCCATGCCGGATCAGACCAATATTCATTGTTCACGACGAGGTGATAGTTTCGAATGCCCGTAAGGCTGGCGTGGACCGTCCACGGGCCTTCTATGCCGAAAGGTTGGAGCCTTGCGACGCCCGATATCGCGGCGTCCAAAACACCATCTTCGAACCGTTTGGGCCAAACAATAGGCGCTTCAACTTTCCGGAGTTCATGGACGACACGTCCGATCGTCCAGACAACGTCGATTCTGCCTTGGCGATATGTGATTGCATAGGAGCGGACAGCCCCGCTTTCGCTTGGGTTGGTGTGAAGCAAGACACCTTCAATCATCTCCACGGAATCCATGTAACCGGACGGCTTAATTGGTGCGAGCGCATTTTCGGGTTTAATGTCGAGATCACGTCTTTCGCGAAAGTAGGTCATAGGCACTAGCGATACGATTGCTTTCGGATCATCGCCGAGCCCGACTGGCAGATCGCCCCGGACGGCGGCTTCAACCGCTTGCAGGTGTAGGGAGTGGATGCGATTGGGAAGGGCCTCGCCAGCTACGAAAGCCTCGCGCAATTCGTGCGTGTCCATCTCATATTTGGCATTCGATCTCCGGCTGAAAAAGCGGCTCCAGTTGCCGAAGATAATCCGATGAGGCCCTACTGGGCTTGGCGGCACGCGGATAAGCAATACCCCTCGGCCCTCAGCGTAAGCGATCCATCGAAAATGGAGGCCTGGAATACGAGGCTCTACACCACTTTGGATGATGTCCTCCCACCGCCGAAGCTCGGCGTCCGGATCGTCAATTGATAACTCGGCTATCGCGGTTGGTATGCCCCTAGGGGCATCGATTCCGTATAGGAGGTCACCGCCCTGCGAGTTGGCAAATGACGTGACGTCTGCGAGAAACTCTCGCTTGCTATCCTTGTCCTTCGGGTTGGGCAGATCCCTCTTATATTCGAGTGTCCGGTTTTCAGCGACACCGTTTGCTATCAGCCGATCAAGCGTGTCCGTGCCGATCGCCTCAAGTGGTTCAGAGATCATGATTGCCTACTGCCTTGCTTAACTCGATTCCAGCATATCGTATCAGGCTGGAGTTTTCTGCTTTATACTGTTTGCAACCCAGGCTTTTCTTTGAGATTGCTTGAAAACTGTGATTATTGATGTGCCGTTGAAAGGAACGGCACGTGCGCAAGGCGCTCACTGACAAGTCACTCAAGGCCCTAAAACCCAAGGCCAAGCGCTATGAGGTGCACGACCTTTTGTGCCCCGGTTTTAGTGCAAGGGTGAGCGTCCGTGGGAGAATCAGCTTCAGCGTCAAATACCGTTACGGTACAAAGCAAAAGCGGTTCTCATGCGGCATCTATCCTCGCGTTTCGTTAGCCAAAGCACGGGAGATCGCGTTGGAGGTCTTGCGGCAGGTCGATGAAGGGATCGATCCGGCACGTCGTCGTCGACAGATCGATCTCACGGTTGAGGCTGTAGTCGGCGACTTCGTCAAGATCTATGCCTGTCCGAATAACAGGAGCTGGAAGGAAGCCCAGCGTGTTTTGAACCGAGAACTTGTAAGCGTTCATGGGCAGCGCGACATCCGCAAGATCTCACGCGAAGACGTTCTCGAAATCATGGACGCTGCATCAGCACGTGGCGCGCTCTATCAGTCGAACCGCATTCTCGCGCATATTCGTAAGTTGTTTAACTGGTGCATCGAACGCGGGATAGTTGAGACGAACCCAACCAACGGTATCCGCAAACAGCATAGGGAGGTCGCGCGCAGCCGCGTTCTGGACGAGCAGGAAATCACGAGCCTGCTCAATGCCTGCGCTCAGGATGGTTATCCGTACAAGCAATATGTGCCGCTGCTTCTTGCGACGGCCCAGCGACGCGGTGAGCTAGCCAATATGCGCTGGTCCGAACTGGATCTCGAGAATCGCACTTGGACTATTCCTGCCGAGCGATCGAAGAACGGAAAACCGCATGTCGTGCCGCTTAGCGATTATGCGATGAAGCTGCTCGATGAGGTACCGCAGTTCGTGGATTGCGATCTCGTATTCACGACTACCCGAGTGTCGCCGATAAGCAGTTTCAGCAAGGCGCTTCGCCGCCTTCAGGCGGTCTCTGGAACATCAGATTGGCATATGCATGACCTGCGCCGTACAGCCACTTCGGGCATGGCCAGTTTGGGCGTCGATCCTCATGTTGCTGACAAAATTCTCAACCATATGAGCGGAATCATTTCGGGGGTAGCGCTGGTGTATAATCGGCATAATTACAAGGACGAGAAGCGCGAAGCGCTAGAGAAATGGGGGCAGTATCTTGCAAGACTCTGATCGAATGTTCGACGCTCAATTCGAAAACGAGCTGCGAAAGAAAACAGGCCTCGAACCCCAGACTACTGCCAAGTTGGCGAGAGCATTCGAGCCGATTGGGAAGCGGTTTCACAAGGTCCTTGAGACCACCCCCACAAAATTCGAAGTTGGTCCGCGCTACATTACTCCTAAGAAGCACCTAGAGTGGCTGGAGGACAACGCGCGAGAACCACTCTCTAAGCTGGTTGGCGCTCTTGCGAAGCGCGAGAAGTTTTCCTCTCGACCCGATATTCTCGCTAGCGAGTTAACTGAAGCGGACTGGACCGAACTCACTCGTGTTCTCGGCAAACTTGACCTGTATTCGAACGAGCTTTCTGACTGCATTGAAGGCCGGAAGGCTGACAAATCAACCGTCAACGCGGAGTTGCGATTTGAGCTCATTTGTGAGCTGGCCGATGCTTGTGAGCTAGCTGGTGTCGAAGTGTCGCGTGATCACCATAGCAGCGGAGAAGATACAGCAACATCTGCCATCATTCTGAAAGCTGCTAGCGCAAGGATATGCGGGAAGCCATTTACCCTCGATCACCACTTGCGTGACTATCTGAAACTTCGTCCGGCAAAGAAACTTAGAAACGCCTGATTTTTTGCCAGAGCAAGTGTTGGCGCCCGGAAGCAGATGGCGTCATTTAGGACCACGAAGGTCCGGACCTTCATCAATTCAGACTGATGAAGGAAACCTTGAAAATGACAGATCAATCAAATGACGGCGGTGTGCGCCGCCGGTTCTACACGCGCGAACACCTGCGCAGATTAGGTGTTACGCAAAGTGCAAGCACACTCTTGCGGTTAGAGGCTGCTGGGCGCTGGCCCAAGCGGATTCGAATTGGCGACCATTCGGTCGCATGGATCAAAGAAGAGGTTGACGCTCATCTCGATGCGCTTGCCGCTGAGCGGGAGGCTGGTCGATGAACCATTTTGTGATGCGCGAATATCGCGATCCTCAAACGGGTATCAGCATTACCCGAGTTTTTGCGTTCGAGGCCGAGACACAGGAAGAATATCAAGCGACACTGGAAGAGATCAATCGAATGCCGCCGCCTGATGTTCCCGACGGATTGGGTGGGGAGGATATCCAATGAGCAAATCCACCACCATTCGCGTTCGTTTCGATCAATCTGCGTCGGTGTTTGGCATGATGCAGTGGTTTGCAGGGCAGGGCATTCCTGTCCTGCCGATCCACGGTATCGTCAATGGCTCCTGCACATGCGGGCGCAAAAACTGCGAAAGTCCGGGCAAGCATCCCATTAGCGCGCTTGTGCCGAACGGCGTGAAAGGAGCGACAACAAAGCTCAAAACCATCCGCAAATGGCATCGCGAATATCCGGATATGAACTATGCGGTTGCTACTGAGGGCCTGGTGGTCATCGATTGCGACAGCAGGGAGGCGATAGCCTCGTTCAGGTCTCGCTACCGGCCACCGCGAACACTTACCGTGAAGACAGCGCGAGGCCTCCATTTCTACTTTGATGGCGAAATGCCTTCGCGCAACGGTGCTCAGCACAAGCTCGATGTGAAGAGCGGGAAGGGGGCTTATGTTGTCGGCCCTGGATCACGTCATGTGAACGGTGCGATCTATGCAGTTTGGGAGGATCGCCCGATTGCTGCGCTTCCCGTTAACATCGCTTCGATCACAAAGAGAGTTCGCGAGCACGAGGAAGAAACCGGCGGTGCCCCCATTCCTAAGGGCATGCGCAACAGCACACTGACCCAGTTTGCGGGTTACCTTCATTCGAAGGGCGTGCCACAGCAAGCTGCTCTGGCGGCGTTGAAAACACTCAATCAGGATATGTCTGATGAGCCTTTACCTGATCGCGAGGTGCGAAAAATAACGCGCAGTGTGTCGCGCTATCCGGCCAAGGCATTCCCTCAGATGATTCCATTCTCGGAGATACCTGAGGAGCAGCTGGAATTCCTATGGTACCCCTACATCTGTCTCGGTACGCTGGGACTTCTCGATGGTGATCCAGGCGATGGCAAGAGCCAGTTCACCGCATGGCTCTGCTCACGCGTGAGCCGGGGTCAGACCCTGCCCAACGGCGAGAAGATCAAGCCTTCAAATTGCTTCTTGCTCAATTTCGAAGACTTGAAGGGCGCAGTGATAAAGCCGCGATTGATAGCGAACGGAGCAGACCTGTCTCGCGTGTTTATCCAGACTGTCGCGTTCGATCTCTCGAAGGAAATGACGGATTGGTTGGACGGCGAAATCGCCGAGAAGCAAGTGCGCCTAGTGTTCATCGACCCGATCCAAGCAACGATGACAGGCGTTGACGGCAACAGCAACATTCAGGTTCGCGAGTTCATGTCTCGCCTCGGAGAAATTGCCGATAGGCGACGTTGCGCGATAATCTGCGTCCGCCATTTCGGTAAGGGTCCGCAAGAGCAGGCCATGAAAAAAGGGTTGGGGTCGACCGACTTCGTTGGCATTTCACGCAACCAATTCGGTCTTGTCCGACGCAATGATGACGTGCGTGGGTTTATCCTACTTCACCTAAAAACCAACTTCGAGAAGGGCGATGCCATGCTATTCACGATGGGCGACGCGGATGGTCGGAAGGGCGAACAGCCGAAGATCGCTTTCGACAAATTCGCTGATATCGACGCTGATGAATTCTTGTCAGCTGATCCAACTTCACGCGGTCCACAGCAGGACGAACGGCAGGTAGCCAAAGACTATCTACTGGAAGAGCTCGCCGATGGGCGAAAAGAGGTCGGACCGTTGAAACGCAATGCCGAGGCAAGGGCTATCAGTGCGTCAACCTTGGATCGGGCGCGCAAGGAACTCGAAATCACCCCTCAACGTGAAGGCAAGAAATGGTTCTGGGAATTGCCGCCTGAATGACCAGCTTTTCACCTTTTCAAGTTTTCAACGCCGGGTGGGGGGAGGTTGTGCAATCACATCCTTCCTCCTCAATCACCAATGATTGCCGGTGTTGAAAACCTGAAAACATGAATTTCTAATGGGAATCCGATTTGTTGGCCCGGCGTCCTTCATTCGGCCAAGGTTGTCAGCGCCTTCCGCGCTTCTTCAAGGGCGTTAGACCCAACTGTCCATTGCCATGGCTGACGCGGCACATGAGCTTCGGCCAAGGCTGGGAACTCATCCTTCTTGCTGACCGCAAGCCGCAGCAGCATTCGCGCTTCACGCGGCTTCATCTTCATTTGCTCGCACAGATCGGCAAGCGTGATGGTTTTAGCTTTGTTGGTCGCCTTCCGGCTGCGAGAGGCAGCACCTGAGTTGATCGTCGTTTTCGTCATAGTGGTCTCCTGTCGTTGACCATCAGACCGATTAAGACAGGTTCCCAAGGCTTGTCAGGGTCGAAATCCAGAAATCCTACAAAACTGGACCCGCTGATTTAGAATGAGGCTGTCTGGGGCGGATAGACTATGGGATTGCGTGTCTTTTTGCTGTCAATCGACAGCGCTGGGTCACCACTGGGTACCAGACCTCACTTCTTCCACTTTTTAGTCTTGCTGAACTTCTGAACAGCGATGGACACCTCAGATCCACTGCCGATGCGCTTGTAGTACTTGATACTCTTTTCAAGTGCCGCTTGCTCATCGGCCCAAGCGCTTCTGGGTCCGAGTGAATCAAGCGAGAAATTGTTGTTGGTCAATGCTGCAATGATCTTCGGATATCGCCGAGAATAGAAGTCCCAGACGGTGAGAGCTTTAGCGCGAACGGTAGGCTCTTTGTTGTTTCTCATCATCTTGTAAGTGTCTTGAAGGAACCGGATAGATTCCGGCATGTTTGGTGCCATATCCGCTACTTCGTGATACGAGACTGGATACGATTTAGCACCTAGTTCGTGTAACTGCTCAATTGGTCTAGAAAGGTAGACAAACGAGTACTCATCATCAAACTGATCAAGGCGAAAAAAGCGATTATAGGGAACACAGTCTTGGTGCATGAGAAGCCCAAAGAACGGCAGTCCCTGCTCAGCGAGATAAGCACGAATAAGTGCGCCTCCGAAGAAGCATTCGACATTATCCAATTGAAAATGATGGAAGTCGCCGCCCACTAGAATTGCACGAAAGTAGATGTCTTGCCCAACCAAACGAGAATAAAGATCTTCCGCGAATTCAGTAAGATACCATACTATGTATTCGCGATCCTCTTTGCTTTCCACAAGCTCAGGGTTGTAGGTTAAGATCGTGTCTGAGAATACGATTGTCTTGAAGTTTGGGTGATCGTGAACATTCAACCTATCCAATATGGAATATACCCGCGCAACCTTGCGAGGATCATTAAGTGTCATGTCCTTAAAGCCAAGAATGTCGATGTATAAGAGAAAACGGGTGGGAGATTCAGCGCTCAAAACACTTCCTTGCATGATCCAGCTCGCTTGTTAGACTACCTCATTAGCCAATTTGAAGCGGAGTCACGAGTTTAGCAGAAGATATCGAAGGTGAGCTTGTCTTCTGAAGATCGGCTGGTTTGAAATATGCGCGCGTCATCCCGAAATGTCTTGACTGAGGGTGAGTAAATTGTCGTTCGCTTCCTGCACCGGTGCCTTTCCCTCTTCAGCACAGGAGAATAAACCATGGCCGATCGTCAAAGCCCTGTGCAAACCGTCGCAGAAGTTGTGGAATCAGTGGAACGGCGGGCAAAGGACCGGAAGAAGGCACGCTCTGAGTTGGCAGCAGAAGTGGCGGCTCGCGTTCCAGGTGAAGGCTATGAGCCGTGCATTGTTAGCTTCATTGACGTATTGGGGTTTCGCGATCTTCTGACCACGCGTCATGCGCATGAGATCAGGGACATCATGCTGAGGCTGCGCGAATTTACGATGCCAGATAAAGCAAAGACGCCGAGGCGAATGAAAGACGCGCGTCTCTTCAGCCAGCCGTTTTCGGAGTCAGTCTCGGACGCAGTTGTACGTGTTCGTGTCTTTGAGACCCAATATCATGACGGCGCCTTTTTTCACGAGCTGCTCGACCTGCTTCATGCGCAAGTTCGATGCGTAGGTAGCGGAGTTGTCATTCGCGCCGGAGTTACCATTGGCGATGCTCATACTGGCATTGACGGCAGTGGTCCGGTCTTCGGACCAGCGATGGTTCGAGCATACGAAATTGAAAGCAACGAAGCAGTTCAACCGCGAATTGTAATTGACGAAAGCGCATATCAATCTTTCCTCACTGATACTCGCCTACACAAGGAAGACCATTGTGCCGAGGAAGAGATTGGTTACGTAAACAACCTGTTACGAACCGATATCGATGGAACTCGATTCATTGACTATCTCTCGGCTAGTGAATCTGAGTTTGATCACCCTGGCGAGTACTTTGAGTTCTTGGATGATCACACAGCACTGATCCGCGACAAGGTGGCAACAACAAACGTAAAGGTGCGTGCCAAATTCGCGTGGCTCGCCAGTTATCACAATGAAATTGTAGAGCAGGTTATTGATGAGTTCTCTAACGGGGCAAGGTCGAGTAATGCATTTTGGGACGAGTTCGATTGCGACCCATTGCCGTTGCTCCAGGCGATGGTAGTCGACATCTAATGCCGAGGCACCTCGCCAACGGCTGCCCGTAGCCGTTCGCTATAGAGCTCTTGAGCACCATCTTTCGCCAGTTTTAGTTCCTGAACCTTGGTGTATCGATTTCGACCACGTGGACGAGAATAGCGCCTATCCCCTTCGACCTGCCTGTTCAGCTTTCGCACTTTTCGACGAGCGCGGGATAGGTCATCCTCACTCTGGCTGGCGTAAGCGAGCCTATGGGCCTTGCGTGATGCGAATATGCCATCGACGACGAAAAGCTGCTCACACCGTGATCCAGTTAGCGGGCATAGGAAGTAGCAGCGATAACCACCGTAGGGGCAGGGAACACACTCGATCGCCGCGCGCTGATTTGGTACGTCACCGGCAATGCGTATTGCGGCATCGCTCTCGTCGCTCAAATCGAAGAAAATTCGCACCTCAAGCGCCTCTAGATCCTGATTTCGCCATCGCAACGTGTCATACGTGCATTCACCGGGTTTCAGCAGCCCAGCGCGCTTCAGCACGCGTAGGTCGATGACAGGAAACTGCTCGACTGCTCCGTGATGGACAGTGCGTTTCCGCCCGGAATTGATGCCGCCCATGATAGCCTCTCTGTGCCGCTGCAACTGGGCGATTATACGAAATAGTCTGGCGAAGATCAGGTAAAACCCCGGCTATACAGCTTTCTATTGCCTGAAAGGCCCACCCGTCCCATACAGCTTGGTGATGCCGCCACGCACGGCATTGGGGATTAGTAACCCCGAACCGAACGGTCGGTGCAGACCGAAAACTGCACCACACGCCTTGACCTATGGTCGGGGTGCCCATGGCGCATGTCCAGGGCTCCCGCCTAAAGGTCATGGGGCCGATTCGGTTCGGTTTACTAACACCCCGATCACCAAGTCTTGGTGTGAAGTCGAAGCGGGGGCGTACCGCCATCGACTTCCGGGGAGTTACCCGAAATGCCGATGGGAACACGTCACACGGTGACGGGCATCCTGCGTCCGTCGCAATATGGCCTTTACGCACTAGAGATGGATGGAGGCGGTGTCTGGCAACTCGATTGCGGGTGGGGCTGGAAAGCGCGGAAGTTGGCCGGTCAGCGTGTCACGGTCGAAGGCACTAGGGGTGGGTTTAATTTGCTGGACGTTAATCGGATGCGGATTGCTTGTTCGGACAGTGCTTAAGCCATTTGGCTAGACTGCTGTAGATGGGCCGGAGTCGGTTGGTCCGGTTTTGAAACGCAAACAGCCGAAAACCGCTGCCCGTCACGAGTTCGCACGCTGAATATGAAACGCCATCGGAACGTTCGGAAGATGATGCTCTGAGCTCGACATGAGCAGAAGCCTATTGATCGTATTGTCTTGAATGCCAGCAGGCGGGATAACGCACGAGACTTTTCCCTCGTTTCCCGGCTCGCCTCGTTTGCGGAGCTCTTTCTGAACTGAAAAATGGATTTGTGAAAAGCGCGCGGCAAGCCCTTCTTCAAAATTTGGTTTGACGCCACGATCGGAGACAGAACTTAGATACCGAAACATCTTAGCGAATATGCTTGGATAACCGTCCAGTACTCCCTGACATGACAGATCGACGATGCGGTACGGATTGTCAGGGAAAAGGAAAGAGGCGTGAGCAATCTTCGCCGAAAGGCTCCGAAGCCTCACAGATGGAGCATCCGTGCGCGGCCTAGAGGCCCAAAGGACTTCACGCCATCGGAAGGTGCTGTCGGTAACAATAGAAGCTCCGGTCGCTTGTGCGAGATACATAGCGATCTCGAAATTCGGACCCATCTGCATCAATCGCATCTGCCCTCCATCCTCTCCGCCGCCAAAAATGCCGTCCTGTAAGGCAGACAGTGGATCCTCTTTTTTCAGTCGCTCGAGTTCGAACCACATTTTGGCTAAGCCAACATCATCAATGTCCGGAAAGTTCTCACGAATCCGTGCCTCCTGCGCTTCGCGCGGCCACATCAAAACGTCACGGAGAAAGTCGACACGCATCAGCTCATCCATTCGCGGTTCGTCTTTCAGGCTGATTTTAAGTCCGGCAGTGCGCGCTTTCGCCATCGCCATGGTCTCTCGTCGAAGATTGTAGTCGAAGTTCCATGGGTCTGGGATGAGGTTGATGAGCCCTGCATCCACCAACGGCATCACGTTAAGTAGGAACGCGACAGATTTAAGAAACTCGAGGTGATAACTCTTAGGCTTCTCCGTTGGTCTAAATTTCTCGGCAATCGTACCCGCGTGAGCCATTGGGTTCTGGATGATTAGCTCATCGAAATAAAGTGATGCGCCCAAAGCAAACTCACCGATTGATTGCGGGTGAAGGGAGCCGGTGTAAACCGCTCGTGGTCGACCGTCAGGCTTGGGCAGAAGAGAAAGCAGATCAGTTTCCAGCGGCCAAAGCGCCTCGTTCAGGACGTAAACTTCCCGAATTTGATCTTCGGTCAGGTCACGCCTGACAGCGGTCCAGTCTTTGCCCGTCTCCATGCCGAGGATCGACAAAATGCCCCGATGTAATGCTAGGTTTCGTTCGCGAATGCTCTTTTCTGTCCAACTCGGTCTGAGGGCAGCGGGTCTGGTCCGACAGCAATCCCGATAGGCGATGCCGGACCCACATCCACAAAAATCCTTGGGATTGAGGCCCTCTGCTGGCGGTGACCTTTTTAGAAACGCGCGTTCCTTTTCGGTGCGCCCGTAGGCGTCCTGATAGTGGAAGTCGCCGTTCTCAAATTTTGCATAAATTTCACCACCAAAATGCCAAAGCTCGTCAACTGGCGGGAGCAGGACGCGACGAAGGTCTTCCCAGTCTGCGGTGACCGATCGTTCAGGAAACAACCACTCTTTACGACCCGCTGCGACATAACGCCGTGTCCTCGATTTTAGGATCATATTCACCGCGGCCACTTCGCTGCTCTGCAGCTTTCTTGTCCGAATGAAGTCGATCGTACTAACCATTGACTGGCGGTAATTGCGAGCAAAGGTCCGCTTCTCAAGGGGCGGCGCATTTTGGTCCTGAGCATATTCAAGGTTGGTGAGGATTAGGCAGTGGTCGCGGCCTAGCGGAAAGACTGTCTGTGATCCTTTGAGCGCTATGCTCGGATCCTGCGGATCGGCACATTCAGGCGCGTCAGGCGGCAGGGCGTGGTTGAATATCGTGACCGGGTGATCCGTTACGATAAACTTCACATCGCTATCTTCAGCGGAGACAATCTCACGCACGCCTTCAGTCCAGATCGTACAATGAAGATTGCGTATGCCCTGCATCTCCATCATCAACTCATTTTGCGACAGCGATGGATATTGGCTCCGCAACCAGTCGAGCCCTTTTGGCGTCCGGAGCTTTTGGACATCGACATACTCGAATAAGTCTTGAAAATGGTCGTGCCAAAGAGATTGGTCATCTTGCTGAAACGCCCGCACCGCCCGCGATCCGCGTTCGTCGATGGCTCCAAACAAGCGCTTTTCTATCTCGTCGTTTACGGATGTTCCAAAAAAAGTGGAATAGAGGTCGGTCTGAAAGAAGCAGCGAGACGTTGGCGAGGAAAATAGCGCTCGTCCAGTAACGGTACCCCCATCAGGCAGTACATGCTGTTCGGGCTGCAGGTCGAGAAAGGCTAGCGTCTGCTTCTCTGGTTCAAAGAACTCGCGTTGATACCATTGAGGCACATAGTGATTGTCTCTGCTCTTGGACATTTGCCCCGACTAGCACGCCGATGGCGCTCAAACGATCCGCTTGCGTGTTTAGCAAACTTAACTTCTTATGGTTTGACTACTCTTAAGGCAACACAAATGGGCGAGCAGAAGGATCATCCGAGAAATAGAGAATCAAGTGATCGTCATCTTCATCTAAGTCTCGGGGTGCCATCTCGGCCCCGCTTATCGTCAAACCCCGGCTCAGCCAATGCTCAAAGATATTCCGAGAGTTGTTTGGTTCGAGCAGAAGTCGGAATTGCTTTTCCGTCATTCGGCCGGCGAGGAGGTCGAGTAACATTCTTGCGGGAAACTCAATTCGCAGATCATCTTTCCCTGTGGTGCTCTTGATGGTCATACCTAGATACTGCCCTCTCGAGTTTGGTTGGAAGGAGCCTTGTCGAAATAGCGACCTAGCTTGGTAACCTTCGTAGTGGGGTGCCGGGAGCGAACTGGCTATCTCTTCCAACGCAGGAGGCGGATCGGGCAGCTTGGATGTTCCGAAGAAACTCACGTTCCACCGGCGACGTTTCCGTCCGATAATGTCAGTTTCACCAAATCCAGAGCTGTCTTTGCAAGGCGAGAACACGACGATTGCGTCGACCTCTTCACTGTATTTGGCAACAAAGTGGCTGATAATCTGAGACCCAGAGAAGGTTAGTTGGCTACCGTACGTTTCTCTCCCCTCTCCAATTCTTCTCAGCAAGGTAGAACCGACATCGGCAACAAAGATGACCCGCAAGGTGTCTGCGTGTGCTGCCTTGAGTTGTCGCTTCTTTCTACGCAGCAGTCCAAATAGTGGATTGCCCTCAAGAGAGTGGGTCTCAGGCGGCATGCTGCTATGGATGTTGTGGTACCGCGTTTGACGGTACGATTTCCGCTCCACGGTCACGTCAAGTCCTGCATCGCTCAGCCTGATTCTTTGGGTCAATGATCTTCCGCTCGAGACCCATTGCGCCAACGCTTGTTTGATATGTTCCCGCAGTTCATAGTTCTTTGGTGCCATGCGTTTCCGGAAATACTGACCTCTCTCGAACCCACTTTCCTCCGCGAAACTGAAATAGAGAAAGTTCCCGCTACCTTTCTCCGCTTCGTTTGCCGCCGCACTCATTTGCCGTGCGATCGCGTCCATCTCTTCTTCGCCGGAAATCGCGTTATCGTTTGTCGCGGCTATTTCGATCGCTGCCTCGCGTCCGGGCACTAGCCTATCGGTAACGATATCGGGGCGCTTTTGATCACCCCACCATTCGGGCTCGATTTCAAGGCCACCCAAACGTCCAGTAGCCCAGACAAGAGCCAGTTCCATTTCTGCTGGAAGTGCCTGCGCGACATACTTTGTATCGTTAAGTCGGCGCAAGAGATCGCGACCCTTCTGCGGGTCGAGCGTGGGGGCGAGCTGGTCGAGCATTGTTTGTATCCGCCGACGCGCAAAAATCGTCATTACTTACCCTTAACAACCATCTATACTACAAAAGCCGATGCCTCAGAACAAAAGCCATCACTACGTGCCGCAAATGTATATGCGTCTATTCGCGCGTGCTGGCGACAACAGAATCGGCGTCTTTGCGATCGAACGCGAAAAGTTCATCCCCAACGCTCCGATACGCGGTCAAGCGTGCCGGGACTACTTCTATGGCAAGGATGGCCTCGCCGAGCGCGCCTTTGGTAGAATCGAAGGACCTGCCGCACGTATATTCGCTCGTGCGATCGCCGAGCGCCAACTGCCGACCACAGGGAGTCAGGAGCATGAATGGCTGATCTTTTATCTTGGCATGCAGCACTCTCGCACTCTCGGCGCTGCTGAGCAGCACAATGAGATTTCGGAAAAGGCCGCTAAATCGGTGCTCCGGACAAAGGCCGAGCTTGAGGGAAATCAAGAAGTTATCGACGCACTTGCAAGGGTTAAGATCAGACGTTCAAACGCCGTTTCCGAGCTCGTGCAATACGCGACAATTGGTGCCTCCTTGCTTGCCGATCTCGAATTTGTGCTCATAGATAACTCATGTACGACGCCTTTCATTGCCTCGGACACGCCGGTTGTCCTCCACAACAGGCTCTATGAAGACCAGGACATAAGCGTGACAGGCTATGCCAATGTCGGATTGCAGCTATTTTTGCCGCTTGGACCAAAGCTTGCGCTGTTTGGTTTCGACCGCGCCGCCTACCAGGTCGAGACAAACGCGCGCGGCACTATTCAACTTTTTGATGATGCGCAGGTCGCGCTTATTAATGACCTTCAGTGGGAGGCGGCGCAGGCCGCACTATTCAGTTCAGCAAGCACATCGGAACGCGAATTTTTAGCCTCGGCTTTGAAGTGGGCTAAGCTCAGAAAGAGAGAACGAACATTTTTCCGCGAGGAGATTGTCGCGCAATCAGAAAGTGAAGTGCGGACGCGGCATGGATCGGGCGCCGCACCATCAACAATCAAGCTCGACCTCTCGTTCGTTCGTTGCATATTGACCCGTCCGAGAACACTGAGGGCTTGGGAAGTGCCGCCATTCCGCGATGCGGATCGCGTTGCGCGTGTTGACCGCGCGTTTGCACGTTTGGATATGTTGAACGAGTTGAGGGAGCAGTGAGAGATGCCAGAACCGCCGAATGATCGGTTCGGGCCAGAGGGGATTACACGCTGGGACCGCGACACTGAAAGTTGGGTCACGTTTGATCCATTCCCAAGAAAGTCTGAATTTCGATGTGCGCCAGCGGGTTTGTGCATCTATTGCGGTGCTACCACGTACACAAAGGAGGGAGGAAAGCTGCACGAAGAGCATGTCGTGCCGCTCTCTATCAACGGGAACTTTGTGTTCCCTGAGGCTAGTTGCAGGAGCTGCGAGCAAATCACTGGTCGCAATGAGGCAATGATAATGCGCGGTGGCTTTCGAGCCGTGAGGGAATACCTTCAGCTTCGATCACGGACTAAGAAGCGGCCCCTCGAACTGCCTTTGTTCGATGTGAACCGCATCGAGGGCAATAAGGTCATGGTTCCGGTCGATGACTATCCTGTGATGTGGATGATACCTCGTTTTGATCTTCCAGGGGTTTTGAGGCCGCCTGGTTATGCTTCTGTGGGTAATCCACCGCCTTGGTCGACAGCGTTAAACTTTGACCTCGAGAAGCTTGCAAAGCACGGCATCGAGAACTTCACGACGAACAGAATGGACGTGTTCGCCTTCGTTAGGATGATTGCGAAGATCGGACACGCTCTCGCGGTTGCCCGTTACGGACCGGATTATTTTGTCCCTTTCTTACGCGACATCATTTTGGAGGACGCAGGCCCAGAAGCTTTCGAGTACGTTGGCGGTCGTCCCGAAGTACCGCACGAGACTGACGAGTTACACGGTTTGACCTTGCGGACGCTCAGAGTCGGCAGGCGTATTCTGCTCGTCGCGGAGGTCCGACTCTTTGCAACCCTAGGAGCTCCGGTCCATATGGCTGTGGTTGGTGAAATCCGGGACTGAAGCGTGCGAACAATTGTCCCAAACTGCCAATGGAAAGCGCGCCAGTTCGCAACTGTGCTCCCTGGCAATGACCTCTGCCGACGATGACCATCTTTGAGTCTAGCTCGTCGGCATTTTGGATGTAGTGCGTTCAATCACCATTTTTGGGGGGAGGTGTCCGAGAGTATGAACATTTTCATTTGGGGCGCAAAGCAGCCATACAAGTAACTATCTCACTATTCTGTGACCCCATTGGGACCCACGAACGGTCGCTGACTGAACCAATCGCCAATAACTCATTGAAAAAATGGTGGACGCACTAGGGTTCGAACCTAGGACCCGCTGATTAAGAGTCAGCTGCTCTACCAACTGAGCTATGCGTCCGTACCGATCCATCTCGGTCTGCGTGAGTGGGAGCGTCTGTAGCAGAGGTCCGAATCACGCGATTCCCGCTTGGGTCGCCGCATATAACGCGCCGCTTCGGGAATGAAAGCCTTTATCCTGCTGCTTGTACGTCAGGGCGCGCCAGAGCGGATTCGAATCGCTTGCTCGCATCTTCGCTCAGCGTGATCCGCGATTCGAAGGCATCGCTCAGATCGCGCTCGATCATGACGGTCCCGGCATTCTCCAGCTGCGCCGCAACATTAAGGGCCTCGGCCTGGCTCAGATCGCAGATCGTGTGCAATTGACGCAGGCTGGTTTGCAGACCTGCCTTCTGACGATTGTGGAGCGCCTCACTCACCTCAATCATCCGGATGGTGACGGGTTGCGCAGCATCGACTCCCGCCCCTCTAGAAAGGGTTAAGTTGCGACAAACGCGTGAAATTGCAGTCCGCAGGCGGAGCATGGCAAAACCTCGATTGAGCGATCAGACAAATGCCTGACGGCAGGGCGCAAATTGGGGGGAGCACACCTGCCGCCAGGGCTTGAACGCTCAACGTTTCCTCCAGTGCAACTGGTGGATGCGACCCGAACGCCCAGGCTCCTTCGAGCCTTGTCCCCATATTGCCGTTCCTTACGTAAACGGAAAGTCGCCCAGTTGGGGGACGTGTGGTATCAAGATGTATCATGCAGCGGTATTTCGATCAGATCGATGCCTTGAATGACATCGGGGCCGTGCTCGGCTTTGCGAGAGATATCTTCGCAGAGCAGGGCATTGTCAGGATGAGCTATCATGTGACGCCACTTTTCGGGGAGCCCAATTCTATTGCGACGGCTGTCTATGCGGACGGCTTCACCAAAGAATGGCTGGCCTGTTATGATCGCGAAGGGTTTCGCTCATCAGACCCGATTCCTGGCCGCGTTATGGCAAGCGGCAAGATGATGACGTGGCAAGAAGCGCAGCAAGCGGCTCCCAACAGCGCAGCCAATGAAGCCTATTTCGAGGCGATGCACGAGCACGGCCTGATCCATGGCTTTGGCATAGCCCTGTTCGGGCCGGGTGGGCGCGATGCCTATGCCGGGTTTGACTTCGAAAAGCCGGTGGGGGAGGTCGCAGCAGATAAGATCGGGACCGTGCGCAGCGTTGCGCAAGCAGGGCATCAGCGGATTTGCATGCTGCTGGAGCAAGCGACACCGACGCCCGCTCTGTCCGAACGCGAGATTGAAGTGCTCACATGGGCAGCACGCGGCAAGTCGCAAAGCACGATTGCGACCATCCTCGATATCTCGCCTGATACGGTGAAGACGTACTCCAAACGCATCTATGCCAAGCTTGATGTGACTGACCGGGTGGGCGCGGTTGTGAAGGCGCTCAGGCTGGGACTGGTGAAGGTCTAGCGCGCGCTAGCCCGACAACCCGCTACCCCGACAGGCCGCCGCGCGGTGCATTGCGGTTCCAGCGATTGACCATCATCAGCGCGCCGATGCAGATCATGTTGGTCATCATCGACGATCCGCCATGGCTCATAAAGGGCAGCGGGATGCCCACCACAGGCGCCATGCCCATCACCATCAGCAGATTGACCGCGATGTAGAAGAATATCGTCGCCACCATCCCGGCGGCAAGCAGGCTGGCAAACCGGTCCCGGCTTTCACGCGCGACCCTTAGGCCCCAGCGCAGAATGATGCTGAATACTGCCAGCACGAACAATCCGCCGACCAGCCCCCATTCCTCTGCCATGGTGGCAAAGACAAAGTCGGTATGCGGCTCTGGCAGATATTGCAGGTGGCTTTGCGAGCCATTGTTGAAACCCTTGCCGAACAATCCGCCTGACCCGATTGCGATCTTGGACTGGGTGATGTGATAGCCAGCACCCAGCGCGTCTTCTTCAGGGTTGAACATCGTGAGCACGCGGCGCTGCTGATATTCCTGAAGCCCGAAGAAGAAGATGAGCGGAGCCGCCGCAACCGCTGCCGTCCCCCCCGCAATGAACCAGCGCAGCGGAAGGCCCGCGAGCAGCATCACGACCGCTCCGCCAAACGCAATCGCCAACGAGGTTCCGAGATCTGGCTGCAAGAGGACCAACGCCATCGGAACCGCAATCATTGCGCCGGGCAGCACAATTGCCCGCCAGCTGGAGATCAGGCCGACCGGCAGAGTTGAATAGAACTGCGCGAGCGTGACCACGATCACCGGCTTCATTAGCTCCGATGGCTGCAGCACCATGAAACCAAGATCCAGCCAGCGCTGGCTTCCACCTCGCAGTGCGCCCATTGCCTCCACTCCGACCAGCATCAGCAGCACCGCGATATAGGCGGGATAGGTCATGAACCGGACGAGCTCGCGCGGGAATGAGGCGATCACCGCCGCCATCACCAGAAAGACGCTGAAACGGATGAGGTGAGAGGATGCGAACGGGTCCATCGAACCGCCCGCTGCCGAGAACAGCACCGCTGCGCCGAAAGCGACCAGCATGAAGAGCGGGATCAACATCTCCCACGGCTGACGCGCAATCGGTTCTGGAATTATGCCTCCGCGCGCACTCATTCTGTCGGCTCCGCAGTGGGGGCGGGTGTGAGCGCATCAGGGGGAGGGGTGCCAACCGCATTCTGGTCCTCGCGCGGCGCGACGAACTCATCGGCGATCTGCTCGGATTGCTGGGCTGCGACGCGTGCTTCTGCTTCCACCCGGTCGAAAATATCCTCATCACGGCGGGGAGGGGCGACGACGGTTGCGCCGCGCTCGGCGGCATAGGCGGCGTAGCGTTGCTCAAGCCGTTCCTGCGCGGTGCCGCCCCATTGCCGCTCGAGAGCGCTCAAAGCCTCCAGGCCCTTTTGCGGGTCGAACATGAAGGTCATCACGTCGCGCGCAATGGGATAGGCAGAACCCGACCCGCCGCCATGTTCGATCACCACCGCGCCAGCATAGCGCGGGTTTTCGGTGGGCGCGAAGAAGGTGAAAAGGCCGTGATCGCGGTACTTCCACGGGCCGCTGCGCCCGTCTGAAATGCTCAGCGAGACAACTTGCGCGGTGCCGGTCTTGCCTGCGATCTGAACGTCAGGGATTGGCAGCTGTGCGCGCCGCGCAGTGCCCGCGCCGTTCACAACATTGCTCATCGCCTGGCGCACATGGGCAATATCTTCCGGCCTGAAATTGTAATCGGCAGGATCAACATCCGCGCCGTCGAGCACAAGGCGCGGATTGAGCCGCTTGCCGGTCGCAAGCCGCGCAGTCATCACCGCCAATTGCAGCGGGCTTGCGAGGTAATAGCCCTGACCGATCGAGGCGTTAACCGTGTCATAGGCCGCCCATTCGCGCCCGAACTTGTTGAACTTCCATTCCGGCGTCGGGACGGTGCCGTAGAACTGGCTGGTCACGGGAAGTGGGAATTCCTGCCCCATGCCCAGATCCTTGGCCATTTCCGCCACTGCGTCGAACCCGATTTGCTGGGCGAAGTGGTAGAAATAGCTGTCGCAGCTCTGAGCAATCGCGCGGTCCATATTCACGACGCCGTGATTGCTGTGACAATTGAAGAAGCGGTTGCCGATCCGCCGGCCGCCGCCGCACACAATCGTCTCGCTGGGGTCAATTCCGGCCTTGAGAAATGCCATGCAATGCATCGGCTTGACCGTGGAGCCGGGCGGGTAGAGGCCTTTCAAAACCTTGTTGCGCAAAGGCACGCGCTGATCCTCGCGCAGCATCGCATATTCGACGCTGCCAATCCCGTCGGAGAAACTGTTCGGGTCAAAGCTGGGCATGCTTGCCATGCAGAGCAGATCGCCCGTCCGGCAGTCCATCACCACCACCGATCCGCTCTCAAGCCCGATGCGGCGTGCGGCGTAATCCTGCAGCGGCCCGTCGATGGTGAGCTGCACCGGATCGCCCTGAATGTCGTCGCGCGTTTCGAGATCGCGCACGATCCGTCCCCCTGCGGTCACTTCGACCCGCCGCGCTCCCGGAACGCCGCGCAGATCCTGTTCGAACTGACGCTCCAGCCCGTCCTTGCCGATTTTATAGCCCGGCGTGATCAGCAGCGGGTTGCGCTCTTCCTCGTCATATTCCTCGGCATTGGCGGGGCCGACATAGCCGATCAGATGGCCGACCGAGGATGCGGTGGGGTAGAAGCGCGAGAAGCCGCGCTGCGGGATCACGCCCTGCATATCGGGCAGGCGGACGCTGAGCGCGGCGAATTGTTCGTATTCCAGCCCGCTTGCGACCTCGACCGGTTGATAGCCGCTGCTCGCCTCGATCTTGGCCTTGAGGTCGGCGATCCGCGCTTCACCAAGCTCGAGAAGCTGGCCAAGTCTGTCGATTGTCGCATCGGGATCGTTCAGCCGTTCGGGGATCACATCGACGCGGAAATCGGCGCGATTGGAGGCGAGCGGCGCGCCGTTACGGTCGAGTATCCACCCGCGGCGCGGCGGGATCAGCGTCAGATTGACACGGTTGCTTTCGGATTCGAGCCGGTATTTCTCATTCTCGGCAATCGCGAGATAGCCCATCCGCACCGCCAGCAGCACACCGATACCGCCCTGAATGCCGCCGATGACCATCGCCCGCCGGTCGAATGTGTGCTTCAGCATCGAAGCGTTGATCGGGACGCTGCGTTTCTGCGCGCCGCTGCGCTGCTTGAACGATCTCTTCACCCGATCCTCCGCGTGCGCGAAAGGCGGAAACGGTCGAGCCACGCAATCACCCGCGCGATCAGCGGGTACAGCAGGATCGCCAGCAGGATTTGCGGGATCGCCGCGATGAAGAGATGCGCGCTCAAAGTCGCGCCTGAGATGGTCATGGCAGCGATGATATAGAGCAAGATGCCAAGACCGGCGGTGAACCAGTCCTGCCAAAACCCGCGCCACGGAAAGCGCGTTTCGACGATTTCCAGTGCAATCATGGTGAGCGAATATAGCAGAATTCCGCTGCCAAAAGGCTGACCGCTGAACAGATCATCCAACGCGCCAAGCGGCACTCCAACCCAAAGCGGCATGAGACCGGGCCGCATCAACCTCCACCCAAGGAACAGGATAAAGCCGAGCGGCGGCGCGAGCGGCATCACATCGGCGATCAGCAGGAACGGCAGAAGCGATCCAAGTGCAATCGAGATGTAGGGGACGCTGTTCGCGCGCAGCGGGGATTCAACGCGGTTGATCCCGCCAGATCCATAGGCGCGGTGACGGACGGGTGGATCGAGCCGGTCGATCAATCCTCCAGCTCCGCATCGGTCAATTCATCTCGTGCGCGCACTTCGCTGGCATCGACAGCAAGCGGTTCGTAAATCGGCTCGACATTGAC
Organism: uncultured Erythrobacter sp.; assembly: GCF_947492365.1. Classification (NCBI taxonomy): domain Bacteria; kingdom Pseudomonadati; phylum Pseudomonadota; class Alphaproteobacteria; order Sphingomonadales; family Erythrobacteraceae; genus Erythrobacter; species uncultured Erythrobacter sp. The sequence continues at coordinate 802,276 of NZ_CANLMB010000001.1, forward strand.
ATAGTTTGTGGCGGATGGCTCCGCGATCAGCTGCGCGATCCCGCCATCAGGGGTCAGCTCGCTCAGCACCGCGACCGCGACGCCGGGGCGGTAATATCCGCCTGCCCCGCTGGTGACGAAGACGTCGCCGACTTCAAGCGGGTTCAGCCCGAGGTTGATAAGCCGGATGCGCAGCAGGCCGTCTCCGCGCCCTTCGGCAAAGGCGACGGTCTGGTCCGAAGCGCGGCGCACCGGCAGCACGCTCTCAGTGTCAGTCAGCAGCAGAATGCGCGAGGAGCTGCGCGCGGTTTCGAGCACGCGCCCGATCACGCCGCGCTCCGAATGGACCGGCATCCCGATCTCGACGCCTTCCGAAGCGCCGACCCCGATATAGGCAAAGCGCCGCGCGCTCGACGAGCTGGAGCCGACGAGCCGTGTGGTGGCGATAGGAGCGGCTTCTTCGGTGCTGAGCCCGAGCAGCGCTTTCAAACGCCGGTTTTCGGCTTCGACGGCTTCGGCTTCTGCGAGACGGATGCGGGCGACTTCTACCTCGCGGCGCAAAGCAGCGTTTTGGCTTGCGGCATTCCAGTAACCCGCGATCGAATCCGCCGCATTATTGCGGCCTGCGCGCACGGTAGCGGTGGCTTCACCAGCAGGAGCCACAACTTCACTCGCACCGCTGCGCAAGGGCTGGAGCGCGCCCGGTTGCCACAGAGATAATGCCAGCAAGGCAAGGCCCAGCAGCGCGCCAAGGGTCGCCAGCAAATATCCGGTAAAGACCGAATATTGCTGCTTTCTCGAAAAGCCTGATCGACGCGATGATGGCGGCGCCATGGCCTCTTACTTCCCTTGTTTCATCTCCCGCGTCCGTTCCCGCGTGGATTGGTGTTACGCGGTCATCAAGACGCCGCGATAGATCGGATCTTCCATAGCCCGGCCTGTGCCGATGGCGACGCAGGTGAGCGGGTCTTCGGCGATGGAGACAGGCAGGCCGGTTTCCTCGCGCAAATGCTCGTCCAGACGGCGGATCAACGCGCCGCCGCCGGTGAGCACGATGCCCTGATCGACAATGTCAGCGGCCAGTTCCGGCGCGGTGTTTTCCAGCGCAATGCGCACGCCTTCGACAATCGCACCGATAGGCTCGGACAAAGCCTCTGCAATATGCGCCTGGTTGATCGTGATTTCCTTGGGCACGCCGTTCACAAGATCGCGGCCCTTCAGCGTGATGGTTTCGCCGACGCCGTCTTCGGGAACCATTGCAATGCCGTAATCCTTCTTGATCCGCTCAGCCGTCGCATCGCCGATCAGCAGGTTGTGGTGCCGGCGGACGTAAGAGACGATGGCTTCGTCCATCTTGTCGCCGCCAGTGCGAACGCTGGTGGTGTAGGCAAGCCCGCGCAGTGAAAGCACAGCGACTTCGGTCGTGCCGCCGCCAATATCGACCACCATCGAACCAACCGGCTCAGTCACCGGCATGTCTGCGCCGATTGCTGCGGCCATGGGTTCAAGGATCAGATACACTTCCGATGCGCCCGCATTCGACGCCGCGTCGCGGATCGCGCGCTTCTCGACCGAGGTCGAACCTGAGGGAACGCAGATCACAATCTCGGGATAGCGGAACAGGTTGCGCTTTCCATGGACCTTGCGGATGAAGTGCTTGATCATCTCCTCGGCGATTTCGATGTCGGCGATCACGCCGTCGCGAAGGGGGCGGATCGCTTCGATGGAATCGGGAGTCTTGCCCATCATCATCTTCGCGTCATCGCCCACGGCCTTGACCCGTTTGATCCCGTTGATCGTCTCGATTGCGACCACCGAAGGCTCATCGAGGACGATGCCCTGATCCTGGACATAAACCAGCGTGTTGGCTGTCCCGAGATCGATGGCCATGTTCTGCGAACCGAATTTGAAGAGATTGGCAAAAAAGCTCATTTTTTTGTTTTTCCGTAGTGCCGATATGTTGCGCGGATGGCCTGCGAAGACCCGATGCGCAATCTGAAAATGACGTGATCTGTTGCGCCTAGCGAAACCTTGGCAAAATTGCTAAAATTTTCGTTGATGGGATTAGGTATTTTCCCCCGTAGCACTCGAATTTGCGGCGTGTGACGTCTAGCTTGCGACAAATGCCCCAAATTCGCCGCCTCCCCAATGCACTTGTGAACCGGATTGCCGCCGGTGAAGTGGTCGAACGGCCCGCCGCTGCGCTCAAGGAACTGGTCGAAAACGCGATTGATGCCGGCGCTCGGCGAATCGCTGTGGCGCTGACCGATGGCGGGCTGACGCGGCTTGAAGTCACCGATGATGGCTGCGGGATGTCGCCTGCGGATATGGAGCTGGCGCTGGAACGCCACGCGACTTCCAAACTGCCGGATGAGGCGATCGAGATGGTGGCCACGCTCGGCTTTCGCGGAGAGGCCTTGCCCTCGATTGCCAGTGTCGCGCGGTTGACGTTGGAAAGCCGCCCTCAAGGCGCCGCTGATGGCTGGCGGCGCATCGTGAATCATGGCAAGCTGGTAGAGGATGGACCGGCGGCTTTGCCCGTGGGCACGCGCGTTCGGGTCGAGCAGATCTTTGCCAAGGTTCCTGCACGCCGCAAATTCCTGCGCACGGCCCGCAGCGAATACATTGCCTGCCTTGATGTCACCCGCCGCCTGGCCATGGCGCGGCCTGACATTGCCTTCACTTTGGAGAACGGCGCAGAGGGCAAGTCGCGCAAGGCTTTGTCCACGCAAAGCGACGAGGCGCTTTCCACCCGCGTCGCCCAGATCATCGCGCGCGAACTCAAAGACAATGCGGTGGCCATCGAGCTGGAGCGCGAGACGCCACATGGAGCGATGCGGCTCACCGGAATTGCGGGTCTGCCGACCTACAATCGCGGGGTTGCCGATCACCAGTACCTCTTCGTCAATGGCCGTCCGGTAAAGGACAAGCTGCTGACCGGAGCGGTGCGCGGGGCTTACTCTGACATGCTTGCGCGCGATCGCCATGCTGTGCTTGCGCTGTTCCTCCACGTGCCGCCGCAGGATGTCGATGTGAACGTCCATCCGGCCAAGACTGAGGTCCGATTCCGCGATGCGACCGGCGTGCGCGGCTTTATCGTCTCCGGTTTGCGTCAGGCGCTTGCGTCCGGCGACCGGCGCAGTGCTCAGGGGCCGGACCGCGCGGCGATGGAGCGATGGCAGGCAGAACCGGAGCAACCCGCAGCTTTGCGCTCGATCTTTGAAGGGCACGACTGGAGCGCGCCGCAGCAGCACGTCGCTGAACCGCGCAGTGATTGGGCACCGCGCCAGCCTTTGCCTACAAGCGATGCTCTGCCGCAAGGCCGCGCTGAAGAAGCCGCTCCGCTCCCCGAGGACGCCGCGCAATTCCCGCTCGGCATTGCGCGCGGACAGGTCGCCAATACCTACATCGTTGCTGAAAGCGCTGACGGGTTGGTGCTGGTCGATCAACACGCAGCGCATGAGCGGCTTGTACTCGAACGCCTCAAAAGCGCCGGAGCTGCCGAGGCTACGCAGCGCTCGCAAGCCTTGCTCGTCCCCGATGTGGTCGAGATGGACGAGGCGGATTGCGACCGGCTCGAAGACGCAGCCGAGGGTCTTGCGCGTTATGGCCTCAGCGTAGAGCGGTTCGGACCGTCGGCGATGCTGGTGCGCGCGGTTCCCTCTGCCATTGCGAAGGCGGATTCAGCCAAGCTGCTGCGCGATCTCGCCGACGACATCGCCAAGCACGGCAAGCAGGAAGACAGCGGCTCGCTGCTTCTCGCCGAGCGGCTCGAATATGTGCTCGCAACAATGGCCTGCCACGGTTCGGTGCGCGCAGGGCGGGTGCTTAGCGTGGCCGAGATGAACGCTCTTTTGCGCGAAATGGAGGCCACCCCAAGGTCCGGCCAGTGCAATCACGGCCGCCCGACTTGGGTGAAGCTGAGCATGGAAGACGTCGAGAAATTGTTCGGGCGACATTGAGGAATTTGTGATGGTGAAATGGCTGAAGAGAATTGGATGGGCGCTGGCCCTCATTGCGTTGCTCTTCTGTGCGCTCCTGGCTGTCATGCTGCTTCCTGCGCATTTCCAGATCCGGTCCATCGAACCTGAGCTTCCGACCAAGGCGGAAATCACAAGCTTGATGAGTGCGGCGGACCGCCCGACCCGGATCAGCTATTTCGTCACCTCGGATCAGGAATCCGATGCGCGCACGCTGGGCCATTCCACCTTCGTGATCGAGTGGGAGGATGGCAAAATACTGCTCATCGACACCGGAATGGACCGCGCGAACGCTATTGAGTTTGGCGAGTTGTTTGAAACGCTCTTGGGCGCAGATCCGGCCACATTTTACGGCACGGTTCCGGACCTGATGGGAGATGACATTGCCCGCGTCGAAGGGATAGGCTTTACCCATTTGCACGTCGATCATGTGCAGGGGATCGAGGCGATTTGCGGCGAGATCGATCGCCCCGTAACCATCCTGCAAACAAGTGATCAGGCCACTGAGCACAATCTGCACACAAGCGAACAAGCCGACATGCTGGAGGCCAATAGCTGCGCGCAGCAGGTGCGATTGGCCGAAGGTGAGCGTGCATCGCCAGACTTCCCGGGCATCGGTATCTATCCGATGGGCGGCCACACGCCGGGCAGCACGATGTTTGCAGTGCCGGTAGGCGACACGCTCTGGCTTCTGTCAGGCGACATAGCCAATACCCGCGAAAATCTGGTTGAAAACCACCCCAAGGGGTTCTTCTACAGCTACCTGATGGTCCCTGAATACGAGGCGCGGCTGGAGCAAATCCGGCTGCTCTTGATGGAGTTCGACGCGGAACCGAACATCAACGTGATCGTCTCGCACGACGCCGAAGCGATTTCGGCGAGCGGGATGGAGCTTTGGGAGTAGGGCTAGGCAGCCGCGCGTGTGCTGGCTCGCTCTTCCTCCTCGACCGGCGTGACCTGTAGGCGGTTCCACAGGTCCAGTGCGGCGACTTTGTAGCCCTCGGCAAGGGTGGGATAGTTGAAACTGTTCTCGACGAAGTAGTCGATCGTTCCGCCCAGATTGATGACCGCTTGGCCGATATGGACAAGCTCGCTCGCGCCTTCGCCGATGACGTGGACGCCGATCAGCTTGCGCGTGGCGCGGTCGCAGATGAGCTTCAGGATGCCCGATTCCAAACCCATAATGTGCCCGCGTGACGTCTCGCGAAAGCGCGCAATGCCGCATTCGTAGGATATGCCCGCCTTGCGCGCATCTTCCTCGGTCAGGCCAACAGAGGACAATTCGGGCACGGCATAGACGCCGTAAGGCGGCTTTTGATCGTCGGTCTCGATCGCATTGCCAAAGGCGTGGCAAGCGACCGCGCGGCCTTGTTCCATCGAGGTTGAGGCAAGGCTGGGAAAGCCGATCACATCGCCGGCGGCATAGATATCGGGGTTGGCGGTCTGGAAGGTCGTGCGGTTGACTTCGAGCCGCCCGCGCTCATCAGCCTCAATCCCCACTTTCTCCAACCCAAGCCCGCCAATCGCGCCTTTGCGGCCCGCGGCAAAGAGCACCATTTCGGAGCCGATCAGCCGCCCGTCGCCCAGCTGGCAGATGGGATTGCCGCTTTCGCTGAAGTGGACATGGGTGAGGGTGCAGCCAAGCCGCAATGTGATCCCCCGCTCGCGCATCGAATGGATCAGGTGCTCAACGATCTCCCCGTCCATGAACTCGAGCAAGCGCTCGCGCGGTTCGATCAGCGTCACAGGAATGTCGAGCGCGCTGAAAATCGTCGCATATTCTAGCCCGATCACGCCCGCGCCCACCACCGTCAGGCTGCGCGGCATGCGCGGCTGCAGGATGAAAGTGTCGCTATCGAGGACATTGGTGGTGTTGAACGGAATATGGTCAGGCCTGAAAGGCGCGGTGCCGACCGAGATCAGCACTTTCTTGGCCTCGACCACTTCGGTCATTCGCGCATCGCCGCAAATGCTCTCGATAGCGATCTGGTTGGGACCGACAAAGCAGCCTCTGCCATTGGCGGTCTGCACGCCGTTGCGCGCAAACTGATGTTCGAGCACCGAAACCTCGTAATCGAAGGTCTTGGCGATCCTCTGATTGAGGTCGCTCGACTCAATCTTGTCCTTGGTGCGGTATCCCTGACCGTAAAACGCCCGCTCGCGCCAGCCTGACAGGTTGAGCGCTGTCTCGCGCAGGGTTTTGGAGGGGATCGTGCCGGTGTGGACGGAAACACCGCCCACCTTGCTGCGATCATCGACCACCAACACGCTGCGCCCAAGCTTTGCCGCTTGGATCGCTGCGCGCCTACCTGCGGGGCCAGCGCCCAGCACTACAAAATCATATTTGCTCATTCAGCCACAATGGGCCGAACATCACCAAGGTTGAGATAGCGCGACGCTACGCAAACAGACGTAAGGTCAGACGTTGAACTTGAACAGCATCACATCGCCGTCCTGCACGTCGTAATCCTTGCCTTCCTGGCGCATCTTGCCCGCTTCCTTCGCGCCCGCTTCTCCGTTCAGCGCGATGTAGTCGTCGTAAGCGATGGTTTCGGCGCGGATGAAGCCTTTTTCGAAATCGGTGTGGATTTCGCCCGCCGCTTGCGGAGCTTTCGCGCCTGCGGGGAAGGTCCATGCGCGCGATTCCTTGGGGCCGGCGGTGAAGAAGGTGTTGAGGCCCAGCAATGTGTATCCGGCGCGGATCACGCGGGCGAGGCCGCTTTCTTCAAGACCCAGCTCTGCGAGATACTCGGCGCGGTCTTCCATCGGCATCGAGATCAGTTCAGCCTCGATAGCGGCGGATACGACGACGGCCTGCGCGCCTTCGGCTTCGGCCTTGGCGAAGACGGCTTTGGTCATGGCGTTGCCGGTTGCGGCTTCGTCTTCGGCGACGTTGCAGACATAGAGGATCGGCTTTGCGGTCAGCAGCTGCGCCTGCGCGAACAGGCGCGCTTCCTCGTCATCCTTGGGTTCGGTCAGCCGAGCGGGCTTGCCGTCTTTCAGCAGTTCGAGCGCCTGTCCGAGAACGCTGGCGAGGATCTTCGCTTCCTTGTCACCGCCGGTCGCGCGCTTGGCTGCGGCCGGAACGCGCTTTTCGAGGCTTTCGAGGTCGGATAGCATCAGCTCGGTTTCGACCACTTCGGCGTCGGCAATCGGATCGACCTTGTTGGCGACGTGCTGGATATCGTCATCTTCAAAGCAGCGCAGGACGTGCACAATCGCATCGACTTCGCGGATATTGCCGAGGAACTGGTTGCCCAGACCTTCGCCCTGGCTCGCGCCTTTCACCAGACCCGCAATATCGACAAAGGCGAGCTGGGTGGCGACGACCTTCGCGCTCTTGGCAATGGCGGCGATTTTCTCAAGCCGCTCATCCGGCACTGCGACCTGCCCGACATTGGGCTCGATCGTGCAGAACGGATAATTCGCAGCCTGTGCGGCTTGCGTCTCGGTAAGAGCATTGAAAAGGGTGGACTTGCCGACATTGGGCAGGCCCACGATCCCGCAACGGAAACCCATGATTTTTCTCTAAACGCTAATGCTTGATCTGGAAGCGGCGCGTTTAGCTGTGGTGATCGACAATGGCAATCTTGGCCTATGCCGATTGTTTGCTTTTGTTGAAGCGCCGCTGGATCGAACGGCCTGCGATTATCCCCACGCCGAGCATCAGGAAAGCTGCGCCAGTCGGTTCAGGCACGGGCGCACCGTCATCCGCGTCGTATCCGATTATGCGGCCATCTGGTCCGCAGCCGATCCCTCCTGGAGTGCAGAAGCCCGAGGTTGTCGTGGTGCCGCCGACGCCAAAATTGCCCGAACTGCCAGTGCTACTGGTGCTGCTCGACACCATTCCGCCGCCATCTGACCCGCTGGTCGAAGCTGGCGGTGCGTCTTGCGCGCTGACCGAGTAGCTAACGAGGCATGCGGAAAAAATTGCAGCCGTTACTGCGACTTTGATGCTCGATCTGTCCATTCGCGCAGTTTCGCAGCGAAGCCCAGTTGATCAATTGGGCCGAAGCGACTGTTGCAATCTGGCACAGGATCGCTGCTGCTATCGCACGCCCGATTTTTTTGGTCGCGAGAAGGTGAGTGCCGAAACCCTAATCCTTGCGCCCGTCCATCCGCCAAGGGGGAAAGCGGCGGTTGGTGCCGCCTCGGAAAAGGCAGATTTCATTGCCTGCCGGATCGTGCAGCCGTGCCTCTCTCCAGCCCCAGCTCTGATCGCTGACATCGGAAGAGAAAGACAGGCCAGCGGCTTTGAGCGCCTCGACCGTTTCGTCCAGCGTCTCGACCTCGAAATAGACCACTGTCGTGGGTGCGCTAACCGCTTCGACCCGGTGGAGCGAAAATGTCTCTCCGCTCGGAGTTTCAAACCGCGCATAGCGGGGCGGGGCGTCGACAATCTGCGTCAAACCCAGCGCCGTATAGAATTGCACCGAAGCCGCATAATCCGTGCAGCCGACCGTGACCTGATTGAGCCGCATCTTTGCCCCTCAGGCTAAGCGTTATGAACCGCTTTGATCCATGGGCCGAAGGGCGAATTGCCGAGCCATTCAACCTGCACCTGCGCGGTAAGAGTGTTGATCGCGACCTGCGGCTTGCCCCCAGGATGAACCGGGCGGCGCAGCGGGCGGGTGCCAGCTGGCATCGCGATCACCGCTGCCATAGCGCGGGGCACGTCCATTGGATCGGTCGAGCCGCCTCCGGTGCGCTGGCCAAGCCCTGAGATAAGAGCGGGGTAGCCATCGGTGTGCGTGCCGTCAGAACGTTCGAGCAGCGCGAGGCTGTTGGTGTTGGCATTGGACCAGATCATCGTCGGATAGCCGCCCGGTTCGATCACGGTCACATCGATCCCGTGCGGGACCAGCTCATAGGCGAGGCCTTCACTCAGCGCTTCGAGCGCAAATTTGGTCGGCGAATACATGCCATAGGAAGGCGCGATCACCCGGCCAAGCTGCGAGGAGACGTTGATAATCAGCCCGCTCTTCGCCGCGCGCATCGCGGGCAGGGCGGCGCGGATCATACGCTGCGGGCCAAAGACATTGGTGTCGAATGTGTGCTTGGTCGCCTCGAGATCCTGAATTTCAACCGGGCCGCCATACGAGATACCGGCATTGTTGATCAGCACATCAAGCGCGCCGCCATTGATCCGCTCGGCCTCGGCGACACCAGCGGCGACTTGCTCGTCGGACAGGACGTCGATTTCGATGATGTGAATGTCGAGACCGTCGGCCTGCGCAAGCTCTGCCAGTTCAGTGGCTTCGGTGCGGGGAAGATTGCGCATTGTGGCAAAGACTGTCGCGCCGTGACGTGCGAAATGCTCCGCTGCGAGACGTCCGAAGCCGGTCGAGCAGCCGGTGATGAGCACGCTCTTGCCAGACAGGTCCGCTACAACAGGCAGCACATCTTCGGCAGCGAGCGTAGCGGTGACCGCGAGCGCTCCGGTAGCGGCGGCTCCGGCGAGTAGGGAGCGGCGATCAAGTGCGGGCATTGTTAGCCTCCAATCGGGCGAGCCAGTCTTCCAGCTCGCGGGGGTTCTTCAGACGGATGATCTTGTCGTGCGATCCCGATAGCAGCTTTTCGGTGCGCGGTCGGGCCCTGTGGTTCCACGCCGCAATATAGAGGAAGAACTCCAGATTGAAACGCTCCGGGCACCCATCCGCCATGTCGGGGCGGCTGCGCCCGCGAAATTGCCAGACCCGCTTGAATGCGCGCCAGAGGCAGAGGCGAATGGGAAAGTCGAGATAGACGATCGTGTCCGCGCGGGCGATGCGCGGCTCCATCGTACTGCCGTAATTGCCGTCGATAATCCAACTATCGCTGGCAAGGATCGGGGCGAGGTCGGCGTGCAGCTCTTCCTTGCTCCCTTCGATCCAGCCCGCGCGCCAGTGCAATTTGTCGAGATGGTGCAGCGGCAATCCGAGCAGATAATGGATGCGGTGAGAGGCCGTGCTCTTTCCCGCCCCGCAAGGCCCGATCACCATCAAGCGTTGCATGGGATTAGTCCTGCATTCGCAGCGCAACGTCGCTCATAAAGCGCGGGTCATCACCTTTGGCGAGCCATTCGGCCTCGGCGCTGATCGCTCCGAGCATGGCGACCAGCGCGTCTTGTTCGGACTTTGCATAATTGCCGAGCACATAACCGCTCACGCGGTCCTTGTGGCCGGGGTGGCCGATGCCAATGCGCACGCGGCGGAAAGCTCCCCTGAGCCCTGTCGAAGGGTCGGGGCCGAGATGCTTGTCGATTGAGCGCAATCCATTGTGGCCAGCCGTGCCGCCGCCTTGCTTTACCTTCACCTTGAAGGGGGCGAGGTCGAGCTCGTCATGAAAGACCGTCAGCGCGTCGAGATCGAGCTTGTAGAACCGCATCGCCTCACCGACGCTGCGCCCGCTTTCATTCATATAGGTCGCGGGTTTGAGCAGCAGGACTTTCTCGCCGCCGATGCGCCCTTCCTGCACCCAGCCGGAGAACTTCTTCTGGATGGGACCAAAATTATACATGTCGGCAATGACGTCCAGCGCCATAAAGCCGACATTGTGCCGCTGCATCGCATATTGCGGTCCGGGATTTCCAAGGCCTGTCCAGATTTGCATGGAGGCCATGTAAGCGCGCTACCCATAAAACAAAACACCGGACTGGTTTCCCAGCCCGGTGTTTTGGTGATTTCTCGAATTGAGAGCTAGGCTAGGTTTAGCCTTCGCCGCTTTCTTCGCCGTCTTCATCGCTCTTCTGAGCGGTGGCTTCGACTTCATCAGCTGCGATCTCTTCGCCTTCGGTCTCTTCCTCTTCGCTCTTCTTGAGCGCGGACGGAGCGACCAGCGTGGCGATGGTGAAGTCGCGATCGGTGATCGCGCTCACGCTGCCTTCGGGCAGGTTGACTTCGCTGATGTGGATCGAGTCGCCGACTTCCTTGCCGGTGACATCGATTTCGATCTCGCTTGGGATCTTGTCGGCTTCACAAACCAGTTCAAGATCGTGACGGACCACGTTGAGAACGCCGCCCTTCTTGAGGCCAGGCGAAGCTTCTTCATTGGTGAAGACAACCGGGATCGAAACCTCGATCTTCGAATCGCGTGCCAGGCGGAAGAAATCCGCGTGGGTCGGGCGATCGGTGACCGGGTGCAGAGCGACGTCCTTTGGCAGGGTGCGGATGGTTTCACCGCCAAGATCGATCTTCACAATCGAGTTCATGAAGTGGCCGGTCATCAGCTGACGGACCAGTTCCTTTTCCTCAACATGGATCGTTACGGGTTCTTCCTTGCCGCCATAGATGACTGCGGGAATCCGACCTTCGCGGCGAAGTGCACGGGAGGCTCCCTTGCCTGCCCGTTCGCGCGCTTCAGCCGGCAGTGTAAGAGCGTCGCTCATAGATAATGCCTTTCGAATGCATATTTGAAATGTTCATATCCGGCGCGCCGCCTCCAGGGATGACCAGAACGCCGAAGGGCGCGCACATAACGGGTGGCGGGGAAAACGCAACCTCTATTGAGGAGTGTCGTTGCCGCTATTCGACGCGGCGGACTGTGTATCCTTCAGCCTCCAGCATCGCCGGAAGCCCGTCGGGGCCGACTATGTGCGCGGTTCCGACCGCCACAAGCGGCTTGGCACCAGCGCGCAAGTTCTCCAGCAGCACCGGCATCCAGCGCCGATTGCGGTCCACCAGCAGTGCAGCGCGAAGTTCCGGATCGGCCATGATCCCTTCGCTTGTCGCGGCTTCGATCACCGCCAGATCACCGCGTAGCCATGCCTGCGTGAGCCATCCGGGATTGTCGCGCGATCCAGTCCATTCACGCACGGTTCCCTCGAGCAGATCGCGCTGATCCTCCTCGGCAAGCTGGTCGAATATGCCCAATTGCTCGCCCGGTGTCTCGAACCCGCGCACAGGGCGTCCGTCAAACTCGCGGATGAGCGCCCGGTCCACCCCGTTATCTGGTTCCCCAACGGCTCCAACCTGCGCGAGCAGGATCGCTGCAGCCCATGTCTCGGTGTCGTTAAAGCGTTCGGGAGTAGCCTCCGAAAGCGCAATCATCTCTCTCAGGTCGGAATGCAGCGCCGGATCAACTCGGGGCGGAAGCGGACCAAGATCGGGAGTGGTCGCAAGCTCTGCAAAGGTCGCCGCTATCGCTGCGCGATTGTCGAGGCCGGGCACTTCGACCAGCAGGATATCGGCCTCGCGCACGACCCGATCAATCGCGGGATTTCGCCACTGCGTGTCATCGGGAAGCGCATGGATGGTGCCGAGTATCCACCCTTCGACGCCCCCTTGCGCATCGGTTATTTCGTATAGCAGCGGGGAGGGCGGTTCTTCGCTGGCACTCTCACCGCCCCCGCCACTCCCGCCGCATCCGGCGAGAGCCAGAAGCAGCGGGAAAGCGAAGAAGCGGCGAAGAATGCGTGTCACTGTCAGCGCCTTACTGGACGCGCGTGGTCTCGATATCGCGCTCGGCAAGGTAATCCTGCACGCTGCGCTCACCGGCGAGATGGCCTGCGCCAACTGCGATGAAAACCGTGCCCGGAGTGCTTTCCAGCCGCTCGTCGATCCATGCAGCCCAATTGGCGTTGCGGTTGTAGAGCAACGCCTCGGCCATCGCCTCGTCGTCGAGATCCTCGTTCATGATTGCGGCCAGACCGTCGGCATCACCGGCGACCCATTCCGCGACCATCGCGTCGAGCGTGTCCTTGACCTCGCCCATGCCTTCGACCGCGGCCATCAGGAACTCGACCTGTTGGTCCTGCGGCAGGCTATCAAAGATGCCGAGCTGGAATTCGGCCGTTTCGAGCGCGTCTTGTGTGGCATCGCCCGCCTTGCGCAGGATCACCTTGTCCACGCCAGCTTCCAGATCGTAGCCCTGTTGGAGAAGCGGGAACATGGTGAGCGTTAGTCCCGCCATCCACGGCTCCAACCGGTCAAAAGCCGGTGCCGGAATGCCGAGGCTCGCAAGGCCAGCCTCATAGGCAGCGGTCTGTTCCTCATCGAGGAGCGAGCGCAAAGTCGTGCCATCGGTGAAAACGCCGTTCTCGAGCGCAAGCTGTTGCATGGCCGCTTCGCTATCGGGGTCCATGCGCAGCTCGGTCACGATCGTATCGGCTGATGACAACGCCGCGTCGATTTCCGCATCGTACCACACGACGCTGGGGTCGAGCGCGTGGACGGTGCCGAACAGATAGATCGTGGTGTCCTCGTCGGAGACTTTCCAGAGGGCGGGGCCTTCAGGACCGCTGGGCAGCTGCGCAAGCTCTTCTTCGAGATCATCATGCGCCTCTGCCAGAGCAGGAGTGGAAGCAAGCAGCGCGAGCGATGCGGCTGTGGTGGCAATCAGGGTGCGTAATTTCATTGGTGCGATCCTTTCAGGAAGCGAGTGTATAAGTGAAGGATAGGATGGAAGAATTCAATTGAAGTTCGGTGTTCAGACAAATCGCCGGTAGAGCCACGTCGCAGACCAGATCACCCCGATGATGCAGAATACGATCATCGGGTCTTGCTCCGGCAGCCATCCGGCTCGGGTGGCGAGCCACCATGCGGGGACAAGGATGAGATAGAGGTGGGCGGCGATCAGACCTCCGTCTGAATAGGCCGCAGCTTCATGCTCATCGACGGTGCGCCACCACTTCCAGGTGATGATAGGGACAAGCAGCGCCCAGACCGCGATCCCGACAATTGCAACTTGCGAATTTATCGGGTCATTCGAAAAGAGCCTGAGTTCACCCGGCCCGGTAGCGATGGCGAAATAGATGCCGAGGACGAGACCAACTCCCATCGCGCCGATGAGCATATTGCGCGCTTTGCGGGTGCTATCGGATAAGAGCTCACCTTCGCCCGCAGGCCACAATTTCCATGCGCAAAGGGGTACAAGCAGCAAGGTCAGCCCTAATCCGGCCATGATGCCCAGATCGAGTGCCGAGGGGCCTCCTCGCTCGATCACCGCAGTCGTGAACCCGGCAAACGCTCCGGCGGCAAAGATGCTTACAGGTCCTGCAACCGCCGTGATCAGGGTTTTGCGTAGGGTGGATGACATGCCGCCATCGCGATCCATGCTGTGTTGATTGCTGGTCATGCGCTGTCTCCATTGCTGGCACTGGTGTCGTTGAAAATTTCCTCAATGCTCATCCCGAAAAGCCGGGCGATGCGAAAAGCGAGAGGAAGGGAAGGGTCATGTTTGCCGGTCTCGATCGCGTTCACGGCCTGCCGCGATACATCGAGCTGCATGGCAAGCTCTGCCTGTGACCAATCGCGTTCGGCGCGCAGGACTTTGAGGCGGTTTTTCATAGCTCTGATATCGTTCTCTGGTGTGGCTCGGTTGCGAATCGTGTGTCAGGTTTCCCTTACTTTATGTCGAGAGTTGCTGACCATGTCAAGGTAACCTGACATTCAGTCATGTTGACCTGATAGAAGCCGCGATCTCCCGGTCTAATCCCGTGTGCAAAAATGCCTCATGCTGCGCTGCGGCATTGACCCTCAAGGGGGCATGAGCCATTGCGCAGGCCATGGAATCAGAGGTCAAAACCGGTCTTTCCGAATCGGGGGCAATCACCCGCGATCCCACCCGTTCGTTTCAGGACATGATCCTGACGTTGCACGATTTCTGGGCAGCGAATGGATGCGTGATCCTGCAACCCTATGACATGCGCATGGGGGCGGGGACGTTTCACACCGCGACGACCCTGCGCGCGCTCGGTCCGGAGCCTTGGAACGCGGCTTTTGTCCAGCCATGCCGCCGCCCGACCGACGGGCGCTATGGCGAAAACCCCAACCGGCTCCAGCATTATTACCAGTATCAGGTGATCCTGAAGCCTTCGCCGTCCGACATTCAGGAACTGTATCTCGACAGCCTCAAAGCCATCGGGATCGACCCGCTGCGCCACGATATCCGCTTTGTCGAAGACGACTGGGAAAGCCCGACGCTCGGCGCGTGGGGGCTGGGCTGGGAGGTCTGGTGCGACGGGATGGAAGTCACCCAGTTCACCTATTTCCAGCAAATGGGCGGCTTTGACTGCAAGCCGGTCGCGGGCGAGCTCACATACGGGCTCGAGCGGCTGGCCATGTATATCCAGGGCGTCGACAGCGTGTACGACCTCAACTTCAACGGTCGCGGCGTTTCGTATGGCGAGGTCTTCCTCGAAAACGAAAAGCAGATGTCCAAGTGGAATTTCGAAGTCGCCGACACCGACGCCCTGTTCGACCTGTTCACCAAGGCTGAGGCCGAGTGCCAGAACGCGCTCGCCAATGACGTGCCGATCGCCGCATACGAACAGGCGGTCGAGGCGAGCCACGTCTTCAACCTGCTGCAAGCGCGAGGCGTCATCAGCGTGCAGGAACGCGCCAGCTATATGGGCCGGGTGCGCGATCTGGCGCGCGGCTCTTGCGAGAAATTCGCCAAGCTCAACGAAGAGAAATGGGCGCGGGACTATCCGGAATGGAGTCTCGTCTGATGGCTGATTTCCTCCTCGAACTGCGCTGCGAAGAAATCCCCGCGCGGATGCAGAAGGGTGCGCGCGGCGAACTGGAAAAGCTGTTCCGCCGCGAGATGGACGCTGCCGGCGTCAAAGCGGGCGAGCTGACAATCTGGTCCACCCCGCGCCGCCTTGCGCTGATCGCGCGCGGATTGCCGACCGAGACCGAGGCTGTGCGCGAAGAAGCCAAAGGTCCTCCGGTGGGCGCTCCCGATCAGGCGGTGGACGGGTTCTGCCGCAAGAACGGCGTCTCGCGCGACCAGCTGGAAGAGCGCGAAGTCAAGGGCCGCGCTACATACATTGCCGTGATCGAAAAGCCGGGTCAGGCCGTTGCCGACCTGCTCGCCGCAGCGATCCCGGCGATCATCCGCGATTTCGCATGGCCCAAGAGCATGCGCTGGGGCGAGGCGTCGATCAGCAGCGAAAGCACGCGCTGGGTGCGCCCGCTCTCCGGCATTATCGCGCTGCTCGATGGCGAGGTTGTGCCATGTGTCACTGACGGGCTAGCTACTGGCCGCACAACGCTCGGGCACCGGTTCCATTCGCGCGATGAAATAGAGGTCAGCGGCGCGGATGACTACGCCGCGAAGCTGCGCGACGCCTATGTCATCGTCGACCACGAAGAACGGCAGAACATTGTGCGCGAAGGCGCTCGCAAAGCCGCCGAAGCAGCCGGGCTAAGCCTGGTCGAAGACGAAGGGCTGGTGGTCGAGAATGCGGGCCTGACCGAATGGTCGGTGCCGCTGCTCGGGCGCTTTGACGAGGACTTCCTCGACGTGCCGCCCGAAGTCATCCAGCTGACCGCACGGGTGAACCAGAAATACTTTGTGTGCACTCGACCCCCAGCGCAGGCTGGGGCCTCCAACGACAATCGCCAACCTCCCGAGGTCCCTGCCTCCGCAGGGACTCGCACATTGGCCAACGCCTTCGTCTGCACCTCCAATATCGCCTCGCACGATCCCGCAGTGGTGGTCGACGGCAACCGCAAAGTGCTCGCCGCAAGACTGGCCGATGCGCGCTTCTTCTGGGAATTGGACCAGAAGAAGACGCTCGCAGAGCATGCCAAGGGGCTGGAGCGGATCACGTTCCACGAAAAGCTCGGCACAGTCGCGGATAAGGTCGATCGAGTGGCGAAGCTGGCCGCGTGGCTCGTCTTCGATGCGAAGGAGCCCAATGGCGATCACCAGTTGACTCGGCAGGCGGCCGAGCTCTCTAAGGCCGACCTCGTCACCGAAATGGTTGGTGAGTTTCCCGAACTGCAGGGACTGATGGGTGGCTATTACGCCGCACGGGAAGGGTTGCCGGTAGAGGTGTCCGACGCCATCCGCGATCACTACAAACCTGTGGGTCAGTCGGATGAAGTACCAACTGCGCCCACAACGGTTGCGGTCAGCCTCGCCGACAAACTCGACAATCTGCTAAGCTTTTTCAAGATCGGTATTCTGCCGACAGGCTCGAAGGATCCCTTCGCACTGCGCCGCGCAGCGCTTGGCTATATTCGACTGATTCAGGCCAATGGCTTGCGACTTTCGCTCGATGAAGTCGTCCATGCTTGGGATAGCCGGCCCAATGCTGCGTTGGCCGAGAAGCTCGCGGTGTTCCTCCTCGATCGTCTTGGCGTGCAACTGCGCGATGAAGGTGTTCGCCATGACTTCATCGCTGCGTCACGCGATTGGTCGGGTAATGTCGATACGCGGATTGACCGGGTCGAGGCGCGGGCTAGGGCGCTCACGAGCTTCGTCGCAAACGAAGATGGCACCAACCTGCTCGCAGGCTACAAGCGCGCGGCCAATATCCTCAAGAAAGAGGAGTGGCAGGCTCCCGAGAACCTCGATGGTAAATCGCTTTCCTACACGCCCGAAACGGCCGAAAAAGCTCTGATTGATGCGCTTGCCGATGCGGCGCCGAAGGCGGCTGCTGCGGTGGCGGAAGAGCGCTTTGAAGATGCGATGTCGGCGCTTGCGAGTTTGCGCGCGCCCATCGACGCCTTTTTCGAGGATGTGACGGTCAATGATGACGATCCAGCCAAGCGCGAGGCCCGCCTCAACCTTCTCGCCAGCTTTACGCGCGCGGTCGGCAATGTCGCCGATTTCAGCCGGATCGAAGGCTAGGGGCTAAGGTGACGCATCGGGCGGTCTATTCTGCAAGTATCCTCAAATATTACAAACAGATGGGCCAAGGGGAAAGTTTTTCAAAAACCCCATTTGCGCGGTCCATGACAGGGAAGAATTGATGACAAGCACAGTCTATACCTTCGGCGGCAACGCGCCCCACACGGATGAGCGCCAGAAGGACAAGACGATCACCGGCGGCAAGGGCGCGAACCTTGCCGAGATGGCCAGTATTGGCCTGCCGGTCCCCCCGGGCTTCACCATCACGACCGAGGAATGCGTGCGCTACCTCAGCGAAGGTGAAGCGTTCAGCGATGCCCTTCGCGGCGAAGTCACGCAGGCGCTTGCCCACATCGAAAGCGCAGTTGGCAAGCGCTTCGGCGATGCCGGCGATCCGCTGCTCGTCTCGGTCCGCTCGGGCGCGCGGGTGAGCATGCCGGGGATGATGGACACGGTCCTCAATCTCGGCCTCAACGATGCGACGGTTGAGGGGCTTGCGAGCACCAGCGGAGACGAGCGCTTCGCATGGGACAGCTACCGCCGCTTCATCCAGATGTACTCCGATGTGGTGCTCGGCCTCGATCACGGCCTGTTCGAAGAAGCGCTCGAAATCGTTAAGGAAGACAACGGCTTCTACGCCGATACCGAGCTGTCGGCAGATGACTGGAAGGCGCTCGTCACCGAATTCAAAGGCATCGTCGAGAGTGAGCAGGGCAAGCCGTTCCCGCAGGATGTGACCGAGCAGCTATGGGGCGCAATCGCGGCTGTGTTTGACAGCTGGGACAGCGACCGCGCCAAGGTCTATCGCCGCCTCAACGACATTCCCGCTGACTGGGGCACCGCAGTGAATGTGCAGGCGATGGTGTTCGGCAATATGGGTGAAACGAGCGCGACCGGCGTCGCCTTCACCCGCGACCCCGCGACCGGCGAGCGCGCCTATTACGGCGAGTATCTCATCAACGCGCAGGGCGAGGACGTGGTCGCCGGTATCCGCACCCCGCAATACCTGACCAAGGCCGCGCGCGAGAATGCTGGGGCCAAGCCGCTCTCGATGGAAGAGGCGATGCCCGAGGCTTACGGTGAGCTGGCGCGCGTGTTCGACCTGCTCGAGAACCACTACCGCGACATGCAGGACATCGAGTTCACCGTAGAGCGCGGCAAGCTGTGGATGCTCCAGACGCGCTCGGGCAAGCGCACGGCCAAGGCGGCGCTCAAGATGGCGGTCGACATGGTTGGCGAGGAGCTGATCGACAAGCGCGAGGCGGTGCTGCGGGTGGACCCGATGGCGCTCGACCAGCTGCTTCACCCGACGCTCGATCCGGAGGCTGCGCGCAATGTGCTGACCAGCGGCCTGCCAGCATCGCCGGGCGCAGCGGCGGGCAAGATCGTGCTCGACGCCGACACCGCAGAGCAATGGGCAGGGCGCGGCGAGAAGGTGATCCTGGTGCGGGTCGAAACCTCGCCAGAGGACATCCACGGCATGCACGCTGCGCAAGGCATCCTGACCGCACGCGGCGGGATGACGAGCCACGCAGCGGTGGTCGCACGCGGCATGGGACGCCCCTGCGTCTCGGGCGCGAGCGCGGTGTCGATTGACCGGCAGGGCCGCACTCTGCGGATCGGCGCTCAGGAGCTTAAAGAGGGTGACGAGATCACGCTCGACGGGGCGAACGGGCAAGTGATGCTGGGCATTGTGCCGACGGTTGAGCCGGAGCTGGCTGGCGACTTTGGCACGCTGATGGTGTGGGCCGATGAGCTGCGCCGGATGCGTGTGCGCACCAATGCCGAGACGCCCGCCGACTGCAAGATGGCGCGGCAGTTCGGGGCGGAAGGGATCGGCCTTTGCCGGACCGAGCACATGTTCTTCGACGCTTCGCGGATCAGTGCGGTGCGCCAGATGATCCTCGCGGAAGACGAGCGCGGACGGCGCGCGGCGCTGGAGCAGCTGCTGCCCGAACAGCGCGCGGACTTCACTGCGATCTTTGAAGTGATGACGGGTCTGCCGTGCACGATCCGCCTGCTCGATCCGCCATTGCACGAGTTCCTGCCGACGCGCGATGAGGACTTTGCCGACCTCGCAGACGCGACGGGGCTGGGGGTGGACCACCTCAAGCGGCGCGCGGACGAGCTGCACGAATTCAACCCGATGTTGGGCCATCGCGGCTGCCGTCTGGGGATCACCTACCCTGAAATCTACGAGATGCAGGCGCGCGCGATCTTCGAAGCGGCTTGCGATGTGCAAGCATCCTCAGGCGCGGCGCCGCTGCCCGAGATCATGGTCCCGCTGGTGGCGACACGGCGCGAGCTGGCGATCCTGCGCGAGCTGGTCGAGCGGGTGGCCGAGCAAGTCTTTGAAGAGAAGGGCGCGCGGGTCGACTACCTAGTCGGTACGATGATCGAACTGCCGCGTGCGGCTCTGATGGCGGGCGAGATCGCGCATGAAGGCGCGTTCTTCAGCTTTGGCACCAACGATCTGACGCAGACGACCCTGGGCGTGAGCCGCGACGATTCCGCGCGCTTCCTCGCGCCTTACGTGGAGAAGGGCATCTTCGCGCGCGATCCGTTTGTCAGCCTCGATATCGAAGGGGTCGGTCAGCTAGTCGAGCTTGCGGCAGAGCGGGGCAGGGCAACGCGGGGCGACATCAAGCTGGGGATCTGCGGCGAGCATGGCGGCGATCCGGCGAGCATTGCGTTCTGCGAGAAGGTGGGCTTGGACTACGTCAGCGCTTCGCCTTACCGCGTGCCGATTGCGAGGCTCGCAGCGGCGCAGGCTTCGATGAATGACTGATCGCGGAGGGGCTTAGCGCCAGCCCGTCAGGGTGAGCACCTCGAAGGTCTCAACGACCTTGCCGTCTTCTTCGCGCAGACTGTCAAACAGCGCCTCGGCCTTCGACCACCCGGCGCGGGTGAGCGGGGGCGCGGCGCTTGTGAGGGAGCTGGTCAGGCCGTGGTCGCGCAGGTCGCCGATCATCCGCTCCAGCGAGGGATAGCGCACTCGTATCGGGTAGGAGTCGACCACCTGCCGCGCAAAGCCGGCGCGTTCGAGCAGTGCAGTGCCTGCGCGGTTATCGACCAGCGGATGCATGCGGGCAGCGGGCCGCTCACCATCCGCCTCCAGCGCGAGTTGGCGCAGCACTGGCATCGAACCCGCACCGGGAAAAGCGGCGAAGAACAACCCGCCATCGGCCAGCACATTGCGCGCGTGGATCAGCGCGCCGGGCAGATCGTTGACCATGCCAAGGCCGAGCAAGTGCACGACCAGATCGAAGCTGGCAGGCGTGCCCGGCTTCTCCTCGTCAAACTGTCCGAGGCGTCCGATATTGCCGCTCGCCCCGCGATCGACAAGCGGCTTGGTCAGCTTGCCCGCCGCATCGCCAACCACGAGCACTCTGTCAGCCTCGAAGCGCATGAAGTCGAGCCGCTCCAGAATGTCAGCCGCCATGGTGTCCGCCAGATAGGTCGCCCCGCCATGGAGCCGCTGACGATCATGCGCACGCGACCACTTTGCGGCGGCTTGCCTGCGGTCAAAGATGCGGGGGACTTTGGTCTGGGTCATCGCGATCCGCCCTGCCGCGCTTGCATGCGCAGTGCAAGAGGTGCAGACCAAGCGGCATGGGATGGGGGTCGCAACTTATCGCCAGCTTGAAAGAGGGGCTGAGGCCGGTCGCCGACCTGGTCTATCCGCCGCGCTGCGTCTCTTGCGGAGGAGCAATTGCTGCGCAGGGCGCGCTGTGTGCGGAATGTTGGGGCGAGCTGGAGTTTCCGGGAGAACCTGCCTGCAAGCAATGCCAGCGTCCAATGGGAAGCGCTGCGGCGGCGAAGTCGGGGACCTGCTATGTCTGTGCTGGCGATCCTCCGCGCCATTCGGGGATCATCGCCGCGACGCTCTATAACGATGCGTCGCGCAAGCTCATCCTGACCTACAAACACGGCGGCAAGATTGCGCTCGCTCCTTTGCTAGCACGTTTGATGGCAGCGCGGATTGATGCGCCGGAGGGTGAGGGTGCGCTGCTAATTCCCGTCCCGCTCCACCGCTGGCGCATCTGGAGCCGCGGCTTCAATCAGGCAGCGCTGCTGGCGCGCGAGATCGCGAAGGCTGGGAAGGGCGAGTTGCTGGTCGATGGCCTTCTGCGTGCAAAACGGACGCCAAGCCTTGGCGGATTGGGGCGTGAGGAGCGCGAGACTGCGCTTGCAGGAGCAATCATTGTGCGGCCTTCGCGCGCGAGCCAAATTGCAGGGCGCAATGTCATCCTCGTCGACGACGTCCTAACCAGCGGCGCGACCAGCGATGCCTGTATCAGCGCTCTGCTCGATGCAGGCGCGGCTTCGGTAAAGGTCGCGTGTTTCGCGCGGGTTGTGGACGGGCGGGGTTTGGGCGGCGGGAAATCCGGCGTTCCAAAAAGCGAAACGCCCGAGGCCATTACAGCCCCGGGCGCCACGTGACGAAATGGTTTGGAACCGCTCTTAAGAGCTCAGAAGCCGACCCCCTAACTTCGGCTTCAGGATCCTATCCCTCATCGTTCTTGTCGACCATGCTCACACCCCGTTGTCAGCTCTGGTCAACCACCCCCTGAACCTGGCATTGTTGCATGCCTAATTCTGGTGGAAGGATGCTCTCACATCCAGAAACCGCGTTCTTCCACCCAAGCTCAGCTTTCGAAAGATGAAACCTTTGCTTTGGTCGATTTTCTCCGCATCTGTTGTTATCCTGCAACAAACTGTCGCATAGGGTGAACAGCTGGCCGTGTTGATGCGGGCCAGGCCCCTGAACTGGAGACCTGACTTGTCCGAACGCGCGCCACTCTCGACCGCCCAGCGCGAACAAGGTTCGATCTTTGCGCCCAAGTTCGATTCGGTCGGACTGCTGAGCGCCGTGGTCGTCGATGTGACTTCGCGCGATGTGCTGGTCGTGGCCTTCATGAATGAAGAGGCTCTGCGGCTGACCCGCGAGACAGGGAAGGTCCATTTCTGGTCACGTTCGCGGCAGAGCCTGTGGTTGAAGGGGGAGACTTCGGGCAATTTCCTGGAAGTCCAGGAAATCCGTGTCGATTGCGATCAGGATGCGTTGGTTATCCTTGCTAAACCGGCGGGGCCGACCTGCCATACAGGAGAGACGAGCTGCTTCTACCGCAAGCTGGAGCCAGATGCCGACGACGCGGTTGCTCTCGTAAAGGTCAAGACTTGACGCTCACGTAAAGGGAAGGTATGCCATCACCCATGGCTACTGCACCCGAACACAAAACCAACACCAATGATGCGCAGCGCCGCAATGGCGCGCATCTCGACCGTCCCGACAAGCATGAGCGTGAGCAATTCTCGATCTCCGACCTCACTTCGGAATTCGGCTGCACGGCGCGCGCGCTGCGCTTCTACGAAGACGAGGGGTTGATCAGTCCGGCTCGCGTCGGTCTCACCCGCGTCTATTCCAAGCGTGACCGTGCGCGGCTTGCGTGGATCATGCGGGCCAAGAATGTCGGGTTCAGCCTGACCGAAATCCGCGAGATGATCGACCTTTATGACCTCGACGATGGCCGCGTTGAACAGCGTCGCGTCACGGTCGAAAAGTGCAAGGCGCACATCGCCAAGCTCAAGGCGCAGCGCGCGGATATCGATTCCTCGATCAAGGAACTCACCGGCTTTATCGAAGAGATCCAGCAGCTCGATCTCGGCTGATGCTGAGCCGCCCAAATATCGCATAAAACCACCACATCCGGACCCAAGGGAACCGCCTGATGCCTACTTATACCGCTCCTACCCGCGACACCCGCTTTGTTGTCAACGAGATGCTCGATCTGGCAAGCTACGGCAATCTGCCCGGCTTTGAGAACGCGACCGATGACATGATCGACACGGTCATCAACGAAGCCGGAAAGTTCTGCTCCGAAATCCTCGCGCCGCTCAACCAGATCGGTGATGAGCAGGGTTGTACCCGCCATGAAGACGGCTCGGTCACGACGCCAGACGGCTTCAAGGGCGCGTATGAAGCCTATGTCGAGAGCGGTTGGGGCACGATTGCCAAGCCGGAGGCCTATGGCGGGCAGGGCATGCCACATGTTCTCGGCTTTGTGGTCGAGGAATTCACCGGCGCCGCGAATCAGGCCTTTGCGATGTATCCCGGCCTTACCAATGGCGCGACGGCGGCGATCGAGGCGGTCGGCTCTGAAGAGCAGAAGCAGACTTATCTGCCCAAGATGATTGCGGGCGAATGGTCGGGCACGATGAACCTGACAGAGCCGCATTGCGGGACCGACCTCGGCATGATCCGCACCAAGGCGGAGCCGCAGGCCGATGGCAGCTATGCGATCACCGGCACCAAGATCTTCATCTCCGCTGGCGAGCACGATCTCACCAGCAACATCATCCACCTTGTGCTGGCCAAGACGCCGGGTGCGCCGGATAGTTCAAAGGGCATTTCGCTCTTCATCGTTCCCAAGTTCATCCTTGATGAAAATGGCGAACCGGGTGAGCGCAACGGCGTGTCGTGCGGCTCAATCGAGGAGAAGATGGGCATCCACGGCAACGCGACCTGCCTGCTCAATTATGACGGCGCGACCGGTTACATGATCGGCGAGGAGAACAAGGGCCTCGCCGCGATGTTCATCATGATGAACGCCGCGCGTCTGGGCGTTGGTATGCAGGGCTATGCGCAGGCAGAGGTCGCCTATCAGAACGCTGTTACTTATGCGCTCGACCGGCGCCAGGGCCGCGCGCTTACCGGACCGGCTCAACCGGATGAAAAAGCCGACCCGATCTTCGTCCACCCCGATGTCCGCCGCATGTTGATGGACGCCAAGGTCTTCAACGAAGGCATGCGCGCGCTGTGCATGTGGGGCGCTTTGCAGGTTGATCTGACCCACAAGGCCCAGACCGAGGAAGAGCGCCAGCTCGCCGACGATCTGATCGGTCTGATGACACCGGTGATCAAAGGCTACGGCACCGACAAGGGCTATGACGTCGCCAACAACATGCAGCAGATCTATGGCGGCCACGGCTATATTGAAGAATGGGGCATGAGCCAGTTTGTGCGCGATAGCCGGATCGCGATGATCTACGAAGGCACCAATGGCGTGCAGGCCATGGACCTTTGCGGGCGCAAGCTTGCGAGCAAGGGCGGCCGCGCAGTTCAGGCCTTCTTCAAGATGATCGACGACGAGATCGCTGCGGCCAAGGGTGACGAAGCTCTCGCACCGCTGGCCGAGAAGCTCGAAAAGGCACTCGGCGAGCAGAAGGCGGCGACCATGTGGTTCATGCAGAATGCGATGGCCAATCCCAACCATCTGGGCGCAGGCGCGCATCACTACATGCACATCATGGGCATCGTCACGCTTGGCTTCTTCTGGCTGAAAATGGCTAAGGTCGCGGGTGAGGCGCTGAAGGGCTCGCCAGAGGATAAAGCGTTCTACGAGGCAAAAATGACGTCTGCGTCCTATTACGCAGAGCGGTTCTTGCCCGATGCAGGGGCTCTGCGGCGCAAGCTGGAAGCGGGAAGCGACAATATGATGGCGCTCCCTGAAGAAGCATTCTCCACCGCAGCCTGACGAGTTACCCGGTTCGTCACGATTGAGAGGCCCGGTTCTGGGGGGAACTGGGCCTCTTTTCACGTCTGGATGTGCTGCGTGCCGAAGTTAAAGCTCCCCGCGTTCCGCCTTAGCAAAGCTCGTTTCCCATTCGGCGATGTTGTCTTTGGCCTCCTGCACAAAGCTGCTGCGGCGAATGTAAGCCATCATCGCGGCCGCCATCCAAGACCCGGGTGCGCGCAAGGGGCGCTCAACCTGACACAGCAGAATGATCCGCCATTCATCGCTGTCATTGCGCACTTCGTGTTCGTAAGTGTCGTCGAAGATCAGCCACTTGCCCTCCTGCCAATGCAGCCGCTTGTCATCGACCCGCATCCAGCAGGCCTCACGATCCCGAGGCACTTTGAGGCCGAGATGCGCGGTCACAAACCCCTTGGACACGCCGCGATGGGGAGTGATGACCGAACCGGGCGCTAGGATCGAGAAAAAGGCCGAGTTCAGACCCGGTATCGCCTCTACCAACCTTGCGGTGCGCGGCGCACGGGCGATGTTGGCCTCGACCCTGTTGCCATAGCCGATCAGGAAAAAGCTGCGCCAGGAATTGTCGCTCATGATCCCGCGGTGATCGGGAGAAATTTCGCGCAAGGGCGGGATGGCGCTCAAATGTTGGTACACCGCCAAAGCCTCGTCGCGGATCGCCTGCCAGCTTTGCACAAGCGGCTGCGTCCAGCCAAATTGCTGCGGGTCCAGCACGGGATCATTGGGAATCTTCGAACTGGCCGCCATCCAGCGGTTCGCGCGGTGCCTCTGCCGTTTGAGAAACCGATAATGGAGCGGGCGGCTCTTATCCTTGGCGAGCAGCCCGAATGCGGTCGATTTCGACATCCTCGATGCCTCCTTCAAAGTCTCGTTTCGACCCGGACTTATCTGGTTCTTGTGCGTCAGTTTTTGTTCTGCCGACACTTTAGGTGCCGCGCAGGACTATGCGCGCATCAATCGATGCAGGCTTGGAAGAATACGACGAATTGCGAGAGGGCGGTTAGTCGCGTAGCGGACAATTGCCGCCGATAGGTTCGCGCAAGATCTAGGTCAGGTCCTGCTTTTGAGAGATGTCGCGCGACGTGCACAATACACCCGCCACACGCGAATCAACTGCAATCATCGGCTTGAGCTTGACGGACCACCTGCGCAGATTGCCCTTGGCAGTTGGGCAGAGAGCGATAAATTCGGCTTCACTTCCCGCAGCAGCGGTTTCGAATTTCTTGCGAACCAATTTGCGCGTGTCTTCCGGCCAAAGTTCCCACCAGATCTTTCCACCAACCATCGAAAACGCGTCAATTTCCATCGCAGCCAGCCCGCCGCAATTCATATATTCCAGCGTTCCATCGAGACCCAGCATCTTGATGCAATCTCCCGACTGTTCGAGCAGCCCGAGCAGCAGCGCGTCGTGTTCGACACCGATCAAGGTCGAGTGCCGAAGGGCGCCCGTCTCGGAAGAAACGGTTTCGGCCAAATTCGCTTGTGATCGGCTCATTGCTTGATCCATCTCGCTTGCCAGATATTGGCCGTAAACAACTTTGGCGCATGAGCGGTGGATCGCAAGATAAGGTGTCTTACGGGGTGCGGCGCGCTACTCCGGCAGGAAGTCCGGCACTGACAGGTAACGCTCGCCGGTGTCATAGTTGAAGCCGAGCACCCGCGAACCGGCATCTAGCTCAGGCAGCTTCTTTGCAATCGCAGCCAGAGTTGCGCCGGATGAAATGCCGATCAGCATCCCTTCTTCGCAGGCTGCGCGGCGGGCCATGTCTTTGGCAGCCTCGGCGTCGACCTTGATCGCGCCGTCAATCGCATTGGTGTGTAGGTTTGCCGGGATGAAGCCCGCGCCGATCCCCTGAATGGGGTGCGGACCGGGTTGACCGCCATTGATGACAGGGGACAGTTCAGGCTCGACCGCATAGGCCTTGAAGCCTGACCAATGCTTTTTGATCTCTTCCGCGCATCCGGTGAGGTGTCCGCCTGTGCCCACGCCCGTTATCAGCACATCAAGAGGGCTGTCAGCGAAGTCGGCAAGGATCTCGCGGGCCGTCGTGCGCGAATGGACTGCGGGGTTCGATCCATTGTCGAACTGGCTTGGCATCCATGCGCCTTCGGTCGTCTCGACAATCTCGGTCGCGCGTTCGATGGCGCCCTTCATGCCCTTTTCCTTGGGCGTGAGGTCGAATGTCGCACCATAGGCGAGCATCAGGCGGCGGCGCTCTACCGACATGGATTCGGGCATGACCAGAACCAGAGTGTAGCCTTTGACGGCAGCGACCATCGCAAGGCCGATGCCGGTGTTACCGCTGGTCGGCTCGACAATCGTGCCGCCGGGTTTGAGTGCACCGGATTTCTCTGCATCTTCCACCATGGCGAGGGCGATACGGTCCTTGATTGATCCGCCGGGGTTGGAACGCTCCGACTTCAGCCACACTTCGTGATCGGGAAACAGCCGCGAAAGGCGGATATGCGGGGTGTTGCCGATAGTCTCGAGGATGCTTGCAGCTTTCATGTCTTGGCTCCGTCTGGATTCGCGCTTTGCAGTTGTTCTAGCAGATGATCGGGCGGATCGAAGGTCTTCGTTGTCCGCAATACAGGGAATATTCGACTCCACAGGCCGACGGTTACAATCGCGCCTACGCCGCCTGCAACAATCGCGGCCACAGGCCCGATGAGGAAGGCGAGGGTGCCCGAAAAGGCATCGCCGCCTTCGTTCGAGGCGCTGATCGTCATCAGGCTGACCGAGGAAACGCGCCCGCGCTTGTCGTCCGGCGTGTAGAGCTGGACCAGCGACTGGCGGACATAGACGCTAAACATGTCAGCCGCGCCGATCACAAACAGCATAGCGAGGCTGAGCCACAGATTGCTCGACAGGCCAAAGACGATGGTGGCGAGGCCAAAGACCGCGACCGCCCACAGCATCTTTGGACCGACTTGCGTGCGCAAGGGGCTAAAGGAGAAGAATATCGCAGTAATCAGCGCGCCCGCAGGAGTGGCGGATACCAGCAGCGCGAGGCCGAATTCGTCGGTGTGCAGGATGTCGCGGGCAAAGACCGGGATCAGAGCGTTGGCTCCGGCAAGGAACACTGCAAACAGATCAAGCGTGATCGCGCTCAGCACCATCTTGTTCTGGACGACATAGCGCAGCCCGTCGACGATTGCGCCGATCGGCCGCTGGTCCTTACGCATCGCGGGCTGGGGCACCTTGCCGACCAGCGCCAGCGCAAAGGCCGCAACGACGAAAAGCGCGGCTGCCACTGCATAGGACAGGGCAGGCTCCACCGCATAGAGCATCGCGCCGATAGCGGGCCCAGCCATCATCCCGACCTGCCACGAGATCGAGGAAAGCGCGATTGCTGTGGGCAGCAATAGCTTCGGCACGAGGTTGGGGGAGAGCGCCGACATGGCCGGCCCGACAAAGCCGCGCGCGATTCCCAGCACAATGGCGATGGCGAACAGTATCGGTAGCGTCACCGCCTCATTCCAGCTGAACCATGCAAGCGCCGCTGCACAGCCAAGCTGCAACAGGATCATCAGAATGCCGATCATTCGCCGGTCAAACCGGTCGGCCGCCAGTCCTGAAAACGGCGTAAGCACAAACAGCGGCAGGAATTGCAGCAGGCCGATAATCGCCAGTGTGCCGGACCCTTCGGCGACATTCATCCCGCTGTCGCGCGCGAGGTTATAGGCCTGCCACTGGATCACCAGCAGCATCGCATATTGCGCGAGCGTCATCGTCAGCCGCGCGATCCAATAGGCGCGGAAATTGTGGATATGGATCGGGTGGGTGGGTTCGGTAGCGCTCACACCAATGCCCATGGCATCCGCAAGGCGTGCTGCCA
Organism: uncultured Erythrobacter sp.; assembly: GCF_947492365.1. Lineage (NCBI taxonomy): Bacteria > Pseudomonadati > Pseudomonadota > Alphaproteobacteria > Sphingomonadales > Erythrobacteraceae > Erythrobacter > uncultured Erythrobacter sp. The sequence goes on from NZ_CANLMB010000001.1 coordinate 831,190, forward strand.
AGCGAGCGCTCCTAATTGTCAGCGAAGCTGTTGTTTAGGTCAGCGAGAAGTCAGCGCCCGCGGCGCAGGCGCGGATTGGGTTGGAGCGTGTCGATAATTGCGACGAAATCGTCGAGGCGGATAATGCGTTCAAACTGGAATCCGGCGCGTTCGTCGCGGGTCCAGATGACATAGGCTTCGATCCGGCCAACAATCGGCAAGCGGATTATAACACGGTCGCCGCGGCTGAGTTTACCCGCATCATCGACCATAAAGCCGTGGGCGGAGATATTGCAGACATGCAAATTCAAGTCGCCCTGCGCGAAATGTTCGACGATCACGGGAAAGTCGACAGGGTGGCGCGCAGCGCGCCGCAAATCTGTTACGCTCAGGTTAGCTCCGGCTGTCACAGCTTTACGCCCTCCAATATCTGACCTGCCCGAACCTTTCGGACATCACCCCTAATGGGCGATAAAGGCTGATAATTGGTAAAAGCTATCGGCGGTTTACCGGCGCGCGCCCGATACCTACCTCGGTAAAAGCACGGATCAGCGCGTTAGCAGGCCGTGTTTCTTCTTGCCGAGGCTGATTTTAACGCTTGCGCCGTCTGTCACATTGATGACGTAACCGGGGTCGCTAACGGTTTCTCCGTCAAGCTTTACCGCGCCTTCGGCCAGTTTGCGCTTTGCCTCGCCGCCCGATGCGGTGAAGCCAATCTGGGTGAGCGCTGCGCCCACACGGATGCCATCTTCCCCGACGCTGATAGTGGGCAGGTCCTCGCCTGCGCCGCCGCCTACAAAGGTTTCGCGCGCGGTGGCCTCGGCGGTTTGTGCCGCTTCCTCGCCGCGCACCAGCCTGGTGACTTCATTCGCCAGTACGACTTTGGCTTCGTTGATGTCCGCGCCTTCGAGCGCTTCGAGCTTCGCAATTTGGTCCAAGGGCAGATCGGTGAAGAGTCGAAGGAACCGGCCCACATCGCGGTCATCGCAATTGCGCCAATATTGCCAGAAATCGTAAGCGGGCAGCTGTGCTTCATTGAGCCACACTGCGCCCGCCGCTGTTTTGCCCATCTTGGCGCCATCGGCGGTGGTCAGCAGCGGGGTAGTCACACCGTAAAGCTCGCGCCCTTCAAGCCTACGGCCCAGCTCCATCCCGTTGACGATATTACCCCACTGATCGCTCCCGCCCATCTGCAAGCGGCAATCATAACGGCGTGCAAGCTCGACGAAGTCATAGGCTTGCAGGATCATGTAATTGAACTCGAGGAAGGTCAGCGGCTGCTCGCGATCGAGCCGCAATTTGACCGAATCGAAGGTCAGCATCCGGTTGATCGTGAAATGCGGGCCGACATCGCGCAGCAACTCGACATAGCCGAGTGCAGAGAGCCATTCGTCATTGTTGACCATCACCGCATCGGTAGGGCCATCGCCAAAGGTCAGCAGCCGCTCGAACACGGTGCGGATTGAGGCGATGTTGTCGTCGATAATCTCCGACGTCAGCAGCTTGCGGCTTTCATCCTTGCCCGAGGGATCACCAACCTTGGTCGTCCCGCCGCCCATCACCACGATGGGCTTGTGCCCCGCCTGCTGCAAACGGCGCAGCATCATGATTTGCACAAGTGATCCGACATGCAGGCTTGGCGCTGTCGCATCGAAGCCGATATAACCCGGCACGACCTGTTCCACGGCGAGCGCGTCAAGCGCGTCCGGGTCGGTCATCTGGTGGATATAGCCGCGCTCTTCCAGCAGGCGCAGCAGATCGGATTCGTAAGTAGCCATTTGGGCCGCTTAACAGTGTGCGCGAAGCCTCGCTAGTGGCTTGCTTGGCAGGCGCTGCTCCGCGATAGAAGAGCCATGCAAGCACTCACGCTCCACCCATCCTGCGACACCGGTCCAATCACGGCGGTAAGCGCGAAAATCAGACCAACTGAAGACGGTTGCGAAGCGGAATTCGTGCTAAGCGGCGGGATCGACCAGATCGTTCTTCCGGAGCCCGGTCCCTCTTTGCGCACAGACGATCTTTGGAAGACCACCTGCTTCGAGATCTTCTGGCAGCCCTTGGGCGGAAGCACCTACCGCGAGTTCAACCTCTCGCCTTCAGGGCGCTGGGCAGCCTACGATTTTGATGGTTTCCGCGAAGGCATGCGCGATGCGCCAGTTGAAGCGATGGCGCTTGCCACGGCTCAAGGTTCAGCGAATGGCAAAGGGGAACTGGTTCTCAAGGCGGCAATCGCCGCCGAATTGCCTGCTCCTGCACAGGTCGCGCTCAACGCGATTGTCGAGCACCGCGATGGCGGTTTGCAGTTCTGGGCGCTGGCCTTTGACGAAGGGAAAGCGGAGTTTCACTCGGAGACCTGCCGCCAATGGAAAGTGGAGCGCGTTTGATGAGCGTCGAATTCGGGATCGACCGCCTGCTGGCAGACAGCGCGCTGCTGGACGAACTGAAGGGGCGGAGGGTGGCTTTGGTCGCGCATCCGGCCAGCGTAACCAAAGACCTCACCCACAGCCTCGACGCGCTGATCGCGGCCGGAGTGAACGTCACCAGTGCCTTTGGTCCGCAGCACGGCCTGAAGGGCGACAAGCAGGACAATATGGTCGAAACCTCGGACGAGATCGACGCGGATTACGGCATTCCGGTCTTCTCGCTCTATGGCGAGGTGCGCCGCCCGACAGGGCAGATGATGTCGAGCGCGGACGTATTCCTTTTCGACCTGCAAGATCTCGGCTGCCGCATCTATACCTTTGTCACCACCTTGCTCTACCTGCTTGAAGAAGCAGCGAAATCAGGCAAAGAAGTGTGGGTCCTCGACCGCCCTAATCCCGCCGGACGCCCGGTCGAGGGGACATTACTGGTGCCGGGGCATGAGAGCTTTGTCGGAGCCGCCCCGATGCCGATGCGCCACGGGCTGACGATGGGTGAAATGGGCCACTGGTTCATCGAGCATTTCGGTCTCGACGTCGCTTACAAGGTGGTGGCGATGCAGGGCTGGCAGCCTGACGGTGCTGGGTTCGGTTGGCCCGAGAGCCGCATCTGGATCAACCCGTCACCCAACGCCGCCAGCGTCAATATGGCGCGCTGCTATGCCGGGACGGTAATGATCGAAGGCGCCACAGTGTCAGAGGGCCGCGGGACCACTCGGCCACTCGAAGTGCTGTTCGGTGCGCCCGACTTGGATGCCAAGGCTGTTGCAAGAGAAATGCGACGCATCGCGCCTGATTGGTGCGCTGGCGTCAAGGTGCGCGATTGCTGGTTCGAGCCGACATTCCACAAACACACAGGAAAGCTCTGTAACGCACTGATGTTGCACGGAGAAGGGCCGGATTACGATCATCACGCGTTCAAGCCTTGGCGGATGCAGGCACTGGCGTTCAAGGCGATCCGAAGCCTCTATCCCGATTACCCGATATGGCGGGGTAAGGACTTCAAATACGAGTATACAAACGACGTGCTTGCGATCGACGTTATCAATGGCGGGCCAGCTTTGCGCGAATGGGTCGATGATCTGAACGCGGGGCCGGATGCACTCGATGCGCAAGCGTCAGCCGATGAGGCCGCGTGGGTGCAAAATGTGCGCGGACATTTGCTCTATTAGGCGCGGTTGACCGGAAATCCGTTGTGTCGATACGCGGTCAGTGGTTAAGCGGTTCTTGGCCCCTGACAGTCCAACGGACATGCTGTCTGTTGCTGATTGCAGTTTCATCCCATTGGTAATCCCCCCTCTCTCTTAAGGATATGCGCGATAATGCTTGAGCAGTGCGCCCCCTCACTATCCCAAGCCAGCGACGACGAGGACATTGGTAAAGACGCGCCGCTGGCCTTTGTCACAGCAGAGATGCTGCGCAGCCTGGCGGCCTTTCGAACGCCGAGCCAGTCGCGCAGCTGGTGGGAACTCGCCATCACCCTCTTGCCGCTAATCGCAATGCTTGGCGGCATTCTGTTTGCAGTGGCGCAAGGTTACTATCTGGCGTTGCTTCTCACGCCGATTGCGGGACTGTTTCTGTTGCGCGGGTTTATCATTCAACACGATTGCGGGCACGGATCATTCATGCCGGGCAAGAAGCGGAACGACTGGATCGGGCGCGGGATCGGCTTGTTGACCTTCACGCCCTATGATTGCTGGCGGCAATCGCATGCGATCCACCATGCGGGTACAGGGAATCTGGACGCGCGCGGACTGGGCGACGTTGACACGCTTACAGTCCGCGAATTTCAGGCTTTATCCCCGCTGGGGCGCTTTGGATACCGGCTGTATCGCCATCCGCTCGTCTTGCTCGGCTTTGGACCCGCTTACCTGTTTCTGATGCGCCACCGCCTTCCCATTGGCCTAATGCGAGAAGGATGGATCTATTGGGTGAGTGCCATGGCGACCAATGCGGGCACGGCATTGCTGTTAGTGCTGTTGGCCTGGCAGTTTGGTGTCGCCACAACGGCCTTAGTCTTCTTGCCGACCTTACTGGTGGCTGCCACGATGGGCGTCTGGCTGTTTTACATTCAGCATCAGTTTGAAGACACGCACTGGGAATACCGTGAGAACTGGTCGTTCCGCGACGCGGCATGGCTTGGCAGCTCCCACCTCCATTTACCCACACCGCTGCGCTGGTTCACCGGGAACATCGGCATTCATCACATCCACCACCTGATGAGCAGAATTCCGTTTTACCGCCTGAAAGAAGCGCTCGATGCGCATCCCGATCTGGCGGATATCAACCGGCTGACGGTTCGGCAAACCATCAGACCATTCCTTCTGACCTTGTGGGACGAGGATAAAAGGAAAATGGTGACGTTCCGCGAAGTGTAGGCTTTTTGGGGCGCGAGTGCGGGAAGTTTAATGCCCCTGCTTGCGGCTTAGCTCCCGCATCGCTTCGTCGAGACCATCCAGCGTCAGGCCGTACATGCGGTCGTTCACCAGCTCTTTCATCATCTTGGTCGATTGCGAATAGCCCCATTGCTTTTCGGGCACGGGGTTGAGCCAAACGGTTGCGGGGTAGGTGTCGGTTACGCGTTTCATCCAGGCGACGCCGGCTTCTTCGTTCATATGCTCGACCGAGCCGCCCGCATGGGTGATTTCGTAGGGGCTCATCGCCGCGTCACCGACGAAGATCACTTTGTAATCATGGCCGTATTTGTGGAGGATATCCCAGGTCTTGATCCGTTCCTGCCAGCGGCGCTTGTTGTCCTTCCACACCCCTTCGTAGAGGCAGTTGTGGAAGTAGAAGAACTCGAGGTTCTTGAACTCGGTTGTGGCAGCGCTGAACAGCTCCTCGCACAGCTTGATGAAGGGATCCATTGATCCGCCAACATCGAGGAACAGCAGCAATTTCACCGCATTGCGGCGTTCGGCGCGCATATGGATGTCGAGCCAGCCTTGCTTGGCGGTGCCATCGATCGTCGCGTCGAGATCGAGCTGATCCTGAGCGCCTTCGCGGGCAAAGCGGCGCAGGCGGCGCAGCGCCATCTTGATGTTGCGAGTGCCCAGCTCCTTGGTGTTGTCGAGGTTCTTGAACTCGCGCTTTTCCCAGACCTTCACCGCGCGCTTATGCTTGCTCTCGCCGCCGATCCGCACGCCTTCGGGATTGTAGCCTGAATTGCCAAAGGGAGAGGTGCCCCCGGTGCCGATCCACTTGTTCCCGCCTTCGTGGCGCTTTTCCTGTTCGGCGAGGCGCTCTTTGAGCTTCTCCATCAGCTCGTCCCAATCGCCGATCTTCTCGATCTCGGCTATTTCTTCGGGCGTGAGGAATTTTTCCGCGACGGCTTTGAGCCAGTCTGAGGGGATATCGACCGGGTTCTGGCCGTAATCGGTCATGATCCCTTTGAAGACCTTGTGGAACACCTGATCGAACTTATCGAGCATCCCTTCGTCTTTCACGAAAGTCGCACGGCTGAGGTAGTAAAACGCCTCAGGCGTCTGTTCGATCACGTCGCGGTCAAGCGCCTCCAGCAAAGTGAGGTGCTCTTTAAAGCTCGCGCCAATGCCTGCTTCGCGCAGTTCGTCCATAAAATTGAAAAACATGGCGTCTTTCCTAATAGTCTTGCGCAGTGCTTACCAGTCCCTTGGAAGACAGGAAGGCAGAACCCCTTAAAGCTTCGCTAACCATATCTGAGTTATCGGGGTGGCATACAGGGGAAGAGCTAGACATGAAGCCTATCGAAATCGACCACGCTGACGCCTCGGCACTGGACATGATTCCGGAAAAATGCGGCGCCGTTACGGTCGGCTGCACCGATGTAGCCGGCGTCGTTCAGAGCGTTATCAACTCATCCGAGGCCTTGCGCGCCGAACATGTTGCCTTGCAGGGAACGGTTGCCGCGCTTGAGGCAGATCAGTCCAAAGTCGCCGAAGCCAGCGACGAAGCGCGTTTGCTGTCAGAGCGGGCGATCGAAAGGCTTGGCGAAGGAACCGCGCTGATCCAGTCATCGCTGGGCAAGATTTCTTCGCTGCTCGATCTGGTGGAGACGCTGGGTCAGCATGTCACCAGCTTTTCAGCTGCGATGGAACAGGTCCGCCGCAGCGCGCTCGACATTGAGGATATTGCCGAGACGACGAACATCCTTGCGCTTAATGCCACGATCGAAGCGATGCGGGCCGGTGATGCGGGCCGCACCTTCGCGGTGGTTGCAAGCGAGGTAAAGAGTCTCGCCAATGACACGCGTAAGGCGACGGTAGAGATCGCTTCTACGATTGATGCATTGGGTGACGAAGCGGCGCAGGTCATCGGCCAGATCGAGGAAGGCGCCAAGGCGAGCGGCGAGGCAAAGGAATCGATCTCGCAGATCGAAAATACGATTACAGGCGTGGGGGACCTTGTCGAAGAAGTCGACAAGCAGAACGATGTGATCGCCCGCTCAACCGCAACGATCAGCGATCATGTCGTGAGTGTGCAAGGTGTGCTCGACAGTTTTGACGCAGCCGCCAAGGACAACGAGGCCAAACTTGGTCGCGCGCATCGCCGGATGGGCGACCTCGAGCTGACTGCCAGCGAGATGTTCGACCGGATCGTAAAGGCTGGCCTTTCTCCTGAGGACAGCATTCAGGTCGATCGGGCGAAGGAAATTGCCAAACAGATTGCCAAGATTGCGGAAGAGGCAATCGAAAAGGGCAAACTGTCAGAGGGGCAACTATTCGACCGCGACTATCGCGAAGTTGCCGGCACCAAGCCTCAGCTTTATCGCACCAGCCTGAGCGATTGGGCCGATGAGGATTGGCGTCCGATCTTTGATCAGGTTGTTGAGGATGGCGGGGTTGTGCGCATGTGTTCAGCCAACGACATGAACGGGTTCCTTCCGACTCACACTTCAGATCGATCGCGCAAGCCGACCGGCGATATCACCCACGACACCAAGTATTGCCGCAACGGGCGCATCATGCTTGAAGGTACCGACGTTGCAGCGAAGAAGAGCCAGGACAGTTTCATGATGGCGGTCTACCGGCAAGAGGGCGACGGCCAAAAATACGAAATCGTGCGCAATGTCTACGTGCCTCTGGTCATCAATGGCCGCCGCTGGGGCGATTTCGAGTTCGCCTACAGCTTCGACTGAGCCGGATAACCAACGGGTGCTGCTGGAAGTATTCGCAGCATTCAAATCTCGGGTAGATGAGAGCCCCTACCGGAGCTGCGTTGGTCCAAAAATGTTATATACGGCTCGAGACCGTGCCCTGCGTCGATGAATCCCAGTCCGAAGGTGCGAATGTGCGAGTGCTCGGAACTGACCGCAAATTCCGCAAAATTCGAACGCCAAGAAACTGCCGCTATCAGCGAGGTAGCTGTTTGACGACAATGTTCCGAGTAGTTCAATGGAATCGAGCGGGAACATGGCATTGTTCGCAGGGCCACCAGATGCGAATTTTTTGGCATCTGCTGCACCAGCATTGTCGCACCGTAACTGGTTCAGCCGTGCTGGTGGCGGTAATCCGACCGCATAAGCACCGACCACTATAGGAAGCCGCCAGCGGCAGATTAGCTCGGGTTGCGGCGCGCCATGAATGCTAGCCGTTCGAACAACATCACGTCCTGTTCGTTCTTGAGCAAGGCTCCATGCAGAGGCGGGATTGCGCTGTTGGGGTTGGCGTCCTGCAATACGTCCAAGGGCATGTCCTCGTTCAGCAGCAGTTTGAGCCAGTCGAGCAACTCGCTGGTCGAGGGCTTCTTCTTCAGGCCCGGCACTTCGCGCAGTTCGTAGAAGATATCCATCGCCTTTTTCACCAGCGCCTTTTGGATGCCGGGATAGTGGACGTCGATGATCGACTGCATCGTGTCGCGGTCGGGGAATTTGATGTAGTGGAAGAAGCAGCGGCGCAGGAACGCATCCGGAAGCTCTTTTTCATTGTTCGAAGTGATGACCACGATCGGACGTTCTTTCGCCTCGATCCGCTCCTGCGTTTCGTAAACGTCGAAGCTCATCCGGTCGAGTTCCTGAAGCAGATCGTTCGGAAATTCGATATCGGCCTTGTCGATCTCGTCGATCAGCAGGACGGGCAGTTCGGGGGAGGTGAAGGCCTCCCACAGCTTGCCCTTCTTGATGTAGTTACGGATGTCGTGGACGCGCTCTTCGCCCAGTTGACCGTCGCGCAGACGCGCAACCGCATCATATTCATACAGGCCTTGCTGAGCCTTGGTTGTCGACTTGATGTTCCACTCGATCAGCGGGGCACCGATGGCCTTGGAAATCTCATGAGCGAGCACCGTCTTGCCGGTACCGGGTTCACCTTTGACCAGAAGCGGGCGACGAAGGGTCACTGCGGCGTTGACGGCAACCTTGAGATCGTCGGTCGCAATATAGTCGCTGGTGCCTTCAAAACGCTGCTGATCGGTCTGGTCGCTCATGAGTTTCCCTTCAAAACGTATAATTTGTGCGCTGCGATAAGGGTGCAAACGCGCTGACGCAAGGGGAAGGGGACTGTCGCTTTAGCGAGGGGCGGTCCCGGCTCGCTATTCCGTAGCGTCAGGGGAAAGCGCCTGAATCCGCTGCGCGATCAGTTCGAGCGCACTCTGATCGAGGTTTGCGGTTTCATTGCGCCAGCTAAGAACGAGGGCGCGATCGCGTCCATCGGCGCCGCGCAGCAGCCAAGTGAGCTGGAGCACGCCTGGCTCTGACCCGCCTTTGTAACCGACATAGTCCCAGCTTTCCCGCGTATTCGCGGTCATTGACGGGTTAATCCCCATGATCTCGAACGCGCGCGGATCGGCGGTTTCGCGCATGAAGCGGAACAGGTTGGCAAGGTCGGCAGCATTGCCGAACCACTCGACATCCAAAGCGACCGGGCCTGCGGAAAATGCGGCCTGAATTTGCGAAGTGGGAACAAGGGTGTCGTCAATCGATTCGAGGATCGCCGCGCGGATGCCAGCATTGCCTTCGCGGTAAGCTTGCAAACGTTCGGCCGGACCGCCTTTGAGCAGGAACATCTCGCGCGTCGCCAGAAACGGGTTGTTGAGTTCAGGCGCCGAATGGCCGCTATCGACCAAGGTCTGAAACACTGCATCGCGCCCCAATTCCTCGATCAGGGCGTCGGTCGCGGTGTTGTCGCTGATCGAGATCATCATCGTGGCGAGCGTCGCCAAGGTTACCGGCGTGTCTTCGGCCCAGTTCTGCATCATTCCGCCGGGATAACTGCGCGCATCGGTGAGCGGCACGACATCGTCCCATGAGCGCTCGTTTTGCGCCACTTCGCGGGCCAGCGCGGCTAGAACGTAAAGCTTGAAGGTCGAACCCAGCGGCATTTGCGGATCGCTCTCGCTCGCCAAAATCGGTTCGGATGCACCATCCAGCGGACCAAACCACCAGGTGACATCGCCGGGCAGCGCGGCAAGGTCGGCCTCGATCTTGGCGGGCGTGTCTCCGACCGGATCGAAGCTCTGAAACAATAACTCGCTCATGCGGTTGTCCTCAGCGGGATCGACCGAAATCCAGCCACGCGCAATTGCCCGTTCCATGCGGACCACAATCGCCGCGCGCGTGCCTTGGGGCGGGTCAAGCTCCTCTACCGACAGCGCTGCCCCGAACTGCGCGGTCAACTGCCGCGAGATCGCGGCAAACTGTGCGGGCGGAACGGCAGCGAGAAGATCATCCGTAAACACATCGTTTGGGTCCAGCTCGCAATTGATCAGCTCGATCACCTGCTCCGCGCGCATTTCCAACGCTGTTTGTCCGGCTTTATCCTCCGTCTCATGGGCTGTTTCTTGCGCATAAGCAGGGGCGGCCAGTGTCAGCATGGGAACAGCGCATGCACAAAGCAGGGTTTTGGCAGTTGAAGAGACTGTCATCGAATTCTCCAGGTGGGGGATTAATTGTGTCTATGCGGCCAGTCAGGCCAGCTCGTCGAGTTGTTTGATCTTACGCTTGAGCGCGCGCGCCGCGACAAGGTTGAGCGCTATGATGGCAGTAAAGATGCCAAACGTTACCGCTGCCGGTCCCGCAATTCCTTTGAGCGCGACCGCCCAGCCTTGGTTTTCCGCGACCTTGACGGTGACGACGAATAGAAAGAGAACAATGCCGGGCACGAGCGGACCGATATACCAGACCGGCACATCACGCAGCGCTTCGAACTGGTGCTGGTACTGGCGGCGTAAGTGATCGAGACAGGTATCTTCGGCACGCTGTTCGAGGTTGCTTGCACGGCGTTTCAGGTTCCACAGCACGGCTACAATACCAATGACAATCGCGCCAAAAGACAGGGCGATCAGCGATTGGTCGAAAATCAGCGCACCGATTGCCGCTGCCGAGAACAGTCCGGTCACTACAAAACCGGCCACGTACTCAATCACATTGCGGCGATAGATGGTCTTCTCGAATGCGTTGGCTTTCTGCGCACACAGTTTCGGATCGCTGAATTTAGCATCGCTCGCGACATCAAACCATTGAGGTAGAGGGAAGGCTGTCATGATTGCTCACCGTGATTTTCGGGGGTTTCAAAATGGTCGGCGAAGAGTGCTTTGATCCGGTGGACCCTGACGCTGACCGCGCCGGGGGTCAGGCCGGTTATCTCGGCAATCTCGGCTCCGCTTTCGCCTTCGAGCCACAGCACAATCACCTGCGCATCGAGCGGGGCGAGCTTCGCGATCAACCCGCGCACCTGTTCGAGAACGAGCGCCTCGGCGAGGTTCGCTTCGGCGTTATCAGTGGTGGGAAGGCTCTCAATGTTTTCGAGCGCGACACGCTTGGGCCCGCGTGCGGATTTGGCGATGTGGCTGGCTGCCACGTTATGCGCGACCCGATAAACCCAGGTCTTTAGCGCGCAATCACCCTCGAAGCGCGTCAGGCTGCTCCACAGCGCGACATGCATCTCCTGCTCCAGATCGCGCGCCTTCTCGCCATCACGCTCCACCGTGCGGGCGAGACGCGCAAGCGCCGGAGCGAATTGTTCGCCCGCTTGCCGGTAAAGTTGCTCTGCCGTTTGTGTCATGTCCCCTTTAGTCTCTCGCTACGGGGATTTCTTACAGCACCAGTGAAAAATTCTTCGGCGCGCTAGAGCCTGTCGCTCACACCCAGCGCGATAAAGCCGAACTGCATCAACATCACCGCGATTGTCGCAAACTGCCAACCCTGACCGGCAGTCCCGATCCCGCGCCCCCATGACCACAGGAAAACTCCGATCGAGGCCAGGGCGGCGAGAACAATGGTGACCCACCCGCTGGTCGTAAGAGTGACATACCAAATGCCGGTAATCACCACGGTCTGGATCAGGATAGCCGCCGCGAACCACGCAATCGGAATGGGCCGATACTTCGCGTCCGAGATATACCAGTCGGGCAGCGAACTATCGGGCCGCGAAATCCGCCGGTCACCCGCCATGATGTCCTCTTTGCGAGGGTCGGGGTAATGGGGTTTGTCGTCAGGCATCGATCATATCGCGGTCCATCTCGCCCGCGCGGTTTTGGATGAAGTTGAAGCGGTGTTCGGGGTTTTTGCCCATCAGTTGATCGACCAGCACCTTCACGCCTGCGCGCTGCTCGAATTCCTGCGGCAGAGTGATGCGGATGAGCGAGCGCGTATCCGGGTTCATCGTCGTTTCGCGCAGCTGTCCTGGGTTCATCTCGCCTAGACCCTTGAACCGCGAGACTTCGACCTTCTTGCCCTTGAACACCGTTTCTTCCAGCTCGGCGCGGTGGTTGTCGTCGCGGGCGTAGCGGCTCTCTTTACCGGCAGTCAGTTTGTAGAGCGGGGGCTGCGCCAGATAGAGCCGGCCGTCGCGGACAATCTCGGACATTTCCTGGAAGAAGAACGTCATCAGCAAGGTCGCGATATGCGCGCCGTCGACGTCGGCGTCGGTCATGATGATGATGCGGTCGTAGCGCAGGTCTTCGGGGTCGCAGTCCTTGCGTGTCCCGCAGCCCATAGCCAGCGTCAGATCGGCGATTTCGGAATTGGCGCGGATCTTGTCAGCGCTGGCAGAGGCGACGTTGAGGATTTTGCCGCGGATTGGCAGGATCGCTTGTGACTTGCGGTCGCGCGCCTGTTTGGCGCTGCCACCTGCGGAGTCGCCTTCGACGATGAAGAGTTCGGTCTCGCGCTCGCCTTCCCCGCTGCAATCGGTGAGCTTGCCGGGCAGGCGCAGCTTCTTTGCGTTGGTCGCAGTCTTGCGCTTGATCTCACGCTCCTGCTTGCGCTTGAGGCGCTCGTCCATGCGCTCCATGACTTCGCCCAGCAGCGCCTTGCCGCGGTCCATATTGTCGGTGAGGAAGTGGTCAAAATGGTCGCGCACGGCGGCTTCGACCAGACGCGCAGCTTCGGGTGAGGTCAGGCGGTCCTTGGTCTGCGACTGGAATTGCGGATCGCGGATGAAGACCGATAGCATTACCTCCGCGCCCGTCATGACGTCGTCGGCAGTGATGTCCTTGGCTTTCTTCGTGCCGGTAAGCTCGCCAAATGCGCGCAGAGCCTTGGTCAGCGCGCCGCGCAGGCCCTGTTCGTGGGTGCCACCATCGGGGGTTGGCACAGTATTACAATACCAGCTGGTCGATCCGTCAGAATAGAGCGGCCATGCGATCGCCCATTCGACCCGGCCTTTCTCATCGGCAAAGTCCTGCCTGCCGGTAAAGGGCTGCGCGGTGACGCATTCACGGCTGCCGATCTGTTCGGCGAGGTGGTCTGCAAGCCCGCCGGGGAATTTGAAGGTCGCCTCTGCCGGTACGTCTTCGCTGACAAGGCTGTCGGCGCATTTCCAGCGGATTTCGACGCCTGCGAAGAGATACGCCTTGGATCGTGCGAGCTTGAACAGGCGCGCAGGTTTGAAGTCGCGCTCGCCGAAAATCTCGGTGTCGGGCGTGAATGTAACGGTGGTCCCGCGCCGGTTGGGCGCCGCGCCCACGGTTTCGAGCTTGCCCAGCGTTTCACCGCGCGCGAATTCCTGCGCGAAGAGCTGTTTGTTGCGCGCGACTTCGACGCGGGTGTGGCTCGACAAGGCGTTGACCACGCTGACGCCGACGCCGTGCAGGCCGCCGCTGGTCGCGTAAGCCTTGCCCGAGAATTTGCCGCCCGAGTGCAAGGTGGAAAGGATCACTTCGAGGGTCGATTTGCCCGGAAACTTGGGGTGCTCGTCAACCGGGATACCGCGTCCGTTATCGTTGATGCTCAGCCGGTTGTTCTCGTCCAGCCGCATCTCGATCCGGTTGGCGTGGCCAGCCACCGCTTCGTCCATCGCGTTGTCAAGCACTTCGGCAGCGAGGTGATGGAGCGCGCGGTCGTCGGTGCCGCCAATATACATGCCGGGGCGGCGGCGCACAGGTTCGAGCCCTTCGAGGACCTCGATGGAGGAGGAATCGTAGTCGCCGGACGAGGCGGGGGCGTTTTCAAACAGGTCATCAGACATGGGTCTGATATGGCGAGTGCAGGGAGCACTCACAAGGCGAGGAAGCGCCTTATTCGCCGAATATCAACCGCCGAAGCTGGATGGCGCAGGATCGACCGGCACAACATCGCCGCCGCGCACTTCGCGCACTTCGAGTGCGCGCTCTGCCACGCCATTGCGATTGAAGCGGAACGCTCCGTCCACTCCCAGAAAACCACCGCGATCATAGAGACGGTCGGTCGGGAAGCTGCGTCCAACCTGCCAGTTGCGGGCAATCCGCAAGGTCAGCAGCACAGAATCGTAGCCAAGTGTGGCGATGCGAAAGGGTTTCGCCCCAAAACGCGCTTCGTAACTGTCGGAGAAGCGGCGGAAACGTCCATCAGAAACGGCTGAGAACAACGCGCCATTGATCGCGGTTGAGCGGGTGAGGGCAGATTCGCCGCTCCACAGTTCAGTGCCGAGGATGCGCGCGCCCTCGGCTCCGTCTGCGCGAAGTTCGCCCGCTGCCTGCACCGCAAGCCGGGCGCCATCGGCAATCAGCACGGTGTCATAGCCGCCGCGTGTGCGCAGACGCTGGGCCGCGCCGACAATCGAGGTGTTGCCGCGTGCGTAGCGCTCAAATGCCACCAGCGTGCCGCCATAATCGCGCAAGCTGTTTTCGAGCGCGTTGTAGGAGCGTTGGCCATAGGCTCCTTCAGGCAAAAGCGCTCCGAAGCTGTTCGAGCCGTTGCGGCGCGCATATTCGATCGAGCGGCGAATGGATTGTTCAGGGATATGACCCATCACAAATACATCGGCGCTCGCCACAGTCGCATCGTTGGAAAAGGCAATCGAGGGGACACCGGCGGGCCGCGCAGCGGCTTGGACCGCTGGCACATTGTCAGCCAGCAACGGGCCGAGGATCAGCCGGTTGCCATCGGCGATCGCCTGACGCGCAGCTGCCGCCGCTCCGCGTGACGTATCATAGGTGGTGATGCGCAGGTTCTCGGCATTGGTGTCGAGCAGCGCCATTGTGGTCGCATTGGCGAGCGACTGGCCCACTTCTGCCGTCTGCCCCGACATCGGGACCAACAGCGCGACGCGGTGGCGCGTGGCGTCGGTTGGCAGAGCGGTTGCGCTCGGCTCTGGCGTTGGCGTTGCAACGGGTCCGGTTGAGACGGTTTCAGTCTTGGGAATGACCTGACAGCCCGCCAGCAAAGCCGCTGAACCGGCTATCGCCAGATTACGCCGGTTGAATGCGCGCATCCAATCCATGTTGAAAACCAGATTTGCCACTCGCTTCATTCTTGCCGACCCCTGATCGCTGCTTCATGGAGGTCTGTGTGAACACGCAGCCCCATGATCCTGTCCTTAACGAACCTCTTGAACCGGGTCTCTATATTGTCGCAACGCCGATTGGCAATCTTGGCGATGTAACGAAACGTGCTGTCGACGTGTTGCAGCGGGTCAGCGTGATTGCGTGCGAAGACACCCGCGTGACCGGCAAATTGCTCAAGGCGATTGGCGTCTCGACCCGCATGCAGCGCTATGACGACCACGCTTCGGCAGAGACGCGGGCGCGATTGCTGGAGCGCGCTCGGGATGAAGCGGTGGCTCTGGTGAGCGATGCGGGAACGCCGCTGGTGTCCGATCCGGGCTATCGTTTGGTGCGCGAGGCGCGCGAGTTGGGGATTACCGTGACATCGCTTCCCGGAGCCTGCGCGGCGATTGCGGGACTGACTTTGTCGGGCCTTCCCAATGACCGCTTCATGTTTGCAGGCTTCTTGCCGGTGAAGGACAAGGCGAGGCGCAATGTGCTGGACGAGCTTGGTGGGATCGCGACCACGCTGATCTTTTACGAAACAGGCCCGAGATTAGAGCGGAGTTTGCGCACTATCGCCGAAGTCTGGCCTTCGCGCGAAGTCTCAGTCGCCCGCGAACTCACCAAATTGCATGAGGAATGCCGCAGCGGCTCGGCGGGTGAACTGGCCGAGCATTATGCTGCGCATCCTCCCAAGGGCGAGATTGTATTGCTGATAGGTCCTCCAGTTGAGGAGGCAGTTTCGGCAGACCCCGACGAGCTCTTGCGCGAGGCTCTCGAAACGATGAGTGCCAGCAAGGCTGCGGGAGCAGTCGCCAGACTGACAGGCCTCGACCGCCAGACGCTCTATGCCCGAGCGGTAGAGATCAAGAATTCATGACCGCGAAACGCGAAATTGCCGAGCGCAAGGGGCGCGAAGGGGAGGCCGAGGCCGCGCGCTGGCTCGCGCAGCAGGGTTGGGAAGTGCTCGCGGAACGCCGCAAGACGAAACTCGGCGAGATCGACCTGATCGCGCGTAAGCCGGGCTCAGAGAACGGGCCAGAGAACGGGATCGTCGCCTTTATCGAAGTCAAGTGGCGCAAACGCGCCGCCGACCTCGCCACCGCTATCGACGAACGCCGCCTTGCGCGCGTCGCCGCTGCGGTTGAAGTAGTCGCACACGAATATGCAAAAGAGGGCGAAGATTTGCGGATCGACGTAATCCTCCTTGCACCCGGCAGCAGGCCTCGCCACATCGAAAACGCTTGGATGCCTTAGGAACGAAAACCCATGACACTACGTATCGCCGTCCAGATGGACCCTATCGAGGACATCAACATCTCCGGAGACAGCTCGTTCGCGCTGATGCTTTCGGCGCAGGAGCGCGGATACGAGGTGTTCGAATACCACGTGGAAAGCCTGACGCTCGACGCCGATGACCGGCTCTATGCGCAGGGCTTTCCGGTGAAAGTGCGCCGCGTGGAGGGCGATCACTTTGAAAAGGGTGAGGCCGTTCGGCTTGATCTCGGCAAAGACATCGACGTGGTGCTGATGCGGCAGGATCCGCCGTTCCACATGGGCTATATCACCGCGACGCACTTGCTTGAGCGGATCAAGCACGAGACTTTGGTGGTCAACGACCCTGCCAATGTCCGCAACGCGCCGGAAAAGGTGATGGTGCTCGACTACCGGCAATTCATGCCGCCAACTCTCGTAACGCGCAGCGTGGACGAAGTGCGCCGCTTCATGGCCGCGCATGGTGCGGTGGTGGTGAAGCCGATCCACGGCAATGGTGGCAAAGCAATCTTCCGCGTGCCCGCCGATGGCGACAACCTCACGGCCTTGTTCGAGGTGTTCAACCAGACATGGCCCGAACCGCATATGGTCCAGCCCTTCCTCCCAGAAGTGGCCGAGGGCGACAAACGCATCGTTCTAATCGACGGAGAAGTCGCAGGCGCAATCAACCGCATTCCGGGCGAGGGCGAATTCCGCTCCAACCTAGCCATGGGCGGCAGCGCGGAGGCGACGCAATTGACCGAAACCGAGGTCGAAATATGCGAAGCGATGGGGCCTGAGCTCAAACGGCTAGGCCTGACCTTTGTCGGCATCGACGTGATCGGCGGCAAATATCTGACCGAGATCAACGTGACCTCGCCGACAGGTATCGTGGCGATTGATAAGTTCAACGGGACCGATACGGCGGGTATGATTTGGGACGCTATTGAGGGGCGGTTGGGGTGACCATGAGGCGGAGTCAGAATGCACCTTGGTCCGCATGGTTGCTTCTATCGTTTATTGTTGTGGATCGTTCGATTTCGGCAGTTTTCGGCTTCGAACCCGATTGGGTCGACTACTTGCTCGATTTGCTGGCCATGGCCTTCGGTATCTGCCTTGTTTTGACCGGTTCGCGAGTGGTTTGGTCGGTCATGGCACTTTTTTGGCTCGCTGCAATGGCCTGGATAACTTACCTTCTCGTTGCCGCGCCTGTCCCGATCGCAGAATATAGCCATACGTCTTACACGCACATGATCCTTGGCGATGTGATCTTGGCTCTTCTGGTTGCCAATCCCCAGCTTTTGAAATGGGTATGGAAGGACCGAGCAGAGATGCAGAAAGACGTTTGAATCGCTTTCGTTTCGTCGTTGCGAGGAGCGAAGCGACGCGGCAATCCAGTCTCCGCCGCTTCCTCACGCTGCAAAGTCGGATGCTGGATTGCTTCGCTACGCTCGCAATGACGAAGGACTACTTCTTCGAGCGCTTCCTCGCCCTCGGATGCGCCCCGCTATACGTCTCCAGCAAACTCGCCGCATCGACCTTGGTGTAGATCTGCGTCGATCCAAGCGAAGCATGGCCGAGCAGCTCCTGCAAACTCCGCAAATCCGCTCCTGCGCCCAGCAAATGCGTCGCGAAGGAATGGCGCAGAGCATGCGGGGTTGCCGTGTCTGGCAGACCCAATGCCCGCCGCGCTCGAGCCATGGCCTTTTGCACCATGCCTTGTGACAGCACGCCGCCTTTGGCTCCGCGAAACAGCGCTTCGTCACAGGCGAGCGGATATGGGCAGGCCTCGGTGTAGGCCGCAACTGCCTCGCTGGTGATCGGCAGGATCGGGACGACGCGCTGCTTGCCGCCTTTGCCGGTGACGGTCAGCACTTCGCCCAGCGGAGCGTCCTTGCCCTTGAGCGAGAGCGCTTCGGCGATCCGCAACCCGCTGCCATACATCAGCAGCAGCACCGCTCGGTCGCGCGCGCCGATCCAGTCTTCAGCTGCGGTGCCGTCGACCAAATCGGTGAGATTGACTGCCTCATCGGGGGTAACGGGGCGGGGCAGGCCTTTCTTGAGCCTCGGCCCGCGCACGCGCGGCGCCGCAGGGTCAGGATCGCCGCTTTCGGCCCGTGCAAAGGCGATAAAGGCCTTGAGCGCCGATAATTCCCGCGCAGCGCTGGCATTGCCGAGTCCCTCGGCGCGGCGGCTGGCAAGATGGTTGCGCAGATCATACGCTTCGAGTGCTGCGACGTCTTCCCACGAGGATAGGTCGCGGGCGAAAAGCAACCTTTGTGCCGCTGATGTGTAAGCGCGCACGGTGTGCGGACTGCGGCGGCGTGCGTCTTTGAGATGGGCTTGCCAAACGCCAAGAAGCTCCTCCTGAGCGTTCACGCCTGCACCAGATCATCGGCGACAAGCTCACCCAACAAAGCGTCGAGAACCGGGCGTCCAGCCTCGGTCACACCGATCCGCTCGCCTTCCTGCCAAATCAAATCGATTGACTTGAGGTGCGTAAGTTTCTGACTCGAAATCAGCGCATTGGCGGGGATTGTGAATCTGCTTTCGAGGGCTGAAAGGTCCAATCCCTCCACCAAGCGCAGGCCCATCAACAGAGCCTCCGATGCCTGTTCGCCTGCCGAGAGCGTGCGTTGTTCGGCGATGCCGTGTCCGCGCTCGGAAACCGCTTTGAGGTAATTCTCCGGCTTCTTGTGCCGCACCGTTGCAAAACCGCCGCCCAAGAACGAACGGCGGCCATGCGCGCCGGGGCCGATGCCGGCATAATCCTCGTAACGCCAATAGGTGAGGTTGTGGCGGCTTTCCTCGCCGATACGCGCGTGGTTGCTGGTTTCGTAAGCGGGCAGGCCGTGCGTGGCGGTCAATTCCTGTGTCAGCGCGAACAGTTCCGCCGCGTCGTCATCGTCAAGCGGGGCGAAAACCCCGCGCCGCACATCGGTGGCAAAACGTGTTCCCGGCTCGATCGTGAGCTGGTAGAGCGACAGATGCGATGTCCCGAAGCCGAGAGCGTATTCGAGCTGCTCGCGCCATTGCACCGCCGTCTGGCCGGGCAGCGCGTAAATCAGGTCGAAATTGACCCGCGCAAAGTGCTTTTGTGCGATTTCGAGTGCGGACAAGGCCTCTCCGCCCGAATGCAACCGCCCGAGCCAGCGCAAGGTTTCATCCTCGAATGACTGCACGCCCAGCGACACGCGATTGATCCCGGCACCCGCCAGCGATGCAAAATTCGCTGCTTCCACCGAAGAAGGATTGGCCTCGAGCGTTATCTCGATCTCCGGCGCAAACCCCCACAATTGCTCGGCTTCTGCCAGTAGCCGCGCGACTAGCGCAGGCGGCATCAGGGACGGTGTCCCGCCGCCAAAGAACACCGATGTCAGGCTCTCGTCGTTGCCTCCAGCCTCCGCTTCTGCGCGCATGTCGGCGAGCAAGGCTGCCTCCCACGCGGCAACATCCACATCCGCGCGAATATGCGAGTTGAAGTCGCAATAGGGGCACTTTTTCTCGCAAAAGGGCCAGTGTAGGTAGAGAGCGCGGGGCACGTCTTTCAATCTTTCTTAAAGCTCGAGGTCCACCCCTAGGCCATGAGCATTCGCGCGACAATTGCGGGCACACTGGCGCTTGTGGGAGTAGGTCTGGCTGTGCCTGGCCTAGCGACCGATGGCGATGCCCCCGAAGAGCGCATCTGGCTCGCCGCGCATAATGCCGAACGCGCCGAATTCGGCGTCGCTCCACTTCGCTGGAATGACGATCTGGCGCGCGAGGCGCAGCGCTGGGCGCGCAAACTGGCCCGCGAAGAGCGGCTGCAGCATTCCACTCGCGAAGAGCGCAACCGTACCGGCGAGAACCTATGGATGGGCACCGCGCGGAGTTACTCGCCGGACGCGATGATCGCGGCATTTACCAACGAGAAACAGTATTTCAGCGCGGGCGAGTTTCCGCGCGTGTCGATCACCGGGGACTGGAAGGATGTGGGGCATTACACCCAGATCGTTTGGGCAGAGACGCGCGAAGTTGGCTGCGCGCGCGCTCCCGGTGAACGGTTTGATGTGTTGGTGTGCCGCTATTGGCCCGCCGGCAATGTCATGGGTCAGCGCATCGAGCCGCGCGAGCAACTCGCGCGGCGCTAGCTGCCGAATTGGTCGGCGACCAATTTCGCAAAGGCATCGGCACGGTGGCTGACCGCGTGTTTTTCCGCAGGCTCGATCTCGGCAAAGGTCAGATCGCGGCCTTCCGGCACGAACACCGGATCATAGCCAAACCCCATCTCACCGCGCGGCGGCCATGTGAGTGATCCAGCGCATTTGCCTTCGTAGATGGCATGTTCGCCATCGGGCCAGGCTACTGCCAGCACGCAATGAAAGGCGGCGCTGCGGTCAGTGCCAGGGCCAAGCTGTTGCAGCAGCCCCTCGACCTTGCCCATCGCCATGTACCAGTCGCGGCCCGGAGCGCCTTCGAAATGCTGCCGTTCGGCCCAATCGGCGGTGTAAACGCCGGGGCGCCCCTCAAGCGCATCCACACTTAGCCCGCTATCATCCGCCAAAGCTGCCAGCCCAGACGCCTCCGCCGCAGCGCGCGCCTTGATCAACGCGTTCTGGGTAAAGGTGGTGCCGGTTTCTGGAGGCTCGGGCAAACCGAGAGACCCAGCGGAGATGCACTTCATGCCATAAGGATCGAGCAAGGCTGAAATCTCTTTCAGCTTGCCCGCATTATGTGTCGCAATGACGAGTGAACCGCCGCCGAGTTTCCGGGTCATTTTGTCGCTTCGATCTGTGCTGCGAAAATCTTGTCGCAGCCGATCCGCGCCAGACGCAGCAGGCGCAATAGGCCTTCCTCGTCATAGGTCGCACCCTCGGCGGTGGCTTGCACTTCGGCCATTTGTCCGCCGGTGAGCAGCACAAAGTTGGCGTCCGCATCAGCGTCGCTATCCTCGGGATAGTCGAGGTCGAGCACAGGCGTGCCCTTGTAGATACCGCAAGAGATCGCCGCGACTTGCCCGGTGATCGGATCGTTCTTGATCGCGCCTGACTTCATCAGGCCGTTGACGGCCAGCCGCAAGGCTACCCAAGCGCCGGAGATCGAGGCTGTGCGAGTGCCGCCATCGGCCTGGATCACGTCGCAATCGAGCGTGATTTGGCGTTCGCCGAGCTTTTCCAGATCGACCACGGCGCGCAAGCTCCGCCCAATCAGGCGCTGGATTTCCTGTGTGCGTCCGCTCTGCTTGCCGCGTGCTGCCTCGCGGCTGCCGCGTGTGTGGGTTGCGCGCGGGAGCATCGAATACTCGCCCGTGACCCAGCCTTCACCTTTGCCGCGCAGCCATGGCGGAATGCGTTCTTCGACGCTGGCGGTGCAAAGCACGCGGGTGTCGCCAAAGCTGACGAGGCAGGATCCCTCGGCGTGTTTGGTGAAGCCGGTTTCGATCGTGATGGCGCGCATTTCATCGGGCGCGCGTCCTGAAGGGCGCATGGAATTTCCTTTGGTGTGAGTCGCTTCTGGCCCCGTTTGGCGGTGAACGGGGAAGGGAGCAAGGCTTGGCGCGGCGTAATCTCTTGCTAAATGGGGGTAGATGACCTCGACCCCGATCACCGAACTGACCGACAGAGCGCGCGAAATCTTTCGCCGCGTGGTTGAGGGCTATATTGATAGCGGCCAGCCGGTCGGGTCGAAGACTTTGGCGGCGGATGCGGCGCTCAACCTTTCGCCGGCCTCGATCCGTTCGGTTCTGGCGGAATTGGAGGGGCTGGGTCTGCTCGCTGCGCCGCATACCAGCGCGGGGCGGATGCCGACCGATGCGGGGCTGCGAATCTTTGTCGACGGTATGATGCGCGTGGCCGAACCGAGCGCGGAGGAGCGCGCACAGATCGAGGCGCGGCTTTCCGAAAGCGGGCCGGTTGAGCAGGCGCTCCAGCAAACATCAGCATTGCTGTCCGAACTTTCGGGCGCCGCTGGCATGGTGATGGTGCCGACGCGCGAGCAGCGGCTTGCGCAATTCAGTCTCGTGCCTCTGGGTCAGGGCAGAGCGCTTGCGGTCCTGGTGGGTGAAGATGGCGGGGTCGAGAACCGCGTGATTGAACTCGATGTCGCAGCGGGAGGATCGCTCGAGGCGGCAAGCAATTACATCACTTCGCGCCTCGCCGGGCGTACGCTGTCCGAGGCTTCGCTGGCGATGCATGCCGAGATTAAGGCGGGCAAATCACAGCTCGACGATGCAAGCCGCGATCTGGTCGAGCGCGGGCTGGCCGTGTGGAGTGAGGATGCAGGCAATCGCCCTGTTTTGATCGTTAGAGGGGCCGCAAACTTGCTTGACGAGGCGGCATTGGGTGACATCGACAGGGTGCGCTCGTTGCTCGATGATCTGGAAAACAAGCAATCGGTTTCCGCCTTGCTGGAAAGCGCGCGTGATGCCGAGGCTACGCGCATTTTCATTGGGAGCGAAAACCGGTTGTTCGGTCTTTCGGGCTCTTCGGTCATCGCGTCGCCCTATCGCGATATGGAGGGCCGCGTTGTGGGTGTTTTGGGTGTGATTGGCCCGACGAGGTTGAATTACGCCCGCGTGGTCCCCATGGTTGATCTAACCGCCCGATCCTTGGGCAAGCTCATCGCTTAAAACGGAACTTTTGCAGACATGAACGAGAATGAGAAACCGCAGGATGATGCGGCGCCAGATGAAGCAGTGAAGGCAGAATTGAAGGGCGTGCCCGAAGAATTCCTCGATTGCAGCGCCGATGGCGAAGACGACGGTGAAGCGCCTGATGCAGTGGCAGAGGCGCTCGAAAACCTGCGCAATGACCTCGAAAAGTCCAAGCAGGATGTGCTCTATGCGCAGGCCGAGACGCAGAATGTCCGTCGCCGTGCGGAAAAGGACATTCAGGACGCGCGCAATTATGCCGCTACCGGCTTTGCCCGCGATATTCTGAGCGTGTGGGACAATCTGAGCCGTGCGGTCGAGTCGATCCCCGATTCTCTTCGCGACGACGACAAGATGAAGGGCCTTGTGACCGGCATCGAGGCGACCCAGCGCGAGCTTGAGAAGGTCTTTCAGCACAACGGTATCACCCGCGTTGCGGCAATGGGCCTGCCGCTCGATCCCAACCAGCATCAGGCGATGATGGAGATTCCGAGCAACGAGCATGAGGCCGGCACAATCGTGCAGGAAATGCAGGCGGGCTGGATGATCAAGGACAGGTTGTTGCGCCCGGCGATGGTCGGGGTTTCCAAGAAACCTGACTGACGCCGCTGCGCTGGTCGAGGGTGCGGACACTTTCGACGAGCAGGGCTTGTGCATGCAGATGCCGCTGTGAAACAGTTCCCCGAGTCTGAGAATGAGGGGACTTTGTATGAACAGGTTTGAAATCGGAACGCTTGGCTTGGCTGCGTGCGGCGCCGCCGCGCTTGTTGCAACGCAGGCCAATGCAGAGGCGCATGATGACCTTGAAACCGAGCTGGCGACCGTGGAAATGTCGGCAGCCGACATCGTTCAGGCACGCCGCGTCACCTATTTTCTGACCACGCAGGCAGTGGGGCAGATCAAGGGCGGAATCGAGGAAGGCGGCGATTTGCGCCGCACCCGCTTCGCCGCGCAGTTGCTGGTGCGATGGGCCGAGACCCTGCCGTCGATGTTCCCCGAAGGCACCGATATCGAAGGCTCTCGCGCGCTCCCGACAGTTTGGTCCGACCGCGAAGGGTTCGAAGCTGCCGCTGCAGCCTATCGCGATGCCGCACAAGGTGTGATGGACGCAGCCGAAACCGGCGACCGCGAGGCCACCAATACGGCGTTCCTAACAATGGCGGGCACATGCCAGGCCTGCCACGACACCTATCGCCAATAGCCTCGCTACCCCAGCCTGATTTGGCAGGTTGGACGGGTCTATGCTAATTCTCCAGTCCAGAAGCCGCATAAGCGGCTCGGGGGCGCACGTGACTTAATGGTTTGTGCGAGGGGGATTCGATGAAAGTTTGGCAGGGATGCGCGCTGGCGGTCGTAGCTTTTGTGGCTCTGATCGGCCTGATAGTTGGTGTGGTTTTTTACGCGACCAGCGGGGTTACCGATACGGCGGACGAATTCTTCGCCGCGGCGAATGAGGGCGACTATGAAGAGGCGTATAGCCTGACGTCGCAGCAATTGCAGGCACAGACCGATGTCGCGGGGCTTGAACAATTCCTTACAACAAATGGGCTCAATCAAGTGGTCGATACCAGCTGGAGTTCGCGCTCGATCGAAAACGATCGCGGCGAAGTCACCGGCACTGTTACCACCGCTGGCGGTGGCTCGATCCCCGTGTCAGTGGACCTGATTTACGAGGGTGAGGAGTGGAAGATCATCTTCATCGACGTCAACAGTGCGGGCCTTCAATCGTCCGGTGGAGGGTCGGCAAACGCTGACCCCGCACCGATGATACTGCCATCAGCGTCCGACCAGGAAGACCTTCTCTTTTTCGCTTCAGCAGGCTTTGTGAACGCGCTGGAAGATGGCGATTTCAGCGATTGGCACAACCAGTTCGTCGACAGCATTTCAGTCGAGGAACTGGAGCAGAATTTCGGCGGATTTCAGCCGCTCGAAGCCGACATGCGGCGTTTGATTGGGCAAGGGCCGGAATGGGAACCGGCGACTTCGCTCAACGAGAATGGTCACCTTGAACTTGCCGGATCATACGGCAATACCAATGAAGAATTGCGCTTCCGCTACATCTTCGTGGGGGAGGGTGACAGCGCCCCCAAGATCGCCTTTGTCGATTACGAGATCGACTGAGCACTCATCTAGAATTCCGGCAGCGGGCTTGCCTCGATATCGGCGATAAGCTGCGCGTTCATCGCCGACTTGTTGGCGTTGAAGGCTGCAGGGTTCACCTTCTGCAACTCACTCAACACCTTGGCGAGCAAGGGCTCAACGTCCTCAGGCGCCGCGATATCATCGAAGTAGCCGACTTCGCGCGCCTGCTGCGGTGAGAACAATTGCGCAGTGGCAACCGCCTTTCGACCGGTTGAGTTGAGCCGCGCCGCGCCGAGGATCATGGGATAAATCGGAAGTGCCATACCGATTGCGCTTTCATTCATGCCGGTAACAAACTCACCCTCGGTTCCGATCGCGCGGTCTGCGGCAAGCATCAGGAATGCGCCCATCGGATAGGCATGCCCCTCTGCCACCGTCACAACCGGAGCAGGGTGGCGCAGGATTGCGAGGATGGCGTCCTTGCCCGCTTGCAATTGCGCGGTTGCCGTCTCGGGGCCTGCGGCAAAGCCTTTAAGGTCAAACCCTGCGGAGAAGATGCCTTTGCGCCCGCGAATGACGGCGGGGCCAAAATCGCCCGCGCAATCGGCCAAAGCAGCAACCAGCGCATCGAGCTTGTCTTTGTTGAGCGCATTTACCTTGCCATCGTCCATCGTGATGATGTGCGCGCCGTCCTGTTTTTCGACTGTGATCATGGTTCCGCTCCTGCTTTCCTGGCTTGAATGGACTCCGACATATCGAGACACGGTTGCGGTTCAATGGCAATTTTGCGGGTGCCGTTACGACGCGCTACGGCGGGTCTGCCAAAAAGCGCAAATGAAAACGGGGCCGCATCGGGCCCCGCTTCCATTTTGCTGTCGTTAGTTCTCGATCAGCTGCCGCTCAGCTCCGAAATTTCGAGCGTAGCGTCATGATATTCGCCCTGGTCGTAGGAACCGATCCAGATTTCGTAATCACCTGACATCGCAGGGCCGAATACGACCAGCGGATTGGTGCCTTCAGAGCCGTCATCGTTGCAATACCAGTTGCCGTCAGGAGCGTTGATCACAAGCGTCGTGTCGCCCGATGCCTTGGCATAAATATAGAGCGGATAGGCGTCTGCTGAACTGTTCGCCGAAAAAGTCAGGCGCACATCGGGAGCGTTCGAGATGTAGCCGCTGCAACCGTCGATCACATTGCTGACGTCGATCGTGCCGCCTGAGGTCACATTGACCGTGGTGGGATCGGGGGTGAAGCCCGCTTCGAGATAGACGCTGTCAGAATTCGGTTCGGCGGTGATGTCTTGCGCCGAACCCGAAGCGGTTAAGGCCAGTGCAAGGGCCGTAAAGGCGAGCGTGTGCTTAATCATATTTCTATTCCCCCAATTGATCCAACGCCTGATTGCAATTGGACAAGTTGCGGCGCTTCTAGTGCGCCGGATCCGGTGAATGCATCATTTACGCTGCGTGCAGCTTTGTGAAGGGAGATCGCGGAGTTTTCGCGTGATAAATCGCACAATCAGGATTTTGCCGAGCATATCACCCCGGCAAAGTCGCTCCATCGAACCGGACCAGCATTTCATAGGCCTGTCGGTCCGCCACTCCGGCGAGCCGCGCGCCATGCCTTAGCCAGAATGCGTGTTTGACGATCTCGGCCTGCTGTTCGATGCCGTAGGCGGAAAAGGGCTGTCCGGGCTTGAGGCTGTAGGAATAGCGGCAGAACGGGTGGCGATGGGTGATCAGATACCAGTCGCCGCGCATCTGGGTCTGCCAGATATGGGTGAGCTCGTGGATCAGCAGGCCCTGATGCGTCAGGCCCTCTCGCGCGAAATCATCGCAATAGGCGCTGCCTTGCGGGTGGAAGTGGATTGATCCGCGCGGTGCCATGGTGATCCGCTTGGGCTGAAAGGGAAACCACTTCTTCCGGCGCAGTTTGACCGCACCATAATCAATCGCATCTCCGAAAACGGCGCGGGCAAGATCAACTTCGCCGGCTGTCAGATGCCGCTCGCCGCCCACCGGACAGGCAGGCAGCGTGGCGGCATTTGACGTGACGTCGGTGTTCTCGGTCAGCGCTCATCCCCAGCAGCGCGGATCTCGGCAGTGAATTTGTGGGTGCGCCCGCCCGATACTTTAAGCGTAATATCGGTGGTCCCGCCCGGTTGGAGATCCGCCGATACGCCTTCAGCCATCACATGCAGATCGCCGGGTTTGAACTCGATTTCAGTGCCATTGGTGACAGGGATGGGCAGGGCTTCCATCATCTGCACCTGGAAATCATATTCGCCATATTGGTGCATCATCGCATTTTCGGCTCCCTCGACTGAAAAACGGTCCAGTGAGAAGGCGCGTTCGCCCTCATAGGAAAAGTCGAAGTAGATCGCCGCCGGGTTGCCTTCTACCGGGGCAAGCACCATCCGTGCGTTCTCGATCGTGATCCCCTCGATCACGTCTTCGGGCGCTGCTTCGGCAGTATCCGCCTGCTCTGAGCCGCAAGCGCTGAGCGCCAGTGTTGAAGCCGCCGCGAGGCCTATTATGGTCCGCCTGAATGTCGATCCTGTCGCGATTTTTGCCATCACAAAAATTGTCCCTCCTGTGGAATGCGCAAAAACTAGAGGGTCCGGCTTCTTGTGCCAAGCGAAACCGCACCTATATCCGCCTCACATTCGAGCCGCCGAGCCGCTTTGCCCGAAGGATTTACCGCAGGGGAAGCGCATGGTGCGGTGTCCAACTAACGTCCTAAGGATGGGGTAATAATGGGTAAAGTAATCGGTATCGACCTTGGCACCACCAACAGCTGCGTTGCTGTTATGGATGGCGGAAAACCAAAGGTTATCGAAAATTCCGAAGGCGCGCGCACGACGCCTTCGATTGTCGCTTTCACGAAAGATGCAGAGCGGCTTATCGGCCAGCCGGCCAAGCGCCAGGCGGTCACCAATCCCGACAACACGCTTTTCGCGATCAAGCGCCTTATCGGCCGCCGCTTTGACGATCCAACCACCAAGAAAGATATGGACATCGTCCCCTATGACATCGTCAAGGGCAAGAACGGCGATGCATGGGTCGAAGCGGGCGGTGAAGAATATTCGCCTTCGCAGATCTCCGCTTTCATCCTGCAAAAAATGAAGGAAACCGCCGAGAGCTATCTGGGTGAGACGGTTGAGCAGGCAGTTATCACTGTTCCTGCCTACTTCAACGACGCCCAGCGTCAGGCGACCAAGGATGCTGGCCAGATCGCCGGTCTTGAAGTCCTGCGCATCATCAACGAGCCGACCGCCGCGGCGCTCGCCTACGGCATGGACAAGGACGATGGTAAGACCATTGCGGTCTATGACCTTGGCGGCGGCACGTTCGACGTCTCGATCCTCGAAATCGGTGACGGCGTGTTCGAAGTGAAGTCGACCAATGGCGACACGTTCCTTGGCGGTGAAGACTTCGACAATGCGATTGTCGAACACCTCGCCGAAGCCTTCAAGAAGAAGGAAAATATGGACCTGAAGACCGACAAGCTCGCGCTTCAGCGTCTCAAGGAAGCAGCCGAGAAGGCCAAGATTGAGCTCTCCAGCTCGGCCACTACGGAAGTGAACCTGCCCTTCATCACCGCGCGCATGGAAGGTGGATCATCCACCCCGTTGCACCTTGTTGAAACGATCAGCCGTTCGGACCTCGAAAAGCTGGTTGGCAAGCTGATCGACCGCACTCTCGACCCGTGCAAGAAGGCGCTGGCTGACGCTGGCGTTTCCAAGGACGAGATCGACGAAGTGATCCTGGTCGGCGGCATGACCCGCATGCCCAAGGTGCGCGAAGTGGTCGAGAAATTCTTCGAAGCCAAACCGCACACAGGCGTGAACCCTGACGAAGTCGTCGCCATGGGCGCCGCCATTCAGGCAGGCGTTTTGCAGGGCGACGTCAAAGACGTGCTGCTGCTGGACGTTACGCCGCTTTCGCTTGGTATCGAAACGCTGGGCGGTGTCTTCACCCGCATGATCGACCGCAATACGACGATCCCGACCAAGAAGACCCAGACCTACTCGACCGCCGAAGACAACCAGAACGCTGTGACGATCAAGGTATTCCAGGGCGAGCGCGAAATGGCTGCGGACAACAAGATCCTCGGCAATTTCGACCTGGTCGGCATTCCGCCTGCACCGCGCGGCGTTCCGCAGATCGAAGTCACCTTTGACATCGACGCCAACGGCATCGTTTCGGTCGCTGCCAAGGACAAAGGTACCGGCAAGGAGCAGACGATCAAGATCCAGGCTTCGGGCGGTCTGTCCGATGCCGACATCGACCAGATGGTCCAGGACGCGGAGAAATTCGCCGACGAGGACAAGAAGCGCCGCGCCTCGGCAGAGGCCCGCAATCAGGCCGACAGCCTTGTGCACGCTACTGAAAAGCAGCTGGAAGAAAACGGCGACAAGATCGACGCTGAAACCAAGACTGCGGTCGAGGAAGCGCTCGCCGCGACCAAGACCGCGCTGGAAGGCGACGACGCTGAAGAGATCGGCGCCAAGGCTCAGGAACTCACGCAGGCTGCGATGAAGATGGGCGAGCAGATCTACAAGCAGGAACAGGAAGCTGCGCCTGAAGGTGGAGAAGCTGGTGGCGAAGAGGCCGCAGCGGAAGAAGAGGCCGACGAAGATGTCGTCGATGCCGAATTCTCCGAAGTCGACGAAGACAAGAAGGACTAAGCAAACAACCGATAGTGACCGGCCCCTTATCTGCGCACATCCGCAGGTGAGGGGCCGTTCGACAGGTGACACCGATGGCCGCGACCCAGACCGACTATTACCAGACGCTTCAAGTCGCGCGCGATGCCGATGGGGCAACGCTCAAGAGCGCCTATCGCAAGCTCGCAATGAAGTGGCATCCGGATCGCAATCCGGGTGACGCGCAGGCCGAGGCAAACTTCAAGGCCTGCAACGAGGCCTATGAGTGCCTCAAAGACCCTCAGAAACGCGCCGCATACGACCGGTTCGGCCATGAAGCCTTCACCCAAGGCATGAATGGCGGCGGCGGTGGCGGCGGTCAGGACGGCTTTGCCGATATTGGCGACATTTTCGAAACGATCTTCGGCAGTGCCTTTGGCGGCGGCGGAATGGGCGGCGCGCGTCAGCAACAGCGCCGCGGCGCAGACCTGCGCTATGACATGGAAGTCACGCTGGACGAGGCGTTCCACGGCAAATCGACCGAAATCGAGATCGAAGTCTCGCAAAGCTGCCAAACCTGCGAAGGATCTGGCGCGAAACCGGGCACTTCGGAACGCATGTGCAATCTGTGTCACGGGCGCGGATCAGTTCGGGCGAAGCAAGGCCTGTTCGTGGTCGAGCGCCCATGCCCGACTTGCAGTGGCCGCGGCCAGGTGATCGAAGACCCTTGCGGCGAATGTCGCGGGGAAGGGCGGGTTGACCGTCCGCAAGCGCTCGCGGTCGACATTCCGCCCGGCGTCGATACCGGCACCCGCATCCGCCTGTCAGGCAAGGGCGAGGCGGGCGCACGCGGAGCGCCGTCGGGTGATCTCTACATCTTCGTCCACGTCAAACCGCACACTCTGTTCGAACGCGAAGGCACCACTCTGGCGACCCGCGTTCCGGTCAGTTTCACCACGGCGGCCCTCGGCGGCAGCGTCGATATCCCCGATCTCGACGGCAGCACCAACACGATCGAGATTCCCGTCGGCATCCAGTCGGGCAAGCAGCTGCGCGTGCGCGGCGCCGGCATGCCGGTCCTGCAAGGGCGTGGGCGCGGCGACATGGTGGTCGAGATCAAGGTCGAAACCCCGACCAAACTCAGCCGCAAGCAGAAAGAGATTCTGCAAGAATTCCGCGACACCGAGACGGGCGATGAATGCCCCGAAAGCCGCAGCTTCTTCAGCAAGTTGAAGGACGCGTTTGGGGCTTAGACGGTGCGTAACCGACGCGACCTCTGGCTCGACAGTCGCATGATCGGTGGTTAGTCCTCTTCGGCGAAGAGGAGAATCCCCATGAACCGTCTCGCCACCATCGCACTCGCCACCACAATCAGCCTCGCGGCAACCTCTGCCACCGCGCAGCGCAATCTCGATGATGTCGAGATCACCACGCAGGAAATCGCGCCCGGTGTCGCGGTTCTATTCGGCGCGGGTGGGAATATCGGCGTGAGCCACGGCGAAGACGCGACCATCATCATCGACGATCAATTCGCGCCGCTTTCGGGCAAGATCGAACGCGCTATCGCCAATCTCGGTGCAACGCCGGTCAAATATGTGGTCAACACGCACTGGCACTTCGACCACACCGGCGGGAACGAGCATTTCGGCGGTACCGGCGCGACAATATTTGCGCATGACAATGTTCGCGTGCGCATGATCGCGGGCTCAGGCGAAGGCGCGCGGTTCCCTGTCCCGCCAGCACCCGATGCGGCGCTGCCCGTAGTTACCTATCCGCAAGGCATGCGCTTCCACCTCAATGGCGATACGATCAACGTCATGTTCCTTGGCGGTGGCCACACCGACGGAGACAGCGTGGTGTTTTGGGAGGAGGACAATATCGTCCATATGGGCGATCTCTATTTCAACATCCCCGGCTATCCGTACATCGACATCGCATCAGGCGGGAATGTCTACAACGCGCTCACTTCGCTCAGCACAGTGATCGCGACAATTGACGATGAGACCCAGGTGATCCCTGGTCACGGTCCAATGTCGAACAAGGCAGAACTCACCGCCTTCCGCGACATGATTGCCGAAGCGGTATCGCGGGTCGAAGCCGCACGCGCAGAAGGCCTGTCACTCGAAGAAACAGTGGCCGCAGACCTGCTCTCCGATTTCGACCGAGGCGAGGGCGGCTTTATCGACGCCGATGCCTTTGTGACCGCGATCTGGAACAGCGAGAAAGACTGATTAGCTAGCCTAGCCTTTCGCTCACTTCGGCTCTTAGCTGGTTGAGCAGGCTTTGTTGGCAGCGGCCGGCGGCGCTTTCTTCGTCCAGGATCGCAAGGAAAGCGTCGCGCTTGGCCGTGCGGATCATGTCGCGGTTCAATCCGCCTTCCACGGTTGATGCAACCACGTCGATCATCCGCTCAGCCCCGTGCAAGCGACCCCACAGATAGTCGTTCTCGCGGTAAGCGCGGCTGAAGAACGCGCCGAAATTGTAGAACTCGATGCCGCGCAAGGTC
Organism: uncultured Erythrobacter sp.; assembly: GCF_947492365.1. Classification (NCBI taxonomy): domain Bacteria; kingdom Pseudomonadati; phylum Pseudomonadota; class Alphaproteobacteria; order Sphingomonadales; family Erythrobacteraceae; genus Erythrobacter; species uncultured Erythrobacter sp. The sequence continues at coordinate 863,367 of NZ_CANLMB010000001.1, forward strand.
GCCTGCGTGCCCCCCTCGCGGATTGAAAGCGCATCATCGGGGGAAATCCGGTCGATTTTGACTGGATTGTATTCTCCCAGCCGCTCGCGCTGGGTCAGGGGCAGGGTGGCGACGTCGTAAAAGGGAAAGCCGAGATAGGTGAGCAGCATGCGCCGCTTCAAATTTTTGGGCATCTGGTCGAGCGCGTCGGCAAACATTTGCTCCGCCTCGAGGTCGGTTTCGGGCAGCAGCCGCGTCTGGCTCAGGAAATCGAGCACTTCGCCCGGTTCCTCAAGCACGCGCAGGGCTTTCCGCCCGAATCCCTCACCCAGTTTCGCCGTCAGTATCGCGGCATCATCGGCGCGGCGATAGATCGAGAGGATCTCGAAAATCCTCTCCCGCGCCAGATCGAGCGCGTCGTCGGGAATCTCGGGATCGACCTCCCAATCGCGCGAGAGCCTGCGGGCGAGCAATTGAAGCCGCCTGATGCGGAATCCGATATCGTGCGCGCGGAAAAAGGCGATGGCTTCGTCATTCGCACCGCCGCTTTCTTCGGTCAGCGTTTCGAGTCCGCGCGCCTCCATCTCGTGCCGCAGCGCCGCCGCAATCGGTCCGCAATCGGTCAATGCCAGATCGGGCGCAGCTGCGTGGGTTAGGTGGGCGAGCCGGTCTATGATCGAGGAATATTTGGTCTGGGCGTAAGCACCAAAAGCATAACCTGCGCGCTCGGCTGCGGCCTGCTGCGCCTTTGCCCGCCAACCGGAAAGACGCCGTGGATTGGGGCTGTCCATGAAGAAGGTCATGCCGAACAATTTCTCGACCGCGCGGTCGATCTCCGGTCGCAGGCCCTGGACGATCCGGTTGAGCCTCTGGGCATCGCGCGATTGCTGCTCGATCCGCTCCAGATCGTCGCGGATCGGTTGTTCGCGCGGAATGGTCGATAGCGAGCCAAAGATCGCGGCGAACCAACCGACTTCGTCAAGCGGTTCCTCGCCTGCATCGCTGCCAACGCTGGATCGGTCGGGGCGCGGATCGATATAGACGAAACGCCGGTCCACTTCGCGCTGCGAGGTACGGCCCTCGATGGCCTCCAGCGCTGCGCCAAAGGGTTTGTTGACTAGAACCGACCCGTCGATCAGCGCGACGCTGTCCAGAGTGCCGTCGCGCATATGGACGGGCATTACTCGGTTGAGGAAACTGCCGCGCGTCTCCCAATGATGGCCCTCGCTCTCGGCCAGTCCGTCAATCTCGCGTAGGGATAGCGGCGGGAAAGCTCCGGGGAAGCTCGCGGTCGCTCGCGCGGCCATAACCAGCTCAAGCCGGTCCGCCAGATCGCTGCCCGATCCTTGCGGAACCAGCCCGCGAAAGTCGATTGGCATACGATGCTCGGTTTCCTGAATGACCGGCGGCGAATTCAGCCGAAGCATCTCCGGATGGCCGCGAAAGTCGGTCACGGTTACCAGCAGATCGACCGGATGAAGCGGCGGGAGCAGCGGCGGGCCGTGCTCGCTATTGGCCATGCTTGACAGCGCTTCAAACAGCATCGCGGAAAAGCGGCTGCCGGAAAATGGCGGTTCGAACCAGCGCCCGCGTACGAGCTGCGAGACCTTGTGGCGCACCTCTTTACGCGTTTCCGGCGAGACGCTTTCGCTCACCGCATTGCCGGGGCGGCGCAGAAACCAGTCTACAACCGGTTGAAACCAGATCTTTGCATAGCGCCACATCGGCTGCGCTTTGGGATCGGTCAGCTCGCTAACATCGGCATTTTCGAGCCACAGATCAGTCAGCGGCTCAAGCGAGTGGCCGGAATGGATCGCCTGCGCGAGAAACACCGCGTTGATGCCGCCCGCGCTTGCTCCGGTGAGAATATCGGGCAGCACCCTAAGACGCAGCTGTTTCTCGCTTGCTATCTCTTCCAGAAAGTCTCGGTAAACTCCTGCAACACCCCCAACCCGCTCCATGTCAGGCGAGTGGAAACACCGGCTAGCGCGGGCAAGGTGCCAGACCTCTTTCGTGACGCCGTGCATATAGACCGCAAGGCTGACGCCGCCATAGCAGACGAGTGCGAGACGAAGTTCCTTTTGCCGCATCGCGCACAGATGGCGTGGATAGCGTGAGTTTGCAATTGCGTTCCTCAAATGTTCTGTTTACGGCTGCGCCATGGCCAAGACAAAAAAGCGATTTGTTTGCGCGAATTGCGGCTCGGTTAGCCCGCGCTGGCAGGGGCAATGCGCCGATTGCGGGGAATGGAACACGCTCACCGAAGATGCACCTGCGACAGTCTTTTCGCAAAAGCATGATCTATCGAGCGGGGGGCGCTCTCTCCAGTTCGTTCCGCTTAACCGGCCTGCTGAACTGCCGGTGCGCAAATCAACGGGTTTGGCCGAGTTCGACCGCGCGCTGGGCGGCGGGATTGTGCCGGGTTCAGCGGTTTTGATGAGCGGCGATCCGGGGATCGGCAAATCGACCCTGCTGCTCCAAACCGCAGCGACCATCGCGCGCGGCGGCAATGATGTCGTCTATATCAGCGGCGAAGAGGCGGCAGGGCAGGTGCGGCTGAGGGCCAAGCGGCTTGGCGTTGCCGATGCGCCGATCCGGCTCGCTTCGGATACGTCGGTGCGCGATATTCTGACGACATTGGGGCAAGGCGATCCGCCTGCCCTGTTGGTGGTCGATTCGATCCAGACCATGCACTCCGATACGATCGAAGGCGCGCCCGGCACGGTCAGTCAGGTCCGCGGCTGTGCGCTCGAACTGATCCGCTACGCCAAGGCGAGTGGCTGCGCGCTGATGCTGGTCGGTCATGTGACCAAGGACGGCAACATCGCGGGGCCGCGGGTGCTCGAACATATGGTCGATGTCGTGATGAGCTTCGAAGGCGAGCGCAGCCATCAATATCGCATCCTGCGCGCGCTCAAGAACCGCTTTGGCGCTGTCGATGAAATCGGTGTGTTCTCGATGGCAAGCGAGGGGCTGGAGGAAGTCTCGAACCCCTCCCTGTTGTTCCTTTCGGGGCGCGATCAACCGCTCGCCGGAAGCGCAGTCTTCCCGGCACTTGAGGGGACGCGCCCGGTTCTGGTCGAGATTCAGGCGCTGATTGTGCGGCTGCAATCGGGTGCTACCCCGCGCCGCGCAGTAGTGGGGTGGGACAATGGCAGGCTGGCGATGCTGCTTGCCGTGCTCGAATCGCGCTGCGGACTCAATTTTTCCTCGGCAGAGGTCTATCTCAACATTGCGGGTGGATATCGCCTGTCTGATCCTGCGGCTGATCTGGCGGTCGCAGCGGCGCTTGTGTCGGCGCTCGCGGACAAGCCCTTGCCGGACAAATCGGCATGGTTTGGCGAGGTTTCGCTCGCTGGAGAGATTCGCCCCGTCGCACACGCAGAGCTGCGTTTGCGTGAGGCTGCGAAGCTCGGGTTTACAAGAGGCTACGGTCCATCTGATGCAAAGACCGGCTCATCGACGCTTGATTACCGGTCGGTGAATGGACTGGCGATGCTCGTTGACCAGGTGATGGGCAGTCAATAGTCCGCATATTGCAATGACTGGCTTTGACATCATCGTTCTCATCATCGTCGCGGTAGCGGCAATCGGAGGATTTCTGCGCGGGCTTGTGCAGGAAGTGCTGAGCCTCGCCGCATGGATATTGGCGGCATTTTCGGTCTACTATCTGCACGGTTATCTGACCGAGTTCCTGCGCGGCTATTACGATGCGGACCCGGCGACATCGATCCTCTCTTTCGCTTTGCTGCTGCTCATCCCATATGCCGCGATGAAGGTGATTGCAGGCAATGTCGGCGAAGCCTCACGCGGATCGATCCTCGGCCCGATTGACCGGGTGCTCGGCTTTGGCTTTGGCGCGGTGAAGGGTGCTTTGATCGTGGTCTTTGCGTTTTCTGTGCTGGTGCTCGGCTTTGATACGGTGTGGGGCCATCAGGGCCGGCCAAACTGGATCACCCAGGCGCGCACCTATCCGGCAGCCGATGCTTTCTCGCGCGAGTTGGTGACGATGATTGCCGATAGGCGCGCGCGGCTTCAAGGCGAAGCAGAGGCCCGTGCGGCAGAGGACGCGGCCGAGTAATGTCGCAGGCTGATTCCGCGGCCAAGCTTTACACTCCGAATTTGCTGGCGCTCTCGGTAGAGCTCGCCGCATTCCCGCATGATCCCAACGCTGCATTTCAAGGCCGCGCCTCCTCGCGCACTTGCGGCAGCGAGGTCTTGCTGAGCGCGTCCAATGCACAGCTGGGCCAGTTAGGGCTGCAAGTGGCGGCCTGCGCAGTGGGTCAGGCGGCGGCGGCTTTGTTTGCCGTTGCGGCTCCTGGAAAAGATGCAGCTTCGCTTGAAGCGCAGATGCAATCGCTCGAACAATGGTTGGCTGGCGAGGGCGAGGCACCTGACTTGGCGCGCATCCACTTGATCGAACCAGCGCGCGCTTATCCCGCTCGTCACGCCGCCATTCTGCTGCCGTGGAGAGCCGCGCTCGACGCGCTAGCCTAACCGCCGCTCACCCGCTACACGCCTTTGCTTGCACCAGCCCGCAGGGAGACGGGCGCAATTGGGGAACTTTGGGGTTATGGCGGAAGCAACGGCAGAAGCTCAGGCGTTGGCAGATCGTGAGCCGAGCGCGAGTGAAATCCGGCTCGTCGTTGGCGCATCGAGCGCGGGCACGATCTTCGAATGGTACGATTTCTTCATATACGGCACACTCGCCTACATTCTGAAGGACGCGTTCTATAACGTCGATGACCCCACGTTGGGTCTGCTGCTTGTGTGGTCGACTTTCGCAGTCGGTTTCGCCTTCCGCCCGATTGGCGCGATCCTGTTCGGCTTTCTCGGCGACAGGCTGGGGCGCAAATACACATTCCTTGTCACCGTCACGCTGATGGGCATTGCGACCGCCGGTGTGGGTTTTATCCCGACGGTGGATCAGATCGGCATAGTTGCGCCGATTATTGTCATCATCTTGAGGGTGTTGCAGGGCCTCGCGCTGGGCGGTGAGTATGGCGGCGCTGCGATCTACGTTGCCGAACACGCCCCGCCGGACAAGCGCGGTTTCTATACCAGCTTCATTCAAGCCAGCGTCGTCGGCGGCTTCGTGCTTTCGATCATCGTTGTGCTCGCGTGCCGCCTGATTATTCCAGAGGACGATTTCATTGCATGGGGCTGGCGCGTGCCGTTCCTGCTGTCGATCCTGCTTTTGGTGATTTCGCTGTGGATGCGCTTCAAACTGTCTGAAAGCCCGGTCTTCAAGGCAATGAAGGAAGCGGGTGAAACCTCGGGCAATCCCTTCATCGAAAGCTTCACATATCCCGGCAACAAGAAGCGCATCTTCGTCGCTTTGTTCGGTGTCGCGGGTATCCTTACGACGATCTGGTACTCGGCGTTCTTCTCCAGCCTGTCGTTCCTGAAAGGGGACATGCGGCTTGATGAGACAACGGTTGAAGTCATCATGCTGATCGCCGGCGGTATCTCGATGGCGTTCTACATCGTGGTCGGCAAATGGTCGGACCGGATCGGGCGCAAGAAGCCGATTATCATCGGCGCTCTGGCGACGCTGGCGCTGATCTTCCCGATCTTCTGGGGCATGGGCAGTCTCGCCAACCCTGGCCTTGCCGAAGCGGCGGAGCGCAACCCAGTGGTCGTGACCGGCCAGCAATGCGTCACCGATCCATTCGCTGAATTGTTCGACCGCGAACAAAGCGATTGCGGCAAAGTTCTCGGTTCGCTGAGAGCAAGCGGGGTGGCTTACACCGTTGCAGAGGGTGACACGCTGGGCGTCACGGTCAGCGGAGAGCCGGTGGCGATGGAAGCGGGCTGGCTCGACGACACGGCTGCGCGCACTTCGGGGCTTCAAGCAGCTCTGACCCAGTCAGGCTTTGACTTCACCCGCCAAATTCCGCCGATGACGAGCCTGATCGGTATCATCGCGCTGCTGCTAGCGGTCGGGATGCTCTCTGCGCTGACCTACGGTTCGGTCGCGGCGCTGTTGTCAGAGATGTTCCCGCCAAGGATCCGCTATTCCTCGATGTCGATCCCGTATCACATCGGCGCGGGTTATCTGGGCGGGTTCCTCCCGCTGATCTCGGGCATCATCGTGGCGAGCACAGGGAACGTCTATTCGGGCCTCTGGTACACCTGGGGCGTCGTCGCCTTTGGCGTCGTGGTCGCATGGTGGGGCCTGAAAGACGGCCCGCCCAAGGACTTCGAGGATGATGTCACCACCTGAGCCGACCCTCAGGCTGCGCGTCGATGCTGAGGCTTTGGCAGCGAACTGGCGCGTGCTGGATGCGATGTCGGGCGATGCAAAGGCCGGTGCGGCGGTCAAGGCTGACGCCTACGGGCTCGGCATAGATCGCTGCGTTCCGGCCTTGCGCGATGCGGGGTGCGAGCAGTTCTTCGTCGCCCATTGGAGCGAGGTTGAAGCGCTGGCTGCGCATGTGCCGCCCGACCAGATCACCGTGCTCCATGGACCGATGAGCGATGCGGACGTCGCCTATGCCAAGGCCGCTGGCGCGGTGCCCACGATCAATTCGCTTGAGCAGGCAAGCCGCTGGACGGCGGGCGGCGGAGGTCGCTGCCATCTGATGATCGACACCGGCATAAACCGGCTCGGCATATCGGCAGCGGAAGTGAGCGACCCAATGATCCAGTCGCTCGATATCGACATCCTGATGAGCCACCTTGCTTGCGCCGATGAAGACAGCGTGATGAACGCCGCACAATGCGAAGAATTCCGCACATGCCTTCCCAGGATCGCGCACCGGCGGACGAGCCTCGCCAACAGTGCGGGCATTGCTTTGGGCAAAGAATACGCCTTCGACCTGACCCGGCCTGGCCTTGCGCTGTATGGCGGAGTGCCCCGTCCCGGCATGGCGAAAGCAATCGGGCAAGTCGCCCATCTGGAGGCCGCCATTCTCCAGACGCGCAGGCTCAGGAAAGGCGACCGCGTCGGCTATAACGGAGAATTCACCGCACCGCGAGACATGCGCGTCGGCACAGTTTCGATTGGATATGCCGACGGCTTCCTGCGCAGCCGCGGGCCGGGAGCGGTCTTGAAACACGGCCCGTCCGAGTTCGCGCTGCTGGGCAAGGTCTCAATGGATATGGTCGTTGTGGACCTCGATACTGCGGAAGGGTTGGGCGAGGGCGACTGGCTCACTGTGCCATTCGACCTTCCCAATGCTGCGCGGCAAAGCTCTGTTTCTCAATATGAATTGCTAACGGTGCTGGGTCAGCGACTGCGGGTTTGAGTGCAATCGCGAAGTTCGCGCGCGCAAAATATTGCACTGCACATTGTGCAGGTGCTAATACGTGGCCAGAGCAATAAGAGTCGCATTGGGGCAGACGCATGGCACGCAAATCTAACGAGGCATCGATCGAGGTGCCCGAAGGCACAACCGTTATCAAGAAATACGCCAACAGGCGTCTCTACAACACCGCATCGTCGAGCTACATTACGCTAGATGACCTTGCAAAAATGGTGCGCGACAATGTCGAGTTTGTGGTGTTCGATGCCAAGAGCGGTGACGACATCACCCACTCGATTCTGACCCAGATCATCATGGATGAAGAATCCAATGGCGAGCAGATGCTGCCGGTCAGTTTCCTGCGCCAGCTGATCGGGATGTACGGCAATTCGATGCAGTCGTTGATGCCGTCCTATCTCGAAGCGAGCATGACCAATTTCCGCGAGAACCAGTCGAAAATCCGCGAGGCTTTCGAGCAGGGTCTGGCGAAGAACCCGCTGGCCGCGATCCACGAGACCAACATGGCGATGATGCGTGCGGCTGCGGAAACGTTCATTCCGGGCGCGCGGGCCAAGAAGGCACAGGCGTCGAAGCCCGCAACCAAGGCCGCCGACACCTCGGCCGACGAAATCGCGGCCTTGCGCGAGCAGATGGCAGCGATGCAAAAGAAGCTCGACGAGTTGGGCAAGTAACGCCCGCTTGGCTGCGCAAGAAATTCGATAAAGATCAGGAAAACAACAAGTGTCTAACAAAGGCCCAGCAATCAGGCACGCGCTCAATGTGAAGCGCGAAGATGATTTCGCAAAATGGTATCAGGAGGTCATCTCCGCTGCTGACATGGCCGAGGAATCGGGCGTGCGCGGCTGCATGGTGATCAAGCCGTGGGGTTACGGCATCTGGGAACGCGTCCAGCGCCTGATGGATGACCGGATCAAGGCCGATGGTATCGACAACGCCTATTTCCCGCTCTTCATCCCGCTCGCCAATTTTGAGCGTGAGGCGGATCACGTCGACGGCTTTGCCAAGGAGATGGCGGTCGTCACCCATCACCGGCTGATCGGCGACGGCAAAGGCGGCCTGATCCCTGATCCCGAGGCAAAGCTTGAAGAGCCGCTGGTTGTGCGTCCGACTTCGGAAACGATCATCGGCGATGCGATGGCGCGCTGGGTTCAGAGCTGGCGCGACCTGCCGCTACGCATCAACCAATGGGCCAATGTCGTGCGCTGGGAAATGCGCACCCGCATGTTCCTGCGCACGTCCGAGTTCCTCTGGCAGGAAGGGCACACGGCGCACGCCACACGTGAAGAGGCTCTGGAGGAGACGCACCGCGCGCTGGAGATGTACCGCGCCTGCCTTGAAGAAGACCTCGCCATGCCGGTCGTCGCAGGCGAGAAGCCCGAGAATGAGCGCTTTCCCGGTGCGGATGAAACCTGGTCGGTTGAAGCGATGATGCAAGATGGCAAGGCGCTGCAGGCGGGCACCTCGCACTATCTCGGCACATCTTTCGCGAGCGCGGCCGGCATCCATTATCAGGACAGCGAAGGCACGCAGCAACTGTGCCATACGACCAGCTGGGGCACCTCCACCCGCATGATTGGCGGGGTCATCATGACGCACGGCGATGATGACGGGCTGCGCGTGCCGCCCCGGATCGCTCCGCACCAGATCGTGATCCTACCGATGCTGCGGGACAAGCCCGAAGACGATGACGTGCTGACCTATTGCGAAGAAATTCGCGCGTCGCTCGCCGAGCAATGGAGCATGGGCGAGCGCGTGCGCGTTCTGCTCGACAAGACGCCTGGCAAGGCGACTGCGAAGCGTTGGGACTGGGTGCGCAAGGGCGCTCCGGTCATCATCGAAGTCGGCCCGCGCGATATGGAGAACGGCAAAGTGGCAATGCTCCGCCGCGACCAGCTGTGGAACGCCGACAACGGTAAGCCTGCGATGAGTTTCATCGCCCGCGAGGACTTCGCCGCGCAGGCTCCTGCCTTGCTCGAAGACATTCAAAAGGCGCTCTATGATGAGGCGCGCGCGCGCCACGATGCCAATATCACGCGCGGGCTCACCCACTGGCACGACGTGGTCAATTTCTACCGCAAGGGCGGCAAGTATCCGGGCTGGGTCGAGGTCCAGTGGGCCAAGCCTACTGGCGAAGAACTGGCGAAAGTTGTCGAGCAGCTCAAAGGCGAAAAGCTCACCTTCCGCAATGTCCCGCGGGATGGCGAAGCAGCGGACGGCACTTGCATCTTCACAGGCGCACCCGCGACCGAGCGCATTCTGATTGCGCGCGCGTACTAAGCGAACACAAAAGGGGGCATCATGATCAAGTCAATCCGCCACAACCTCGGCAATCTGACCAATTTCAATGGCCGCGATGCGCGCCAGACATTCTGGTTCTGGGTGCTGGTCGTGGTGATCGTGCAATATGCGGTTTCGATGCTTGCCTCTGTTCCCATGATTATCTCGATGTCGTCGGGGATGATTTCTGCAATCACTCAGAACCCCGAAAGTGTGGATGCCACCGCCCAAGCTATCGATTCTGTCCTGGACGACATGCTGGTTTGGGTGAAGTTCCAGATAATTGTGGGATCAATCATAGGAGTGATCAGCATCGGGATGCTCGCGGCGTCATTTGTGAGGCGTCTCCACGATGGCGGATTTACCGGATGGATCGCGGTGGTCCCGATTGCCGCGTATCTCTTTTCGCTCGCTTACAACATCGTGGTGATTGATCAGGTGGAAGAGATGATGAGAGCGTCCATGGCCTCTGGCGCGGACGGTTCGGCGGTCGCAGACCCATTTGCGATGCAGGCGGAGATGGGTGTGATGGGACTGGTAGGCTGGCTCGCGCCGCTCATCGGCATCATTTTCGGCGTTTGGCCGTCTGAGGAAGGCCCGAACCAGTATGGCGAAGAGCCCGATCTGCACTGAGGCTTGCCAGCACTCGGCGCGCGCGGCAGTGTGCGCGCCATGAACAAACGCCTCCTTGCGCTCGCCGCTCCCTTCGCCATTCTCGCATCGCCGCTCGCCGCTGACGGGCATTCGGAAGGCACTGCCGAAGCTACGCTGGACGATCCGGGATTGGAAGTGTCCGAAGCCCGCCTGCGCGCCGATATGGACACGATAGTCGGCTTTGGTACGCGGCACACGCTCTCGACCCAGACCGATCCCGAGCGTGGCATTGGCGCAGCGGTTGACTGGGCGCTCGCGGAGTTCGGCCGGATGAGCGCGGCGTGTGACGGTTGTCTCGACGTGCAGCCTGTGGGCCGCGTGGTCGAACCCGATGGCCGTCGGATCCCCGAGCCAACATTGATCCGCAATGCAGTGGCGATCCAGTGGGGCAGCGAACGGCCCAAGGAAGTCATCATTGTGCAAGGGCATTATGACAGCCGTGTCACCGATCCCCTGAATGGCACAGACGATGCGCCCGGCGCGAATGATGACGGTTCGGGCAGCGTCATGGTGCTTGAGGCCGCGCGCATTCTGAGCAGCCGCGAATACCCCTCGACCATCATCTACGCGCTGCTGACCGGCGAGGAGCAGGGGCTCTACGGTGCGGGCATTCTCGCCGATTGGGTCACCGAGCAGGGCATGACGGTGAAGGCGGTCCTCAACAACGATATGATCGGGAACAGTTGCGGCTCAGACGGCTATTGCGAGCCGGACGTGGTGCGCGTGTTTTCGGAAGGCTTGCGCGCCGATTCCACCGAGAAATTGCGCGCCCGCCAGCGCCGTTTCGGGGGTGAGAACGATTCGCCTGGCCGCAACCTGTCGCGCTGGCTCGCAGGCTTTGCCGCGCAATATCCCGACGGCATGCAGGTGCGGCAGATATGGCGGACTGATCGCATGGGGCGGGGCGGGGATCAGATCCCCTTCCTCGACCGTGGTTATCCCGCTGTGCGCGTGACCGTAGCGGTGGAAGATTATGACCACCAGCATCAGGACCTGCGCACCGAAGACGGGGTGAATTACGGCGACACGGTGGACGAGATTGACTTTGAGTATTTGACCCGCGCGAGCGTGCTGAATGTGCGGGCGCTGGATCATCTGGCGCATGCTCCGATGCCGCCCATAATGACAGCTGACGGAGCCGTGAGAACCGATACTGAGCTCCAGTGGACCTATTCCGCAGGAGCAACGCACTTTCGGTATTTTGATCGAAGGACCGACGAGCCTTACTGGGACAATGGTGTGAAACTGACGCCGTTGAATTCTGGCGTTCCAGAAAACGGGATGGTCACGATCGCAATTCGCCGAAGAGCTGACGACTGGATCTTCGGTGTCCAAGCCTGCAACGGCGAATATTGCTCCCCTGTCTCCAGCGCAGTACCCGGCGGTGCGTTTGAACCGGTTGAACAGCCCGAGGAATAGCTTTCAACCCTGAGCCGCACCCTGTAGGGGCGCGGCTTATGGCGAAACGCTCCCACCACAACAAACCCCAAGGTCTGCCGACAAAGACGCAGCTCCTCGAATTCATCCAGACCTCCGATAGCCCCGCCGGCAAGCGCGAGATCGCGAAGGCATTTGGTCTCAAGGGGCAGGAGAAGATCGCGCTCAAGCGATTGCTCAAAGATATGGCCGAAGAGGGCCTGATCGACGGTAAGAAAACCGCCTATCACCGTATGGGCGGCGTTCCGAAGGTCACTGTGCTGCGCATCGTTGAGATCGAGGATGGCGAGCCGATTGCGGTGCCTGACAATTGGTCCCCCGATGCTGCGGAAAAGCCTCCGCGCCTGACGGTGAAAGAGGTGAAGGGACGCGGCGGCAAACGAGCGCCCGCACTTAAACGCGGCGACCGTGTGCTCGCGCGCACCGAAGAGCGAGAAAGCAGTTGGGTGGCGCATCCGATCAAGAAACTGCCCGCGCGTACCGAAGGGCTAATGGGAGTGGTCGAGCTGGACGGAGCGGGCAAGGCATGGCTCGCACCTATCGACAAACGCATCCGCTCGTCTTCCCCAATCAGCGATGTTGGTGAGGCGGAAGAAGGCCAGCTGGTGATCGCCGAGCGCGCAGGACGCTCCGAACGCAGCGGCGTGAAGGTGATCGAGGTGATCGGCGATCCGCTTGCACCCAAGAGTTTCAGCCTGATTGCCATCGCCAAGCACGGCATCCCGCACACTTTCCCGCCTGAAGTGATCGTAGAAGCAGGCATTGCGGCCGACCTTGCGCTGTCCGAAGACAAGCGCGAGGACCTGCGCGCACTCCCGATCGTTGCGATCGACCCAGCCGATGCGCGCGATCACGACGATGCGATCTGGGCTGAGCCGGACGGGAAGGGCGGCTACAACGCGCTCGTCGCGATTGCCGATGTGAGCTTTTACGTGCGCCCCGGCTCCGCGCTCGACAAGGAAGCGCGTAAACGCGGCAACTCGGTCTACTTCCCCGACCGCGTCGTGCCGATGCTGCCGGAATTGCTCTCGGCTGATGTCTGCTCGCTGCGTGAGGATGAGGATCGCGCGGCGATGGCTTGCCACCTGCATATCGATGCAGAGGGCAAGGTTGAAAATCGCGGCTTCACCCGCGCGATTGTGCGCATCCACCACAACATCGCCTATGAAGATGCACAGGCGTCAGTGGATGGCGGAGAAGCGCCTGAATATCTCGAACATCTCTGGGGGGCATGGCGCGCATTGGCCAAGGCTCGGGCGGCGCGCGATCCGCTCGATCTCGAACTGCCTGAGCGGCGCGTTGTGCTGGGCGAGGACGGCCAGATCGCCGAGATTGCCGTGCGCGAACGTCTCGATGCGCACCGCGTGGTCGAGGACTTTATGATCGCCGCCAATGTCGCCGCGGCCAAGGCGCTTGAGGCGAAGACGTCTCCCGTTGTCTATCGTGTTCATGAGACTCCGAGCCGCGAGAAGTTGATTGCCCTGCGTGATTACGTCGCGACTATGGGCAAGAAACTGGCGTTGGGACAGGTTGTTACGCCGAACCTGTTCAACCGCTTGCTCAAGGATATCACCGAAGAATCTGAAAAAGCACAGGTAATGGAAGCCGTGCTGCGCAGCCAGATGCAGGCCTATTACGGACCCGCCAATGCCGGACATTTCGGCCTCGCGCTTGGCTCCTACGCGCATTTCACCTCGCCGATCCGCCGCTATGCCGACTTGTTGGTCCACCGCGCGCTGGTCGATGCCTACAAGCTCGAACAGCCCTCTCCCAAAGGCAATTTGCCGGATAAAAGCGGATTGTCGGACAAGGACCGCGCGAGCCTGCAAGAGGTCTCCGACGCGATCAGCCAGACCGAGCGCCGCGCGATGGAGGCTGAGCGCGATACGATCGACCGTTACGTCGCGGCTTGGCTCTCGGGCCGAGTGGGCGAGACGTTCGACACGCGGATCACGGGCGTACAGGGCTTCGGCTTTTTCGCCACCATCGTCGGGCTGGGCGGTGACGGACTGGTGCCGGTTTCAACGCTGGGCTCGGAATATTTCCGCCATGACGAGGCCGCGCAGTCGCTGATCGGCGAGAGTAGCGGCACGACCTACAGCGCGGGCGACCGGCTGAAGCTTAAACTGGCTGAGGCAAACGCGCTCACCGGAGCGCTCAAGTTCGTGCCGGTCGATGCCGATGGCAATGTGATTGAAACTCGCGGGACCCGTCCTGCGCCGCGATACGAAAAGAAGCGCATGCCTGCGGGGAAAGCTGGGAAGTTCAAGGCGGGCAAGCGCGGTCGTCCGGGTAACATCCGCCATCAGGGGCGGCGCAAGTAAGCCCCGAGCCTAAGCTTCGTGGTCGCTATTCGTCTCGTCATAATCGTGCGGGATGACGTAGAGAGGGCAGGGCAAAGTGCCTGCATGTGCCGCAAAATAGGTCACCAGCGGCCCCGGATTGCCGCCCTTGGCCGCTCCCAGAACGAGGGCAGCAACTTCTTTGTGGCTTTCGAGGAACTCGCTGACGATCGTCTGGCCGGCGCCGATTTTCACCGAAATCGTCGGCATTAGCCCGCTTTCTGCCAGTAAATTGCCCGCAACGCCGTGCGCGAGGATCTCTGCACGGTCGCGCGCTTCCTCTTCGATGGTGGCTTGAACGCCGCCGAATGCGCTGAAATTCTGCTGCGCCACCACGGCAAGGATATGGACCGCGCCGCCGACCTGCACCGCGCGCCGCGCGGCAAAGCGCAAAGCCGCGCGGGCCTCGTCGCTTTCATCGGTAATGACCAGGAATGTGCGCATAACGTTCCTTGTTCTGGCCCTGTTTTGGGCCTTTCCGGTTCACGATATCCAGCCAAAACGCCAATTTGGCAAGTCTCCGCACAAAAGCTTGCCCCATCCGTTTCAGCGGTTAAAGCCCTATTGAACCCGATATTCCAGCATGCCGTAAGGGAGTTTTGACACCACCATGGCCATCGAAATCAAGATGCCCGCTTTGTCCCCCACGATGGAAGAGGGGACGCTCGCCAAATGGCTGGTGAAGGTCGGCGACCAGATATCATCGGGCGATATCATGGCCGAAATTGAAACCGACAAGGCAACGATGGAATTCGAGGCGGTCGATGAAGGCGTGCTTGCCGCGATTGCCGTTGATGAGGGTACGGAGAACGTCGCGGTTGGCACGGTTATCGCGATGCTGGCCGAGGAAGGCGAAGATGCTGGCGATGTGAGCGCGCCCGCTGGTGACGCTGCTCCCGCTCCTGCACCCACCCCGGCTCCAGCTGCGAGCGATGGCCCACCGGCGAGCCCGACCGCGCGCAAACTGGCGCAGGCTGAAGGGATCGACCTTGCAAGCATCACCGGCACCGGCCCCAGAGGCAAAATCACCAAGGACGATGTTGAAGCCGCGATGGGAAGCGGCGGTGGCGGTGGTTCTGCACGTGCACCAACCCCGGCACCAGCGCCTACACCAGCTCCCGCACAAAGCGGCGGCCGCGTAATCGCATCGCCGCTGGCCAAGCGGATCGCCGAACAGAAAGGCATCGACCTTTCCGCCGTTACCGGCTCCGGTCCGAACGGCCGTATCGTGAAGGCGGATGTCGAGAGCTTCGACCCTGCCTCCGCACCCGCTCCTGCAGCGGCGGCCACACCAGCACCGGCTCCCGCCGCTGCACCAGCCAACGAATTCGACGCGCCGTACGAAGAGCAGAAGCTCAACAATGTGCGCAAGGTTATCGCGCGCCGCCTGACCGAGGCGAAGCAAACGGTCCCCCACATCTACCTCACCGTAGATGTGCGGCTCGACCCGCTGCTGGGCTTGCGTAAACAGCTCAACGCCTCGCTCGAAGCGGACGGCGTAAAGCTGTCGGTCAACGATCTGATTATCAAGGCGCTCGCCCGCGCATTGCAGCGTGAGCCGCAGTGCAACGTCTCGTTCCAGGGCGACGTGATGCACCAATATACGCGCGAGGACGTGTCTGTCGCGGTCGCCGCGCCCACCGGCTTGATCACCCCGATCATCCGTGATGCTGGTCGCAAGGGCCTTGCTGAGATATCCAAGGAGATGAAGGAGCTTGCGGGCAAGGCGCGCGACGGCAAGCTGCAACCGCATGAATATCAGGGCGGCACCGTCTCGCTCTCCAACCTCGGCATGTTCGGCACCAAGCAGTTCGACGCGGTCATCAACCCCCCGCAGGGCATGATCCTGGCGGTCGGCGCGGGCGAACAGCGGCCGTTTGTGGTCGATGGCGCGCTGCAGGTTGCGACTGTGATGAGCGTCACCGGCAGCTTCGACCACCGAGCGATTGACGGTGTGGACGGGGCGAAACTGCTCGACCAGTTCCGCAGCCTGATCGAGAACCCGATGGGGCTGGTGGTTTGAGGCTTTTCACTGCATCCGCTTGCGCGATGACGGTTCTGCTCGCCGCATGCGGGGCGCCTGCATCTGAAGAAGACCCGATCGAAACAGGCGAATTTGGCGAAGATGAAGTGGTCGAAACGGCTGCAATTGCTCCGCCCGAAGAACCCGTTTTCGGCGTCGATGCGCGGCCCGTGCGCGTGGGCTTTGACGGTCCGGAATTCGATGCGTGTGGTAGCTATGGCGAGATAACAGGGCTCAACCCTGATGGTGACAATTTCCTGTCTGTCCGCGCGGCTCCTTCGAGTGATGCTGAGGAACTGGACCGCCTGACCACCGGAACCGGCGTGTCACTATGTGAAGAGGCCGATGGATGGATCGGGATTGTCTACGAGGCTTCGGGCGCCAGTGGCACAAGCTGCGGCACCGGTTCTCCAGTTAGCGAAGTGCGCGCCTATGACGGTCCGTGCCGCTCTGGCTGGGTAAGCCAGCGCTTTGTTGAGTTGATTGCGGGGTAGTCCAGGTCATGAGCGACATGCTTATTCTCTTTGCCAAGTCGCTGGTGATCGCGTTTGCGGCGGCGGTCGCTGCTTGGTTGCCTTGGGTTCTGGTGATCGGCGGAGATGCGGATTCGTCGCTCCAGTTGTTTGCAGTTGCGGCGGTGGGATCCTTTGCAGTGGGTCTGCCCATCGCGTTGCTGACCTACTATCTGGCGGGCGAGCAGCTCCGGCAATCTGCCGTAACTGTTTTCATGATTGCGAACATGGCGGGCGTCATGTTGCTGCTCGTTACCATGGTGCTTGGCCAAGTATTCGGTGGCTTTGTGTTCGGCGTGCCGAGCTTGATCGGGGCCAATGTCTACGCAGTTCTTGGCTGGTTCTGGATTCTCAAACCCCAGCGCGATGCTCTGAATGTCTGACCGCCAACCCTACATCCGCGCCACCGCCATGCCGAGCGACCTCAACCCCTATGGTGGGGTTTTCGGGGGCTGGCTGATGGCGCAGATGGCTTTGGGTGCGGGTGCGCTTGCGAGCCGGGTGGGAAACGGCAAGGCGGTTGTCGTCCATGCCAGCGACTTCACCTTTCCCGGCGCGATGCAGCTGGGTGATGAGCTGAGCGTCTATTGCGAAGTCGTCGCCACGGGCACCACGTCGCTGACGATCCAGGCCGAAGGGGTCGGGCGGGAACGTGATGGCGAGGCGCTCACGACAGTTTCAAACGGCACGTTCAAATTCGTGCTGCTCGATGAAGATGACCGGCCGCGCGCCGTGGAAAGTGCAGGCGGTTAAGGGCTGTCCTACAGGGCTGCGAAATGCGATGAATGATGGGATGAAACTGCGCGAATTCTTGGCCCATAATATGCCCGTCGCGGGGCCGGCTGCGCAGAGCAAATATTTATTTCTGGACCGTGTAACATGCGGTCCATGTCTCGGTGAGAATAGAGGGAAAAGGCGTAATGTCAGCGAGTTACGATGTGATCGTGTTGGGTTCGGGTCCGGGTGGCTATGTCGCGGCGATCCGCTGCGCGCAGCTGGGGCTGAAAACCGCGATTGTGGAGCGTGAGAACCTGGGCGGCATCTGCCTCAACTGGGGCTGCATCCCGACCAAGGCGCTGCTGCGCTCTGCTGAGATCAAGCACTACATGGACCACGCGGCGTCCTACGGCCTGAAGGTCGCTGGCACGATCGAGGCGGACCTCGACGCCATCGTCAAGCGCTCGCGCGGAGTGGCCAAGCAGCTCAATCAAGGCATCGGCCACCTGATGAAGAAGAACAAGATTACCGTCCATATGGGTGAGGGCACACTGACCGGTCCGACTTCGCTGACGGTGAAGGGTGATAAGGGTGAGGAGAAGCTCACCGCCAAACACGTCATCGTCGCCACCGGAGCCCGGGCGCGCGACCTGCCCTTTGCGCCAGCTGACGGCAAGCGCGTCTGGACCTATCGCCACGCCATGGTCCCGCCCGAAATGCCAAGCAAGCTGCTCGTGATCGGATCGGGCGCCATCGGTATCGAGTTTGCGAGCTTCTACAACGATATGGGCGTCGATGTGACGGTTGTAGAGATGCTCGACCGGATCGTGCCGGTTGAGGATGCGGACGTCTCGACCTTCCTTGAAAAAAACCTGAAAAAGCAGGGCATGACGATCATGACCGGCGCCGGGGTCGAGGATCTCAAAGCGCATGGCAAAGGCGTCACCGCAAAGATCAAGGATGCGAAGGGCAAGGTCGAAACCACCGAGTTCAGCCATGCCATCGTCGCCATCGGGATCGTGCCGAATACCGAGAATATCGGTCTTGAAAGCCATGCCGAGCTCGATCGCGGCTTCATCCAGATTGACCCGCTTTGCCGGACCAAGAGCAAGGGCCTGTGGGCCATCGGCGATTGCACTCCCGGCCCGTGGCTGGCGCACAAAGCGAGCCATGAAGGTGTGACCTGCGCCGAAGCTATCGCGCAGGAAATGGGCAACAAGGACGTCCACCCGCACCCGCTCGACCGCAACAACATCCCGGGTTGCACCTATTGCCACCCGCAGGTCGCCAGTGTCGGCATGACCGAAGCGAAGGCGAAGGAAGCGGGCTACGACGTGAAGGTCGGCAACTTCCCCTTCATCGGCAATGGCAAGGCCATCGCGCTGGGCGAAGCGGAAGGCTTCATCAAGACGGTGTTTGACTCGAAAACCGGCGAGTTGCTGGGCGCGCATATGGTCGGCGCGGAAGTCACCGAGCTAATCCAGGGCTACACGGTCGGAAAGCAGCTCGAGACGACCGAAGAAGAGCTGATGCAAACCGTCTTCCCGCATCCGACGCTCTCGGAGATGATGCACGAAAGCGTCCTCGACGCCTATGGCCGCGCACTGCACTTCTAGGATGGCGGACGAGGGCCCCAAGGCTGAGAACTCCTTCCTGACCAAGGAGGATCTTGTCGCACATCTCAAAGGCGCGATGTTCCCCAAGGGCAAGAAGTTCGCGCCGTCGCTGGTGATGTGGGGCGATCTGCATGGGGACGAGCAAGACCTCGATCACCTTGACCACATGGAACCGCCGGAAGAGGACGATTAGCGCACAGTCATGGGTGACTTCCTCCTTCTCGCCTTCATCCTGCTGATCGCCGGAGTTGTCGCTGTCCCGCTTGCCACGCGCTTCGGCCTCGGGTCGGTGCTGGGCTATCTGCTCGCGGGTGTGGCTGTCAGTCCGACTTTGCGGTTTCTCGACGTTGATGTCGCGGGGATGCAGCAATTCGCCGAGATCGGCGTGGTGATGATGCTCTTCATCATCGGTCTTGAGCTTGAACCCAAACGGCTCTGGCAAATGCGCCAGCGCTTGCTCGGATTGGGCGGCGGGCAGGTGTTGGTCACGACTTTGCTGATCGCAGGCGTGAGCCTGATGACCGGCGAGGAGTGGCGCACGGCAATTGCGGTGGGCATGATCCTCGCGCTTTCTTCGACCGCAATTGTGCTCCAGACCCTCGAGGAAAAGGGCCTGATGCGCACCCAGGGCGGGGAGGCGAGCTTCTCGGTCCTACTGGTTCAGGATGTCGCGGTGATCCTGATCTTGGCATTGCTGCCATTGCTGGCGATACCGGAACTTGTCGAAGCGGCGAGTACCGCTGGCGAAAACGCCGCAGATCACGGCCATGGCGGGCTGAGCCTTGTCGAAGGTTTGCCGGCATGGCTCGCGGGATTGATCACCATCGGATCAGTGGGGCTGGTCGTGTTCATCGGGGCCTATCTGACCCGCCCGGTTTTCCGTTTCATCGCCTCGGCAGAGTTGCGCGAGCTCTTCACCGCCGCTGCGCTGCTGTTCGTGATCGGAATCGCGCTGCTGATGTTGCTGGTCGGCCTGTCGCCAGCGCTCGGAGCGTTCATTGCTGGCGTAGTGCTGGCAAACAGCGAATATCGCCACGAACTCGAAGCGGATATCAGCCCGTTCAAGGGCCTGCTGCTTGGCCTGTTCTTCATCACCGTGGGAGCAGGAATCGACTTCAGCGCAGCAATTGCGCAGTTCAACTCGTTGCTCTTGTGGACGACTGTCTTGCTCGGCAGCAAGATGGTGGTGCTGTGGATCATCGCGAAAATGGCCGGACTTGTGGGGCAAGATCGCTGGCTGTTTACGCTCGGCCTAGCGCAGGCGGGCGAATTCGGGTTTGTGCTGATCGCCTATGCGTCGGGTAGCGCAGTGCTTGCGCCTGAGCTTTCAGAGTTCCTGCTGATGGTGGTGGCATTCTCGATGCTGCTAACGCCGCTATTGTTCATTCTCTTCGACAAGGTCGTCGTTCCCCGCTTCGTCTCTGGCGAAAGCCGCGAGTCAGATGCGATTGATGAAAGCAATGATATCATCCTTGCCGGGCGCGGACGGGTTGGCGGACTGATTGACCGCATTCTTGAAGCCGCGGGGCACCAATCGACCGTCATCGACTATGATTCGCGCCATATTGAGGCTCTCAAGAAATTCGGCGTCAAAAGCTATTTTGGCGATGCCACCCGTCCTGATCTGCTCGCCAGTGCGGGCATTGCAAAAGCAAAGCTTTTGATCGTGGCACTCGACGACAAGGAGCAGATCGACAAGCTTGTCTCCTATGCCATCAGCAACTTCCCCAAGCTGCATGTGATTGTGCGGGCGATCGACCGCGATCACGTCTATCGGCTTTGGTCGCTGGGATGCCGCGATATCATTCGGGAAACCTATGATGGATCTCTCAGGATGGGTCGATCTGCCCTGGAGGCACTTGGCAACGATCGGCAATCCGCGCAGGCGATGGTTGATGCTTTCGAAGCAATGGATCGCAACGCGATGATCGAGGTCGCCGATCTTTGGAGAGCCGACGTCCCTGCGTTTGACAACGAACCGCTGCTCGCACGGATCAACGAATTGCGGGGCGAATGGGATCGCAAACTGTCCGAGCAGATGGACGCGATCACGAAGCGCGGTTCTTGAGCTTTCTGGAATGTGGTTGGCGGACAGGGTGGGATTCGAACCCACGAAGGGCTTGCACCCTTGCCGGTTTTCAAGACCGGTGCATTCAACCGCTCTGCCACCTGTCCGCGCAGGAAAGCTCGCTAGCGATGCGAAGCCACCTTGTCACTACGAGATACGCAATCGCGATCATTTGTAGGAAAAAACAGCTGATCCGTGCCGGAGCAACTTTGAGTTTGGATTGAAACATGCAATTGCCGATAAGGTATAAGAGCGACGCTTCATACTCGCTCATGCCCGATTCAGATCTGCTGTGAGACACAAACTGACTATGCCGATCCAACGCTTCTTCGCCTTCGCGTTTCTGACCATTGCTACGCTGGGGTTGGGCTCAATCGCCGCGCCATCGCCAACACAGGCGCAGGTGGCTGCGCGCGACGGTATTGCTTTTGACGCCTATATGGAGCTGCTCAAGGCTCGTGCCCGCGCGGAGGGTGTGAGCGAGGCGACGATCCAGCGCATGACAGTTGGTCTCACTCCAAATGCACGGGTGATCCGACTCGATCAGGGACAGCCGGGCACGCCCACACGGCGCGGCTATCCGGCGCTTGCTCCCTATATCGCGACCCATGTGAATTCCGCGCGGATTGCTGGCGGACGAAGTGTGTTCCGCGCCCATAGCGGGCAGCTTCGCGCGATCGAACGCGAATATGGCGTGCCGGGCGAAATCGTCGTCGCGATCTTCGGGCATGAGACGAGCTACGGCCGCATCCGCGGGAATTTCGACCTGTCGCGCAGCCTTGCCACTCTCGCCTGGGAAGGCCGCCGCCGTGACCTCTTTGCAGGCGAGTGGGTGGCGTTGATGAAGGTCGCGGATCGCGGCTTCACGCGCGGTGAATTGGTGGGGAGCTATGCCGGAGCCTTCGGCAATCCGCAGTTTCTGCCGTCAGTCTATCTGCGCCTTGCCGTCGACGGAGACGGGGATGGGCGCGCGAACATCTTCAGCAACCGCGCGGATACATTCGCTTCGATTGCCAACTACTTCAAGGACGCCGGTTGGCGCAGCGGACAGCCCTGGGGCGTTCGCGCGGCTGTGCCTAGTGGCTTTGATGTCGATGCTTACAAAACTGAGCTTGTCGCCCCGGTTTGCCCGCGCGTCCACGAGCGTCACAGCCAGTGGAAAACAGTTGCCGAATGGCGCGCGCTGGGCGTGCAGCCGCAGCGACCTTTGCCTGACGACACCCTAACCTCGTTGTTCCAGCCAGACGGTCCGGGAACCCGCGCATGGCTCCTCACAGGAAATTACCGCGTGATCCTCGAATACAATTGCTCAAACTATTACGCGATGAGTGTTGGATTGCTGGCTGACGAAATCGTGAACTAAGCTTGCCGCGCCCTCGCATCTTGGTCGAGCCGCGCGTATATCGCTGGTCGTGTTTTCGAGAATGATCAGAACCATCGGCATGATTGCCGCATTGCTGTTTTCGGCGACCGCTCATGCGCAAGCCTCTCCTACAGTGCCGTCCGATAGCGACGCGCCGATTGCGATGCTGGTCGATGTCACCAGCGGACAAGTGCTCCATGCCCGCAATATCGACCGCCGCTTTGTCCCTGCTTCGATCACCAAGGTGATGACGCTCTTTCATGCATTCGAGCTTGTCGACGAAGGCAAACTCGATCCCGCGCAAGTGTTGACGATGCGCGACGAGACCTGGCGCGAATGGAACGGCGAAGGTTCGACCATGTGGATCAATGCCGGCGATACAGTGCCGGTTGAGAGCCTCCTCATGGGGATCGCCAATATCTCCGCCAATGACGCGTCGATCATGTTGGCAGAAGGCCATGCGGGTAGCGTGGCTGCGTGGGTCGATGCGATGAATGAACGCGCGCGCGGGCTTGCAATGACTGGCAGCCATTTCGGCACACCCAATGGCTGGCCGGATGAGGGGCGGACATTTACGACGGCGCGCGATCTTGTGACGCTCGCCGAGGCGATGATCGAGGGGCATCCGGAGAAGTATGCGCGCTATATGGGCAAGCCAGGCTACGCATATAGCGGTATCGAACAACCCAACCGCGACCCGATGATCGGACGGGTCGAAGGCGCCGACGGTATCAAGACCGGATACACCAACGAAGCTGGCTTCGGTTATCTCGGTACTGCTGCGCGCGACGGGCAGCGGCTTGTTCTGGTGGTCGCAGGCGTCTCGCGCAATGCGATCAGGGCGCGCGCTGCGCGTAGCTATCTCGAATGGGGATTCAGTGCCTTTGACCGCGAGCAGTTGTTCGTTGCAGGCGAGAGCGTCGGCAATGCACGGGTGCAGGATGGCAGCGCTCGTGCGGTGATGTTGCGAACGGATCGGGCGGTGTTCGTCAATGTGCCAAGCGGACGCACTGCCGATCTCAGGCTTTCGATACGCTATGATGGACCCGTGCGAGCGCCGATCCATGCCGGAGACGAAATTGCCACTTTGGTGATCGAAGTTCCCGATATGGAGCCGGCGCAAGTTCCTTTGCTGGCGGCTGAGAGCGTCGCCGAAGCAGGTTTTTTCGCGCGTATTATCAATGGAGTGGCGGGGTGGTTCTCGTGACCTCTACACCAAAATACGGCCGCTTCATTGCCTTTGAAGGCGGTGAGGGAACCGGAAAGAGCACCCAAAGCCGGATGCTGGCCGATGCTTTGCGCAAGGGTGGTAAGGTGGTCAAAGTTACCCGTGAACCCGGCGGAACTCCGGGCGCAGAAGCGATCCGCGAATTGCTGCTGCACCCACCGGGGGAAGGCTGGAACGCGCGCGCGGAAGCGCTGCTCTTTGCCGCATCGCGCTCGGATCACGTTGGGACCTTGATCCGGCCTGCACTGGCAGAAGGCACCTGGGTGATAAGCGACCGCTTTGTCGATTCAAGCCGTGCCTATCAAGGCGGGGCAGGGGGGCTGGGCGATGAGGCCATTCAGGCTCTCCACCAATTCGGCAGCGACGGCATGCGCCCCGATTGTACCATCCTGCTTGAAGTCGACGAAGCGCGACTTTCGGAGCGCCTCGCCGAACGCGACGGCGACACCAGCGATGCGATTGGCGGGCGCAGCATCGATTATCACCGTGAGGTCGCGCGCAGTTTCCGCAAACTGGCCGAGGCCGATCCGCACGGCTTCCGCATTGTGGACGGAACGGGCACTCCGCAAGAAGTCCATGCGCGTATCCTTGATGAGCTGCGCCCCCTGATCGAGGGCGAAGCCGCGTGACCGATTGGCCCAATCACACGAGCGCTTGGAGCGAATGGCGAGGCGCGATGAGCGGCTCGCGGATGCATCACGGGTGGATTCTTGCGGGCAAGAGCGGGTTGGGCAAACGTGATTTTGCGATGGCAGCCGCGCGCGAGTTGGTGGCTCAAGAAGGCATTCCGCAACCGGTTGGCGATCATTCGGATATAATCGAACTCACTTACGGTCCTAAGGACGACAAGGCCGAACGCGCCGCCGCTGATGGCAAGGATTACGAGCGCGCGCGATCGATCCGCGTGAAGCAAATCCGCGCGATGCAGAAACGGCTGAATACGCGCCCGACGTTGGGTGATCGCCGCGTGATCATCATCAATCCGGCTGACGAGATGGAGGTGAGCGCGGCCAATGCGCTGCTCAAGAGCCTTGAGGAACCGCCGCAAGGCACCTTCTTCGTGCTCGTGACCCACCGGCCTTCGCGATTGCTCCCGACGATTCGTTCGCGGTGCCGCGTGTTGCGTTTTCCGATCCTCAAGGATGCGCAGCTTGAGGCAATGCTCAAGGAAGCAGGGGCGCAAGGCGACATCGAAACTGCGATCCGCGCGGCCGAGGGCTCATTCGGGGCCGCACAGCGTTTTGCCGAGCAGGATCTTGCACCTGTCGCTGCGCTTGTCACCGACTTGCTGACCAAGGGTGATAACATCTTCAATGCGCGCGCAGAGCTGTCCCGCCTCATCGGAGCGCGCGCTGACCGTGTTCGTTTGCAGGCAATCATGGAGCTGGCTCAGGCGATCGCAGCAGGCCTCGCGCGGAGAACCGACAACAGCGCTCACCGCGCCTCTCTGGTTGAGGTGCACAGCGACCTCGTGACCCTCGCAGCGCAAGCGCCCAACTATAATTTCGACACCGGCCTGCTCACGCTTGAAATCGGCACCTTGCTCATGCGCGCCGCCCCCGCTAGCGCTCCTGCCCATGGCTGAAGCTGAAAACACACCGTACTACATCACCACTGCGATCAATTACCCCAATGGTCGCCCGCATATCGGGCATGCCTATGAGGGGATTGCCGCAGACGTCATCGCCCGATTCCAGCGGCTGCGAGGACGCGAAGTGCGCTTCCAGACGGGCACGGACGAGCATGGCCTCAAAATGGCGCGCAAGGCGGAAGAGCAGGGGCGCACCCCGCGCGAACTCGCCGATGAGATGTCGGGCTATTTCCGCGAGATGGACGAGAAGCTCAATATCAGCTTCGACCGATTTATCCGCACTGTTGAGGACGATCACCACCGCGCCAGTCAGGAAATCTGGCGGCGGATGGAGGCTGCGGGTGATCTCTATCTCGATCGCTACGAAGGCTGGTATTCAGTCCGCGACGAGGCCTATTACGACGAAAGCGAGCTGGTCGCAGGGGAGGGCGCCGAAAAGCTCTCACCCCAAGGCACTCCGGTGGAATGGACCGTCGAGGAAAGCTGGTTCTTCCGCCTGTCCAAATATCAGGAACCTTTGCTCGAATTGCTGCGTAAGCCGGGTTTTCTGGAACCGGCAAGCCGCCGCAACGAGATGATTGCCTTTGTCGAAGGGGGCCTGCGCGACCTGTCGGTCAGCCGCACAAGCTTTGACTGGGGTGTGAAGGTGCCGGGCAGCGACAATCACGTCATGTATGTCTGGGTTGATGCGCTCACCAATTACCTCACAGGCCTTGGCTTTCCCGGCGAGACGCCGGAAATGGAGACATTCTGGCCCGCCAGCCTGCACCTGATCGGCAAGGACATTGTGCGCTTCCACACGATCTACTGGCCGGCTTTCCTGATGAGCGCGAAGCTGCCTGTTCCCGACGCGGTGTTCGGCCACGGCTTTTTGCTCAATCGCGGGCAGAAGGAGTCGAAGTCGCTCGGCAATGTTACCGATCCGCTCGCGCTGGCAGACCAATTCGGCGTGGATGCCTTGCGCTATTTCTTGATGCGCGAAGTGGCATTCGGGCAGGACGGTAGTTATTCCGCCGAAGCAATTGTAACGCGGGCGAATGCCGAGCTGGCAAACAGTTTCGGCAACCTCGCGCAGCGCACTCTTTCCATGATTTTCAAGAACATGGACGGCAAGTTGGAGGCCTTTGAGAGCGCACCTGACGATGATGCGCTTCTTGGTGAGGTTTCGGACGCTTGCAGCAGTCTTCTTCCCGCCGAGTTTGAGAAGCTCAACTTTTCTCACGGCATCGAAGCGTGGATGCGCGCTGTCTATGCGTGCAATCAATATGTTGACGAGCAGGCGCCGTGGGGTCTGAAGAAAACCGATCCGGAGCGGATGAAGGTGGTGCTGCAAACGCTGTTCATTGCCATGCGTGACCTCACAATTGCGATTCAGCCTGTCATTCCGGAGAAGGCCGCCGCCTTGCTCGACCAGCTTGGAATTGGCGAGGGCGCGCGCGGTTACGCCTCTCTTGCCGACAGTGACTGGTTTGAGCGTCTGGTCGCGAGCGGTTTCACGGTCGACAAGCCGACGCCGCTCTTCCCGCGTCTCGAACTGCCCGAAGAGGACGCCGCTTGATGCTCGTCGATAGCCATTGCCATCTGGAGTACAAAGGTCTCGTTGAAGATCAGCAGGGCGTGCTCAGCCGTGCGCGTGAGGCGGGGGTGGGGGCCTTCCTCAATATCTCGACCAAAGAGTCCGAGTGGGAGCAAGTTGTTGCCACCGCGAACCGCGAACCAGATGTCTTCGCCAGCGTCGGCATTCACCCGCATCATGCCGACGACCATGAGGATCTGGGGCGTGCAAAGTTGCTCGCAGCGACCGAGAATTACCGCGTCATCGGAATTGGCGAGACGGGTCTCGACTATTTCTACGAACATTCGGATCGCAAAGTGCAAGCCGCCTTGTTCCGCATGCATATCGACGTTGCGCGCGAGACGGGCCTGCCAGTCATTATCCACACGCGCGATGCCGAGGATGATACGCTCCAGATTCTGAGTGAGGAGATGGAGAAGGGCGCGTTTCCCGCGCTGATCCATTGCTTCACCGCTTCGGCTGAATTCGGGCGCGAATGCCTCAAGCTGGGCCTCACAATCTCTCTTTCAGGCATTGTCACGTTCAAGAACGCCAAGGATTTGCAGGAAGCCGCCAAGGAAGTTCCGGCGGATCGCCTGTTGGTTGAGACGGACAGCCCGTTTCTCGCGCCGGTTCCCAATCGCGGCAAGACCTGCGAGCCTGCTTTCGTGGCTGACACAGCGCGTTTTGTCGCTGAATTGCGCGGGACCGATCCTGAACGCCTCGCTGAGCAGACGACCGAGAATTTCAGGCGGCTCTTTAGCAAGGCTGCCTTGTGAGTATGGGCCGGTGAAGCTCATCATGCTTGGATCAGGCACATCGACCGGTGTGCCGCGTATAGGCGGTGATGACGGCACTGGCGATTGGGGTGCCTGCGACCCCGAAGAACCCCGCAACCGCCGCACGCGCGTCTCAATCCTGGTTGAGAGCAATGAAGGCAAGCGGCTGCTGATCGACACCAGCTCCGACTGCCGCGCGCAGTTGCTGGCCAACAGGATCAACCGGATCGACGGTGTGTTCTGGACCCACGACCACGCCGATCACTGCCATGGAATCGATGACCTGCGCGTGTTGCGCTATGGCCGAAGTGGCCCGATCCCGGGTTATGCATCGAGCGAGACTGTCCGGCGACTGCGGCAACGCTTCGGCTATGTCTTTGCCGGGCAAGAGGGATATCCCACCATTTGCACGATCGACACGCTCGACCGGCTCAGAATGGTATCCGGTTTCGGTGTCGAATGGTGCCAGATGGAACATGGCCCCGGTGAAACGACCGGTTTTCGCTTTGAAGCGGACGGCAAGTCCATCGCTTATGCTACTGATTTCAGTTCGATTTCTGACGAGATGATTGATCTTTATGAAGGCGTCGACATTCTCGTTAGCGATTGCCTGCGCCGCAATCCGCACCCAACCCATGCGCATCTCGCGATGGCATTGGAACTGGCTGAACGAACCGGAGCCAATCGGCTTGTGCTAAGCCATCTCGACAAGAGTATGGATTATCGCAGTCTGGTGGATGAAGTGCCGGAACATGTTACCGTGGGTTATGACGGTTTGGAGATGATTGCATGAATGAAGGTGCATGGATTTCGATTGTAGCGATGCTCGGTTGGTTGATCCTTGCCGGGAGCGCTCTGGCTAGTTTTAAGCTTGGTTGGAGCAAGATTGCGCAAATGGCGCTTGTTTGGTTCGCAATATTTGCAGGGCTGTATGTGGTTGCGGATCTGTTGGGGATTAGGCTGCCGACTTGAGGTCGCCCCCTGATGCCCGACCTCAATTTAACATAATATATATTATCATTCTACCAGATCGCTTATGACCCTATCTCCCCTTTCGCCTCAAATAGACCGCCTCCTCTCAATCATGGCGCGTCTGCGCGATCCCAAGCGAGGTTGCGAATGGGATGTCGCGCAGACTTTTGAAACTATCGCACCCTATACAATCGAAGAAGCCTACGAAGTTTCCGACGCTATCGAACGCCAGGATATGGACGAACTGCGCGGCGAGCTCGGTGACCTGCTGCTCCAAGTCGTCTTCCATGCGCGTATGGCTGAGGAAGCTGGTCATTTTGCCTTCGAAGACGTCGCGCGATCGATCAGCGACAAGATGGAAGCGCGGCACCCGCACATCTTCGGCTCAGAAACAGGTGTGATGGATGGTAAACGCTGGGAGGACATCAAAGCCAGTGAACGCGCAGATACCGGTGCTAAGAGCGCCATGGACGGCGTTGCTCAGGCCCTCCCGGCACTGATGCGGTCAGAGAAGTTGCAAAAGCGCGCCGCGCGCGTCGGGTTTGAATGGCATGATGTCAAAGGTCCTCGCGACAAGCTCTTGGAAGAACTCGAAGAATTGGAAGAAGCCAGCGAAGACGAAAAACTCGTTGAAGCGGGCGATGTGTTGTTCGTCGCCGTCAATATCGTGCGTCGGTATGGAGTTGATGCCGAACAGGCGCTCAAAGCGTCGAACGCAAAATTCGAGCGGCGTTTCCGGCAAATGGAGGAGCTAGCTGCCGCAGATGGCGCGGATTTCGAAGCGCTTTCGCTCGATGAGCAGGAAGGCTACTGGCAGCGGGTAAAGAAAAACGAAAAAGCCTTTTAAATTCAAAATCAAAGCGTCGAATATTGACCCAATTCCTTCGGGTTGAGGCGGACAGTCAAGCGCCTCAAAGGACCCTGCTCCCCTTCCCCTGCATCTTCCTCTTCCAAGACATCGCCATGCGCATGCAGCCACGCAATTCGGCGGCCATCTGATACGGGCAAAGTCACCGTGACTTCGCTCGCCTTTGTGGTGAGCATCTGCCCGGTCTTTTCTGCGAAATCGTCAATCCCGTCACCCAACGCTGCCGAAACAAGCACAGCTTCTTGCGCGCTTGCGGCTTCTTTCAGCGCCTCGAGCCGGTCTGGATCAAGTAGATCGGCCTTGTTCCACACTTCGAGGATCGGGATATCGCTTGTGCCAGTTGCGCCGTCGATAACGCCAAGATCGGCAAGCACTTCCATCACCTGCTTCTTTTGCGCGGCATGAGCCGGATTGGCCATGTCACGCACGTGGCAGATGATGTCAGCCCCGGTGACTTCTTCCAGCGTTGCGCGGAATGCTGCGACAAGCTGAGTTGGCAGATCGGAGATGAAGCCAACGGTGTCGGATAAGATTGCCTTCTCGACACCGGGCAGACTGATTGCGCGCATTGTTGGGTCAAGCGTGGCGAAAAGCAGGTCTTCAGCCATGACCTCTGCACCGGTCAAGCGATTGAACAAAGTGGACTTTCCGGCGTTGGTGTAGCCAACTAACGCGATCACGGGCCAGGGTGCCCTTCCCCGCCGTTCACGGTGCAAAGTGCGGGTCTTGCGAACCTGTTCAAGCTCTCGGCGAAGGCGTCCCATCCGTTGACGGATCATCCGCCGATCGGCCTCGATCTGTGTCTCACCCGGACCGCCAAGAAAGCCGAATCCGCCGCGTTGGCGCTCAAGGTGGGTCCAACTGCGCACAAGGCGGCTTTGCTGGTAGTCGAGATGCGCAAGTTCGACCTGCAAGCGGCCTTCAGCGGTCGCTGCGCGCTCACCGAAGATTTCAAGGATCAGGCCGGTTCGGTCGATCACCTTGCGCTTGAGCCGGTCCTCGAGGTTGCGTTGCTGGATCGGCGAGAGCGCGCCATCAACGATGACCAGCTCGCACTCATATTGCTCGCACCAGATCTTGATATTCTCGACCTGACCTGATCCGAACAGCGTGTTGGGCTGCATCTGGCGGATCGGCAGAACCGTCGAATGCTCAATCTCCACACCGATCGCGAGCGCCAGACCTTCAGCCTCCGCTAGACGATCCTTTGCATCAAGATCGTAGCGGAAGCTCCTGATATCAGGGCACAAGACCAGGCTTCGCGCACCGCGCGTTACCTCGTCCATCAATGTTTCATCGAAGCTCAGTAGTCGGTCCCGAAATCGTCGGCGTCGTCATCTTCGTCTACATCCTCGCCATCATCGCCGGACAGATCGACAGGACTCGCGGGTTGGATTGTCGAAACGGCATGTTTGTAAGCAAGCTGCACCGCGCCATCGCGTTCGAGCAGCATGCAGAACAGATCATAGGCTGCGATCCGCCCTTGCAGCATCACGCCGTTTACGAGGAACATGGTCACTTGAACGCCGGCATCGCTCACCCGGCTGAGGAAGACATCCTGCAGTTGGCGCTGCTTGTGTTTGCCGCCGCGATTTCCAAACTGTTCGGCATCGACCGGCCCGCTGGGCATAATGGTCGAGATCGCGTGCTTATAGACCAGCTGCGACTGGCCATCGCGCCGCAAAAGGATCGAAAAATTATCGAACCAGGTGACAATACCCTGAAGTTTAACGCCTTTTACAAGGAACATCGTCACCGGAACCTTGTTCTTGCGCAAAAGGTTCAGGAAGGCGTCCTGAAGATTTCCCTGCCGCGCTGCACTGGATCCGGCGCTGCTGCCTTGATCGGCGTCGGGGCTCCGAGGGCGCGGAGAGAGAGTTCGCCCATTGGACATATTATGCTCCTGTTTATTGGCGGCCGTCCTTACGGTCCGCGATATCGCTACACTCGCGCCGTTCCGCGATGTGAAGCTCGACCAGCATAATGGCGCGTGCTGGCCGCACTCGCAACGCTAGAATTTCTTCCAATCGACGAGCGTCATATTGTTACGGCGAATAACGCGCGGACTTGGATGTTATCGAGCCTTGCGCTCTGCTTCGCGCCGTTCGGCCATGCCAAGCAGCTTAAGCTTGCGATGAAGCGCAGACCTCTCCATCCCAATAAAGGTCGCTGTTTTGGAGATATTCCCCGAAAAACGGCGGATCTGGATGGTGAGGTATTCGCGTTCAAAGCTTTCGCGCGCCTCTCGCAAAGGCACGCCCATCATCGCAGTCAGCCCCTGCCCTGAAGCCGCAAGCCGCCCGCCCGTAATCTCGCCCGGTAGCATGTCGGTTTCGACCACGGTCAAACGTTCGCGCGGTGTCATGATGATCGTGCGCTCAACCACATTGCGAAGCTGGCGAACATTTCCCGGCCAGTCATAGGCCTGAAGAGCAGCCATAGCTTCTTCTGAGATTTCGGGTGCTGGAAGGCCCTGGTCGGAGGAATAGCGGGTGAAGAAATGCTCTGCCAATGCGGGGATATCGTCACGGCGCTCGGACAGTGAGGGGATCGAGACCGGCACAACATTCAGACGGTAGAACAGATCTTCACGGAAGCGCTTCTCTTCCATCTCGGCTGCGAGATCGCGCGATGTGGAGGAGACCACGCGCACATCCACGCCGATCTGGCGGGTGCCGCCGACGCGGACAAAGCTCTGCTCGGTCAACACGCGCAAGATACGCGCCTGCGTCGACAAAGGCATATCGGCAACTTCATCGAGATAGAGAGTGCCGCCGTCAGCCATTTCGAGGAGGCCCGGTCGAACCTGCTTGCCGTCCGCTTCCTCGCCAAACAGCTCCTGTTCAAAACGTTCGGGTGTGATGCGGGCCGAGTTGACGAGCACGAAGGCGCTGTCGGACCGATTACTCCATGAATGCAGCATCCGCGCGGCAACTTCCTTGCCCGCCCCTGCTGGTCCCGAAATTAGCACCCGGCTACCGGTATTCGCCACGCGTTTGAGGGTCGCGCGGACCGCGTTGATCGCAGGCGAATTGCCGGTGAAATCGGCGCTTCCCCAGCTGGAATCGCGAAGCTGCGTGTTCTCGCGCCGCAGACGCTCGGTCTCGGTTGCACGCTCGACCAGCAGCAACAGCCGGGAGGCCTCGAACGGCTTCTCGATAAAGTCCATCGCCCCGCGCCCGACTGCCGACACGGCGGTGTCGATATTGCCATGACCGGAGAATATGATGACAGGCAGATCGGGCTCACGCTGCTTAATCGCGTCAAGCATTTCGAGCCCATCCATATCGCTCCCGTGCAGCCAAACATCCAGGAGGACGAGGCTCGGCCGACGCTCGTCAATCGCAGCGAGCGCGCTGGTGCTGTCGGCGGCGGTGCGGCATTCATAGCCTTCATCGCCAAGCACGCCGGCAACCAGTTCGCGAATATCGCGTTCATCATCGACTATCAGGATATCAAGCGCCATGCGCTACTCCTTGTGAGGGGATCGGTCCGCGGGGACCGTGAGGGGTTCGTTTGAAGTCGGTCTTGGGTGACATCACGCTGGCTCGCAGCCGGGATCATCGGGCACTCTGGCAAAGCGCAATGTGACACGCGTGCCGCCATCTGCGCCGCTGGCAAAGCTCATATCGCCGCCGTGCTCATCGACGATTTTGTTGACGATTGCGAGGCCCAGCCCCGTGCCCTTTTCTCGTGTGGTCACATAGGGTTCAACAATACGCTCCCGGTCAGAGGGCAGCCCGATGCCGTTATCCTCGACCATGATGGCGATACGGTCGCCATGGTCTTCCATCGTCACGCCGATCTTGCCGGAGAACTGCGCGTCTTCTTCGGCGGCGCGCGCTTCGACCGCTTCGACGGCGTTCTTGAGCACATTGGTCATCGCCTGACCAAGCTGGTGGCGGTCGCATTCGATCATGCGGTCGGAGAGGTCGTTTGCAGATACGCCAAATGCGATTTCGGAATGTGCAACTTCCTGCAGGAACACCGCCTGCCGGACCAGGTCGAGCGCGTCCTCGTTGCGGAACACCGGCTTGGGCAGACGCGCAAACGAAGAGAATTCATCGACCATCTTGCGCAGATCACCCACTTGCCGAACGATGGTGTTGGTAAGCTCGTCAAACAGCTCGCCATCCTCGACCTCGACCTGTTTGCGATAACGGCGCTTGAGCCGCTCGGTTGCAAGCTGGATTGGGGTGAGTGGGTTCTTGATCTCATGAGCGATCCGGCGGGCAACATCGGACCATGCTGCCTGTCTCTGATCGAGCAATTGGCGGGTGATGTCTTCGAAGGTGATGACATGGCCGCTGCTGCCTGGCGCAACCTTGACCGCAAGCGTTAGCAATTCGCCGTCTTTGGCATGGTTGACGATGGCCCGGTCCCTGCCCTCACTCACCATCTGGCAAATTTCGGGCGAGAGCGCGTCGAGGCCCTGCCCGCCGAAATCTTCGCCGAGGAGCCCTTGCGCGGAACTGTTCATCAGCAGAACCCGGCTTTCATCATCGACCGAGATTACACCTGCCGTGACCGATTCCAGCACCGCTTCCATAAAGGCGCGGCGATCGTCGATCTGGCGATTGGCGCTGACGAGAGCATCGGTCTGCTTTTCGAGTTGCGCGGTCATGCGGTTGAACGCGCGATTGAGTAGGCCAATCTCGTCCGCTCCGGTGCGACCTTCGACCCGTAGAGCAAAGTTGCCCTGCCCCACCTTGCGCGCAGCACCGACTAGATCAGTCAAAGGCTCAACCTGACGGTCGGCAAAGCGCAGGGCAAACCAAACCGCAATCCCCACGAGCAGTAGGCTCATTGCGATCAAGGCGATGTTGAAGCGCAGTTGAAGTGTGCGGGCCTCTTCGGTCAGCGTCTCGTACGAGGCAGAGATCGACTGTGCGATTTCCCATTGCTGGAACATCTCTTCTTCGGTTGTACGCGCATTGTAGAGATAGACACCGGTCTCGCGGTCAATCGGTGCAATCGCAGCGATCCGCTCGGCGCTGCCCTCCACCACGACAAATTCGCCAGCGTCAAGGCGTGCAAGTGCGGCCATGCTGAAGGCAAGAGGGCTGTTGTCTTCAAGCAGGTTCATGATCGCGGCGGTTCGTAACGTGCCATCATCCATACGTTGGAGGATTGCGCTTTCAGAGATTTCGCGCCCCTGCGCCTGAAATGCATAGAAATCGGGGAAGTCAGGATCGGTGATCGGCACACGTCGGAGAATGTCACCCATATCGACAGCCATTGTGATCGTGTGCTGCTCTACGTCGCGCTGATTGGCGTCATAATAACCTGCTGCCAGCGTGTTGGCGTTCTCCACCAACCCTCGAGAATCGTCGGAGAACCAAAACGCTACGCCCGTCTGGAATAGAAAGGCAGCGAAGCCTGCGACCAGCAAGGTCGGCACTGCCGCAATGACCGAGAAGAAGAAAACGAGGCGCACATGCAGCCGCGCGGTGCTTCCGGCTGCACGCCGCAGAGCCATCCTGCGGCCAATCAACACGATTATCGCCAGCGCGGGCACCAAGACCGCCACCATCAGCAGCGAGACTTGCAAGGATGGCAGCCCGCCCGAATCTGCCGGTTGGCCGGAATAGGCAGCGTAATTCGCGCCCAAAGCAACAAGCAGCGCGATAATCGAGAGCACTTCTAGCCATATGAAGATGTTGGCGCGGCGCGAAGTGACTACAAATTGTCGCCACCAGCGCGGGGACTGGCGCAACCCTGGACGCGCTCCGCCGGACGCCTCCGCGCCAAGATTCTCAGAGGGGGTCAGCGTGGTGCCTTCCATAGTTGCCTAGTTACAACGATAGTGTTGCAAGGATGCAAGCTAAAAGTGACAAATAGGTCGCAGTTCTGCGTCAGGCCGGTCTCGCAAAGCGATCAGGTACGATTCCGAGTTCATTGATCCGTTTGCGCAAGGTGTTGCGATTGATCCCGAGCAGCTTGGCCGCGCGCACTTGGTTGCCGCCGGTTACACCTAGTGCATGCTCGATCAGTGGCTTTTCGAATGCCGCCAATGCTGCTGCATAAACTGTCCCCGATGCCGGCACCTCTTTTGCAAGCCATTGGTCGAGCGCAGCACCGATCCCGCCCTCACCGCCCCCCTGTCCTGCAGCAAAGGCGGTGTCCTCGCCAAGGATGTCAGTCAGGCTCACCGCATCGATCAAGTCCTCGCGCGCCATCAGACAAAGGCGATAGATGACGTTGCGCAGTTCACGCACATTGCCCCGCCATGCGCGTTGCTCGAGCGCCTCGATGGCTCCGTGCGCGAGTTGGCGTCGAGGCAGACCGTCTTCTGCAGCTTGCGCAAGGAAGTGCTGCGAAAGCACTTCGATATCCTCGCGGCGCTCGCGCAAAGGTGGCAGCTCGATGGGAACAACATTGAGCCGATAGAAAAGGTCCTCGCGAAATTCTCCTGCAGCAATCATCGGTGCAAGATCGCGGTTGGTTGCGGCGATGATCCGGACGTTGACCGCGATTTCCTGCCGTCCGCCAACGCGCCGGATCCGGCCTGACTGAAGCGCACGCAAGAGCCGTGTCTGGGCCTCCGCAGGCATGTCACCGATTTCGTCCAGAAACAGCGTGCCGCCATTGGCCTGCTCAAACTTACCGATCGCCTGCGCGATCGCGCCCGTGAACGCACCCTTTTCGTGCCCGAACAGCTCGCTTTCGATCAATTCGCGCGGGATCGCGGCTGTGTTGACCGCAACAAAGGGGCCAGTGCGCCGCGCACCGAGCTGATGGATTGCTTCTGCGACGAGTTCTTTGCCTGTCCCGCTTTCTCCTGTGACGAGCACGGTGAGGTCGTTGCGCAGCACACGCGTAATCATCCGGTAGACGCCCTGCATCGCAGGGCTGCGCCCGACTAGCGGCATGCTTTCTTCAGGCCCAGGTTCAGAGATATCTGTGCTTGCAGCCCTCCCTCCAACCGCCTGAACCACCGCGCGCACGAGTTCATCGAGGTCGAAGGGTTTGGGGAAATACTCGAATGCATCGCCCTCGCTCGCGCGCACTGCAGTGTCGAGTGTGTTTTGCGCAGACAGCACGATTACCGGCATGTCGGGCGCGGCGGAGCGCACAGAGGAAAGGCTCGCCAACCCGTCTCCATCTTCGAGCATGACGTCTGTGAGCATCGCGTCAAAGTCGCGTTCGAAAAGCAGGGCATCCCGCTCGGCTATTGATGCGCACCGCAGGATTGCAAAACCCTCATCCTCCAGCGCAGCTGTAATAACCGCCACAATCGCGCTGTCATCTTCAACCAGGAGTATGGTGCCGGACATGTGCGCGTTCCTAGGTTGAAGAAGCTTGGGGCGCGAGCGGGAGATGCACGCGGAAATGGGTAAAGCCGGATCGAGTGTCGCGTTCGTGGCTGATCGACCCGTTCATGTCGCGCACAAGCTTTCGCACCAAGGCAAGACCAAGCCCCTGCCCCGACTGCTTGGAAGAGATGAACGGTTCAAATATGTGATCACTGATCGCCGGGTCGATGCCTGCACCATTGTCTGAAATAGTGATTTCGATCGGCAATTTAACCGCGCGGCCAAAACGAACCGCGCTAAAGGACAAACCGCTGGCAAACCGGGTCTGCACGATCACTTCGCTACCCTCATTGTGCTCCGCAAGTGCGGCATCGCGGGCATTGGAAACAAGGTTGATTAGCACTTGCTCCAAAGCATCGCGATTGGCGAACGCCGGTGGGAGCGAGGGGTCAAACGCCTCGCGAATATCCACTCCCTCGGCAGAGCCTGCTCGCACGGTTGCAATAGCAGAGCGGATCGCTTCATGCGGATTGCAAGGCGCGGCCTCTTGTGTGGTCTGCGCACCCAACTCCTGCATCCGGTCAATCAACCGTGCGATCCGGTCGACCTCGTCTGTGATCATTACGGCGAGCTTTTTGTCGGCAGGCGGCAGTTTGCGAGCGGCCAATTGGCCTGCCCCGCGGATTGCGGCGAGCGGGTTCTTGATCTCGTGAGCAAGCACGGCCGGGGCGCTGACGGCTGCGATGGCCTCATCGCCGCGCGCCGCGTCGTCATGCACTGCTGACGCAAGAGTTACGACCCGCCAACCCGGGTGACTCCCAAGCGGAGACATGGTGAGATTTATCCTCATATCGCCGCCGCGCACCGAGATATCGCGCGCGACCAGAGCTTCGTCCGCTTCGCTCAATCGCGCTTCGACACGCGGATCAACCGGACCGAGAATTTCGAGCAGGCTCTTGCCGATCAGCCGGTTTGCGCTGATGCCAAGCAAACTCTCTGCCGAATAATTTGCCTGTGTAACTTGGCCGTTCGTGTCGACCAGCAATAGGGCAAAGACCAAACCCGCAATCTGCGTGTCGCCATCAGGCTGCGCGCTCTCTGTGCCGATTGTGCCGGACCCGCTGGCCAAACTCGCGGCCACGTTCAGGCTGCTTTGGCCGTTCGGCCCAGAAACGGGGAGTAAAAGCGCTCGATCTCGCCCAGAACTTCATCGGGATCGTCGATGAAATTGGCTTTGTTGCGGAACTCGGCCGAGCCGTGCATTCCCTTAGTGTACCAGCCCAGATGCTTGCGCGCGATTTTGGTCCCGACATTGCGGCCATAGTGATCGAGCATGCGGTGATAGTGCTCGACCAGCACCGTGTATTGCTCATCAAAGCTGGGCGTGGGGATCACAGAACCCGTGCGCCACCAATGCATCACCTGACCCAGCAGCCACGGCTTTCCATAAGCGCCGCGCCCGATCATCAGCCCGTCTGCGCCCGATTGCTCAAGCGCCTTGGCCGCGTCGTCAATGGTGCAGATATCGCCGTTGACGATCACCGGAATGCTGACCGCATCTTTCACCTTGCGGATAAAGGACCAGTCGGCGCTGCCTTTATACATCTGGTTGCGGGTGCGCCCGTGAACAGTGATCATCTTTACGCCAAGATCCTCGGCAATGCGTGCCATTTCGGGCGCGTTGAGGCTCTGGTGATCCCAGCCCATACGCATCTTGACCGTGACCGGCACATCGACCGCTTTGACCGTCGCCTCCATCAGCTTGGTAGCAAGCGGCACTTCGCGCATCAGGGCCGAGCCTGCAAACTGGCCGACGACTTTGCGGACCGGGCAGCCGAAATTGATGTCGATGATTGCGGCGCCATTGCCCTCTTGCAGTTTGGCGGCTTCGGCCATCGAGCCTGGATCACAGCCGACGAGCTGCATCGAAACCGGCTCCTCGGTCTGGTCCCAGGCTGTTTTCTGGATCGACTGGCGCGTTTCGCGGATCGCGGCTTCGCTAGCGACCATCTCCGTAACATTGAGGCCCGAGCCATAGCGGCGCACCAAAGTGCGGAACGGCAAATCTGTGACACCTGTCATCGGCGCGAGCAGCACGGGCTCGGCTATCGTCTCGGGACCGATCTGCATAGGCTTCAGAGCCGGGGGTGTAGGAATGTCTGTCATCGGGGTGCCTAAATATTGGGCATTGCTCGGTTCGGGCGCTTAGTGGATTGCGAAAAGCCCGTCCAGACCCTAAGCGCTCGCACATATGGCCCCGCGCGCTCCCCTTCCCCCTTTTGCAGCCATCATCGTGGCGGCGGGCAAAGGCCTGCGGGTGGGCGGAGACACTCCCAAACAGTTTCGTAAATGGCGGGGCCGCGCTGTGATTGCGCATTCGGTCGAGCGGTTGATTGCGTCAGGCGCTGCGCCGCTGGTCGTCGTGGTGGCGGAAGGGGCATCGCAAGATGCGAATGCGGCGCTTTCCGGTCTAGACGGCTACATTCTCGCGGTCGGAGGAGCGACACGGCAGGACTCGGTTCGCGCCGGGTTGGAGGCATTGGAGAGTTCCAGACCAGAACGTGTCCTGATTCACGACGCAGCCCGGCCTGACATCACGCCCGAAGTGCTGGAACGCCTGCTCACCGCGCTCGGCGCCCACGCAGGCGCTATCCCCTCCCTCCACGTGGTTGATAGCCTCGCCGTCGCGGCAGCGGATGAAACCATGGCGGGCAAGGCTGAGCGCGAGACATTGCGCCGGGTCCAGACACCGCAAGCCTTTCGTTATCCTGATATCCTCGCCGCACACCGCAACTGGTCTGGCAAAAGCGATGCGGGAGATGATGCGCAGGTGCTCGCAGCCAGCGGCGGTTCAGTTGCGCTGGTACAAGGCGATGAGCGACTGAAGAAGATCACTTTTGCGGAAGATTTGATGGATACTCACTCAGCACCCATTTTCCGTGTCGGACAGGGCTTTGACGTTCACCGGCTCGTCGAAGGTGAACAGTTGTGGCTGTGCGGGATCAAGCTGGAGCACACGCACGGCCTTGCCGGTCATTCCGATGCAGATGTGGCGCTCCACGCGATCACCGATGCCGTTCTCGGCGCGATTGGCGACGGCGATATTGGTACCCACTTCCCGCCCAGCGACCCGCAATGGGCAGGCGCGCGTTCGGGCCAGTTTCTGGAACATGCGGTGAAGCTGGCTGGCGAAGCTGGTTTCGTGCTGGGCAATATCGATCTCACCATCATCTGCGAGGCACCCAAGATCGGCCCACACCGCCCGGCCATGCGCGCCGAAGTCGCCCGTCTGACAGGGCTTGATGAAGCTGCCGTCAGTATTAAAGCGACCACCACAGAAAGGCTCGGTTTTACCGGGCGCGGCGAAGGTATCGCGGCTCAGGCGATTGTCGGTCTAACCGGCGCTAGAAATATTTGAGCAGGAGGAAATGATGAAGCAGCTCACCACATTCGCAGGCGCTGCCCTGATGGCAGGGGCTGCTTTTGGCGCCGCTCCTGCCTCGGCGCAGGTTGAAGACCTCGACCCGGCGGCGGTTGCAGCGGCGACCCGTTACGCTCTGCCGCTGGCGTTTGAGGGATTCATGACGCGCTGTTTCGACCGGCTCGACAACGATGGTTATGCTGTCACCAATGCGGAAACGCTGCGCGCAAAATTCAGCGACGGTGCGGACGCGGCCTGGCCCGGTGCGCGGACGCTGATCGTTCAGATGGCTTCGGAAGAGGCCGACAATATGACTGATGTCTTCAATATGCTCGACGATGATGCGCTGCGTCCTTTTGTCGACGGCCTGGTCGAGAACATGGTCGCGCAGGAGATCCGTCCGGAGGATTGCGAGACAATTGAACGCGGCCTCGAAATTTTCGACCCGGTGCCCGCTGACAACATGGCGGCGCTAGTCGGCTTTATCGTCGAGCTGGTAGCAGAGGAAGAGGCGCGCAATGTCGAAATCGAGCCGGAAATGACTGAGAGCCGCGCTCGCAAACTGCGCGAGCAGGAAGAGGAACGGCGATAGTGAGCAACTACCTCCTCTCCGATGACATCTCCGAATTGGCTGCTCGCGTCGTGGCCGAAAACGCTGCAGCCGGTCGCAAGGTCGCAACAGCGGAAAGCTGCACCGGCGGGCTGGTTGCTGGAGCGCTGACAGAAATTGCGGGTTCCTCTTCGGTACTTGATCGGGGCTTCGTGACCTACTCGAACGAAGCGAAGATGGAATCGCTGGGGGTGGCGCAGGATATTATTGAGACCTTCGGTGCGGTTTCGATCGCCTGTGTCTGGGCGATGGCACAGGGCGCATTGGAGCGTTCCAACGCTGATGTCGCAGTCGCTATCAGCGGTGTGGCAGGTCCGGGTGGCGGCACCCAGCTAAAGCCGGTCGGCACAGTCGTCTTTGCCCGCGCGGTGCGCAATTCAACCGGAGAGCCGGAGGGTGAGCTTAAGCACTTCGACGGCGGCGACGGCCCCGGCGGACGCGCTGCAATCCGGCGTCAGGCGACGATCTGCGCGCTCGAATTGCTGCTGCCGTAAAGCTCTTCCGCACGCTGTTCGAATGCCGCGACCATCTTGCGAAACGCACGGTCAAAGTATTGGCCAGCCATCGCCTGGAAAACGCGGTTCCTGAACTGGAAATCGACCGCAAAGTCGATCTCGCAAGTGCTCTCGTCAATTGCGCGGAAGGTCCAGACATTGTCGAGGTCCGACAGCGGTCCGTCTATATAATGGACTGCGATTTCGTTCGGGCGCTTCTTTGTTACGCGTGAAGTGAAGCTTTCGCGCAGGCTCTTGAAGCCGACCACCATATCCGCGACCATCTCGGTCTCGCTGTCTGAGCGCACGCGGGTCGCGATCACCCATGGCAGGAACTGCGAATACCGCTTCACATCCGATACAAGGTCGAACATCTGCTCGGCACTGTAAGGCAGTCGGCGAGTTTCGCGGATGCCGACCATCAGACGCTCAGGCGGTCTTTCTTCCTGAGCTTTTCTTCGCGCGCCGCTTTCATCACCGCAAAGTCATCGCCTGCGTGATAGCTCGAACGGGTTAGTGGGCTTGAGGCGACTTGCAGGAAGCCTTTTGCCCGCGCGATGGAGCCGTAGGCGGCGAAAGCCTTGGGCGTGACGAATTCCTCGACATTGGCGTGCTTCGGTGTGGGTTGAAGATACTGACCCATAGTGATGAAATCGACCTCTGCGCTGCGCATGTCGTCCATCACCTGATGCACTTCGAGCCGCTGCTCACCCAGTCCCAGCATGATGCCTGACTTGGTGAAGATCAGCGGATTGTGCGACTTCACCTCTTCGAGCAGCCGCAAAGATGCGTAATAACGCGCGCCGGGACGGATCGTAGGGTAAAGGCGCGGCACGGTTTCCAGATTGTGGTTGTAAACGTCTGGCCCCGCCTCGCAGATTGCCTCCACCGCGGGGCGCATCTTGCCGCGGAAATCGGGGGTGAGGATCTCGATTGTCGTGTCCGGTGTGTTGCGGCGTAGAGCCTCGATCACTTTCACGAACTGCCCTGCCCCGCCATCGGGCAGATCGTCGCGGTCGACGCTGGTGATAACGATGTGTTTCAGGCCCATCTTCGCCGCTGCTATCGCGGTGTTTTCTGGCTCCATCGGATCGACTGCGCGCGGCATGCCGGTCTTGACGTTGCAGAAAGCGCAGGCGCGGGTGCAGACATCGCCGAGGATCATGACGGTCGCATGCTTCTGCGTCCAGCATTCGCCGATATTGGGGCAAGCCGCCTCTTCACACACGGTGTTGAGGTTGAGCTCACGCATCAGACGGCGCGTTTCGTGATAGCCTTCGCTAACCGGCGCGCGCACGCGGATCCAGTCAGGCTTGCGCTGGCGCGGCGGGCGGTCTTGTTTGGGCGAGTTGGAGAGGTCGTTCATGGCGCCCATTTAGGCCTGCAGGCGCTTCGCTGCAAGCGTAGCGGCCTGTAAAGTGCCGACCGGCGGCGGGAACAGAAACGAGGGCAATATATTTGCTTAGTGTGTTCTCAGTTTTAGGTTACTGACAAAGCCATGTTCGAAACCGCGATCCAGACCTTCACCTCGCCCGTCGTGCTTTTCTTCGTACTGGGCCTGATCGCGGCTTTCGTGCGGTCAGACCTTTCCATTCCGGAGCCAATTGCAAAGGCGATGTCGCTTTATCTGATGGCGGCGATCGGGATCAAAGGCGGAGTTGCGGTTGCGGAATCGGGGATCGATGGCACTGTCCTATCGGCGCTGGGTGCCGGGGTCGCGGCAGGTTTTATCCTGCCTTTCTTTGCCTACGCTGTGCTCAAGACATTCGGGAAGCTGGACCGGATCAATTCAGGCGCGGTCGCAGCGCATTATGGCTCGATCAGCGTCGTCACCTTCGTGACTGCGGTCGACATTCTGACGGTGCAATCGCGCGAACCGGGTGGATACATGGTCGCGGTGATGGCCGCGATGGAAGCGCCCGCAATCCTGAGCGGCCTGTTGCTCGCCAGAGGAATGGGAAGCGCTAACGCGACCCAGTCCACCGGTGAAATGCTGCACGAGGTGTTCACCAACTCCTCAATTGTTCTTCTGCTCGGAGCCTTTGCCATCGGCATGGCCGCCGGTGCGCAAGGGTTCGCACCCGTCAGCCCGTTCTTTGAAACGGGCTTCAAAGGCGTCCTGTGCCTGTTCCTTCTCGACATGGGATTGATTGCAGCGCGCAGGATGATGGATTCGCGCTCCATGACATGGAGGTTGGTGGTCATTGCAATTGTCATCCCGATTGTGAACGGCGTGGTCGGAACAGGACTGGGCGCGGCAATCGGGCTCGACGCCGGTTCTGCGGCTGCTTTGGGTGTGCTGTGTGCCAGCGCGAGCTACATCGCGGTTCCGGCGGCAATGCGGCTTGCCCTGCCCGAGGCGGATCCGGGTATTTACCTCACCATGTCGCTCAGCATTACCTTCCCATTCAACGTCCTAATCAACATCGCGCTCATCAGCGCGCTCGCCGTCTATCTGACCGGCGGAACCGGAGTGACGCCATGATCGAAACCGTAACGCGCAAACGGATCGAGATCCTCGCCGACAAGGCTCTGCAAAGCCGTGTCACTGACGCTATTGACCGGGCGGGCATCACTGGCTGGACGATCACTCCTGTCTCCAGCGGAAAGGGCCGCGAAGGCCGCTGGCGCGAAGAAAGCGTCATGGGCACGAATAAAGTGCTGGTTCTGACGATTGCTGCGGAAGACAAAGCGATGGCCCTTGCAGAAGAGCTTGCACCCATGCTTACGAATTTCGGGTTCATCCTGAGCATGTGGGATGTGCAAGTGATACGGGGAGAGCGTTTTTAGGCGTCGGCCCCATTGCAAACGGGAGATGCTTTGTGCCTGAATTTGCCGAATTGCTGAGAGGTTATCGCCGTTTCCGTGAGGATGTATATCCGCGCCAGAAAGAACGTTTTGATCAGACCATCTCCGAAGGTCAGCATCCCAAGCTGATGATTATCGGCTGTTCAGATAGCCGCGTCGATCCCGCGCAGATATTCGATGTCGATCCGGGCGAGATCTTCGTGGTTCGCAATGTCGCAGCGCTGGTTCCGCCGTTCGAGACCACGCCGGGTCTTCACGGCGTTTCTGCCGCCGTGGAATTTGCGGTGCAAATGCTCGGCGTGAAGCAGATAGTGGTTATGGGACACGGAAGATGTGGAGGGTGCCAGGCAGCCCTGACACAGAATTTCGAAACCAAACCGCATGGTGAAGGTGCCTTCGTTGCCGACTGGATCGAGCTGCTCGACGAGGCACGCAAGCCAGTAGCGCGCAAACACGGTACGACAGGTCGCAAGGCCGAACTGGCAATGGAGTTTGCCGCGATCCGCCAAAGCCTCGCCAATCTTCGCAGCTTCCCTTGGGTTGCGGAGAAGGAAGAATCCGGCGTGCTTAAGCTGCGCGGCACACACTTTTCGATTGCCGAAGGTATCCTTTATTCACTGGACGAGGATACCGGTGAGTTTCTTCCCGAGGACTAAGCGCTTGCCCCTCTCCGCCAGCAGCCCCATGTAAAGGGCATGTCTGACAAAGAACTCAAGAACATCGCCCTGCTGATCGACGCCGATAATACGACGCCGGAGGGGATCGACCCTGTGCTGACCGTGATGGCAGAGCTGGGCCAAGTGAATATCCGCCGCGCCTATGGCAATTTTGCCAAGGACAACCTTTCGCGCTGGGACAAGATCACCAACAAATTCGGCATCCGCCCTCAGCAGCAATTCGATGTGTCGAAGGGCAAGAATGCGACCGATATGGCGATGACGATCGACGCGATCGACTTGCTCTATCAGGGCAAGGTCGATGGCTTTGGCATCA
Organism: uncultured Erythrobacter sp.; assembly: GCF_947492365.1. Taxonomy (NCBI): domain Bacteria; kingdom Pseudomonadati; phylum Pseudomonadota; class Alphaproteobacteria; order Sphingomonadales; family Erythrobacteraceae; genus Erythrobacter; species uncultured Erythrobacter sp. Next base: position 908,198 of record NZ_CANLMB010000001.1, read on the forward strand.
TGACGTCGGACAGCGATTTTACACCGCTGGTGACGCGGCTGCGGCAGGATGGGATCGTCGTTTATGGCTTTGGCGAGTCCAAGACTCCGCAGGCGTTCAAGTCGGTCTGCACTCGCTTCATCGATATCAAGCAGCTGATCGCCAATTACGCGGCTGACAAATCCGGCGAGGAGAAGTCATCGGGCACCGATGGTGGGCTGGATGAGGACCTTCTTGAACTCATCACGGCCGCCTATTCCGAGGCAAAGCGCGATGACAAGGGCTACGCCAAGCTACAACAGGTCGGTCAGATCGCGGGCAACCGTTCGAGCTTTGATGTGCGCAATTACGGGTTCAAGAGCCTTTCTGACCTTTTCAGCACGCTGGACAATTTCTCGGTCGAACGGCGCGGCGACAATCAGGTTTACGTGAGACGCCTGCGCTAAAGTCTTCGTGCTGAATCAATCGCACAAAGAAAAGAAAAGGGCGCGAGGAATTGCTCCCTCGCGCCCCGTTTCTGTTCAGTTCGAACCGGCTTACATTGTTGCCGGTGCAGCAGGCGCTGCAGGCACAGCAGGAGCTGCGGCATTTTCGAGCTCGTTCGCATATGCGGTCCAGAGCTTTGCAATCGGCATCCGGCTGCCGCTCACACGATCGAACGAGGCACGGGCGGCTGCATAGTCGCCCATTCCGACTTGCGCGATACCAAGCCGCGTCAGAGCTTCGTTGGTGTCGACACCGGCCATGCCGAGCGCGCGATTATAAAACGTCGCGGCCTTCTGATATTCGTCATAGCTCAGAAATGCGCCGCCTGCGGCCATCACGGTGCGAAGACCTGCATCAGCAGCCATTGCATCGCTTTCCAGCGCGGGGAGGTCTGCGCGGTCACTTGCAATACGGCCATTGGCAATTTCAAGCGCCTCTGTGATGAAAAGGTTATCTCGGCTGACAACACCAGCCGCCATGCCTTCGTCGATCACGTCTTTTACTTCCTTGGGAAGGCGACGCGCATCAGCGGCTTCGACATAGTAATCGTAGTCGGTCGGATCTTGCAGCGCGTCGACGCGGCGGCTTAGGCGGAACAGATCGAGGATTTCTCCAGCCGGAAACTCGTTGAGATTCCGGGTCAGGTTGATCGCATCGCGCCAATTGTCCGCGCTCGGATAATCGCTGATCCACATGGTCGTGAAATCATAGACCGTCGGAACGATGTTGTGCTCATAAGCGACGGTGACGCCGCGGCGATACCACTGTTCATCAACCGAAAGGCCCTGTTGCTTGCGCGCGGCAATTGCATTGCCGAGATAGGCGAAACCTTCATTGAAAGATTCCGAAGCGAAAAAGCTTTCCGCCATGGCGATCTGCAGTTCCGCGCTGGTGACCTGCGCTGTGCTGAAATTGTTGTCGATTGCACCCTGAAGATAGGTCCGGGCTTTGACGTGATCATCGCGATCATTGCTCAATTGATAGGCGATGAAATTGTAGCGTCCGAGCTGTTCAGCAGGCACTTTTCCGCTGGCCAGCATCAATTCCATGCCCTGCAGCTGAAAGGCGCGGTCAGACGACTTGATACCTGCGTTGAAGATAAGACCACCACCAGCGATCTTTTCATCATTTGTGGTGAGCAGCGGGATGAGTGCGAGGATTTGCGGACGCAGGGCCGCAACATCGGCGCCTTCGGCTTTCAGCGCTTCGTCCAGCGGGACATAGGCGGCGCGAAAGGCGTCAGTATAACCTCCCCCATCGCTCTCAGCGGCAGCGCGATCTCTGTCGCGGTCACGGTCCCGATCGCGGTTGCGCTGTGCGCTGGCCTCTGCGGGCATCACGGCGGTTGCGACAACGGCGGTGCCGGTCGCAAGAGCAACAGCAAGAGCGAGCGAGGAAGCGCGCTTGCGCATGAAAAGGGTCAACATTGGTATCCTCCTGAGAATGTTATCAACCACGCTGCCTTTGTCCATTGCGTGGGAAGTTTGAATTTCTGCGGCGCTCAATGAACGAGAGCGTGCCTCTTTGCAATTCGTTGTAGGTGTAGCGGGCTGAACGGCGATTGAATGGCTTGTTCGATTGGTTCAGCCGCGCGCAATAATTGTTCACAAATGTATCGAAGCCACCTCTGTCACGCTCGGGACAAGGTGAGGTGTGGAAAAAGGCCGTTCTGTCCCCGAGTCTGTCACCGGATAATGTGGCTAAAACTGCGCCAAGCGCCTAGATTGAAACCTAGAAAGACATTGCCCCGAAACAATCAGGAACGGCCGCCCCTTTGAGCGACGAAAACGACATTCTCGAACCTGCTGCACCCTCCCCTATGGGTGAGTATGAACGCATCGATATCGTCGATGAGATGAAAACCAGCTATCTCGATTACGCGATGAGCGTGATCGTAAGCCGCGCACTGCCCGATGTGCGCGACGGCTTGAAGCCGGTCCATCGCCGCATTCTCTTCGCCAGCAAGCAAGGCAACTTTGTAGCCGGGCGACCATTCGTAAAAAGCGCGAAGATCGTGGGTGACGTGATGGGTGATTACCACCCCCACGGCGACAGTGCGATTTATGACGCCCTCGCCCGCCTGACGCAGCCCTGGTCGATGCGCGTTCCGCTGATCGACGGTCAAGGCAACTTCGGTTCGATGGACCCCGACCCGCCCGCCTCCATGCGTTACACCGAGGCTCGGCTTGCACGCGTTACCGACACGCTGCTCGACGATCTCGACAAGAACACGGTTGATTTCGTCGACAATTACGATGGCCGTAAGCAGGAGCCCTCGGTCCTCCCTGCCCGCTTCCCCAACCTGCTCGTCAATGGCGCGGGCGGGATCGCAGTCGGCATGGCGACCAATGTGCCGCCGCACAATCTGGGCGAAGTCATCGACGGCTGTTTCGCCTATATGGACAATCCGGCGATCACTTCGGAGGAATTGATCGAATACATCCCCGGTCCCGATTTCCCGACCGCCCCGCTGATCCTGGGCACGAGCGGCGCGAAGTCGGCTTACACGACCGGTCGCGGTTCGATCCTGATGCGCTGCCGTCACGAGATCGAGCAGCTGCGCGGGGACCGCGAGAGCATCGTCTTCACCTCGATCCCCTATCAGGTCGGCAAGGCCGGTCTGGTCGAGAAGATCGCCGACGCCGCGAAGGAAAAGCGGATCGAGGGCATCTCCGACATCCGCGATGAAAGCTCGCGCACCGGCGTCCGCGTTGTGATTGACCTTAAGCGCGATGCAACCGCAGAGGTCGTGCTCAACCAGATCTGGCGTCACACGCCGGCTCAGGCAAGCTTCCCCGCGAACATGCTGGCGATCCGTGGTGGTCGTCCTGAAACGCTGATGCTGCGCGACTTCATTCAGGCGTTTATCTCGTTCCGCGAAGAAGTCATCACGCGCCGGACCAAGTTCGAACTCGCCAAAGCGCGCGACCGGGCGCACATCTTGCTCGGCCTGGTGGTCGCGGTTTCCAACCTTGACGAGATCGTTGCGATCATTCGCGGCGCACCCAACCCTGCGACGGCGCGCGAACGGCTGTTGGTCAAAGAATGGCCGATTGGCGACATCGCCCAATATATCCGCCTGGTCGAAGCGATTGAGCCAACTGCCGATCAGGATGGCGGAACATATCGCCTGTCCGAACGGCAGGTAAAGGCGATCCTCGACCTGCGCCTCCATCGCCTCACCGCGCTAGGCCGGGACGAGATTGGTGACGAGCTGCAAGAGCTTGCTGACCGTATCGAGGAGTATCTCGCCATCCTCGCTGACCGCGTGAAGCTTTACGCGGTTATGCGTGAGGAGCTGGAGGAAATCCGCGCGACCTATGCCACCCCGCGCGTCTCCGAGATTGCGCCTGCATGGGACGGCCTCGACGACGAAGACTTGATCGAGCGCGACGACATGGTCGTCACCGTAACCCTCGACGGCTATATCAAACGGACCCCGCTCTCGACTTTCCGCGCGCAAAATCGCGGCGGTAAGGGCCGTGCTGGCATGTCGACGAAGGATGAGGATGCCATCGCTGAGATGTTCGTCACCTCGACGCACAATCCGGTGCTGTTCTTCTCGACCGCGGGCAAGGTTTACCGCATGAAAGTCTGGAAACTGCCTGAAGGCGGTCCGGCGACGCGGGGACGTCCGATTGTCAATCTGCTCCCTGCACTGGACGCAGATGAGACAATCCGGACCGTTCTCCCTCTGCCTGAAGACGAGGATGAGTGGGGCGCGCTTTCGGTGGTCTTCTCGACCGCAAAGGGCAATGTGCGTCGCAACTCGATGGATGCCTTCACCAACATCCCCTCGAACGGCAAGTTCGCCATGAAGTTCGATGCGGAAAGCGAAGACAAGTTGATCGGTGTGCGATTGGTTGCTCCCGGTGATGATGTGATGCTCGCTTCCAAATCGGGCAAGGCGATCCGCTTTGCTGCCGAGGATGTGCGCGAATTCACCTCCCGCACCTCGACTGGTGTGCGCGGGATGAAACTGGCAGACGGCGATGAAGTCGTCTCGCTCTCCACTTTGGGCGCGACTGGCACCACTCCGGAAGAGCGCGAGCAATATATCAAATTCGCGCCGTGGAAGGGTGAGAAAGAAGGCGAACCCGACCTCGCAGCCGATCGCTATGAGACGTTGCAAGAGAGAGAGGAATTCATCCTCACCGTCTGCGCCAATGGCTATGGCAAGGTCTCAAGCGCCTACGAATATCGGAAGACCGGACGCGGCGGTCAGGGCGTGGTCAATATCGACAATATCAGCCGCAACGGACCGGTTGTGGCCAGCTTTGTGGTCGCGACAGGCGAGCAACTCATGCTCGTCACCGATCAGGCGAAACTGATCCGCATCGGGCTTGAAAGCCTGCGCGTGATGGGTCGCAACACGGCCGGTGTGCGCCTCTTCACGGTCGGCAAAAACGAACACATCGTCAGCGCGGTCAAGATCGACGAAACCGAAGAGCCAGAGAATGAAGCCGAAGAGGCAGTGGTTGAGGAAATGGTCGAGCGGCGCGGTGGCGGCGACGAAACCACTCCCGAAACCACGCCGCAATCGGACAAGGACATCGGCGAGGAGCCGCCTGAATGAGGATGCCAAAATGAGCCTTATCATCGAGCCAAGCGGACAAGCCTGCGGTGCACGTGTCACCGGGTGTGATCTTTCCGGGGTGCTTGATGAAGGTTTGATCGCTGAGATCCGAGCAGCGTGGCTCAAGCACCGGGTTCTGGCCTTTGCCGATCAGGACATGGATGACGATGCGCTGGAGCGCTTCACCTTGGCGATGGGCGGCTTTGGCGAAGACCCGTTCTTCGATCCGATTGAAGGACGCCAAAACATCGCCGCGATCTTGCGCGAGGCGGACGAAACCTCCCCGCTCTTTGCTGAGAACTGGCACAGTGACTGGAGCTTTCTGGAAAGGCCGCCTTCGGGCACTTGCCTGCTCGCAATCGATATCCCGCCGGTCGGCGGCGACACGATGTTTGCCGACCAGATCGCTGCCTTTGCCGCCCTGCCGGACTCTCGCAAAGACGAGCTGCGAGCAATGACCGCGATTCACTCGGCCAAGCTCGCCTACGCGCCCGACGGCACTTATGGCGAGAAGGATAGCCAGGGCGACCGCTCAATGGCGATCCGTCCCGATGAAAGCGCGAATGCGACCCGCACCCATCCGCTGATCCGCAAACATCCCGAAACGGGCGAGGAAGCGATTTACTCGACGCTCGGCTATATTATCGGGATCGAGGGGATGGATGAGAGCGAGGCCATTCCGATGCTGATGGAACTCGCCGCGTGGCAAGCGCGCGACGAATTCGTCTATCGCCACAAATGGGAGCCGAACATGCTCATCCTGTGGGACAATCGCAGCGTGTTACACAAGGCGACCGGCGGATATGAAGGCCACCGCCGCGAGTTGCACCGGACCACTATCGCAGCTTGAACTGGCGCTATTCGGCGACCGGCTCTCCGCGCAAAGTCTGCACCACTCCGGTAGCGATCATCAACTGCCCGCCATAGTAGAGCGGCCACACGAGCAGCGCAGGCAGGATGCCCAGATCAAATCTGCCCATATCGCTAAAGATCAGCCAGTCGCTCACCACGAACAGCACCGCGCCAATTCCGACGCGGTAGCGCGGAAACCGGCTCGTCCACGCCGCTGCCGCCATCAGACCTAATGTGACGGCATAGGCCGCAACTTCGACCCGTTCGCTGAGCAGATAGGATATTGCCGGAGTTGCGATGAGAAGCGCTGCTGCAAGTGCCAGTTGGCTCCCGGTCAATTGCTCCCGCCGGTTGCGCAGATAGAGAATGATCGCGACCGCGTGAGATGCAGCGAACAGCGCGCCTCCGATTGCAAATTCAATCTCGAGCGCCATGTCCGCCGCGGCAGAAAGGGCCAGGACGAGAGCGAGAATCTTTCCGTCGAGACAATGCGCGCGGCGCAAGGCATAGGCAGCGAGCAGTGCGACGCCTGCCCCCTTAAGCAGGATCAGCCACACCCCTCCGAACGCCGGAAAAGGCGTCCCGAACGGATTATCGGACAGCAGATAATAGGCAATCGAGGCAACCACGCTCGCCAGCAGCCATGGCCGGTGTTCGATCAATGCAGTTTTTGCCATTCGCCCCAACTCACTTCTCTGGTCTTGTGCTGCGGCTAGCACGCAACTACCGCGCTTGCCATGAGCAAGACTGCACACACTCACGATGTCCACATTATCGGCGGCGGCCTCGCCGGATCTGAGGCTGCGTGGCAGCTGGCGCAGCGAGGTGTCAAAGTGCGGCTGTCGGAAATGCGCGGAAGCGGAGAGATGACGCCCGCGCATCAGACAAACGGTTTGGCGGAGCTGGTCTGCTCGAACTCGTTCCGTTCCGATGACGACACCAAGAACGCGGTCGGCTTGCTCCACCACGAAATGCGTGCTCTCGATTCTATCGTCATGCGCGCAGGCGAAGTCGCGCGGGTGCCTGCAGGCAGCGCGATGGCGGTGGACCGCGATGTCTTTTCCGACGAAGTCGAAAAGGCGCTGTCCGGACATCCCAATATCACGGTGGTGCGCGAGCGCGTAGATTCGCTGCCCGAAAGCGGCCTTACCATTGTCGCGACCGGCCCGCTCACTGCACAATCGCTGGCCGAGAGCATTGTCGGCGCAACCGGCGAAGAGCGTCTTGCCTTCTTCGATGCCATCGCGCCGATCATCCACCACGACTCCATCGACATGTCGAAATGCTGGATCCAGTCGCGCTGGAACAAGCGCACCGAGGCTTCCAACGAAGACGGCGACTACATCAATTGTCCCATGACCAAGGAGCAATATCTCGCCTTCCACGCTGGTCTGATGGAGGGTGAGAAGGGCGAGTTCCGCGAGTGGGAGAAGGACACGCCCTATTTCGACGGCTGCATGCCGATCGAGGTCATGGCGGAGCGCGGGTTGGAGACTTTACGCTATGGTCCGATGAAGGGTGTCGGGCTCGATAACCCTTACGACACCAGTGAAGAGCACCCGCAGGGCAAGTGGCCTTATGCGGTGGTGCAGCTGCGGCAGGACAACAAGCTGGGCACATTGTGGAACATGGTCGGGTTCCAGACCAAGCTCAAATACGCCGCGCAAATTGATCTGTTCCGCACCATTCCCGGCCTGGAGAATGCCGAGTTTGCGCGGCTCGGCGGGCTGCATCGTAACACCTTCCTAAACTCGCCGCGCGTGCTCGACCGGCAATTGCGCCTGAAAGCTGCGCCGCATGTGCGCTTTGCCGGACAGGTGACGGGGTGCGAGGGCTATGTCGAAAGCGCGGCGATCGGTCTGGTTGCCGGCATGATGGCTGCGGGCGAGTTGGCTGACCGCGAGTGGTCCCCCCTTCCCGCCACGACTGCATTGGGCGCGCTGTTGAGCCACATCACCGGCGACGCAGAGGCCGATACGTTTCAGCCAATGAATGTGAACTTCGGCCTCTTCCCGCCGCTTCACGAAGTCAAAAAGAAGCAGCGCAAGGAAGCCTACACGTCGCGTGCGAAGGCTGATCTAGCCGCTTGGATCAAAGCAAGCGAAGCGATTCCCGCCTAGCAGCGGCACGCTGGCCGACTTGGCCGCCGAGCAGGTGCAGAAGTGGCAAATTCGGCCGGAGTTAGCTCGGCATCTTCGTCTTCGTCCATCTCGGCAAACCGTTCTGAAGTGGTGATCGCCCATTCCTCGAATGTCAGCAGATTGTTGCCGTCCGTATCGAGCTTTCGGAATGCATCAGCACGGGTCGAGAGCATTTCATTGCGGGTGATGATGCGGTCGCGGTTGCGGTCATAGCGGAAGAAGCGGCGTTCCTCGCGGGTGAGTTCAGAGGCTTCGGGCGGGGCCGGACCGACCATATCGGCGGGGTCGGCTTCGGGTAGTTCATCAGGTGCTTCAACGATTTCTTCAGGCTCCGGTGGAGGCGGCGCGTTGCTTTCCACCTGTGCACGGCCCTGCCACCAGAATATACCCACTCCGGTGAGCAATATTCCCACGAATACTCCAAGTACTGCCTGACGCATCTGCTACCCCTGCGATCAAATCGTATAAGGGATTACACGTATTTAGCGACCGAAGGAAGCGGCCCTTAAGGCGACAAGCGAGGCGGTGCGCCCTTCCATTAGCGGTCGCCCTCCGCGTTTCAGCGCACGCTGACCGAGCGCCCCGAGAACGGCGAGCCCGCGAGCCTGGCGCGGAAGACTGCGCGACGCACCGCCTTGCAAGCCAAGCTTAACGAGCATCGTGCGCTCCTCATCGAGCGACACCTTCGATGCGAGATCAGCGACGGCCCAGTGCCAAGCGGCATCTTTTCCCTCCTTGTCACCATAGATCGCCAGCAGCGCCTGCCCCCGATTCTCGGCAAACCCGATGGCATCCGCATCACTCAAGGGCGGTTCGGCGAGCAAATGCTCCCAAGCATCCACCAGCGGGACAAGTTCAGCCTCGCGTTCGGCCCAGTGTTCGCCGATCCCATCGAGCACGGCGTCACCGCTTGGTCTGTCCTCGACAGATGTGCCTAACATGTCGCGCCACCATGCCAACCGCATCTGGCCCAGCATAGGTTCGTTTGTAGCGGCAACTATGCGGCCCAGGCGCATATCGAGCTCAAAGAATATCCTTAACGCATCGCGCAGATTTGGCCGTGTATGGGCCAGTGCCAATTGCACCTCTGCGGGCAGATTTTCGGAAGGTTGATCAGCCATCAAATCCGCCCGTAACCGAGGAATCGGGCTGCTTGTCAAGCGCTCCGTCACACCGGCATTGGCAGACCTTCGCAGTTTACAAACCGTTACGAGGGTAACCTTTCATTTACCACGCTACTTCGGAAACTGCTTACTGTGGCTGGGCTAAGGCCCTCAGACATATCAAGGATTCCGCGCTATTTTGTGCAGACTTCGAGCTGAGGACTTAGACCCGATGGGCCAGGATACACAGACCCACCTTCCCCTGTTTCGCAGACTTGCGAAAGATGTGACGGCGAACACGATTGCAATTTCGGCAGCCTCGCTGGTGCCGTTGATGGCGATGGTTGGCGGCGGGGTCGATGCCAGCCGGTACTACATGACCGAGACGCGTCTGCAGGCTGCCTGCGATGCCGGCGCCCTCGCCGCTCGCCGCGCGATGGACAAGAACAACTTCACCGGTGAACACCGGAATATCGGCTACAATTTCTTCGATCAGAACTATCCGGACGGCACGTTCGGCCTTGAGGACCGCAGTCGGGTCTACACCGAAGATGACGGCACAGTCAGCGGGGTAGCTTCTGGAACGCTTCCTACCACGATCATGGGCGCATTCGGATACGAAGAGTTCAATCTGACCGTCGAATGTTCGGCGGAGATCAACATCTCCAACACCGACATCATGTTTGTGCTCGATACAACCGGTTCCATGGCATGGAATACCGATGGGACGAATTGCGGGGTGTCGGGCGGCCTTTGGGTTGAATGTGCCGATTCCAGAATAAGCGCACTGCGCGATTCTGTGCTCACATTCTATGATACCGTTGACTCGGCTACTTCGGCCAGCGCGCAGATACGCTACGGTATCTTGCCCTACTCGAATCAGGTCAATGTGGGCGACTCGCTCAATTCGAGCTGGATGAAAACAAGCCATACCTATCAGTCGCGCGAAGCCGATTGGCAGATCACCTACACCTATGAGCCGACCGATTATCAATACACGCGAACCGGAAGCGGCTATAGTTATACCTCTCAGGGTTCGACTGAAGAAAACGAATACGGCCTGACCTATGATCAGTGCGTCGCTTCGATCAACAGCCGATCAGACATCTATGTGTCGAGCAGCGAAGCGACGTGGACGCAAACGTCGCAAAGCGGAACGGACCCGCGCACCACGACCTATGATGGTGTCGTGCGATATGAGCGTCTTACCTTCACCGGCGGCTACTACTATAGCTCGAACGGCCGTTGCCGTTTGTTCTACGACCGCGAATATTACTACGCTGATTCAACAATCACCGTGACCGAAGGCCGTGTGGAGAACCAAGAATTCTTCTGGGCCTATCGCCCGGTCGAATGGAACGTTTCTTCAGTCTATTCGAATGGTTCGGTTTCTCTCCCTACCGGTTGGGAAGAAGCCAACGAAACCCATACTTGGAACGGTTGCATCGAAGAGGCCAGCACCGTCGTGTCATCGACCTGGGATCCGGTTCCGACCGGTGCCTATGATCTTGATATTGATCTTGTCCCTAGTTCGGATGACGAACGTTGGGCTCCGATGCTGCGCAGCCTCGCATACTATCGCTACCCTGACGGCAGCGGTACGTGGACAACATCGGAAGTGACCGGTTCGACCGAGGACAAGTCGCATCCTAACGATACCTGCCCCAAGGCCGCGCGAAAGCTGGCTGCCTTTGACAGTCGCACCGATCTGGAAAACTGGGTCTCCGCATCCAACGGCTTTATTCCGAATGGCGCGACCTATCACGATTTTGGCATGATCTGGGGCGGGCGCTTCATCACCCCGGACGGTATCTTCTCATCGGAGAATGCCACCGCTCCGAACGGCGATGCGATCTCGCGCCACATCGTCTTCATGACTGATGGCGAGCAGTCGACCAGCAATAGCATCTACGGTCTATACGGCATTGAATGGTGGGATCGGCGCGTAACGACCGATGCGTCTTCCACCAACATGGCCACCAACCACGCCGAGCGTTTCCAGGCCGCTTGCCGGGCCGCGCGCAACAAGAACATTTCGGTCTGGGTGGTCGCATTTGGCACTACCCTGTCGCAAAATCTCATCGATTGCGCGACTCCAGGCCGGGCCTATCAGGCAAGCAATTCTGATGAACTGGATACTGCATTCACCGAAATTGCCGAGAAAATCGCAGCTCTGAGGCTCACAGAATGACCGGTCTCAGCTTCTTCCGCCAGCTTCGCCGCGACAAGAGCGGCGCGACATTAACCGAATTCGGCTTTGTCGCGCCGGTCCTGATCCTGATGATCATGGGCATTTTCGACATGGCCCATTCGCAATACACATCGGCATTGCTCAACGGTGCCATGCAGAAAGCAGGCCGTGACCTCACGCTCGAAAGTGCGGGCAGTCAGCAAAATACGATCGATCAACGAGTGATAGACGAGATTGGTCTTGTCGTGCCCGACACGGCGACGATCACGCTCGAAAAGCTCTCGCACTTCGACTTTGAAGATATCGGCGAGGCTGAAGAATACACCGACGATAACAATGACGGTGTGTGCAACAATGGCGAGCCATTTGTCGATTCAAACAGCAATGGCCAATGGGATGCCAATCGCGGTGAAGACGGGATCGGCGGCGCACGCGATGCGGTGCTCTACACCGCTGTTGTGAGCTACCCGCGGCTCTTCCCGATGTACGGCCTTGCGGGCCTGCCGCAGGAAGTTGAGCTGCGCGCTTCCACTGTGCTGCGCAACCAGCCTTATGACGAACAAGACAGAACCATCGAAACCGGGAACTGCGTGTAATGATTACCAAAGCAATCCGTTCGATCCGCAGTAAAGCGGCCAGGCTTCGCGACCTAGGCCGGGACAATTCGGCTGTGGCAATGGTCGAGTTTGCCTTTAGCGCGCCGATCGTGCTGGGCATGGGCCTGCTCGGCACAGAAACCGCCTATTTCACCATCACCCATATGCAGATCAGCCAGGTCGCAATGCAGGTTGCCGATAACGCATCACGCATCGGTGAGGCGGATGTTCTGGTCTCGCGCAAGGTCTATGAAGACGACGTCAACGGCACCTTTGTCGGGGCCGAAAAGCTGGGCGATGGCTACGGGATTTACGAACAGGGCCGCATTATCCTTTCCAGCCTGCAGAAGAACACCGGCGGCGGACAATGGATTGCATGGCAGCGTTGCCGTGGTGCCAAAAACTTTGCGTCAAGCTACGGTGTTGAAGGCGATGGAGCTAGCGGCACTTCGTTCAATGGTATGGGTGAGCCGGGCAACCGGATCACTGCAAGCCAGGGTACGGCAGTGATGTTTGTTGAAGTGTCCTACACCTACGAACCGATTACGCCGGTGGACTTTTATGGCGATACCGAAATCCGGTACACCGCTGCTTTCACCGTTCGTGACAGCCGCGATTTGACCCAGCTTTATCAGACGACGCCGGCCTCGCCTGTTGCAGATTGCGACGTGTATTCGGCTGACCGTCCGGCCTGATAGAGTTCGTGGGAGGCGCGATTGCACCCCGCGCCTCCCACTACAATTTTCAGACGTAGCAGACCTTCTTGACCGCCTCGACGATCCGAGGCGCGTCGATAAGCGCGAGCTTTTCAAGGTTCGCGGCATAGGGCAGCGGCACATCTTCGTTGCAGACCCGGGCAACCGGCGCGTCTAGATCGTCGAAGCCTTCTTCCATGCAGATCGCAATGATCTCGCTCGCAATCGAGCAGGTCGGCCAGCCTTCTTCGGCGACGACCAACCGGTTGGTTTTGGCAAGGCTTTCAAGCACGGTCTGCTTGTCGAGCGGACGCAATGTCCGCAGATCGATGACTTCCGCGTCGATGCCCTGCCCTGCCAGCTCTTCAGCCGCTTCAAGCGCTAGACCTACGCCAATCGAGTAGGTCACAATCGTCGCATCTTTGCCCTCACGCACGATACGCGCCTTGCCGATGGGCAGGACGTGATCGTCGAGGTCAGGAACTTCAAATGAGCGGCCATAGACCAGCTCGTTCTCGAGGAAGACAACCGGATCTTCGGAGCGGATTGCTGCCTTCATTAGGCCTTTCGCATCGGCGCTGTCATAGGGCGCGATGACGATGAGACCGGGGACGCTCGCATACCACGGACCGTAGTTTTGCGAGTGCTGCGCACCTACGCGCGAAGCTGCGCCATTGGGGCCGCGGAATACGATCGGGCAACGCATCTGGCCGCCTGACATATAGTTGGTCTTGGCCGCAGAGTTCACGATGTGGTCAATCGCCTGCATCGCAAAGTTGAAGGTCATGAACTCGACAATCGGCTTCAAACCACCCATCGCCGCGCCCGAGCCAATGCCGGCAAAGCCGTATTCGGTGATCGGCGTGTCGATGACGCGCTTGGGGCCAAATTCGTCGAGCAGGCCCTGCGTCACTTTGTAGGCGCCTTGATATTCGGCGACTTCCTCACCCATCACAAAAACGCGGCGGTCTGCGCGCATTTCCTCTGCCATCGCGTCGCGCAAGGCTTCGCGCACGGTTGTGCTGGTGAAGGTAGTTCCTTCAGGGATGCTCGGATCGCTGACCGGTGAGGAGGCCGCAGGGCGCTCTGCCGTTGCTGCGGGCGCAGGCGTTGGAGTCGGAGCTTCTACCGGAGCAGGCGTGGGAGCCGGGCTTTCATCTCCCTCCCCTTGCAACTCTGCGATCACAGTGCCGACAGCGACATTCTCGGTGCCTTCAGCCACGAGAATTTTGGTCAGCACACCTTCGTCAATGGCTTCGAATTCCATCGTAGCCTTGTCGGTTTCGATCTCGGCGATGATGTCGCCGGGTTCAATCGTGTCGCCTTCGGATTTGAGCCACTTGGCGAGCGTGCCTTCTTCCATGGTCGGCGAAAGCGCGGGCATTTTGAGTTCGATAGCCATGGATCAATACTCCTCCACCAGAACTTCGGTGTAGAGTTCTGCCGGTGCAGGCTCAGGCGAGTTTTCGGCGAAGTCGGCGCTCTCGGCGACGATCTTGCGGATATCCTTGTCGATAGCTTTCAGGTCATCCTCGCTATGGCCGGCATCGACCAGCGTCTTCTTCAAGCGCTCGATCGGATCGTGGTGGTCGCGCTGTTCCTGCACTTCTTCGCGGGTGCGGTACTTAGCAGGGTCGGACATTGAGTGGCCGCGATAGCGATAGGTGTTGAGCTCCATCAGAACCGGCCCTTTGCCTTCCCGCACATGTTTGAAGGCTACCTCGGCAGCGGCCCGCACTTCGAGCACGTCCATGCCGTTCACTTCCATACCGGGAATGCGGAACGCGGTGCCGCGGCGGTGGAAGCGGGTTTCAGCCGAGCTACGCGAACTGGCTGTGCCCATGGCGTATTGGTTGTCCTCGACCACGAAAACGATCGGGAGATTCCACAGCGCAGCCATGTTGAAGGTCTCGTAGACCTGCCCCTGGTTCGCCGCGCCGTCGCCGAAATAGGCAAGGCACAACCCGCCATCTTCATTGTACTGATGCGCGAGCGCCAGACCGCCGCCCAACGCAACCTGCGCGCCGACAATGCCGTGTCCGCCATAGAATTTGTGCTCGGTGCTGAACATATGCATCGAGCCGCCCTTGCCCTTGGAAATGCCAGCTTCGCGGCCAGTCAGCTCGGCCATGATGACCTTGGGGTCGATGCCGTAAGCGAGCATGTGGCCGTGATCGCGGTAGCCGGTGATCACGCTGTCCTTGTCCCCGTCGAGCGCGCTTTGCAGGCCGATCGCGACCGCTTCCTGCCCGATATAGAGGTGGCAGAAACCGCCGATCAGGCCGAGGCCGTAAAGCTGGCCAGCCTTCTCCTCGAATCGGCGGATGAGTAGCATCTGCCGGTAGAATTCGAGCATCTGATCATCGCTGGCGTCGAAGCGCTTGGTTTTCTCGAATTCCTCCTGAAGCGAATGGAGGATGAAGTCCGGATCATCCGAAGGCGCTACGGCGCTTTCAGGCTTCGACTTTGCCGCTTTCGTGCGCTTAGCGGGCGCGCGTTTAGCGGCGGGCTTTTTGGCTGCTGGCTTTTTGGCCAAGATCTGTGTCCCTTCTCTCGTTCAGCGCGCACCAGACTGGGGAGGGAAAGTGCGCGTCCACGTTGAGCTGTCCTATAGGCATGCGGACAGGCGTGACGCAACGGAAACCCGCGCGAATTCAACTCGATTTGCCAGATTGGTTAGATTTCGCTTGAACGCGAATAGAGACGGTTATTCACCGTCCAACGTAATCACAATTTCATCGGGGTGAATGACGCCAAGATCTTCACGGATAAGCTCGCTTACCAGATCGGGGTCAGCGCCGTTCGGGTCGAGCAGATCAACTCGGTTGCGCAGAGCATCGCGTTCCTCGGTAAGAACCGCGATACGCGCCTTGCGCTGTTCCAGCGTCTCAGCATTCTCCGCCCATGCGAGGAGGCCTGTGGGCCCGGCAATCGCGCCCACCGTTAGGGCGACAAGCAGCACAAGCGCAAAGGCCTGTTTCGCATTTTCCCTTGGTGGCTTTCGCATGATCATCCCTCGTTGAAATCCCACAGAATCATAGTTAACCGCTTACCGCAAGTGAAATGCGCTCAGATGGCAGAATTTGTCAGGCAGTGAGCCGGCCTAAGGCCGTTCAATAGGAACGAGGCAGGCCGAGGACATGCTCGGCTAAGTAAGACAGGATCAGATTGGTTGAGATTGGCGCGACTGTGTAGAGCCGTGCTTCGCGAAACTTGCGTTCGACGTCATATTCCTCTGCAAAGCCAAAGCCGCCAAAGGTCTGCACACACATATCCGCCGCCGCCCAGCTGGCTTCGGACGCGAGTAATTTCGCCATATTGGCTTCTTCGCCCGGATTGCCGCCCTCGTCATAGACCTGTGCGGCGTGGTGAACCATCAGCTCGGCCGCGCGCATTTGGGCATAGCAGCGTGCAATCGGGAACTGGACGCCCTGATTCTGGCCGATGGGACGCGCAAAGACGTTGCGGTCGCCGGCATAGGCTTTCGCCTGTTCGATGAACCATTTGGCATCGCCGATGCACTCGGCACCGATTAGGATGCGTTCGGCGTTCATGCCGGACAGGATGTAGCGAAAGCCCTTCCCTTCCTCGCCCACCAGCGCGCTTGCTGGAATGCGCAGATCGTCGAAGAACACTTCGCAGGAAGAATGGTTCATCATTGTGCGGATCGGCTTGATGCTCATGCCGCTGCGAAGCGCTTCCTGCATGTCGACGAGGAAGATCGAGAGCCCCTCGGTCTTCTTCTCGACTTGCTCGCGCGGCGTGGTGCGGGCGAGGAGCAGCATGAGGTCCGAGTGCTCCGCACGGCTCGTCCAGATTTTCTGGCCGCTGATGACATATTCATCGCCGTCTTTGACTGCGCGGGTCTTCAGGCTGAGCGTGTCGGTGCCGCTGGTGGGTTCCGAGACGCCAAAGGCCTGCAAGCGCAGATCACCCTTGGCGATTCTGGGCAGATATTCCTCCTTCTGCGCGTCTGACCCGTAACGCAGCAGCGTGTTCATGATATACATCTGCGCGTGCGCGGAGGAGCCGTTGCAGCCGCTCGCCTGGATCTCCTCCATGATCACCGCCGCCGCATCGAGGCTTAGCCCGCTGCCGCCAAATTCTTCCGGGATCAGTGCCGCCAGAAAGCCCGCCTGGGTTAGCGCGTCGACAAACTCGCCCGGATATTCGCGTGCTGCATCCTTGGCGCGCCAATATTCTCCGGGAAATTCGTCGCAAAGCGCCCGCACAGCGCGGCGGATTTCGGTCAGTTCTTCGCTTTCGGCTTTCATGGACTTGAGCATTTCCTTTGCAGTGCATATGCTGCTTGCCTGCCCGAGAGAGCCAAGTCTACCTCATCCAATTGTTAGCGCGGCATGTGCCTGAGCACGCTAACTCTTTGGATCAAAAGAGCGATCCCACCCGTTGGGAAGAAAACATAAGGACAAGCGAATTTTATGATCGACACATTGATCGACCAATTGAATCTCATGGGAACCGAATTCGTCCGAGCATTGCCCGGTATTGCCATCGCGCTCGTCATCATACTTATCACCGCCATTGTCGCGAAGGTCGGCGTCAGTATCGCGGACAAAGCGATCGGCAAAACTGAACTGCGCCCCTCGCTGCGGACGTTAATCAAGACGATTGTGAAGATTGGTGTCTGGCTATTCGGCTTGCTGGTCGCCGCGATTGTGGTCTTTCCGGGCCTTACTCCGGGCAGCCTGATTGCGGGCCTTGGTATCGGTGCGGTCGCGATCGGCTTTGCATTTCAGGATATTTTCGAGAACTTTCTCGCTGGCGTCCTCATCATGATCCGCGAGAAGATGCGGATCGGCGATGTGATCGAATGCGAAGGCATCGTCGGCAAGGTCGAGCACATTACCTTGCGCGAAACCCACATCCGCAAGCTGTCTGGCGAAGTCACGGTCGTGCCCAACTCGATCCTGTTCAAGAACCCGGTCGAAATCCTGACCGACAAGGAGCAGCGCCGCCATAGCGTCGTGATCGGCGTTTCCTACGACACCGACCTCGATAAGGCTGCAGAGGTCATCCGCAAGGCCGTCACAGCTGTTGAGCTGGTCGACGTGGACAAGGGTGTCGATATTTTCGCTGATGAATTCAACTCTTCCTCGGTCGATTATCTGGTCCGCTGGTGGTCGGGTTCGACCCCGCGCGCTGGCCGCGAATCGAAGGACCAAGTGGTGCGTGCGATCAAACGCGCGCTGGATGATGCGGGGATCGAGATTCCGTTCCCCTACGTCACCCATACGTTCAAGGAACGCGTGCCCATGGGCAACGAACCGGGCGAGAGCGCATAGGGGCTTTGGCAAAGGTTTTTGTGTGCTACTGATCTCTTCGAAAGAGGAGAACCCAGTGATGCAAGTGCTCAATGCCGACCTCTCGCGCTTTGCCGCGATACCCGATTATCCTTTCGCCGAGAACTGGATCGAGATTGATCTTGGCGAAGGGCATCGGGGGCGGATGCACTATCTGGATGAAGGTCCGAAGGATGGCCCGCCGGTGCTGCTGTTCCACGGCGAGCCGAGCTGGAGTTTCCTCTATCGCAAGATGATCCCCGTGTTGGTCAAAGCAGGCTTTCGCTGCCTTGCGCCAGACCTCATCGGGTTCGGAAAGAGCGATAAGCCGGACGATATCGGCTTCTACACCTATGACCGCCACGTCAGTTGGCTCGGCCAGTGGCGCGATGCGGTGGTGCCTGAAGCGGCGGCGTTGTTCTGTCAGGATTGGGGCGGATTGCTCGGCCTGCGCATGGTTGGCGAAGCGCCCGAGCGGTTCACTTGTGTCGTCGCCAGCAACACCTTCCTGCCCACTGGCGGAACACCCTCACCGGCATTCCTTGCCTGGCGCGAATTTGCCAAATCCTCTCCTGAATTTGCAATTGGCGAGCTGCTCCAGCGCGCCACCGCGACCGAGCGCTCACCCGCAGAGATTGCTGCCTATGACGCGCCCTTCCCTGATGAAGCCAGCAAAGCAGGCGCGCGAGCATTCCCGCAATTGGTCCCGGTCGAAGACGGGATGGACGGGATCGCGCAGAACAAAGCCGCTTGGAAAGGCCTCGCCGCGTTTGACAGACCGTTCCTGACCCTGTTCGGAGAGGACGATCCGGTCACAGGCGGCCTCGCCCAGCCCCTGATCGACAATATCGCCGGCGCTGCGGGAATGCCGCATGGCATGCTCTCGACCTGCGGGCATTTCTGTCAGGAGGATAGCCCGGTTGAGCTTGCCCAAGGCATGATCGACACCGCCAAGAAGGCAGGCGTGCTCTGAGCAATTCGGCACAACCGGCCGCACCAGCCCACCTCACCCGCGCGCAGGAATATGCGCTTGCGGTGACGGTCGCTGTCGTGACGGCCAATGCCTATTACATTCATCCGATCATCAGCGAGGTCGCGCGGGATTTCGGCGTGAGCGATGCACAGATCGGGATTGTGCCTGCGCTCAATCAGCTGGCCCTGGCGCTAGGCATTCTCCTGTTGTTGCCGCTGGGGGATCGCTATTCGAACAAGGCGTTGTGCATCGCCTTTGTCAGCGCGCAATGCGTGTTCATGCTCGGCATGGCTCTGGCGCAGGGTTTTGCGCTGTTCACGCTCGCATCGACCCTGCTCGGCTTTGTCACCATAGCGCCTTACCTGATCCCGGCCTTCGCTTCGAAACGCGTCGATCCCGAGCGCCTCGGCCAAGTGACCGCGTTGCTAACGGCGGGAGTGATTTTCGGCATTCTGGTCGCACGGGTGGGCGCGGGCGTCCTGGCAGAGGCCTATGGCTGGCGAGTGGTCTATTGGTGCGCCTTTGCCCTGATGGCGGCTGTGACCGCTCTACTGCCGCTCACGATGCGCAGCGAGGGGACTGCGCCCAAAGTCCCGCAAGGCAGCTATGGTGCGCTGCTCACCTCGGTCTTCACCCTCGCCCGTTCGCATCGCGATATGCTGGTGTCGGCGCTCATTCAGGGGCTGAACTTTGCGACCTTCACTGCGACCTGGTTGGCGCTGGCGCTGCATCTGACTAGCGACGCGATGGGTTATGGCGTCGATACGGTTGGCTATCTGGCAGGCATCGCAGCGATCAGCATCTTCTCGACGCCGAGGCTGGGCAAATGGGCGGATAAGGTCGGCGCAAGACGCGCGCGCTTCCTCGCCGCAATCGTCCAGCTAATCGGCGTCGCTTTGATGTATCCGTTGGGGTGGAATGTTTGGACCGTGCTGGTGCCTCTGGTGCTGGTCAACATCGTCGGGCCGAGCATCGATGTGACCGGACGGATGACTTTCCTCACGCTCGAACCGGCGATCCGCACGCGTCTGACGACGACCTATATCGTCATCATGTTTCTGGGCGGCGCAGTCGGTTCGATCCTTGGTACCGCAGTATATGACTGGGGCGGATGGGGCGGCACTTGCGCGCTCGTCTTTGCGATGTCGGCCTGCGTGCTGGGCTTGTCATACTCGGCTGCTCGCAAAGGGGATTAGGAGAGCCCCTAAGACCGAGTCCATAAAGCGCGCTTGGCGTTAACCTTTTGTTATCCGTGTTCGGTAATAAGTGCTCTTCGAAGGCACTACGGACTTTACCGAATGGCTGGTCGCACCCCCTCTCCCAAAGGGTCGCAAAACTAGAGCCGCTCCGGTCTGCCCGACTGCCTTCACCATCTCACCGGCCCTATCAAGGCCAGTAGAAAAGCGCTCCGGCTCTTCCGAACGGCACTCCCCCCTCGCCGCTACGGATATGCCGAGCGCTTTTTTGTTTGTGTGGACGCCTCCGCGCCCACTCCTCGGCGAGTCTCCTCCGCTTCGCTACGGATCGCCTACGGGCGTCCCGTCGGGCTTTGGCTCGCCTTCGGCTCACAACCATTCGATGCCAGAACCTTGCTCACAGCAGTCAGAGCGCGACTGCGCGGCCCGCAGCGGGCGCAGCTCTGCTGCGCGTCTAGCGAGGACGATTGCCCGGATGGGCAATCGAAAAACAAGAGTGGTGACCCCGGCGTGATTCGAACACGCGGCCCCCAGATTAGGAATCTGGTGCTCTATCCAGCTGAGCTACGGGGCCCCGTCGCCTCCAATAGCAGCGCAGACCTCTCAATCAATTGAGATCTTCCGGTGGAGCTATCGGGAACGGGAGCGGCGCGACCGGAACGCCTTCATCGACCAGCGCTTTGGCGTCCTCGAGGCTGGCCTGTCCGTGGATCGCCGCTTCGTCGCGCTCGCCATAATGCATTTCGCGCGATTGCTCAGCGAAGTCCTTACCCACCCACTTGCTGTTCTTAAGCGCCTTGGCCTGCGCCTGGGCAAGCTTTTGCAGGGCTTGCTGCACTTCTGCAGGCATGGGCGTGTTCGAAACCGGCTGAGTGTCAGCTTGTGCAGGCACGGGAGCAGGCGCTGCGCGGTCAGTGTTGCCTTTAGCGGGAACTGCAGGCGCCATCGGGGCTTTACCAATTTCCGCCGAGCCGCATTCAGGACAACTCACCAGACCACGCTCCCGCTGATCCTCATAATCGGAGGAAGAGCCGAACCAGCCTTCGAAGCGGTGGCCATGGGCGCAGTGGAGGTCGAATACGATCATTACGCGCGACTAATTGGGGATTTCGCGGCGGTTGGCAAGGCTGGGCACCTGCGCGCGCACTTCGGCGATCCGGCCAAGGTCGATGTCGCAAAATCCAAGACCCGGCTCCTCGCCCATATCGAGCAGAACCTCACCCCAAGGATCGACGACGAGGCTGTGGCCGTAAGTTTCGCGGCCATCCTCGTGCTTTCCGGTTTGCGCGGCTGCGATCACGAAGGCGCTGGCTTCGATGGCACGCGCACGCAACAGGACATGCCAATGCGCCTCGCCTGTGGGTTTGGTGAAGGCGGCGGGCACCGCGATGGCATCGCATCGGCGGTTTCCGAGAGCCTCGAACAACGCGGGAAAGCGCATGTCATAGCAGACTGACAAGCCGAGCCTGCCAACTGGCGTGTCTTCCACCGCTACGACCTTGTTGCCGGCCTCGTACGCTTTGCTTTCGCGCCAAGTCTCACCGGTCGACAATTCGACGTCGAACATGTGCATCTTGTCATAGGTAACGGGATCGACCGGTCCGTCGCAATTTCTGTCGAAATACATCGAGCGGTTTGCAAACCGCCCTTCCTGGCTTGGCACAGGCATGGAGCCCAAAGCGATGTCGATACCGAATTCCATCGCATAGTTGGTCAGACGTTCCTTAAGCTCCCAGACCAGACCGGGTTCGATCGAAGCGGACGCGCGTTTACGATCACGGTCAAGCAGTGTCGCCATCTCGGGCGTGAATAGCACCTGCGCGCCCTCTCCTGCCGCCGCCTGAGCCGCGTCTTCAATCGCAAACAGATTAGCCTCGGGATCAATCCCCGAAGTCATCTGCAAGATCGCGATTTTGGGCATTGCTGCGCCCTACCCCGCCAGCAATGCGTCGAGCTTGCCCTGCGCCTCTAGCATGGCGAGATCGTCGGAGCCGCCGATGTGGTGATCGCCGATGAAAATCTGGGGCACGGTGCGCGCTTCGGGTGCGCGCTCAAGCATCTCTGCCTTTTTCGGGCCGCCCATTGTGATGTCGTGCTCCTTGAACTCCACACCCTTGGACGACAGCAGATGCTTTGCCCGGTGGCAAAAGCCGCAGGTGAACTTGGTGTAGATGTCGACGGTCGGTTTGGTCATCGCGTTAATCCTGTAAATCCGCTTTCAAAGCCGCATTCAAAAACTCTTGAAAGCCGGTTTGCCCGTCCTAATTAGTGTGTGTCGCCGGTTTGATCCAGTTGTTCCGCCAATAATGGGGAGCCGCAGACCGCGATTCACCGGCAGGCGCTGCATGAGGCAGGCCTGTCACCACACAAATTGCTCAAAGCAAAGAGGATTTGAACTATGTCACGTCTTGATTTTACCCCCTATCGCCGCAGCACCGTTGGCTTTGACCGCCTGTTCGACATGCTCGAAAGCCAGGCCCGCGCCAGTTCGGGCGACAATTACCCACCCTTCAACATCGCGCGGCGCGGTGAAGACAATTACCGGATCACCCTCGCCGTCGCCGGTTTCCGCCCGCAGGATATTGAGATCACTGCGCAGGCCAACCTGCTGACCGTGCAAGGCAAGAAACGCGAAGAGAACGACGATGGTAGCGAGCTGCTCCATGTCGGGATCGCAAACCGCGGCTTTGAACGCCGATTTGAACTGGCCGACTATGTCCGCGTCGCAAATGCCGACCTGGCAGACGGTCTGCTGATCATCGATCTGGTACGCGAAGTGCCCGAGGCGATGAAGCCCAAGAAGATCGCGGTGAATGGCAGCACCAATGCCAGCGCAACTCTGACCGCTGTCCCAGACAGCGATAAGGACGACTCCGCCAACGCTGCGTGAGCGCAAGTCCCGCGATAATCTCGATAATTTGATAAAGTTAAGTGGGGGCGGTCCCGAAGGACTCGCCCCCGCGGTTTTAACACCGCCTCGTCCGGTTCTGACCATCCGGGTCGCAGAAGATGGTCAATCCCGGCTCGAGCTCGTTGCAGCCATGTATGGAAGCCGCGATGGCGGCTATGCTGCGAAACCCTGTATCTGTTTTGCCCTTCTTTCGCTTCGATCAGACGCCCGGACCTACGCTGGGCACCCTTACGAAAACCTGTAGGCTTGCCGACTGGTAAAACGCATTTGGTCGCTGACGCAAGCGCTATTTCGAAAGCTTGTAAAAAGACGACAGATTATATCAGATAAAGAGCCCCATCCGCTGTTTTACGAATGACCAGCGCAGGATTGAAACTCTCGGGGGATCAGACCAGACGCGATTGCTCAAGCGCTGCGGCGATGAAACCGGCGAATAGCGGATGCGGGTCAAACGGTTTCGACTTGAGCTCCGGATGGAACTGCACCCCTACAAACCACGGATGGTCAGGCCGCTCAACAATCTCGGGCAGCAGGCCATCGGGTGACATGCCGGAGAACACCAGACCCTGCCGCTCCAGCGGGTCGATATAGGCGCTGTTGACCTCGAACCGGTGGCGGTGACGTTCGTGGATTGTCTCTGCGCCGCCATAGATGCGCGAAGTGTGGCTGTTGCCAGCGAGCTTGGCCTCATAGGCGCCCAGACGCATCGTGCCGCCCAGATCGCCGCCCTCTTCGCGCTCCTGAATGCCCTCTTCGCTCATCCATTCGGTGATGATGCCGACGACAGGTTCGTTGGTATCGCCGAATTCGGTCGAGGATGCCGCGTCATAACCGGCAGCGCGGGCGCCTTCGATACAGGCCATCTGCATGCCGAGGCAGATGCCGAAGAACGGGACTTTGCGCGTGCGGGCAAAGCGCACGCTCGAAATCTTACCTTCGCTGCCGCGTTCGCCAAACCCGCCGGGCACAAGAATGCCGTGGAGTGGTTCCAGCGCCGAAACGATCTCAGATTCGTCTTCGCCTTCGAAGATTTCGGCGTCGATCCAGCGGATATTGACCTTCACACGGTTGGCGAGCCCGCCATGGACGAGCGCTTCGTTGAGGCTCTTATAGGCGTCAGGCAGTCCGACATATTTGCCGACAACACCGATTGTCACTTCGCCTTCGGGGTTGAAGTAGCGGTCAGTCACATCCTCCCAAGCGGCGAGGTCGGGATCGGGTGCGTCGGTGATGCCAAAGGCGCGCAGCACTTCGGCGTCGAGACCCTGTTCGTGATATTGCTGCGGGACCGAATAGATCGACGGCGCGTCGAGCGCGGGGATCACCGCCTCTTTGCGCACGTTGCAGAAATTCGCGATCTTCTGGCGCTCGCCATCGGGGATCGGGTGCTCAGCGCGGCACAGCAGCACGTCCGGCTTGATACCGAGGCTTGCCAGTTCGCGCACCGAATGCTGCGTCGGCTTGGTCTTCAGCTCGCCTGCTGCGGCGATATAGGGCACTAGCGTGACGTGGACGCTGAGCGTCTGCATCGGCTCCAGCTCGTTCCTGAGCTGACGAATCGCCTCCATGAAGGGCAGCGATTCGATGTCGCCCACGGTCCCGCCGATCTCGCACAGGATGAAATCGTGATCGTCCTGGCCCGCGAGCGCGAATTCCTTGATCGCATCGGTCACATGCGGGATCACCTGCACAGTCGCGCCCAGATAATCGCCGCGGCGTTCCTTGGCGATGATGTCGCGATAGACGCGGCCCGAGGTGATGTTGTCGCTCTGGCGCGCTGAGACGCCGGTGAAGCGCTCGTAGTGGCCAAGGTCGAGATCGGTCTCGGCCCCGTCATCGGTCACATAGACCTCGCCGTGCTGATACGGGCTCATCGTGCCCGGATCGACGTTGAGATATGGGTCAAACTTGCGGATGCGCACCTTGTACCCACGCGCCTGAAGGAGCGCAGCAAGACTTGCTGCCATGAGACCTTTGCCGAGCGAGGAGACCACGCCGCCGGTGATAAATATGTACCGCGCCATGGGAGTTGAGCCTTAAGCGTCTGATTGGATTCGGGGCAAGCGAATTGCACCGCGAGAAGGCGCGCAATCCACAAGGATGTGAGAAAGTGTTGCTTTAACGCCGATTATTCGGCGAGCGGATCGTCGCTTGCAGGTTCACCCAGCAAATCTTCGGTCGAAGCTGCTGCGCTGCCCTCACCGTCCGAGCTTTCGCCCAGAAGGTCATCGGCGCTTGGTGCGGTGACATTGCGATCGAGATCGCTGGTGATGTCATCCAGGCTCGATTCGTTCACGGCCAGTGCCGCAAGCGTGATCGACAGGCCGACAAAGGCAATTGCCAGCCAGCGGGTCGAGCGTGTGAGGAAATCCGCAGCGCCGCGTGCGCCCAGTGCGCCGGACGGATTGCCGCCAATGCCAAGCCCCCCGCCTTCGCTGCGCTGCATGAGCACGACGGCGACGAGCGCGGCGGCCACGATGGCCTGAATGACGGTAAGGATGATGAACAGCGACATGAATTTCTCTACTCGGGTCTAGTCAGTGCAGCGCATCTAGTGATGCAAGCGCGCCGGGGCAAGGCACAACCCGCCGCGACGCCTCTGCAATCAGCTCTCTTCGCTGTCACCAGCTGCCAATGCGATGCCCATAAAGCTGTCTGCGGTGAGGCTCGCCCCGCCAACCAATGCACCGCCGACTTCGGCAGTGCCAAGGATTTCGCCAGCATTTTCAGGCTTCACGGAGCCGCCATAGAGAATGCGGACTTCGCTGCCCTGCTCATCGCCGTACAATTCGACCAGCAACGCGCGCAGCTCGCCGTGCATTTCGGCAATATCTTCAACGGTCGCGGTCTTGCCGGTACCAATCGCCCAGATCGGTTCATAGGCGATGGTGAGCGTATCTGCCGGATTCTCGATTTTCTCTGGCAGCGACGCCTTGATCTGCTTTTTGACAAAGCCGACCGCGCGGCCTGCATCGCGGGTTTTCTCGGTCTCGCCGCAGCACATGATGACACGCAGGCCAGCTGCAAAGGCGGATTCGGCCTTCGCGCGGACCGTCGCGTCATTTTCGGAATGGTTCTGACGCCGCTCGCTATGGCCTAGAATTACGAATTTTGCGCCGGCATCGGCGATCATCGCGGCAGAAATGTCGCCGGTATGCGCGCCTTCCGCCTCGTGATGGCAATCCTGAGCGCCCACTGCGATCTGTTCCGCCTCGCGGTGGACCGGGTGGATCAGCGTGTAAGGCGGCGCGATCGCCACCTCCACTTTCATATGGCGCTGGGCTGCGCGGTCGATGGCGCGCGCTTCGGAAAGCATGGCGCGGGTGCCATGCATCTTCCAGTTTCCAACGATATAGGGCCGCAAGGGCATCACGTTTTCCTGTAAATACGAAAGAGTTCTACGATTCTGCGATGCAGATGTAGGTAACGGGGGACGGGTCCGCTAGCCGAGGACTTATCTTTAGTCAAAAGCTCTGCGAACCTGTTGCCGCGAGGTCGCAGGGCCGATATGGCGCGTCTCCAAGGAATCCGGCGGCGTAACGCACCCTATATCGCCTTCGGACCAAGCACACGATCGAACGCTCGCCCCGTCTGCGGCGGTGTTCGATACTACCGGGAAGACGCAAGAATATGATTTCGCTGTTTCGCAATTTCTTCCAGTCCAAGATTGGCCTGCCGATATTTATCGGATTTCTCGTCCTTGTCGGTTTCGCCTTTGCGATGGCGGATGTTTCCGGTTCGGCGACGTTTGGCGGTTTGACCGGCGATGACAAGATTGTTGTCGTGGGCAATGACGATGTGTCTGCAGTCGAAATGACAAGTTCGATGAACAGCGCCCTGCGTCAGGCGCAGGCGCAAAACCCGACGATCACGATGCAGCAATTCATCGATAGCGGCGCGCTGGAAGACCAGCTTGAACTGATTATCGACCGCTATTCTATCGGCATGTTCGCTCAGGATTACGGCCTGCGCGCCGGCGAAAATCTGGTGAATAGCGAGCTGCTCCAGATTTCCGCTTTCCAGGATCTGACCGGCAATTTCGACCGCGCCACATACCTCGCCGCGTTGCAGCGACAGGGCATAACTGACGAGATTTTGCGGCGCGACATTTCGGACGGGATGCTGGCTCAGCAAATCCTCAGCCCTGCCTTTGCTGCACCCGTGATGCCCGAAGCTGTGGCGCGCCAATATGCCGCTTTGGTGCTTGAGCGGCGGCGCGGTTCGATCGGACTTATCCCCGGCAGCGAATTCGCGCCGGATGCCGATCCGGCCGAGGAAGAGCTCAACACATTCTACAGCGAGAACCGTTCTGACTACGTGCTGCCCGAACGGCGGACTTTGCGCGTTGCAACCTTTGGCGCGGACAGCGTGACCGCCGATCTCGAACCGACTGCAGAGCAGATCGCTGAACGTTACGAAGCCAATGCCGAGCTTTACGATGCGGGCGAGCGGCGCGCGGTTACGTCCTTTGTGGTCCCGACGCAGGAGGCCGCCAATGCGCTGGTCGCCCGTATCCGCGGCGGCATTTCACTCGAAGCCGCAGCGCAGGAGGCGGGCTTCAACGTTTCTCCCGGCCCCTTGCTTGAACGCGACGAACTGACCAGCTCAACCAGCGCCGCTCTGGCAGACGCTGTCTTTGCCGCGAGCGAAGGCAGTGTTGCCGATCCGGCACGCGCGGCACTGGGCTGGTATGTGGCGCGCGTCGATGATGTCGAGGCAATTCCTGCACGCAGCCTTGCCGAAGTGCGCGACGATATCGCAGGGGCATTGCGGCGGGAAGCGCAAATGGAAGCCCTTGCCGAACTGAGCAGCCGGATCGAAGAAATGGTCAACACCGGCACGTCGCTCACCGATGTGGCGACGGGGCTTGGTCTTGAAATGACCTCTTTTCCCGATGTGACCGCCAATGGCCAGGTGTTCGGATCGCCGGGTCAGGGGATTCCTCCCGGCCTGCGTCCGATTCTGGATACGGCTTTCCAGATGAGCGAAGGCAATCCGCAACTCGCTGAGCTGGTGCCGGGAGTGCAGTTCCTGATTTTCGACGTGGCGGACATTGTTGAAAGCGATGCCCCTCCGATTGAACTCATCCGCGACCGCGTCGTCCGCGATTGGAAGCAAAACGAAGGCAACAAGGCGGCGCGTGAGGCTGCGGACCGTATCTTGGCCGCTGTGCGCGGAGGAACCGCTCTGCCCGAGGCAATGCGGGCAGAGAACGCCGCACTCGGCCGGATCGAAAATGTCGATCTTCGCCGCGTCGACCTGCTTGCCAATGCCGAGCAGGGCATTCCGACTGCGCTCGTCTTGATGTTCTCGATGGCGCAGAACTCGACCAAGATCCTTGAGGATTCGGCTAATCTTGGTTGGTATGTGGTCGATCTTGACGCGATTGAGACCGATCCGATCGAAGACAATCCCGATACGCTCACCCAGACCCGCGAGCAGCTTACCCCGGCGCTGGTTGGCGAATACAACGCACAGCTGACCCGCGCGATCCGCGATGAAGTCGGCGTTGAGCGAAACGAAGAGGCAATCGAGCAATTGCGCGCGACGTTGACCGGCGCGCGCTGACGCTGATGCGCGCTTTGAACATCTAGCCCTGATCAACGAGTGACGTCCCCCGCCCGCCTGGAAAACGCTCAAGCCGCAGCGCAAGCCCTTGCCAGCGGCAAGCCCGCGCTGGTGTGGCGGCGCGTGGTTGCGGATAGCGACACGCCCGTAGGCGCAGCTCGGCGCTTGATCGAGCCGGGGCGCGGCGACTTCCTGCTCGAATCGGTCGAAGGCGGCGAGGTGCGCGGGCGTTACAGCCTGCTTGGCCTCGACCCTGATCTGGTCTTCCGCGCCAGCGAGAGCGCGGCCGCGATCAACCGCACTTGGAAAAGCGACCGCGAGGCGTTTGAGGCGTGCGAGGGCGATGCGCTGTCCGAATTGCGCACACTCGCCGCGCAGTGCCGGATCGACGTGCCTGACGCTCTGCCGCCTGCCCTCGCCTGCCTGGTCGGCTATTTCGGCTACGAGACTATTGGCCTTGTCGAAACGCTCCCCCGTGCGCCGCAAAGCGAGCTTGCGCTGCCCGACATGTTGTTTGTGCGGCCCACCGTGATCCTGATCTTCGATAGCCTTTCGGACCAGCTCTATTGCGTCGCACCGATCTGGAGCGCCAGCGATCCGGCGCGGTCAATTGAAGAAGCAGGCGATCGCATCGACGAAACTCTGCGCACCCTCGCTCGCCCCCGCCCTGACCAACCGCGCCTCTCCGGCGATGTTGCCGAACCGGAACTGACGCCGGTGATGCAGGGGGAAGACTACAAGGGGCTGGTCGGCCGCGCGAAGGACTACATTCTGGCAGGCGATGTCTTTCAGGTGGTGCTGGCGCAGCGCTTTACCTGCCCGTTCGAGCTGCCTCCGCTGGAACTCTACCGCAGCCTGCGCCGGGTTAACCCCTCGCCCTTCCTCTATTTCCTCGACCTGCCCGGCTTTGCGATTGTCGGGTCCAGCCCTGAGATCCTCGTCCGCGTGCGCGACGGCGAAGTCACAATACGGCCCATCGCCGGCACGCGGCCTCGTGGGGAAAATCGCGCGGAAGACGACGCCAACGAAGCCTCGCTGTTGGCTGACCCCAAGGAACGCGCAGAACACCTCATGCTGCTCGATCTGGGCCGCAACGATGTTGGCCGCGTCGCGCAACAGGGCAGCGTCGAAGTCACCGACAGCTTCACCATTGAGCGCTACAGCCACGTCATGCACATCGTCTCCAATGTTGTTGGAGAGTTGGCGGGCGACAAAGACGCGCTCGACGCTTTGTTCGCAGGCTTTCCCGCAGGCACCGTGTCAGGCGCGCCCAAGATCAGAGCCTGCGAGATCATCGCCGAACTCGAACCCGAAACGCGCGGAGCCTATGCGGGCGGTGTCGGCTATTTCGCGCCTGACGGATCAGTGGATAGCTGCATCGTGCTGCGCACAGCCGTCGTCAAAGACGGGGTCATGCATGTGCAAGCGGGCGCGGGGATTGTCGCTGATAGCGAGCCTGACTACGAACTCGCCGAATGCCGCGCAAAGGCAGGCGCTTTGATCGCCGCAGCAAAAGAAGCCGTACGCATCGCCAGCGAACCGGAATTTGGACAATGAAGAAGTACCTCCTCCTGATCGCCCCCTTTGGCCTCACCCTCACCGCCTGCGAACAGCAGCCCGAAGGCGAGCCTGTCGTGCGCACTGAACTGGGCGAACCGGTGGCGAGCAGCGAGCCCGTAGAAGAGCTTGTGCCAACGCAGGCCGCCAATCCCGCCTCAGCCTGTCAACCCGTGACATTCGAAGGCGTTTCGCTCACGCACTGCATCGCCGATCCCGAACTTCACCGGATCAGCACCGGCCTTGCGCCTGCGAGCGGTGAGAATTTCGGCACTATCGAAGCGTGGGCCGCTGGCCGCAATGAGGGCGACATCGCCTTTGTTATGAATGGCGGCATGTATGACGACGCGCTGCGTCCCATCGGCTATTACGTGCAAGACCGCGACCGGCTTGCCGAGCTCAACCGCGCGGACGGGGACGGGAACTTTTTCCTCAAGCCCAATGGCGTGTTTTTCGGCACTGGCGGCAGATGGCAGTTGATCGAGACCGACACGTTCCTGCGGACCATCGGCACTCGCCCTGAATTCGGCACGCAATCGGGGCCGATGCTGGTCATCAATGGTAATCTGCATCCGGAGATTCAGGATGACGGCCCATCAAAAGCCTTGCGCAATGGCGTCGGCGTGGCGAGCGACGGTAAGGCGCATTTCGTCATCTCGAACGCGCCCTTGAGCTTCGGCCAACTCGCGCGCTTCTTCCGCGACGAGCTGGAAGTGCCCAATGCGCTCTTCCTCGACGGCAATATTTCCTCGCTTTGGGATCCAGCAACAGGCCGTATGGATAGCCGCCGCGTCGGCCCGTTGCTGGTGGTGGAGAAAGTCCCCGGAGCAGAACAATGAGCAATTCCAACATGATTGACTACGCCCGCACGCTCTATCCCGAGATCGAACCCTACGAGACCGGCATGCTCGATGTCGGCGAAGGGCATCAGCTCTATTACGAGCGGGTTGGCACCCCGGGTGCGAAGCCTGCGGTGTTCCTGCATGGCGGTCCAGGAGGCGGCATGGCCCCCTCCCATCGCCGCCAGTGGGATCCCTCGAAATACGACGTGCTGCTGTTCGACCAGCGCGGCTGCGGCAAATCGCTGCCCTTTGCCGAGATCGAGAATAACGACACATGGCGCATCGTCGCCGATATCGAGCGGCTGCGCGAAATGTGCGGGCATGAGGCTTGGCAAGTGTTCGGCGGCAGCTGGGGCGCGACGCTTGCGCTCGCCTATGCGCAAAAGCACCCTGAGCGCACCACAGAGATCATCCTGCGCGGCGTCTTCCTCGCCCGTCAGAGCGAAAAGGGCTGGCTCTACAATTTCGGCGCGAGCCAGATCATGGCGGAGCAATGGGACGCCTTCACCGGCCTGATACCCGAAGACGAACGCGGCGATCTGGTGAAGGCCTATTACGAGCGCCTGACCAGCGACGACGAAGCCACACGGCTCGAAGCGGCCAAGCAATGGTCGCTGTGGGAGGGCAATGTCGCGACTTTGCTGCCCAATGAAAGCCTGCTCGAAGAGTTTGCTGACCCGTCCAAAGCCGTCCCATTCGCCCGCATCTGCGCGCGTTTCTTCCTCGAGGATTTCTTCCTTGAAGAAGCTCAGCTGGTGCGTGATATCGACCGGATCAAGGACATCCCCATGGTGATCGTCCAAGGCCGCCACGACATCTGCACCCCGCCCACCAGCGCGTGGGAGATCAAGAAAGCCCTACCCGAAGCGGAACTCTGGATGGTCGCGGACGCAGGCCACTCTGCGAGCGAACCGGGGATTATCGACGGGCTAGTGCGCGCGACCGACAAGTTTGCCTAGGAGCGTGAACCAAGCCCCATGAGCCAGATCCTCGTCATCGACAATTACGACAGTTTCACCTTCAACCTTGTCCACTATCTGATGGAACTGGGCGCAGAAGTGCGGGTGGAGCGCAATGACGCGCTTACCGCTGCGCAAGCTGTGGCTAGCAATGCCCGCGGGTTCCTGATCTCGCCCGGCCCCTGCACGCCCAATGAGGCGGGTATCAGCCTTGATCTGGTCGCGGCCTGTGCGGATGCGGGCAAGCCGCTGCTTGGCGTGTGTCTGGGCCACCAGTCCATCGGCCAGCATTTCGGCGGAACCGTCACGCGCGGCGGGTTGATGCATGGTAAGACTTCGCCGGTGACGCATGACGGGACCGGCGTGTTTGCAGACCTGCCCTCGCCTTTCACCGCGACCCGCTATCACAGCCTCGAAGTCGTCGACGTGCCCTCCTCGCTCGTTGCCAATGCCCATGCCGAAACGCCGGGCGGCGATCACGCCAGCGTCATGGGCTTCCGTCACGAGACGCTCCCCATTCACGGCGTGCAATTCCACCCCGAGAGTATCGCAACCGAACACGGCCACGCACTGCTAGCCAACTTCCTCAAAATCTGCGGCGTCGATGCGCGCTTGCCTGAAAGACTGCTTCCATGAAGACCCTCCCGCTTGCCGTCCCGCATATGACCGAGACCGAGGCCGAGGAGGTGTTCGGCTGGGTGCTCGACGGCGAGGCGAGCGAGGAAGAGATCGCGCGGTTCCTGCTCGCCATGACCGAGCGCAGCGAGACGGCGGAAGAGATTGCCGGAGCTGCACGGGCCTTGCGCGCGCGGCTCATCCCCATCGAAGCCCCCGACGGCGCAGTCGATTGCTGCGGCACTGGCGGAGACGGGCACCACACGCTCAACGTGTCGACTGCGGTTAGCCTTGTAGTCGCCGCTTCGGGCGTGCCGGTGGCGAAGCACGGCAACCGCGCGGCTTCGTCCAAATCGGGCGCAGCGGACACTTTGGAAGCGCTCGGCCTCGACATGGAGGCCGCCGGGCGCACAGCGGAAAAGACGCTCGCCGAGATTGGCATCTGCTTTCTTTTCGCCAAGAACCACCATCCTGCGATGGGCCGCATCCAGCCTATCCGGCTGCGGATCAAGAAGCGCACGATTTTCAACCTGATGGGGCCGCTTTCGAACCCCGCTGGGGTCAAACGCCAGCTGATCGGCATTGCCCGCCCCGGCTATGTCCCGATCTATGCCGAAGCCAAAGCGCGTCTGGGCACTGAGCGGACCTATATCGTTTCAGGCGATGAGGGGCTGGACGAATTGAGCCTCGCGGGCGGTAACGAGCTTGCCGATGTCGAGGGCAACGAGTTCACCATGAAGCGCGTCGATGCGAATATGATCGGCCTGCCCAACTCGCCGGTGGAGGCCATTCGCGGCGATGATGCGGTGCATAATGCCAAGGCACTGAGCGCGCTGCTGGGCGGCAATCCCGGACCTTATCGCGATGCGGTGATCTTCAATGCAGCGGCGACTTTGATGGTCGCGGGCGCGGTTGAGGATTGGCAAGTCGGCGCGGATATGGCGCGCGAGGCGCTGGATAGCGGGCGAGCCAAAGATTTGCTCGCCAAATGGATCGAGCTTGCGAAATGAACAAGCTGGAGGAAATCTGCGCAGCCAAACGCGAGGAAGTCGCCGGGCGAAAAGCCTCTGTTTCGCTCGCCGCGCTAGAAACAACCGCGCGCAGCCAGACTAGCCCTCGCGGGTTCGAAGCGGCTTTGCGGACACGTACGCAAACCGGATTTGCGCTGATCGCCGAAGTCAAGAAGGCCAGTCCGTCCAAGGGCCTGATCCGCGCTGATTTCCACCCGGCCACCCACGCCAGAGATTACGAAGCGGGCGGCGCGGCGTGCCTCTCGGTCCTAACCGATGCGCCCTACTTCCAGGGCCATGAGGACTTTCTGATCGCTGCGCGCAGCTCGTGCGAATTGCCGGTGCTGCGCAAGGATTTCATGGTCGACCCGTGGCAGTGCACAGAAGCGCGCGCGATTGGCTCTGATGCTATCCTCGTCATTGTCGCCGCTCTTGAGAACAGCGCGATGGCGGAGATCGAGGCTGCGGCTCTGGAACACGGCATGGATGTGCTGGTCGAGGTCCATGACGAGGCCGAGATGGAGCGTGCTGCAACGCAGCTCAAAAGCCGCTTGATCGGTGTGAACAATCGCGATCTCAAGACCTTCACCACGTCGCTCGCAACAACCGAGCGCCTCGCCCCGCTAGCCCCCGAAGGCGCATTGCTGGTGGGCGAAAGCGGCATTGCGACGCATGCGGATTGCGAGCGATTGGCGAAGAGCGGCGTGCGCACCTTTCTTGTCGGTGAAAGCCTGATGCGCGCCGATGATGTCGCGGCGGCCACGCGGGCACTGCTCGAAGGCTGAATTTAGCCTCTGTCCTACAGCGCCCAGTCATGGCATCACACGGGTCATGACTTGCCCAGATCACCCTTGCACGACCCCAATTTTTGAGCAGTTCCCAATGAACCGCTTTTTTGCTTCAGGACCGTGTAACATGCGGTCCATGTCTCCGCTAAGGCTCTGTAAATGAACGGACTCACTCACCTCTCCGAAAGCGGCTGTGCGCACATGGTCGATGTCGGCGGAAAAGCAGCAACCGCGCGCGTTGCCGTCGCCTCGGGCCGGATTGCTATGTCGAGTGAAGCGCTAGCCGCGATCCGCGCAGGCGATGCTCCCAAAGGCGACGTGTTGGGCACTGCCCGCATCGCAGCCATCATGGCAGCCAAACGCACTGGCGAGCTGATCCCGCTGTGCCACCCGCTCGGCCTCGAAGCGGTGAGCGTCGAGTTCGACTTCGAAGACAGCGCCATTCGCGCCACCGCCACAGCATCGCTCACCGGCAAGACCGGCGTTGAGATGGAGGCGATGGTGGCGGTCTCGACCGCGCTGCTGACGATCTACGACATGGCCAAGGCGATCGACAAAGCGATGGTGATCGGCGAGGTCCGCCTGATCGAGAAGCGCGGCGGCAAGTCGGGTGACTGGAAGGCTCCAGCCCCATGACCGACAGCGTGAGGACACAATGAGCCTGCTACCTCTCGAAGAGGCGCAGGCACGCTTGCTCGCGCTTGTATCCAAGATGCCGGGCGAATCCGTCGCGGTTGAGGATGCTCTCGGGAGGGTGCTTTCGGGCGATCTGAAGGCTGCGCGCACTCAGCCTCCTGCCGACCTCTCGGCCATGGATGGCTATGCCATTGCCGGCGCACAGGGGTTTGCGGGGCCATGGGAGCTTGTCGGCGAAAGCCGCGCTGGCGTTCCGTTTGCTGGTTCGCTTAGCGCCGGACAGGCCACCCGCATCTCGACCGGCGCGCATATGCCTGAAGGCGCAAGCTCGGTCCTGATCCAGGAGAACGCTACTATCGCCGATGGCAAGGTGAGCAGCGATGATCCTCCCCCACCGGGCCGCCATGTGCGAAAGCGCGGCTTCGACTTCGCGCAAGGTGACACGGTGCTCCACAGCGGCACCCGCATCGGCCCTGCACAATTGGCGCTCGCGATGTCGGCAGGGCACGCCGCGCTCGAAGTTGCGCGCCGCCCGACCGTTGCGATCCTCGACAGCGGAGACGAGCTGGCCCGCGATCCCGCGCAATGTGGCTCCGACCAGATCCCTGCCAGCAACGGCGCGATGATTGCCGCGATGCTTGCGCCGCTGGTGGGTGAGACCATGCGGCTTGGACCCGTGGGAGACGATCTGGATGCGCTTGCGCAGGCGCTGGCCAAGGCAGAAGAAGCTGACATCCTCATCACCTCAGGCGGCGCGTCGGTGGGCGATCACGACCTGATCCAGCAGGCCTTGGGGGACTGGGGTGCGCAGCTCGCTTTCTGGAAGGTCGCGATCAAGCCGGGCAAGCCGTTGATGGTGGCAAAGCGGGGTTCGCAAGTTGTGCTCGGACTGCCGGGCAATCCTGTCTCAAGCTTCGTCACATGCTTTCTGTTTGGACTGCCGCTTGCGCGCGCCACGCTGGGGATGCGCGAGTGCCTTCCGCAAGCGCTCACGATGCGAGCAGGCGAGGCCCTGCCCGCAACCGGAAGCCGCCGCGAGTTCCTGCGAGGCGTTGCAGATCGCAGCGAAGTCCGCATCGCCGCATCGCAAGACTCCAGCGCCCTGCGCGCGCTTGCTGAAGCGGACTGCCTGATCGACCGGCCGGTCGGCTCGCCGGAAACAGCAGCCGGAGAGCCGGTTCAGGTCTATCCACTCCACAATGGCTGATTTCTGCGGTTTCCGGCCTTAGAGCGGCTTGACTTGCCGAATCAAGTTGCTTACTTGTTCCACATTCGTTCACCATATAGGTGCGCGGGCAGTGCTCTGAAATGCACCGGTATCCATGCGAATGGACGGTGCCTCTGGGGGCGCGAGTAACTGGCACTGCACGATGCTTCGGTTAGGGGCGGCGTGCGTCACAGTGCGGCTTTACGGAGTTTGCCCATGCTGACGGCAAAACAGAATGAACTGCTTCGCTTTATCCAGAAACGTCTGGCTGAAACGGGTATTTCACCGAGTTTCGAAGAAATGAAAGAGGCGCTTGATCTCAAGAGCAAGTCGGGCGTTCACCGCCTGATTTCGGCGCTTGAGGAACGCGGCTTCATCCGCCGCCTTGCCAACCGCGCGCGTGCGCTCGAGGTGATCAAGACGCCGGAGGATGCAACCCCCACCCCGCGCGCTACGCATGCTGCAAATGATGCAGCCGCGTCTGTTTCGACTACGATGCGGCAGGCTCCCGAACCTGCCAATGACGTTATCGAAATTCCGCTTCACGGTAGGATCGCTGCTGGCGCTCCGATCGAGGCGCTTGAGGGACAAAACTCGCTTCCGGTGCCTGCGGCTCTGCTTGGGCCGGGTGAGCACTATGCGCTTGAAGTGTCGGGCGATTCGATGATCGAGGCGGGCATATTTGACGGTGACTTCGCGCTTGTGCGCCGGACTGATAGCGCCCGCGATGGCGAGATTGTCGTGGCGCTCGTCAATGGCGAGGAAGCGACGCTCAAATACCTGCACAAGGATGGTGGTAATATCCGCCTTGATCCGGCCAATGCCGCTTATGATCCGCAGATCTATGGCGCGGCGCAGGTTCAGGTTCAGGGTAAGCTTGCAGGACTGCTTCGGCGCTATCACTGATAGCTCTGCTGTGCGCGGGGTTGAGGGTTAATCCCCTCTCTCCCCGCGCCACCAGCCATGCTCGCCCTGCCCGCTCGCAACTTGGGAAATGCGGCCGTTCTCCAGATCGAGCGCAAGGCCGCCGGTTCGCTCAAGCATGCCCCTATCGGCCTTGAGCCATCGCGGTAAGCAGGAGCGCGGCAGGAAACGATCGGCGACAACGATATCGGCTTGCTCGCAAGCAGCGGCCAGTGCGCGCTCTTCGATCAATTCGCGGTTGCGGGCGAGCAGCAGCACCCAGTCCCGCCCGCCCCGCTCTATGTTGATGACACAGAATTCAGGAGAACACCGCGCACCCTCCCACTCGGCAATCGGGATCGGATCGCTTGTGACGCTGGAAAGTTCGAGCAGATTGTCCCGCGAATAAGAGGATCGGCTGTCGCGTAAGGACAAAAGCGAACGGCTTCCATCTGGCGCATCAACAGTGATCCCGACATGCCGCCCTTCACGTCCGATCAACACGTCCGGAATGGGAGTGGAAAGCAGCATCACGGTAGCGGCGGCAGCAGGCACGAAGCCAAGCAATCGCGCCTTGCCGCTCCACAAGGCAAGCCACAGTCCGCCTATGACGAATAGCGTCACGGTCAGCCCGCTCATCTGCGGCATCAACTTGACAGCGCCCGGTTGTCCCGAAGTGAAGTGAGCAATCGAGAGGAGTAGGTCGAGCGATGCTTCGGCGAGCCACCAGAACGGCGCTCCGAGGTCAATCAGATCGAAGAACAGACCGAGCGCGATCAGCGGCATCGAGATGAAGGTCACAAGCGGGATCGCGATGACATTGGCAAAGGCTCCGTAGAGCCCGGCGCGGTGAAAGTGGAACAGCACAATAGGCATCAGCGCGATCTCGATCACGAGACCTGTGAGGAAAAGCATGGCAACCCGCCGTCCCGTCCTCGCCCCCCAACTCTCCTCGCGCGGCGCGAGAAACGCGCGCACCGCTCCGCTGGTATGCAATGCTACGATTGCCAGCACCGCGGCGAAGCTCATCTGGAAGCTCGGCCCGACAACGCTTTCGGGCCATAAGGTCAGGACAAAGACCGCCGCCACCGCGACCATGCGCAGTGACAAAGCCTCGC
The DNA here is from genome assembly GCF_947492365.1 of uncultured Erythrobacter sp. Lineage (NCBI taxonomy): Bacteria > Pseudomonadati > Pseudomonadota > Alphaproteobacteria > Sphingomonadales > Erythrobacteraceae > Erythrobacter > uncultured Erythrobacter sp. The sequence continues at coordinate 946,400 of NZ_CANLMB010000001.1, forward strand.
GTCCCATCGCAAGCGCGATCAGCACCAACATCGCGGCAACGCAGCTCCGCACAGTCGGTACCTGCGCTCCGGTGAGCAAAGTGTAGCTGATCCCCGCAAGCGCGCCCACCAGCGCCGCTGCAACCGGCAATCGCACCCGCAAGGCGATAGCGGGGAACAATGCGAGCAGCTTGATTGCCAACAGATAGGCTGCAGCGATAACTGCGCTCACATGCAGCCCGCTGATTGCCAGCAAGTGGGTGAGACCTGCATCGCGCATTGCCACGCGGTCAGTCTCCGGGATCGCCCCCCGATCGCCGCTGGCAAAGGCTGCGGCGATGGTGCCGGCCGATCCATCGACCCGGCTGCGCACATGGCTGGAGAGGCTGCGCTGCAAGGACGCGATCAGGTCTTGTCTTGAAGCCGGTTCGACCAGTTCAACCTCGCCCATCACGCTGCCGGTCGCGGCCAAGCCCTTGAACCATGCTGCGCGGGCGAAATCGTAGGAGCCAGGTAACATCGGACTAGCCGGAGGCATAAGCCGTGCGCGCAGCCGGACGACAGCTCCCTCGAGCAGCACGCTCTCACCGCTCACAGGGCTGTATTGAGTATCGATACGTGCGACCTCTTCGAGCGGGATATTGACCCGGATCTTTCGGCTTTCCCCGGTTTCGGCGTCGCGCATCGCAAGTGTTAGCCGGATGCGGTCTTGCGAGGGCTGGTCGTCGCGTTCGAGCACGTAGCCTTGGACCCGCTCGATACTCGGGCGGTCGATCGGCTCTGCTCCAACCATTTCCGAGCGTGCCCAGACCACGGCGAGGCCAGCGGCGAAGACAATCGAGCAGGCAATCATCGCTTGGCGCAGCTGGTCCCGCTCGGGCCGGTCGCGCCACGCAGCTAGCGCAAACAAGGCCAGCAACAATGCGCCAGCAATAACACCCACCCACTGCCACGGGGTCTTGAGCGCGAACCAAGTCAAGATCCCGCTCGCAAACAGCACCGCCAACCACGGCGCACGGTCGAACCCCGCATTGCCGAGAAAGGCCTCGGCGCGGTCTGCCAAAACACCGCCCCAAACACTGGCAATGCTGGACAATTTGCGAGGGCTTTGCCACAGGCGCGCAGCGGGACCGCGATGCGCGGACGGCGCGCCCACTTTGTCGGAGCCGCCTCCATCGGGATCGCCCGCAATCGGAATGTTCGGCGCTTCAGCCAATGGCCACGTCCCCCTTCGGCTTGGCTGGGCTCGGATCGCGCAAGTGAATAGGAATTAGGCGCTTATGGCAAGCCCACAGGCCAATGCGGTGACAAATCAAGTCGTCACCCGCTTCGCACCCTCGCCCACTGGCTTCCTGCATATTGGCGGGGCGCGCACGGCGCTGTTCAACTGGCTCTATGCGCGCCACCATGGCGGCAAGGCGCTCTTGCGGATCGAGGATACTGACAAGAAACGCTCGACGCAGGAGGCGATTGACGCGATCCTCGACGGTCTGGATTGGCTCGGCCTCGACTATGACGAAGCGCCAGTTTTCCAGTCGCAGCAGGCCGCGCGCCATGCCGAAATAGCGGGCAAGCTGCTCGAGGCGGGCCACGCCTATAAATGTTTCGCGACAAGCGAAGAGCTTGAGGCGATGCGCGCCGAACAGCGGGCGAACAAGCAGCCGATGCGCTATGATGGTCGCTGGCGTGATCGCGATCCTGCTGAAGCCCCCGCAGGCGCGCCTTTCACCGTCCGGCTCAAGACCCCGCAAGAGGGGCAAGCGACGATCCGTGACGAGGTTCAGGGTGAGGTTTCAGTCAAGAACGCCGAACTGGACGACTACATTATTCTGCGCGCTGATGGCACGCCGACCTATATGCTCGCGGCAGTGGTTGATGATCACGATATGGGCGTCACCCACGTCATTCGCGGCGACGATCACCTCAATAACGCTTTCCGCCAGCTGCCGATTTACACCGCAATGGACGCAATCGAAGGGGGTTGGCCTGCGCCAACCTATGCGCATGTCCCGCTGATCCACGGCTCAGATGGTGCAAAGCTGTCTAAGCGTCACGGAGCCTTGGGTGCAGAGACCTATCGCGACGAATATGGGATCCTGCCCGAGGCGCTGTTCAACTACCTGTTGCGGCTTGGCTGGGGGCACGGCGACCGCGAAGAGATCACGCGCGCAGAGGCAATTGAGCTGTTCGACCTCTCCGGTGTTGGCAAAAGCCCCTCACGCTTCGATCTGAAAAAGCTTGAGAATTTGAACGGGCACTATATCCGCGAGAGCGATGACGCTGTGCTTGCGCCGCTGGTTGCTGCGCGGATTGAAGGTGATTGCGACACTGATTTGCTGGCGCAAGCCATGCCGGTTCTGAAAACCCGCGCGAAGAATCTCGACGAATTGGCTGAAGGGGCGGCTTTTCTCTTCGCCAAGCGTCCGCTTTCGATGACCGAGAAGGCGGCGAAGCTGCTCGATGAAGACGGCCGGTCGCGTTTAACGGCGATTTCTGCTGCACTTGCGAAGGAAAAAAGCTGGACAATCGGCGCTCTCGAAGCCACTACCAAATCACTTGCTGAGGAACTCGAATTGGGCCTTGGCAAATTGGCGCAGCCAATGCGCGCTGCGCTCACCGGGACGACCACGTCACCCGGAATTTTCGATGTTCTGGTCCTTCTTGGACGGGAAGAATCCCTGGCACGGATCGACGCGCAAGCTGCGTGATCGCCCTCGCCGGGAACACAATTGGTCAGGAGACACACCTTGGTGGACAAGCAGGCGAAACTCGAACTGGGCGGTGAAACTTACGAATTTCCCGTGCTTCAGGGCAGTACCGGCCCCGATGTGGTCGATATTCGCAAACTCTATGGCCAGACTGGCAAATTCACCTTTGATCCGGGCTATAAGTCGACGGCAAGCTGCGAAAGCGCGCTGACCTATATTGACGGTCAGGAAGGCGTCCTGCTCCACCGCGGGTATCCGATTGGCCAACTGGCCGAAAATTCCAGCTTTATGGAGGTTTCCTACCTCCTGCTCAACGGTGAGCTTCCCAGTGCGGGCGAGCTGGACGATTTCAACAACACGATCACTCGCCACACGATGCTGCACGATCAGCTGCGCCAGTTCTATCAGGGCTTTCGCCGCGATGCGCACCCTATGGCGATCATGTGCGGCGTCGTCGGCGCGCTCTCGGCGTTCTACCATGACAGCACCGATATTTCGGACCCCGAGCACCGCACAATTTCCAGCCACCGCTTGATCGCGAAGATGCCAACGATTGCGGCAGCAGCTTACAAATATTCGGTCGGTCAGCCGATGATGCAGCCCGACAACTCGCTGAGCTATACAGGTAATTTCCTGCGCATGACCTTCGGTGTTCCGGCAGAGGAATACGAGGTTATTCCCGAAGTCGAGCGCGCGATGGACCGGATTTTCATCCTCCACGCCGATCACGAACAGAATGCCTCGACCTCGACCGTGCGCCTTGCAGGTTCGTCGGGCGCGAACCCGTTTGCGTGTATTGCAGCGGGCATTGCCTGCCTGTGGGGCCCAGCCCATGGCGGCGCCAACGAAGCAGCGCTCAACATGTTGCGCGAAATCGGCACGCCGGACAAGATTCCGCACTATATCGAGCGCGCAAAGGACAAGAACGATCCGTTCCGCCTGATGGGCTTTGGCCACCGCGTCTATAAGAACTACGATCCGCGTGCGACTGTCATGCAAAAGACCGTGCGCGAAGTGTTCGATGCGCTGAAGGTCAAGGATCCGGTGTTTGAAACCGCGCTCCGGCTCGAAGAGATCGCGCTCAACGATGACTATTTCCGCGAGAAGAAACTGTTCCCGAATGTGGACTTCTACTCCGGCATCATCCTGTCGGCGATCGGCTTCCCGACCACGATGTTCACTGCGCTGTTCGCCCTTGCCCGTACCGTTGGCTGGGTTGCGCAGTGGAACGAGATGATTTCCGATCCAGGTCAGGTCATCGGCCGTCCGCGCCAGCTCTACACTGGCCCGACCGAGCGTGATTACGTGCAGATTGGCGACCGGTAAAACCGCCAGTTTTGCGGTAACTTAGCCCGCAGCTTTAAGAGTTAGCCTGAATTCGGCGCCGGTGGTCTCATCGGCGCTGTCAGGCTGCATGACTTGCAGATCACCCTCCATCGCGCGCGCCAGTCTGCGTGAGATGTAGAGGCCCAGGCCTGATCCAGTGTCGGCGCCGCCATTGCTGCCCCGCCCAAGCCGTTCAAACTTGTCGAAAATCTTGCCTGCCTGTTCGGGTGAGACACCGGAGCCTTCGTCGATCACGCTGATCTGAGCTCTGCCATCATCAGCCCTCGCAACTGCCACTGTCACGGTGCTGCCCTCGGGTGAGTAGGCGATGGCATTGCCGATCAGGTTGATGAGTATCTGGAGCACCCGCCGGAACTCGCCCTCAGCGATAATAGGATCATCAGGTCCAGCAACGACGAGTGAAGTTTCCCTGCCCTGCGCCCGCACACCCAAAATTCCGGCCGCTCGCCGCGCTGCATCGGCCAGATCGACCCGCTCTTTTGCGGTCGTGAAGCCTGCGGCCTCGACCACTTCAAGATCGGCTAGATCATCGAGCATGCCCGACAGATGCTGGCCTGCAGCGGCAATGTTGCCTGCATATTCGCTGTATTCCTCGCGCAAGGGGCCGGCGAGCTTGGCGCGGACCGTCTCGGCATTTGCGATGATCCGCGCGATGGGCTGGCGCAGGACGGGCGTCAGTGCGCTGCCGATTAGCCGCGAATGAGCGCGTTGCTCGGGCGCTTCTGGTTCGGTTGCCGCTTCTGCAAGGGGCTGCTCGGCGATCATCAAAAGCTCGAAACCGCGCGGTGATGCGCTTGCCTTGCCAATCGGGAGCAGCCGCACACGCCATTCACGCGGCGATCCTTCGATCTGGCATAGAGTTCCGTCCAGCAGCCGCCAATGGAGCGGCTGATGATGCGCGATGCCTTTGAGTGTCACATATTCGCTCCACACCTTGCTAGGAGCAGCGCTGACGGCCTTTTGCAGGACATCGGTGTCAGGAGCGGTGGCAGTGATAAATTGCACCTGCTGGCGCGCATCAAGCCGCGCGGATACCTCAGCAGCAGCGCGGTCGATTGCGTCCATACGCTCGGCGAATTCATTCGAACTTGTCTGCGGTTGCGGAGTTCTCTGCCAGTTTTCGACCAGCACTTCGCAGCCGCCGCCATTCTCGGGCGAGATTGGGTGCACGCGCACAAAGCCCTGCACCATCTCCACCCCGTCAAAGGCGGAAAATTCACGCGCAATCTTGAGGCCGGAGCGGCGGCTCTGGTTCACCAGATCGAGCAGTTCGGGCACGGCCAGAACGCCCGGTATCGTGCCGCCGCAGCATTCATGCAGCTCAGCCAGCGGCTCATCGGCCGAGAGCAACCGGTCCCGATCATCGGTCAGGCCGCGCGCGGCGAGGAGGGTTTGCTGACGGTTCATCGCGCGCCGCCCTTACCCGGCACCGTTCGAATAGGAGATTGCTGCGCCCGAGGCGTTGAGCAATTCGAGCGCACGCTCGGGTGCCAATTGCGCGATTTCCTCGGGCAAAAGCTGCGCCGGTTCCAATAGCAAGAATTGCCGCTCAATCGCTTCGGCTTCGAGCCCTGATGCGCGAAGGCTGAGCGCAAGCCGCGCCGCCTGACGTTCATGACAGGCGAGAATGGCCAGATCGCGCGGCTGCTTTGAGCGTGAGGCAACCGCGCTGGCAAACAGGGCGAGGCCTGCGTGATCGAGTTCTAGCGCAGCGATAGCTCCTTCGCGCATCGCTGTGACAAGCCGCGCTAACAAGCCAAGCCGCCCTGCACCTTCGTCATACTCCGCTTTGAGCGCCTTAGCGCCCTCTACCCGCAGGTTGGGTGGTACGGGAAGATCAGCGTCACAAAAGCGCTCCAGAACGCTAAGAAGCAGCTCTGGCGGCAATTCCGCAAGCGGCAGCTCCATCCGGCGCTGGCTTTGCATAAAGCGTGATTGGGCGGCAAGGCTGGCCATGGCTAGTTCTGCGACGGCGGGCTGATCCGAAGCGATCAGCTCTTGCAGGAGCGAGCTGAGCACCGGATCGAGTGAGGACCGCTGTTGCAGGCGCTCAGTCAGGTGCCCTTCCATGGCAACGGCATAGAGGTGGTTGAGCAGCTTTGAATCACCGGCCAACGCGTCGGACATAGCATCAACCTGGGCACGATCCACCGGCCCGCGTGCATTGTCTGGCTGACAAGCGCTGAGCAATTGGTTTGCCAGGTGTCCCAGCATCCCGCGCAAGCGCGCAACGATGGCGTCGCTGACCAATGCATGGCCCGAACTTTCAAGCATATGCGAGATGACAGGCGCAACCCCGCTCAACGCGCGGTTCGCCCGCGCGAGCTCATCCCTCAGGATGGTGTCCACCGTAGCGGAACGGGTCTGGTCCCCAGTATGATCCATTGCCATGTCGCCCATAGCGTAGCCCTTACACAGGCTATGGTTAAGTCCCGGTTAGCCTAAGACGCATTTTGCGCATGGGTGGGCTGGATAAGCAATCCGGCCAATCCTGCGAGTGCAAACAGCGCAACGGCTTCTGCCAGAAATCCACTCGCGGCAGCGACGGTGAAGCCTGCGAAGTGGGTGAAACGGTCGCGCCAGAAGGCCGATACTGCGCTCGAGCGGCGAAATCCGAGATAGTGACTGATCCCAATGGCCAGCATTGGTAGAGCAAGGCTGGTGACAGCTGATCCGGCTAACCAGCTGACATAAAGCAACAATGTGATGGCAAGGATTTCACCCGAATAGAGTGGAGCCAAGCGCCGCCATCGCGCCCGCGCTTTCGACCAAAACGCCTCGCGCATTTGCACAAAGCTCTCGCCCAATGCCAATGCGAGAAAGCCGCTTGCTCCGGCTCCAAGCGCCGCCGCTCCATGTCCGTAGGCAGCCAGAACGGTCGCAGAACCCATGAGCAATCCAGCAGCACCAAGGCTAAACTCTGCGCCGTTCTCCAACCCCTTGGGTGCAGTTTTCCGCGCAATTGCTGCGCTTATTGCGCTGCTAACCCCGCTCCAATGAGCGTTCGTCGCATGGCCTTGGATAAGGGCCTGCTCGCGCTCAACCAGATCCCGTCCCTCTGCGGCAATCAGCCAGCGGCCTTGCTCCAATGCTTCTGGCTTGAGCGAGCGGCAGTCCACGCGCGCTTGCAACGCCAATCGCAGCAAGAGCGACATCGCATCGCCATCAGGCGGAAAATCAGCCAGTTTGTGAACTTGAGCCGCCTTAAAAACAGCCAGTCCAGCCCAGTGGCGCTCTCGATCAATCCGTTCGAAATCAGCGCCTTGCGCCTCAACCATGACATGCGATGCGGCGATGGTCGCAATGCCGGCCTGAAGCTTCCCACCTGCGACCAACCAATCATCTGACAGCGCAAGGTCAATCACCAACCCGTCGCGCATCATCACCAACTCATCCTCTGCCCGCACAAGGCTGAGAAGTTGCAGGTTGCTGCGAATGGCGTGGAACTCACCGCCCTGCCCCTCGAAATCCCGTTGGAGATCGAGCACTGCCTCACCCGGAGCTTCGCAAAGGCAGATGATCCGCTCGCAGCCAAGCGCGCGGGCAAATTCTGCCTGCCATGCCAGAACGCTGCGCCCGCCCAGCGGTAAACCAGCCCGCAAATCACCCGATTGGGTGCGGTCGATGGCGGAGAGCAATGCGGTGCGCAATGCAGCTGACTCCCGGGTGAGAAGGCACAGGATCGTGCCCACACTATCGCTAGGCGCGCGAAAGCCTCCGCATCAAGCATGATTGCGGCGCAAACCCCATCAAATTGCGTTGGGCCGAGCTAGAAGACGCCGGTTTGCTTGCCTGCAAAGCGGATCAAGACCGTTTCGATCTCGCGGATCGATGCGGGTTCGCCGGGGGCTGCTTCGAGGGCATTTTCCGCCGCAAGCAGCAGATCTTCGGCGTGAAAACTGGCCGCAAGTCCTTTCAAACGCATCGCTGCAACGTTCCAGTTACCGTCACAACGCGCGCGTTTGAGCAGGTCCAGCTGCTTCTCCGCGCTTTCGAGAAACGCACCGCGCAATTCGGTTAACAGCTCGGAATCGCTTCCCGCAGCCGCTGCCAAAGTCGCATCAAGGGCTCCGCCTTCATATGCCATAAGCAGCGCTGATAACCGCATCGGAGTTAATGCGGGGTTTATCCTGACACGCGCTGTGGTATCTAGCTGCGCATGTCGGGTGGAAACCATATCAGGGCTGTAGGCCCACAAGCCGCGCGAAATGCGCAGGGTCAGGCCGGTAGCGAAGGCGTTGAAGCGAGTGCTGAAACGTCGCTCGATACGCATGAAAGCGTTGATGACGAAGGCGAGCTCGACCTTGCCGAATACGATTACGAGGATGCTTACGAGGAGGCTTATGAGCCTGCTTCGAACCGGTTTGCCTGGGTCGCACCTGCAATCGCGATTGCGCTGATCGCGGGTTGGACCGGTCTGTATGGCTGGGCGATGCAGGACCGTCTGCTTGCGGCGGCAAGCGCAGCACCGGCAGAGTGGGTGCGTTGGATCATCGACTGGTCGGTGCCTGTTCTGTTGGTCTGCGTTGGCTGGTTGCTGACAATGCGTCATTCGCGCGCCGAGGCGAAACGGTTCGCCGAGACCGCCGCCCTACTCTCAACCGAAAGCAGCGAGCTTGAGGCCCGTCTCACCGTGGTCAATCGTGAGCTCAGCCTTGCGCGCGAGTTTCTTGGCGCGCAGTCGCTCGAACTGGAATCGCTGGGACGGGTCGCGAGCGAGCGGCTCACCACCCATGCAGGCGAACTGCAACAATTGATCCATGATAACGGCGCTCAGGTCGACCGGATCGGCAGCGCCAGCGAAACCGCGCTCGGCAATATGGCTAGACTGCGCGATGACCTGCCCGTGATTGCCAATTCGGCGCGCGATGTTTCGAACCAGGTCGGCAATGCGGGCCGCACGGCGCATGAGCAGCTCGACAAGCTTGTCAGCGGTTTCGAGCGCCTGAACCAGTTCGGCAAAGCGAGCGAAGCACAGGTGACGTCGCTCGACAATCGGGTTGGCGAGATTCTGACGGGTTTCGAGAATCAGCTTTCGCAGATCGAACAGCTGATCAGCGCGCGGCTTGAAGCGGTGCAGGCGCAAACCGGGTCTTTCCGTAGTGAGTTGGAAAGTGTTGAAAGTCAGGCGCTTGAGGCACTCAAAGAGCGCATGGGCCTGCTTCAGACCGAAACACAAAGCGTTGCGACCGAACTGCGCGCCGCAGAAAAGGGCGCAATGGACAAGCTGATGCAGTCCAAGTCGCGCTTCCAGGACGAAGTGACGAAAGTCGTTGAGTCGCTCGACCGGCTTGATGCGCAGGCCGTCACGGCATCGCAAGAACGGATCAAGGCGCTGCACGAACAGGCAATCGGCTTTGACACCCACCTGTCCAACCGCAACCGCATTTTCGAAACGGAAGTGGCCAAAAGGCAGGAGGAATTCGATACACGCGAGGCGCAGGCCAGCGAACTTTTGGCTCAGCGCCTTGCTGACCTTGATGATGCAATGACTCAGCGCCGCGAAGCGCAGGCAGTCGAAACTGAGAAACTTGTCGCGCAAAGCAGTTCCATGGGTGAGCAACTCGACAAGCTCACCGCTCTGATCGGCGAGATCAGCGAGACCGGCGAAACTGCGCGAAGCGGGCTGACTGAAGGGCTCGAGGAATTGAGCGGACAGCTTGCGAAGAGACGCGAGGAACTGGCTGAGACCGAAGCAAAACTTGGCGAACTGACCGAGTCCGGCATCCGCCTGCTCGAGATCATCCAGTCAGGCGCAAAACACAGCCGCGAGGACCTGCCGCAAGCGATCGAAACCGCCAGCGCAACGCTTGGAACGGTAGAGGAGCGCGCGGCGGCGCTGTCTGGGTTGATGCTGGGCGCACATGAGAAAGCCGATGGTCTGTCGAACTACCTGATCGAAACTCAATCAAAGATCGAAAGCGCGGACAGCTCAATCGAAGCGCTGCAAGCCAAACTATCCGAACAATCCGAAGATGCCTTGAGCAAACTCGATGGCCTGCGCGGCGGCTTTGCGCGCCTAACAGAGCAGAGCGAGACCTTCGCCGGCGGCACTCAGGAGAAACTGCGCGAGGCACTTGGTGCACTGGAAGACGCGACCACATCCGCTTTCACCGCTCTCGACAGTGGCGCGCGCGAGAAAGTGACCGCGCTGGCCGGTGACATCTCGAAAGACGCCGTGACAGAGATTGAGCGTGCGCTGCGCAACGATACCGCCGAAACCGTGGGCAAGCTCGAACAGGCGGCCAGCCATGCGTCAGGTGTGGGCCGCGAAGCGACTGCCCAGCTGCGGGATCAACTGGCCAAGGTCAACGAGCTAACCATCAACCTCGAACAACGCATCGCCCGCGCGCATGAGCTGGCGGAGGAGCAAGTTGGCAACGACTTTGCGCGCCGGATGGCGCTGATTACCGACAGCTTGAACTCCAACGCTATCGACATTGCATCCTCACTCTCGACCGAAGTCGCCGATACGTCATGGGATGCTTATCTCAAAGGGGATCGCGGGATATTCACTCGCCGCGCGGTGCGCCTCATCGACAATGGCGATGCGAAAGAGATTGCCGAGCTTTATCAGCGCGATGACACTTTCAAAGCCAATGTCAGCCGCTACATCCACGACTTCGAAGCAATGCTGCGTGCGATGCTTTCCACCCGCGATGGCAACGCGCTGAGTGTGACCCTGCTGGGTTCGGACATGGGCAAACTCTATGTGGTGCTCGCGCAGTCGATCGAGCGTTTCCGTCAGTAGGCTTGCGATCTAAGCTGCTGGGCGCTGAGCGAAGATGTTGATGTCGTCCGCGCTTACCCAGCCATATTCGAAATTGAGCACGAAAAGGCTGGTCAGCACTGCGGCGATCACTGTTGCGCGAACAGCAATCTTGCCTGGCCGAAAGCTGACCGGAGCACTGTCCGCTTGTCCCGGAACCTTGGCAATTCCGGCTTCATCTGCGGTCCGCACCCCAAAGGGCAGCAGCATGAAGGCGCTCATCACCCAGATCAGGAAATAGATCGCGAGGATTGAGGTCCAGGCCATCAGTCTGCGCTCGCCTCTCTCAACCCCGGCATCACGACCCGAACCTGCGGGTTCTTACCCGACCAGCGACGCGCCGCGCGGCGGGCAGCGAGGCGCGCGGCTTCATGCACCGCGGCGGGATCGCTTGCATCGCGGCCCTTGAGCTTCCCGATTGCTTTCAGGATGTCTTGCTGAGTTTCGGCGACAAAATCGGGCAGGTCTTCGTCAAGAGGTAGGCCGATGGCCTCGACCGCAGGCGCGGTCCCGCGCGCGAGGACGACAACGATTACGCCTTCCTGAGCAATCCGGCGGCGCATCGTTATCGCTTCACCATCCGCCGGGGCGATAATATCCCCATCAAGGACGAGGCGGCCATTCTGGACCTCTGCAATCTTGCCCGGCTCACCCGGCGCGAGCCGCACAATATCACCGTTGGACTGGACCACATTCGAAGGAATCCCGCGCTCTTTACCGAGCCGCGCTTGCTCGCGCATGTGGCGCATTTCGCCATGGACAGGCACCAGCACTTCGGGACGGATCCACTCATACAATGCTTCAAGTTCCGGTCTGCCGGGGTGCCCGGAAACGTGGATCATGCTCTGGCGATCGGTGACCATCTCGATCCCCTTGGCCGCGAGCTGGTTTTGCATCTTGCCGATCGAGATTTCGTTGCCGGGTATCTGGCGCGAGGAGAACAGCACTACATCGCCGCTCACCAGCTCGAGCCGATGATTGTCGTCAGCGATCCGGGAGAGCGCCGCGCGCGGCTCCCCCTGCCCGCCGGTTGCAAGGATTAGGACTTCACCGCGCGGCAGTCGCATTGCGCCGTCAAAGTCGACCGTAGGCGGGAAGTCTTCCAGATAGCCATTGTCCTGCGCAACCTCGATAATCCGGTCGAGCGAGCGGCCCGCAATGCAGACCTGCCGGCCCGTTTCGCGCGCGACTTCGCCCAAAGTTTGAAGCCGAGCCACATTGCTGGCGAAGGTGGTGACAAGCACCCGCTTGCCCTCATGGCGCGCGACTTCTTCCATCAGGCCCTTATGGACGGCACCTTCGGACCCTGACGGCTCTGGATTGAAGACATTGGTGCTGTCGCATACAAGCGCGAGCACGCCCTCATCACCGATTGCGCGCAATTCCTCCTCGGTGGTCGGCTCGCCGATGATCGGGTCCTCGTCGAGCTTCCAGTCGCCGGTGTGAAAGACGCTGCCGTAAGGCGTGTCGATCAGCAGCGCGTTGCCCTCTGCAATCGAGTGCGCGAGCGGGAGGTAGGTGATCGAAAAAGGACCGATGTCGAACTCGCCGTGATCGTCTTCGATAATGTTGAGTTCGACTTTGCCCGTCAGGCCCGCTTCCTTGAGTTTACGCGCGACCAGATCGGCGGTGAACGGCGTTGCATAGAGCGGCACACCAAGCTCGCCGGCGAAATAGGGCACCGCGCCGATGTGATCCTCATGCGCGTGGGTGAGCACGACCCCGAGGAGGTCCTTGGTCCGCTCTTCGATGAATTCGATATCGGCAAAGACCAGATCAACGCCCGGATACTCCCCACCCGAAAACGTCATACCCAGATCGACCATCAGCCATTTTCCATCGCAGCCATAGAGATTGACGTTCATGCCAATCTCTCCCGATCCGCCAAGCGCGAGGAAGAGGAGTTCGTTTTCAGGTTTGAAGTTCTTTTTCACAAATACTCGTATGGGTCAGATCGGGCTAGCTCGGGTGCGAGCTGTCGTCATTCGGCGGCTTGCTTGGCGAGGATCGCAAGGCCCTCGATCGTGAGGTTGGCATCAACCTCGTCAAAAATATCGGTCGCCTCGTCGAACAGAATCGCCAGCCCGCCAGTTGCGATCACTTTGGCGGGGCGTCCGATCTCGGTCTTCATCCGCGCGATGATCCCCTCCATCATTGCAACATAGCCCCAGAACACGCCGATCAGCATCTGGTCTTCGGTGTTACGGCCGATGACGCTTTTGCTTTCAGGCGCGCGGATGGCGATGCGAGGGAGCTTGGCTGTCTTGCCTACTAAAGCATCGAGCGACAGGTTGATACCCGGCGCGATCGAGCCCCCCTTATAGGCGCCGTTGAAGTCGATTGCTTCGAACTTCGTCGCGGTGCCGAAATCGACCACGATCAGGTCGCCGCCATATTTCTTGTGAGCGGCAAGGATGTTGAGCGCGCGGTCCGCGCCGAGCGAGCTGGGCTGATCGACATCGATGGCAAAGCGCCATGCAGCCTTGCCCTCGCCTGCCTTGAGAGGCGTGATGCCGAAATATTTCTGGCTCAGCACGTTGAGGTTGTGATCGGCACGCGGGACAACCGAGGCGTAGATAATTTGCGTGATGTCTTCACGCGTCACCCCCTCAATGGTCAGCAGCTGGAGCAGCCACACCGCATATTCGTCACCGGTACGGCGCGGATCAGTCGCGATGCGCCAGCGCGAGCGTGAGGTGAAGCCCCCCTCACCGTCCGGTTCGAACAGAGCAAAGACGACATTGGTGTTTCCGACATCGGCAGCGAGCAACATGGCGCGGTCCTCGTTAGGAAAGTTCGATTACGAGATATCACCAGCGCGAATGACACGTTCAGAGCCATCCGCCAAGCGTAGCCTCAATGCGCCGTCCGACGTTTCGAGCGCGGCGAAGGTGCCTTCGAGCTTGCTGCCATCGGTGTCATGCACGGTGACAGGAGAGCCGGTGTAGTGGTTGGAATTGTGCAAGAAGGCCTGCAAAATCTTGTCCAGACCCTCGCTCCGCCAAACTCCGAGATATTTGGCGAACACGCGCGAGAGCGCCTCGGCGAAGTGTTCAAGCTTCGTCACTGCATCGTAATCGGCCAGCGATGCGGCCTTGCGGTCTGGCAGATCGGGCGCGCTGACGAGGTTCACTCCGATGCCTACGACAATGTGATTGCCGACCATTTCGAGCAGGATGCCTGATACCTTATGGCCGGCGAGCAGGACGTCATTGGGCCATTTGAGCGTCGGGCGGCAAGCACCTCCGAGCGCTTCATTGACCGTTTGACCCACGGCGAGCGCGGCGACAAAGCCGAGAGACGCCGGTGCGGGATCGCCTTTGCGGATTTCGACCACGGTCGAACCCATAAAGTTGCCCGCGCCATCTTGCCAGGCCCGGCCTTGCCTGCCCTTTCCGGCATTCTGGCGGCGGGTGACCAGCCAAGTGCCCTCGACAGGCTTTTCATCGCCGCGCAAAGCCGCCGCAAGATCGGCATTGGTGGAACCGGTTTCCTCGACCAGCGTGATTGTACTTGTGCCGATCAAATCGCGAGGAACAGCGCCGAGGCTGCCTTGTTTGCAAGATCCGTCAGCGAGGGGGTCAGCAGATATCCAAGCGGTGAAATGATCGCAGCGGTCAGGATCAGTATGACCCAATGCGCCCTGCCGCTCTTGCCAGTGACGACGCCAGCGGGTTCATCGAAGAACATCACCTTCACGAACTTAATGTAGTAGAACGCGCCGATCACGCTCGCCGCAATCGCGATGGCGGCAAAGGCCACAAGGCCCGCCTCAACCGTCGCCTGGAACACCACGAACTTGCTGTAAAAACCGAGCAGCGGCGGAATGCCCGCGAGGCTGAACATCTGGATCAGCAATGCCCACGCAATCGCAGGACGGGTTACCGCTAGCCCTCGAATATCGGCGAATGTCTCGAACAGGTTGCCATTGTCATCGCGCAGCATCAGCAGCGCGACAAAGCTGCCCAGGCTCATCACCACATAGATGAAGAGATAGACCAGCATCGCGCTCGCGCCCGCAGCCGTGCTGACCGCAAGGCCGAGCAGGATGAAGCCGACATTGTTGATCGAGGAATAGGCGAGCAGTCGCTTGAGGTTCTCCTGTCCGATCGCTCCGAGCGCGCCGAACACGATCGAAGCCAGCGCAGCAAACATCACGATCTGCTGCCAAGCGAGCGTTTGAGCGCCGAACACCTCGAACACCACGCGCGCTGTGAGCGCGACGGCGGCGACCTTGGGTGCGGTGGCGAAGAAGGCGGTGACCGGTGTCGGCGCGCCTTCGTAAACGTCCGGCGTCCACATATGAAACGGCACGGCCGCGATCTTAAATGCGAGGCCAGAGAGCACGAAGATCAGGCCGAAGAGCTGTCCGGTGCTCAGATCGCCCTCGAGCGCGGCGCGAACACCGGCAAAGTCGGTCGCTCCGGTAAAGCCGTAGAGCAGGCTGATCCCGTAGAGCAGAATACCCGAAGCTAGCGCGCCGAGGACGAAGTATTTCAGCCCCGCCTCTGCCGAACGCTGGTCCTGCCGCAGGATCGAGGCGAGCACGTATGCGGCGAGCGAGTTCAGCTCCAGCCCGAGATAGAGTGTCATGAAGTCGGATGCCGACACCATGATGCTCATGCCCAGCACCGCGAACAGTACCAGCACCGGATATTCAGCGCGCATGCCCTTTTCTTTGCCAGCAGCCTCGCTGTCGAAGAATGCAGGTGCGACGATCAGGCAGGCAATCGCGGCAAGGTAGATCAGCGCTTTGGCGAAGAGCGCAAAGCTGTCGACCTTCATCAGCGTGCCGAATGCGTAAGTGTCCGGTCCGTCAACGCCGAAATGCAGCCCGGGAATGAGCATCAGCCCGGCCCCGAACAGCGCCGTAACCGCAAGCACGGCAACCGTGCGCGCATATTTGTCGCCCGCCCATGCCGCAACCAGCAGCAGGATCAGGCCCGATACGGTCAGAAGCAATTCCGGCCGAACCAGTTCGAAGGAAGCGTGGAAATCCATCAGTGCTCTCCCTCCGCATGATACTCGATCGTGTTCGCAGCCTCTGTACGCGGCTCGCCCGGTGCCAGCTGAGCGTCGCTCGGAGGGGCTGAAGCTGTCAGCTGCGCGTCGAGCGCGGCAATGTCTGCGCGCATCGGAGCAAGGAAGCTTTCGGGGTAAACACCCATCCACAGCACAACTGCTGCAATCGGCGCCATCATCGCCCATTCGCGCGGTGTGATGTCGGACATTGCAGCGGCATCCGCGTTCTTCTGATCGCCAAAGGCCACACGCCGGTAGAGGTAGAGCATGTAAGCTGCGCCCAGAATGATGCCGGTCGTACTCACCAGCGCAACGATGCTCGACGTCTGGTAGATGCCCGCCAGCGCGAGGAACTCTCCGACAAAGCCGCTTGTGCCCGGCAGGCCAATGCTCGCCATCGTGAACAGCATGAAGAACAGCGCGTAATAGGGCATGTTGATGCTCAGCCCGCCATAGCGTTCAATTTCGCGCGTATGCAGACGGTCATAGATCACGCCGACGCACAGGAACAGCGCGCCCGAAACCAGGCCGTGCGACAGCATGACGATCATCGCGCCCTCAAGCCCCTGAACGTTGAATGCGAACAGGCCGACCGTCACAATCGCCATGTGGGCGACCGAGGAATAGGCGATCAGCTTCTTCATATCCGCCTGCACCAGCGCGACGAGCGAGGTGTAGATCACCGCCACCATCGACAGGGCAAATACGAACCATGCAAGATTAGCGGAGGCATCGGGGAACATGGGCAGGCTGAACCGGATGAAACCGTATCCGCCCAGCTTGAGCAGCACGCCAGCAAGTATCACCGAACCAGCGGTCGGCGCCTGAACGTGCGCGTCGGGCAGCCAGGTGTGGAACGGCCACATCGGCACCTTCACCGCGAAACTCGCGAAGAACGCCAACCAGAGCCATGTCTGCGCGCCCTCGGGGAACGGATATTGCATCAGCGTCGGAATGTCCGAAGTGCCAGCCTCTGCCACCATCCAGAACATCGCGATCAGCATCAGGACCGACCCGATCAACGTGTAGAGGAAGAACTTATATGACGCGTAGATACGGTTATCGCCGCCCCACACGCCGATGATCAGATACATCGGGATAAGGCCTGCTTCGAAGAAGATGTAAAACAGGAAGATATCCTGCGCGGCGAAGGTGCCGATCATCAGCACCTCCATGAACAGGAACGCACTCATATACTCGCCGACGCGCTTCTGGATCGCTTCCCAGCTGGCAAGGATGCAGATCGGCATCAGGAACACGCTGAGCATTATCAGCATCAGAGAGATACCGTCGATCCCGAGCGCATAGGAGAAGCCTGCGACCAGCTCGTAGCTTTCCTGGAACTGCCACTGCGCCCCGCCAATCTCGTAATTCGCCCACAGCAACACGCCGAGCGCGAATGTGACGAGCGTCGCGGCGAGCGCGATCATGCGCGCCGCTGCGGCTGAGGTGAACAGGCACAGGAGCGCTCCGACGAGCGGCACCAGCATCATGGTGGTGAGGATGGGAAAATCCATTACTCGATCGATGTCCCTAGAGCAGCACGCCTAGAAAAGCGCATAAGTGACAGCGCCGATCAGGCCGAGAAGCATGATCAGAGCATAGGTGTAAAGATAGCCCGACTGGATCGCACGAGTCGCGACTGAGCCACGCTCAACCACGGCAGCGATGCCATTGGGGCCAAAGCGGTCGATGGTACCGATATCGCCCAGTTTCCAGAACTGGCGGCCAAGCCAGAAGGCCGGGCGCACGAAGATCGCATCGTAAAGCTCGTCGAAATACCATTTGCGAAACACGAAATTGTGCAGCCAGCCAAAGCGCGCGACGAACTTTGCGGGGATGTCAGGCTTGGCGATGTAGGCAACATATGCACCGGCAAAGCCGAGAACCATTACGACGGTCGCGGTCAGCTTCACCCACAGCGGCACAGCGTGCAGACCGTGGATTAGGTTCTCGTTGAAGTAGATAGAACCACCCCAGAATGCGCCATTCACGGCATCCGAAGCGCCGTCGATGAACGGATATTTGAACACAAAGCCTGCGAAGAGCGCACCGAGCGTCAAGACGCCCAGCGGAATGAGCATGGTGATCGGGCTCTCATGCGGATGGTATCCACCGGTCGTGTCCTCGCCCGCTTCTTCGGGTGTCTTGTGAACGCTGTGCTGGATGTGCTCGCTCTCGATCCAGCGCGGCTTGCCCCAGAAGGTGAGGAACATCAAACGCCAGCTGTAGAAGCTTGTCAGCAGCGCCGCGACCGCACCAGCCCAGAAAGCCATCTGCGAAATGCCAGTGCCGCGCGCCCATGCTGCCTCGAGGATCGCGTCCTTGGAGTAGAAGCCAGCGAAGCCGAACACGCCGAGCACGCCAACGCCGGTGATGGCCAGCGTCCCCGCCAGCATCGCCCAGAACGTTATCGGAATGCGTTTTCGGAGGTCCCCATAATACCGCATATCCTGCTCATGATGCATCGCGTGGATCACAGAGCCTGCGCCGAGGAACAGCAGCGCCTTGAAGAAGGCGTGCGTGAACAGGTGGAACATCGCCACGCCGTATGCGCCAACACCGGCGGCGAAGAACATATAGCCCAGCTGCGAGCAGGTTGAGTAAGCGATCACCCGCTTGATGTCCCACTGCGTCGTGCCGATTGTCGCGGCAAAGAAGCAGGTTGCAGCGCCCACCACAGCAACAATCGCCAGCGCGGTCGGAGCGGTTTCGAACATTGGCGACAGGCGGCACACCATGAACACGCCAGCGGTTACCATCGTCGCGGCGTGGATCAGCGCGCTCACCGGCGTCGGACCTTCCATCGCGTCAGGCAGCCATGTGTGCAGGCCCAGCTGCGCCGACTTGCCCATCGCACCGATGAAGAGCAGGATGCACAGAATATCCATCGTATAGAGGCGCATGCCAAGGAAGCCGATGGTCGACCCGCTCATCGCAGGTGCGGCGGCCAGAATCTCGGGTATCGAAGTCGTCTGGAACACCAGATATGTGCCAAAAATCCCGAGCATAAAGCCAAGGTCGCCCACGCGGTTGACCACAAAGGCCTTGATTGCAGCCGCACCCGCGCTCGGCTTTTTGAACCAGAACCCGATCAGCAGATAGGACGCCAGCCCCACCCCTTCCCAGCCAAAGAACATCTGGACCAGGTTCTCGGCGGTCACGAGCATCAGCATCGCGAAGGTGAAGAGTGAGAGATAGGCGAAGAAGCGCGGCTGATCCGGGTCTTCCTCCATATAGCCCCAGCTATAGAGGTGGACGAGCGCGGAGACGGTGTTGATGACCACCAGCATCACCGCGGTCAGCGCATCGACGCGCAGCTCCCAGTCAAAGCTGAGCGTGCCCGACTGCACCCATTGCAGCACAGGGACGACATGCGCGGTCTCGGTCCCGTTGAGGAAGCCGAGGAAGATCGGCCAGCTCAGGCCTGCCGACAGGAACAGCGCACCGGTCGTGATCGACTTGGTGACCATATTGCCGAGCATCCGGTTGCCCAGCCCCGCAATGATTGCCGCCAGCAGCGGCGCAAAGACGATGATGAGGATCGTGTCCACCGGCTCTTATCCCTTCATCCGGTTCACATCGTCGACCGCGATTGTGCCGCGTCCGCGATAATAGATGACGAGAATGGCAAGCCCGATGGCCGCCTCTGCCGCCGCGACTGTGAGCACCATCATGGCAAAGACCTGACCCACCAGATCGCCCATAAACGCGCTGAATGCGACGAGGTTGATGTTCACTGCCAGCAGGATCAGCTCGACCGCCATCAGGATAACAATCACGTTTTTGCGGTTGAGGAAGATGCCCAACACGCCAAGCACGAACAGGATCGCGCCCACGACGATGTAATGTTCGACGCCGATCATAGCTCGACCCCCTTGCCCACTTCGGGGTTCTTCATTTGCGTCGCCTCTTCGGGACGGCGCGCGATCTGCTTGCCAATGTCCTGACGGCCACGCGCACCCGGCTTGGGCTCGCGGTGGGTGAGGACAATCGCGCCGATCATCGCGACCAGCAGGATGATCCCGGCGATCTCGAACAGAATAATATAAGGCTTGTAGAGAAGCGCCCCGATAGCCTCGATATTGCTAACACCTTCGCGAGTTGCCGCCATGCCATCGGGCGTGCCCAACTCGATCCCGCCTGCGGTGTAAGCACCCAGCCCCAGCACCAGCTCGGCCAGCAGGATAAACGCAATCGCGATCCCCAGCGGGAAATTCTTGATGAAGCTGGCGCGCATCGCGGCAAAATCGATGTCGAGCATCATCACCACAAACAGGAACAGCACCGCCACCGCGCCGACATAGACGATCACCAGCAGCATCGCGATGAACTCCGCGCCCACCAGCACCATCAGGCCAGCAGCGTTGAAGAAGGCGAGGATCAGCCACAGGACCGAATGCACCGGATTGCGCGACATGATGACCATCACCGCACTTGCGATGACCAGTCCTGCAAACAGGTAGAAGGCTAATGCTTGTATCATATGTCCCGTTATCCGTTCGCCGCGCCCTTAACGGTAGGGTGCGTCGGCTTCAAGATTGGCCGCGATGGCCCGTTCCCACTTGTCACCATTCGCCAGCAGCTTGGCCTTGTCATAAAGCAGCTCCTCGCGGGTTTCGGTGGCGTATTCGAAATTCGGCCCTTCGACCACGGCATCCACCGGGCAGGCTTCCTGACAGAAGCCGCAATAGATGCACTTGGTCATGTCGATGTCATAGCGCGTGGTACGGCGGCTGCCGTCTTCTCGCGGTTCGCTCTCGATCGTGATCGCCTGCGCGGGGCAAACGGCCTCGCACAATTTGCACGCAATGCAGCGCTCTTCGCCATTGGGATAGCGGCGCAGCGCATGCTCACCGCGGAAACGCGGGGAAAGCGGCGACTTCTCGAACGGATAGTTGATCGTCACCTTGGGCTTGAAGAAATACTTCAAGGTCAGCGCATGCGCCTTGAGAAATTCCCACAAGGTGAACGATTTGAGGAGCTGGGTTGCGGTGGTCATGTCTATCTCCTGACCTCGCGAATTTCGTCGAGCGCGGCCTCAGGATCTGGCGTTCTCATCACCGCACAGTTGCCGCTTAACTTCCTGCCGTCCGGCGACCAAGGGTAAAACTTCACGTCTGCATATGCTCCAGCAAAGTTTCCGCCTTCATTGGGAACCATCGGTCCGGTATTGATCCGGAACACGATCTCGTCCGCACTCCTGAAAACCAAGCTGGTGTCTCCAGACGGACCGATACTCTCGACAAAGCTTGTAGTATGCTCGACAAGTCGGTCGCCGCCCTCAGCCAGATTTATCAGCTGCGTTTGACTACCTTCGGGTTCGGAAAAATAGATATATCCATCTGGATAAGCCGGTGAGTTATCGCCTTCAGCAACCTGAAATGGTCGCGTCTGACCTCCGGTTGGTTCGGGGTAATAGTATGCGAGCAGAAACCGAGGTGCCGATGACCCTATCCGCGACGACGAGCCTTCACTCATAGCGCACGACCAGAGGTGAAACTCTTCGCCACCCTGCTCACCAGGTGAATTGACTGACAGCAACGCAAGCACAAGAATGCCAATCATCCGAAATGCCCCGTCGCCATCAGGTAGCCGCTGATCGCCGCGACGAAGAACAGGCTCATCGGCAGGAACACCTTCCAGCCAAGCCGCATCAGTTGGTCATAGCGATAACGCGGCACGGTCGCCCAGATCCAGCTGAACATGAAGAAGAACATGAAGGTCTTGAGCAGGAACCAGATGAAGCCCGGCACATAGTATAGCGGCGCCCATTCGAACGGTGGCAGCCACCCGCCGAAGAACAGCAGGGTGCACAGCGAGCACATCAGCAGGATGTTCGCATATTCACCCAGCCAGAACAGCGCGAAGGCCATGCTCGAATATTCGGTCTGGTAGCCGGCGACGAGTTCGGACTCGGCTTCGGTCAGATCGAAGGGTGCGCGTGCTGTCTCTGCCAGCGCCGAGATGAAGAACACCACGAACATCGGGAAGAGCAGAAGGTTGAAGTAGAACCCGTTGACCACGCCAAATCCGTGTCCGCGCTGCGCCTCGACAATACCGCTCATGTTGAACGTGCCCGCCCACAGGACGACGCAGACGAGGATGAAGCCGATCGAGACCTCGTAAGAGATCATCTGCGCGGCGGCGCGCATGGCCGAGAAGAACGGGTATTTGGAATTCGACGCCCAACCGCTCATCACCACGCCGTAAACGCCCAGCGAGCTGATCGCGAGGATGTAGAGCAGCCCGACATTGATATCGGCCAGCACCACGCCCGCATCGAACGGGATCACCGCCCATGCTGCCAGCGCCACGGTAAAGGTGATGATAGGCGCGAGCAGGAAGATGCCCTTATTCGCGGCCGTGGGAATGATCGTCTCTTGCAGGAAGACTTTGAGGCCGTCCGCAAAACTCTGAAGCAGGCCAAACGGCCCCACCACATTGGGCCCGCGCCGCAGCATGATCGCGCCGAGCACCTTGCGATCAACATAGATCACCATCGCCACCGCCAGCATCAGCGGCAGAGCGATCAGCAGAATCCCAGCAATGGTGGCAACACCCCATGCCCATTCGTAGGACATGCCGAACGATTGGAAGAACTCGGTCATACGCCCGGCCCTTTCACCTTGTCGTAAATCGCGACGAGCACATGAATGACCGCGCCGCTGGAAACGAGATATGCCATCTCGACAAATCCCCAATAGTAAGCCGTCGAGCGGGCAATCCACCGCGCATCGTCGAACCCGCCAACATCGCCAGCATAGGCATAAGTTGCGTTTATCATACTGATTTCATTGAACACTCGCCACGCCCCGACGAGGATGGCGAGAGTGTAAAACACATAAGGCAAGCGCCGAAGGAATGGGGGAAGCTCGGTCATTCCGCAGCCTCCTTCATCTCATCGCCGTGGAGC
The DNA here is from genome assembly GCF_947492365.1 of uncultured Erythrobacter sp. Classification (NCBI taxonomy): domain Bacteria; kingdom Pseudomonadati; phylum Pseudomonadota; class Alphaproteobacteria; order Sphingomonadales; family Erythrobacteraceae; genus Erythrobacter; species uncultured Erythrobacter sp. The sequence goes on from NZ_CANLMB010000001.1 coordinate 969,141, forward strand.
AGTTCTGCTGAACATTGCTGCATCACCGTGCTGGCGCGGGCGATGGGGTTGGTGAGGTAGAAGTCCTTGATCGGATAGGCCCCAATCGAGCCTTCCGCTTTGGCGCTGCTGTCAGCTTTCGGCAGCTTGCCGTAATCTGCAAGACCTTCTTCGCCCAAAGCAGGCACTTCGGCGATCATCGCCGCCTGCAATTCGGCGAAGCTGTCAAACCCGACGCTCACACCCAGCGCATCGGCGAGCGCGCGCAGGATTGTCCAGTCTTCGCGTGCATCACCCGGTGCGAACACGGCTTTCTCCGCAAACTGCACGCGGCCTTCGGTATTCACGTAGGTGCCGTCTTTCTCGGCATAGGAAGCCGCGGGCAGGATCACATCCGCCGCATGCGCGCCTTTGTCGCCGTGATGGCCGATATAGACCTTGAGGCTGTCCGCGAACGGCTCGTGGTTCATCTCGTCAGCGCCGAGGCTCAGCACCACTTTGGGCGCCGCTTTGGCGAGGTCTGCCATGCCGCCTTCGACCGTGAAATCGAGCATCAGCGAGCCCATGCGGGCCGCGCTCATATGCAGTACGTTGAAGCCGTTCCAGCCATCTTTGACGAGGCCAAACTTGTCGACCAGCTTGAGCGCCGCGCCAAGCGCACCATTCGCCAAAGCCGCTCCTCCAAGGATCACTGCCGGACGCTCAGCGGCTTTCATCGCATCGCCCAAAGCCTTGGGAACGCGGTTCAGTACCTTCAGGTCTTCGCCTAGGAGCTCAGCCGGATAGGTCGCTTCCCATTCGGGACCGACCACAAAGACCTTCGCGCCAGCCTTCACTGCCTTGCGGATGCGCGCATTCACCAAAGCGGCTTCCCAGCGGATGTGGCTGCCGACGATCAGGATCGCGTCTGCCGTCTCGATGCCGGCCAGCGTCGAGTTGAAATTCACCGCCGCGATGTTCGATACGTCGTAAGTCATGCCGGTCTGGCGCGCCTCGACCAGCGAGGAACCGCATGCCTTGAGCAAAGTCTTGGCCGCGAACATGGTTTCGCAATCGACCATGTCGCCTGCAACCGCCGCGATTGAGGCTTTGTCATCGCCCAGATGCGTGGCGATTGTCTCAAACGCCTCAACCCAGTCTGCCTGAGTGAGCTTACCGCCCTTGCGGATAAACACCTTGTCCAGACGGCGCTTGGTCAAGCCATCGACCTGATAGCGGCCCTTGTCCGATAGCCATTCCTCGTTGACGTCGTCATTGATGCGCGGAAGTGCGCGCATGACTTCGCGGCCCTTGGAGTGCAGCGAGATATTCGCGCCCACCGCGTCGGACACGTCGATGCTGAGCGTGCGCTTCAGCTCCCACGGACGCGCTTCGAACGCATAGGGACGCGATGTCAGTGCGCCCACGGGGCACAGATCGATCACATTGGCGGAAAGCTCGTGCTTCGCGGCCTGTTCGAGATAAGTCGTGATCTGCATATCCTCGCCACGATAAAGCGCGCCGATCTCGTCCACGCCCGCGATCTCCTCGGAGAAGCGCACGCAGCGTGTGCAGTGGATGCAGCGGGTCATGATCGTCTTGATCAGCGGACCCATGCTCTTTTCGGTCACAGCGCGCTTGTTCTCGCGCTCGTAACGCGAAGAGCCGCGACCATAGGCAACCGCCTGATCCTGAAGGTCGCATTCGCCGCCCTGATCGCAGATCGGGCAGTCGAGCGGGTGGTTGATGAGGAGAAACTCCATCACCCCTTCGCGGGCCTTCTTGACCATCGGAGTGTCGGTGCGGATTTCCTGACCTTCACCGGCTGGGAGCGCGCAGGAGGCCTGCGGCTTCGGCGGGCCAGGCTTCACTTCGACCAGACACATGCGGCAATTGCCCGCAATGCTCAGCCGCTCATGATAGCAGAAACGCGGGATTTCCTTCCCCGCAAGCTCACACGCCTGCAAGACAGTCGCGCCCGCCGGGACTTCGATCTCTTCGCCGTCTACGGTGACTTTAGGCATATCTACTCCGCAGCCTCCGCAAATTGCGCGTTATGCTCGTGGATGCGCTTTTCCAGCTCGGGACGGAAGTGGCGGATCAGGCCTTGGATTGGCCATGCCGCCGCGTCGCCCAGCGCGCAGATTGTGTGGCCTTCGACCTGCTTGGTCACTTCGTGCAGCATGTCGATCTCTTCGATAGCCGCATCGCCGGTGCGTAGGCGCTCCATCACGCGCCACATCCAGCCCGTGCCTTCACGGCAGGGTGTGCACTGGCCGCAGCTTTCGTGCTTGTAGAAGTAGCTGAGGCGGCTGATCGCGCGCACGATGTCGGTGGATTTGTCCATTACGATCACGCCAGCTGTGCCAAGGCCCGAGCCAAGCTCTTTCAGCCCATCAAAGTCCATTGGAGCATGACGGATCTGGTCCGCAGGCACGAGCGGAACAGACGAGCCGCCGGGGATCACTGCCAGCAGATTGTCCCACCCGCCGCGAATGCCGCCGCAATGTTTCTCGATCAGCTCTTCGAAGGAGATGCTCATCGATTCCTCGACGACGCAGGGGTTTTCGACATGGCCGCTGATCTGGAACAGCTTGGTGCCCGCATTGTTCTCGCGCCCGAAAGAGCTGAACCATGTCGCGCTGCGCCGCAGGATCGTGGGCACAACTGCGATACTCTCGACATTGTTCACCGTGGTCGGGCAGCCATAGAGACCAGCGCCCGCCGGGAATGGCGGTTTGAGGCGCGGTTGGCCTTTCTTGCCTTCGAGGCTTTCGATCATCGCGGTTTCTTCGCCGCAGATGTAAGCGCCCGCGCCGCGATGCATGAAGACGTCGAAGTCGAAGCCCGATCCGCTCGCATTCTTGCCGATCAACCCGGCTTCATAGGCCTGATCGATAGCGGCCTGAAGCGTCTCAGCCTCGCGGATGAACTCGCCGCGGATATAGATGTATGCCGCCCGCGCACGCATCGCGAAGCCCGCAACCAGCGCGCCTTCGACCAGCTTGTGGGGATCGTGGCGCAGGATTTCGCGGTCCTTGCAGCTGCCTGGCTCGGATTCGTCGGCATTGATGACGAGGAAACTCGGGCGACCATCCTTGCTTTCCTTGGGCATGAACGACCATTTGAGGCCGGTGGGGAAACCTGCCCCGCCCCGCCCGCGCAAACCGCTGGCCTTGATCTCATCGATGATCGCGTCTTGCCCGCGCGTGATCAGCGCCTTGGTGTTATCCCAATCACCGCGCGCCTGCGCTGCCTTGAGCCCCCAATCCTGGAAGCCATAGACATTGGTAAAGATGCGGTCCTTATCAGCCAGCATCGCCATTATCCTTCCGTGCTTGACCGGTTCGGGCCAGCTTGAGCTGGCGCAGGGTCAAAACCTGAAAAATCAATCCCATACTCATCAGAGCAATGCCGGTTGTGCGGTTGTCCGTCGCAGCCAGATATGCGCCCGCGCCAAAGCAGAACAGGCCCGCGATCAACAAAGCGAGAGTGCCGCCGTTCATTCTTCATCACCCTTCATGTTGAAGAAGATCAGGCCCAGCGCGAAGAAACTCAGGCCGATAGGCGCAAAGGCCCAGCCCAGCGTCAGGCCGAATACGACCGCAAGGCTCGCGCCAAGCGAGAAGAACGAAATGCCGAGTGCGCGGTAGCCCTGCTGCTTTTCCATCACCAATCACCCCGATAATCGTGATTGGCATCAACCATTTCGGGAAGGCTTGTGACGCCGCCCTTGGGCTCGGAAGTGTGACGGCCCGGCTCTTGTGTGCCGGTCTTGGGCTGCTCACCCTTGGCCAGCGCGTCGAGAACCGTGTCGAGCCGCTCTGGCGTCAGGTCTTCGTAATTGTCGTCATTGATCTGGACCATCGGCGCGGTCGCGCAATTGCCCATGCATTCGACTTCGGTGAGGGTCCACAACCCGTCTTCAGAGACCTTGCCGAACTCCATCCCGCGTTTCTTGCACGCGCTGATGATGTCGTCCGACCCGCGCAGCATGCACGGCGTCGTGCCGCAAACCTGCACGTGATATTTCCCGACCGGCTTCATATTGTACATGAAGTAGAAGGTCGCGACTTCGAGCACGCGGATCACCGGCACGTCGATATAGGCGGCGACATATTCGATCACCGGCAGCGGCAGCCAGCCCTGCGTATCCGTCTCTGTGCCAACCTGACGCTGCGCCAGGTCGAGCAGCGGCATCACCGCCGATTTCTGGCGGCCCTCGGGATATTTGGCGATGTGATAATCCGCCTTGGCCTTGTTCTCTTTCGTCCAAGCAAAAGAGCCCCAGCGCGCGCGCAGTTCGGGTGTGTCGGGTGCGGGTGTGCGGTCAGCCATCACGCTGTTCCTTGTGTGAGTCTGCCTTGAGCGCGAGATTGCCGATGGCCAGTATCGAGATCCAGGTGACTACGATGAAGACAATTGCCGCGCCTGCGATCCACCAGAAGTTGTCGAGCGCGTTTTCGAACACGCCCACATTGCCCGCCGATAACAAGCCGTAGAAAATCAACGGCCCGCTAACGATGGCGGTGAGGATCAGACCGATCATGATGAGTGTTGACTTCCTCACCGGTCACACTCCCCGAACACCACATCAATCGCGCCTAAAATCGCGGTCGCATCAGGCAGCATGTGGCCTTTGCTCATCATGTCCATCGCCTGAAGGTGCGAGAAGGCCGTCGGGCGGATCTTGCAGCGGTATGGCTTGTTGGTGCCGTCGCTGACGAGATAGACGCCGAACTCGCCTTTGGGGCTTTCGGTCGCGACATAGACTTCGCCCGCGGGCACGTGGAAGCCTTCGGTGTAGAGCTTGAAGTGGTGGATCAGGCTCTCCATCGACTGCTTCATCTCGCCGCGCTTGGGCGGAGAGACTTTGCCGTCGGTGCTCGCGATCGGACCTTGCGGCATGTCGCGGATGCACTGTTTGATGATCTTGGCGCTCTCGCGCACTTCATTCACGCGGACCATGAAGCGGTCGTAGCAGTCGCTGTTGGTGCCGACCGGAATATCGAATTCCATACGGTCATAGACGTCGTAGGGCTGCGACTTGCGCAGATCCCACGGGATGCCGGCTGCGCGGATCATCGGGCCGCTGAAGCCCCATGCGACCGCATCATCGCGGCTGACCACGGCGATATCGACATTGCGCTGTTTAAAGATGCGGTTGTCGATCACCAGGCTCATCGCGTCGTCGAACAGCTGGAAGAACCGGTTGTCGAGCCAGTCGCCAATATCGACCAGCAGCTTTTCAGGCACATCCTGATGCACGCCGCCGGGACGGAACCAGGCCGAGTGCATCCGCGCGCCGCTGGCGCGTTCGAAGAAGTTGAGGCAATCCTCACGCAGCTCGAACACCCACAGGTTCGGCGTCATCGCGCCGACATCCATCACATGCGCACCGATATTGAGCATGTGGTTGCAGATGCGGGTCAGCTCAGCGAACAGCACACGCAGATATTGCGCGCGCTCCGGCACTTCGATGTTGAGTAGCTTCTCGATCGCCAGAACATAGGAGTGCTCCTGACACAGCGGCGAGCAGTAATCCAAGCGGTCAAAATACGGCAGCGCCTGCAGATAGGTCTTCTGCTCGATCAGCTTCTCGGTGCCGCGATGGAGCAGGCCGACATGCGGATCGACGCGCTCGATCACTTCGCCGTCCAGCTCCATAATCATCCGCAGCACGCCATGCGCCGCCGGATGCTGGGGACCGAAATTGATCGTGTAATTGGTGATGACATCGCCCTGGGTAGTGGGCGATTCTTCGATTTGGACGCTCACTTGTCGCCCCCTTTCTCGTCATCAGCCTTCTCATCGCCGGGAAGCACGTAGTCCGCACCTTCCCACGGTGAGAGGAAGTCGAATGTGCGCATGTCCTGCGGCAGCTCCACCGGCTCATAGACTACGCGTTTTTCATCCTCGGAGTAACGCAGCTCGGTATAGCCGGTCATCGGGAAGTCCTTGCGGAAGGGATGCCCTTCAAAGCCGTAATCGGTGAGGATGCGGCGCAGGTCGGAATTGCCCGAGAACACCACTCCGTAAAGGTCGAACACTTCGCGCTCTAACCAGCCCGCATTGGGCCAAAGCGTTGTGATGGTTGGAACCGGCGTCGCTTCATCGGTCGAACATTTGACCATGATGCGGTGGTTCTTCGTGAGCGAGAGCAGCATGTAGACGACTTCGAATCGCTCTGCGCGATCCGGGTAATCCGCGCCTGCGATTTCCATCATCTGCTGATATTCGTGATCGTCACGAAGCGTGCGCAGCACATCCTCGACGCTCTCGCGCTTGACGGTAAGGATGATCTCACCATGACGCTCTTCAGCGCCGAGCACCGAGGCACCAAGCGCCTTGGTCAGAGTGTCGATCACGCCTTCGTTCGAGGCGAATTTGGGGGCGGAATGGAGGACTGCCATCAGTGCTGAACCTCATCAATGTCACTGCCAAAGCAGATCAGATGCCCGTCGAGATCACGGACATAGATTTCGCGGATACCATAGGGGCGATCTGTAGGCTCTTCGGTGATATCGGCACCATTTGCGACGAATTCTTCATGCAATTCATCAACATTGCGAACCCAGAAATAGGCGCTGAACATGCCGAAATCGCTTGAGTTGGCGTGGAGTGATTTGCCGTCGTTAGCTCGCGCAATCATAATCGCCTGGCCATCGCGCTGGGGGATTGCAAAGCTCGCGTCAGACTCGCCCCACAGCTGCGGCGCAACAAAGCCAAGTTTCTCAGCATAATATTTCGCTGAAGCTCGCACATCACGCACCAACAGGCACGCTGCGGTTGATTCGATTTGAGGCTGGGCCGCGATCATTCAGCCACCTCCAGCGATGCAACAAAGTCGCGCATTACCTGCTTTTCTTCTTCGGAAAGCGGATTGCTTGCGTCGCCGTCAGTCATGGTGACCGCATAGGCAACACCTTCAGGCGCGAACTCAATTGCTCGCATCAATCCGAAAACCGGATCTGGACCGCGCGCAGCTTCCATAATCCGCCGCCCATCCACGACACGCTGGTCAAGCGAAACGGTGTCAGACGAATTCTCGATCTGTTCATAGGTTGCATCAAAATCAGAAGACATCGGATTTCCGCTGTCCGCCGGGACACCCAGCGAGGTCACGAATATGAACATCCGGTCTTCGGTGAGGCAAAGGCCGGTCTGCGCGCCCGATCCATCATCAGATACGACCTGCGGGTCTTCGCACGGCATCTGTACGCGAGTTATGAAACCGCCAGCTTCGAATTCGATCACCGTGACCTGATCGCTTTCGCCAGCTTCCTCAAGTGCCTCAAGCGCAAGTGCCGCGCCCGTTGGCACAGCCAAACTGGCGGCGAGCGCGAGTCCTAAGGCGAGCTTCAAACGTATCACAGTCCCGCTCCTATCGCTCGATCGTTCCGGCGCGGCGGATTTTGCGCTGCAATTGCATCACGCCGTAAAGCAGCGCTTCGGCAGTCGGAGGACAACCGGGCACATAAATGTCCACCGGCACAATCCGGTCGCAGCCGCGAACGACGCTGTAGGAATAGTGGTAATAGCCGCCGCCATTGGCGCAGCTGCCCATCGAAATTACATATTTCGGGTCGGACATCTGGTCGTAAACCTTGCGCATGGCGGGAGCCATCTTGTTGCACAAAGTCCCCGCGACGATCATCACGTCCGACTGGCGCGGGGAAGCGCGCGGGGCAGCGCCGAAACGCTCCATGTCGTAACGCGGCATGTTCACATGGATCATCTCGACCGCGCAGCACGCGAGGCCAAATGTCATCCACCAGAGCGAGCCGGTGCGCGCCCATTGAAACAGGTCCTCGGTCGACGTGACGAGGAAGCCCTTGTCATTCACCTCTGTCTGGAGCGCGTGGAAATAGTCCGCATCGGGATGGCGCACTTCGCCCGGCTGCGCGGTTTCGAGCGCGCTTACATCAGGCAGGCTGGTAGGGGGCGTGATAATAGTGCTCATGCGCAGTGCCTCATTCCCAATCAAGGGCTCCCTTCTTCCACTCATAGGCAAGGCCGATGGCGAGGATGCCGAGGAAGGTCATCATGCCGATCCAGCCCACCCAGCCCGTCTCACCCAGGCTGACAGCCCAGGGGAACAGAAAGGCGGCTTCGAGATCGAAGATGATGAAGCTGATCGCGACGAGGTAAAAGCGCACGTCAAACTGGCTGCGCGCATCCTCGAAAGCGGGAAATCCGCATTCATATTCAGAGAGTTTCTCGGCATCGGGGTTGTGTGCGCCGGTCAGGCGCGAAACGCCCATCGGCAGGAACACAAACAGGACCGACAGTCCGAATGCGATGAAGATGAAGATCAGTATCGGCAGATACTGTTCGAGGTCTACCACGGGGATTTCCTGGCTAGCTAAGTCCCAATTGCCACGCCTCTAGGACGGTCATTGCCACCGCGCAAGGGTCCGACTCGGGCAAAGCGTCACATATCTGTTGCAGAAAACCGAAGTGGTTTTTGTGAAAGAGTCAATCCGGCTCGCTACCCAGTGGCAATCTGCGGATTTGCGTGGGGATTGCCTCCATCCCTTCGCGCAGTTGGCCAAGCGAATAGCGGTCCCATTGGCCGGTGCCGACATAGACGAGCGCATCGCCCGAAATGCTGCCGCCCAAAGGCTCGGTCCATTCGCTATGCGCTTGTTCAAGGATGCGCGCGTAGGTGATGCGGGTGCCGTCTTCGGAGAGCGTGAACGCACTGATCCGCATCGGCGAAGTGCCATTCTGGACCGCGATCAGCTCTTCGCCATGCCGCCAAAGCCCGTCCACGCCGTCAAGCAGCACCGGAACATCGCTGGCAAGCCGCGAGACTTCTCCGCTGGCAATGTCGATGATGGCGAGGCCGTAGCGATAGTCGCTGATATAGAGCCGCGCGCCGTCTTCGCTGACAGCGGAGCCTTGGGGGGAGCGGAATGTGCCGGGCGGGACGAGTGTTGCCAACTCGGTCGCACCGTTGGGTTTGGCATAGACACCGCCATTTATTGGATCACTCGCGTAGACTGTACCATCACCGACCCAAACCAAATCAGACAGCGCCGCGCCTTCGGGTGCTGAAACCCGCGGAGAATTATCAGGGTTTCCAGTGAGCGCGATCAAGCCGGTAAAAAGCTCTTGGCCATCCTCCGAATCGTCGAGGTTGGCGGAGGCCACCCATCCGATTTCACCTGACGGTTCCGACACAATGCCCGAGAGGTCATTGGCGGTGGGCAAAGCCACTTCGAACCATTCATCCGCGTCGGACAACTTCACCCAGATCGAATTGCTTGTAATCGAAGTGACAATATAGGTCTCTTCGTCTGATGGGGCAAAAACGCTTTCAACCAATCCCGCCTCAGGTGGTGTTTCAGCCACCACCATGCTCGCCTCAATCACTTCAGCTTGCTGGATAAGCAGCGCCCTCGCCGCTTCGCCATAGTCTTCGCCGACCAGCTGCGGGATTTGCGCCTGCGCGCCTTCGCTGAAGACATAGCCGCGCGCCTGTAGCCAAGCGAGAACCTCCAGCAGCTTGTCCGTCTCGCCCGCAGCAAGCAGTGGCTGGAGCATTCGCAAACGCACCGATCCGCTGTCGGGGAAGGCCTCGGCAAGCGCCTCCAGCCCTTCGACATCGCTGATCTGGCCGGTTTCGGCATTCACCGCGCGCCACTCCGGCGGCTCGGTTGCGAGGGCCGGTGCAGCGAGCGTTAGCGCGAGCGTTGCAGCAAGGAGCGCCCTCATTTCATCATCTGGGCAGCGGCTTTCTCGGTTGCCTTGCCATAGGGAGGTTTGAACCCGCCGAGCTTGGCGATGTCGATCTTGGGTTGGTGATAGACTGCGCGTGCATGGCTGAACTCGCGGAAGCCCTCGATCGCGTGATAGCTGCCCATCCCCGACGGACCGACTCCGCCAAAGGGCAGTTCCTCCATCGAGATGTGGAAGATCACGTCATTGGTGGTCACGCCGCCGGAAATCGTGCGGGTCAGCACGCGCTCCTGCTCAGACTTGTCCTCGCCAAAGTAATAGAGGCCCAGCGGACGGTCATTCTCGTTGACGTAATCGACCGCCTCATCAACCGCGCGATAGGTTTTGACCGGCAGGACCGGGCCGAAGATTTCCTCCTGCATCGCGGTCATTTCCTCGGTTACATTCTTGAGAATGGTGAGCGGCATTTTGCGCTGGTTGGCGTTGGAGAAGTCTTCATTGCCCGGATTGACCTCGATCACTTCCGCGCCCTTGTCGCGCGCGTCTTCGACCATACCCTGAAGCCGCTCGAAATGGCGGTCCGACACGATCGAGGCGTAGTCATCATTTTCGAGCAAGGTCGGATACATGGCGGAAACGCCGTTGGTCACACCTGCGACGGCTTCGTCCTGCTTATCCTCAGGCACATACATATAGTCAGGCGCGAGGCAGATCTGGCCGGCATTCATCATCTTGCCCAGCGCAATCCGCTCGCCCGCCTTGGCGTAGTCGGCGCTGCGGCCCATGATGACCGGCGACTTGCCGCCCAGTTCCAGCGTGACGGGCACGAGGTTCTTGGACGCCGATTCCATAACCCGGCGACCGGTGGCGGTCGATCCGGTGAAGACCAGATGATCGAAAGACAGCGAAGAGAATGCGGCGGCGACTTCCGGCCCACCTGTCACGATGGCCACTTCGTCAGGGGTGAAATATTCCTGAGTGAGCTCAGCCATCAACAGGCTGGTGCGCTCGGTAAATTCGCTTGGCTTGATCATCGCGCGATTGCCCGCTGCCAGAATTTGCATCAGCGGACCGAAGGCGAGTTGCACAGGGAAGTTCCACGGGCTGAGAATGCCGATCACACCCTTGGGTTCGTAGCGAACCTCTGCCTTCGCACCCAGCAGACCGAGCGGAAACTGGACCGAACGCTTCGACGTCTTGGCCCACTTGTCCATATTCTTGAGCGCGTGCTTGCCCGCTCCCACGGTCGCGGCGATGTCGGTCAGCATCGACTGTTCCATCGCGCGATTGCCGAAGTCGGCGCTCATGGCCTTGCACAGATTCTCGCCGTGATCCTTGACCAGCGCCATTGCGCGCTTGATCCGGTCCTTGCGCATCGACATGTTTTCTGGACGCGAAGCGGTGAAGGCATCGCGTTGGCGCCTAAGCAGGGCTTCGAGTTCCTCGCGGCGGTCATCGGCCATTATTGTTCTCCCGGTAAATTCGTTTCGATTTGCCATGGGTTCTTGCCGAAAGACTCTGCGCTGGCAAGTCGCAGCTCAGCAATTGCCAATGCTGCACTGCGGTATTACAGCAGCGCCGATCAAACCCTCTCCCGATAAGGAAGCCGCCATGAGCCAGTTCAACGCCGCCGATCCAATTGTCATTCTTTCCTATGCGCGCACTCCAATGGGCGGCATGCAAGGCGCGCTGGCGGATGTTTCGGCGACTGATCTGGGCGCGACGGCAGTGAAGGCTGCGGTCGAGCGCTCGGGTGTTGCGGGCGAGAAGTTTGACCGCGCCTATATGGGCTGTGTTCTTCCCGCAGGTCTGGGTCAGGCCCCTGCGCGGCAAGCCATGGTCAAGGCAGGCCTGCCGACCTCTGTCCAGGCAACCACGGTCAACAAAGTGTGCGGCAGCGGTATGCAGACCGTCATTATGGGCGCAGAAGCACTCGCTAGCGGCAGCGTCGATTATGTCGTCGCAGGCGGGATGGAAAGCATGACCAACGCGCCGTACCTGCTCAAGAAGCACCGCTCCGGCGCGCGGATTGGCCACGACACCACCTATGACCACATGTTCCTCGACGGGCTGGAAGACGCCTATGAGGAAGGCCGCGCGATGGGCACATTCGCTCAGGACACAGCCAACGAATACCAGCTGACCCGCGAAGAGCAGGACGCTTACTCGATCGAATCGCTCTCCCGCGCCAATGCCGCGATTGAAAGCGGCGCGTTTGCTGACGAAGTGGTTCCCGTGACCTTCTCGACCCGCAAGGGTGAAGTCACCGTCGATACAGACGAACAGCCCGGCCGCGGCCGCCCGGACAAGATCCCGACCCTGCGCGCCGCCTTCGCCAAGGACGGCACGATCACCGCGGCGACATCCAGCTCGATCTCAGACGGCGCGGCTGCTGTCGTCCTGACGCGCGAGAGCCTTGCCAACGAAAACGGGCACAAGCCAGTTGCCAAGGTCGTCGCCATGGCCGCCCATGCGCGCGAGCCCAAGGACTTCACTGTTGCTCCGGTTGGCGCGATTGAGAAGGTCCTCGCCAATGCCGGTTGGAGCATCGACGACGTGGACCTTTGGGAAGTGAACGAGGCATTTGCCTGCGTCGCCATGTTCGCGATGCGCGACATCCGGATCGACCACGCAAAGATCAACGTAAACGGCGGCGCGACCGCTTTGGGCCACCCCATCGGCGCATCAGGCACGCGGATCATTGTAACGCTGATCAATGCGCTCAAGACGCAAGGCAAGACGCGCGGCGTCGCAAGCCTTTGCATCGGCGGCGGTGAAGCAACGGCGGTGGCTGTCGAGCTGGTCTAGACCTCTTGTGATTTCCTGCGAAAGCAGGAGTCCAGTCAACGCTTCGGAGATGGGTTCCTGCTTTCGCAGGAACTCTCGCTCGTTACTCAGCCGGTTCCATTTCGCCTGCGCCCCAGATCCGGTCTTCCGCGATCCAGCCCGAGCGGCCGCCTACGTCGATCTCGCAGAAACCCTCACGGCAGCGCAGCAACTCTCCGACAACGCCCGGCTCCGCGTGCCATCTTAGCGCGGAGCTGGCCGAAGGAGCCTCGCGCATATCGGCAAGCCCTTCGCCCACCACTAGCGCACCAAGGCGCGGGCTGAGCTGGCTAGCGGCGATCCAGCCTTGCACGCCTTCGTGGTCCTGTACCAGTCGCCAACCTTCGCGCAGCCGCACGACCTTCACCGGTAGACCTTCGCGCTTGTAAACCCAGTCGATCTTATACTGCTCGCTCGGGCCCACGCGCATATTGACCTCGTCGAAGCGCAAGGTTGCCCAATAAGGCACCTCGCGATCCTGCGCCTGCGCGGGCGTGAATGTGAGGCTCGCTGCGAAAGCCAGCAGGAGTGCAAAAAGGGTGGGGAATCTGAGCGCGTTCATGACCGTCTCCATAACGCCCATGCGGCTGGTGCTTCAAGCATCTCGCCAAGCAAGTTACGAGTTGTGTCATTTTGCAGCGCGGGCGCTTGACCGGATCGTGCCAATGCCACTAGCGCTGCGCCTATGGCCGAACCGCATTCTCCCCCGCAATTCCCCGATGGCAAACCCAAAGTGGTGGTCACACGCCACCTGATGCCCAGCGTCGAAGCGCGGATGAGCGAGCTTTATGATGCGCAGCTCAACACGGATGACACTCCGATGACCCGCGACGAGCTGATCGCGGCGATGCAGACATGCGACGTGCTGGTACCCACCGTGACCGACCGAATCGACGCAGAGATGATCGCGGGCGCTGGCGAGCGGCTTCGCCTGATCGCCAGTTTCGGCGCGGGGACCGAACATATCGACCTGAAAGCCGCCGCCGCGCGCAAGATCATCGTTACCAACACGCCCGGCGTCTTCACCGACGACACTGCCGATATCGCGATGGCCGGCATCATCGGCGTGCCACGGCGCATCCGCGAAGGCACGGCGCTGGTGCGGCGCGGCGAGTGGACCGGCTGGGCGCCTTCGGGAATGCTCGGGCGCAAGCTGGCGGGCAAAGTGCTCGGCATTGTTGGTATGGGGCGGATCGGACAGGCAGTTGCGCACCGCGCGCGCGCCTTTGGCCTTGAGATCGCTTACACCAACCGCAAGCAGCTTCCCGCAGCGCTTGAACAAATGCTGGGTGCGCGCTTTGTCGCCGATGTCGATGCGCTGATGGGCGAGGCGGATATTCTCACCCTGCACTGCCCGCTGAACGACGCATCGCGCGGGATGATCGATGCCCGCCGGATCGCTTTGCTGAAACCGGGCGCGAGCATCATCAACACTGCGCGCGGGGAATTGATCGACCAAGAGGCGCTGATTGCGGCTTTGCAATCCGGTCATCTCGCGGGCGCGGGCCTCGACGTCTATCCGGACGAGCCGAATGTCGACCGCCGCTTGCTCGATCATCCAAATGTGATGACCCTGCCCCATATCGGCAGCGCCACCGCCGAAGGCCGCGAGGCATCAGGCGAGAAGGTGATCGCCAATATCCAGTTCTGGAAAGACGGCCACCGCCCGCCCGATCAGGTGCTCAACGCGCTAGTTTAGTCAATGTTGGCGAGCTGCTCGCTGACAATCGCGACAATTTGCTCAATCGCCTTGGGCTGAGCGCCAAAGGCAAGGTGCCGCGCGCGCATTTCGACTGCCACGTCGCGTTCGCCATCCTGACCCCGCGCGCATTCAGGCGCGATCACGCCGTCGATGGGGGACCAGATAGCAACCGTATGAACCGGCGGCTTCACGCTGATATCATCAGAAACGCTCGGCGCATCGACCGTGTGATCGTTGAGCAAGTGATACAGTCGCCAAGCGTTGTTCGCCCGCCTGTCGCCTGAGAAGGGAGTGCCCAGCGTCACCACCATCGCAACCTTATCCGGATGGCGCTGCGCAAGCACTCGCGAGATCAACCCACCAAGGCTCCACCCAACCAGCACCGTTTTGCGCCCTTCCTGCTCAACCACTTCGGCCAAACGAGCCTCACTTCGAGCCATGCGTTCAGGCGTCACACCGGTCAGCAGACGGAATGTTGAACCATAGGTCCGAAATCCCGCCGCATCGAAAGACCGGCGCATCAGCGAAGTCGTGCGGTCGCCGGAGACCAGCCCCGGCACTACGATCAGTGGCTGACCCGCAATTTGCGCAGCTCCGCCAACAGGCTTCCGCGCTTTGCGAAAGGGGCTCGTCCACAGATGCAGGACATGCGGGATCTCGCGCAGGCCGAGCGACAGGGGCGGCGCTTTGCTCATGCGATATCGAGCGCGAACAACTGGGTGAAGTCGCCCGGAACATATCCCGCAAACGATCCGCAGGGTTCAAATCCGCGCGCTTTGTAGAGGCCGACTGCAGCCTCGAACAATGTGCCTCTACCCGTCTCCAGCTTGATCTGCGCAAGGCCCAACTCTCGCCCTCGCGCGATCAGATGTTCGAGCATTGCCTTGCCCGCGCCGGTGCCCCGCGCATCGGGATGAGCGCGCATCGACTTGATCTCGCCAAAGCCGTCATGCTGCTTGAGCGCGCCGATTGCGAGCAGGCGGCCTTCATCCCAAGCCGCAAAGACTTCGATCCCGGGCTGCTTCAACCCGTCCAGATCAAGCACATGGCAAGTGCCCGGCGGCGAGAATTGCTGCATTTCGCTATGATGCAGTTCGAGCAGCGCCAGCACTTCGGCCTCGCCCAGATCGGTTGCGCGAATTTCCATCACAGCCCTCAAACAAACTCGTGATAACTCCCGTCCGCTATAGCTCGCCACTTAGCAAAACGCATTCACTTATCACCAGAAAGCCATGCGCCCTTTTCCTCGCCAATGCAGGCTGCTAGGCGCTGCCACAAATATTTGATTACCAATCGGGAGACACACCGGGATGACTGATTTCCCAACCAGCTTTGATCGCGATGATCTGCTGAGATGCGCGCGCGGCGAGCTGTTCGGCCCCGGCAATGCGCAATTGCCCGAACCGCCGATGCTGATGATGGACCGGATCACCGACATCTCTGGCGATGGCGGTGAGCATGGCAAGGGCCATGTCGTGGCAGAATTCGATATCCAGCCTGACCTTTGGTTCTTCGATTGCCATTTCCCCGGCAATCCGATCATGCCGGGCTGTCTTGGCCTAGACGGTCTTTGGCAGCTGACCGGTTTCAACCTCGGCTGGCGCGGCTGGAAAGGTCGCGGCTATGCGCTGGGTGTGGGCGAGGTCAAACTCACCGGCATGGTACGGCCTGATCGCAAGATGCTGACCTATTACGTCGATTTCACCAAGGCCGTGCAAACGCGCCGCCTGACCATGGGTGTGGCCGATGGCCGCGTTGAGGCAGACGGTGAAACCATCTATCAAGTCAAAGACATGAAAGTCGCTCTGTCGGAGGCCTGATCGGGGCAAATGACAGGCAAACAGGGCTGAGAAAATATGCGTCGCGTCGTCATTACCGGACTGGGGATCGTCTCCTCGATTGGCAACAATGCAGCAGAAGTGCTGGCCTCGCTCAAAGCGGGCAAATCGGGCATCACCTTTAACGAGGATATGGCCGAGCACGGGTTCCGCTCGCAGATTGCGGGCGCGGTGGACCTTGATCTGACCGAACATGTCGACAAGCGCACTCTGCGCTTTATGGGGCCGGGCGCCGCCTACGCTCATGTCGCGATGGGTCAGGCGATTGCAGATGCCGGTCTTGAGGAAAAGGACGTCATCAATCCGATGACCGGTGTGATCGCCGGTTCGGGCGGCCCCTCGACCTCGGCCATGCTCGCCGCGCATCAGACGGTTCTGAAGAACAACAGCACCAAGCGGATTGGCCCGTTCGCAGTGCCCAAGACAATGTCCTCGACCGTGAGCGCAAACCTTGCGACCGCTTACCAGATCAAGGGCATGAACTTCTCGATCACTTCGGCTTGCTCCACCTCGCTCCACTGCATCGGCATGGCCGCGCAGCAGATCGCGCTGGGCCTGCAGGACGTGATGTTCGGCGGCGGCGGTGAAGAGCTCGACTGGACGCTTTCGTGCCTGTTCGACGCGATGGGCGCGATGTCGAGCAAGTATAACGACACCCCCGAACGCGCGAGCCGCGCATTCGACGCCGACCGCGACGGTTTCGTAATCGGCGGCGGCGGCGCGATCCTTGTGCTCGAAAGCCTCGAACACGCGCAGGCCCGCGGCGCGAAGATCTACGCCGAGGTCACCGGCTTCTGCGCCACATCCGACGGCGCCGACATGGTTGCCCCTTCAGGCGAAGGCGGCGAGCGGGCGATGCGCGGGGCGATCAAGACGCTCAGCGAAGACCGAAAAGTCAGCTATATCAACGCGCACGGCACCTCGACCCCGGTCGGCGATGTCGGCGAAATCGAAGCGGTTCGCCGCGTATTTGGAGACGGCTCGACCCCGCCGGTCAGCTCAACCAAGTCGATGACCGGGCACAGCCAGGGCGCTACCGGCGCGCAGGAAGCAGTCTATTGCCTCCTCGCGCTTCAGAACGACTTCATCATCCCCTCGATCAATGTCGAAACGCTAGATCCGGCGCTGAAGCCTGAAGAAATTGCCACCAGCTATGTCGAGAATGCCGGGCTGGATACGGTGATGACCAACAGCTTTGGCTTTGGCGGAACCAACGGCTCGATGCTGATGTCGAAGTTTCACGGGTAAGGGGCAAAGCCCTAACCGTTGCTGCAAGCCTCGATAATATCGGGCTCACTGCGCGTATCGCCGCGTTCGAACCGCGCGAAATAACCCTTCAGATCGGGCCGCTCGACAAATTCGACCAGCTTGTAGCCAATCGCCTCAAACTCGCAAAAGAGCAGCTTTGGCGGAATACCGTGGCGGTTGGTGGGCCGGTCGACATCGACCACGATGATCTGCCCGCCCTCTGCCAAAGCAGGCCACATGCGCCACAGGAACGCGTAAGGCTCGGTCACTTCGTGATACATATGGACGAGGAATATCCGGTCGAAACTGTCAGTTGGCAGCTGCGGATTGTCCGGCTCACCCAGCTTGATCGAGATGTTCTCTAGCCGCTCGCGCTCGACGCGTCGGCCAAGCCGCTCCAGCGCGTCGCGGTCAATATCTTGCGCGAGCACGCGTCCATCGTCACCCACGCGAGCCGCGAGGCGGACGGTGTAATAGCCCTCACCCGCCCCGATATCAGCGACCGTCATCCCTTCGGTGATGTCAGCCATATCCATGACCGCCTGAGCCTCGCCGCGCTCATCGCGCGCATCCTCGTTGGAGAACTGGTTGGAGACGACTTCGGAAACAGGCCGGTCGGGGCGCGGAAAGTCCTGCGCGGAAACGGGGCGGTCTTCTGGCGCCGCAAAGAAGCTGTCGCAAGCAGCGAGCATCGCCAACGCGGGCAAAAGGATTACAAGCGCCCTCATGGGATCGGCAAGGCCCGCATGCCCGAAACGAACACATCAAATGCTAGGTCGCCCTGCCGCCATGGCGACTGGCGATTCTCGGTCCGCTCGGTCACGGCAATCGCCGTCTTGCGGAACACCTCGTCGAGTGACTGGCGGCGGTCAATCTGCTTGGCAAATTCGATCGCAAAGGGGCTGCCCTTACCCGGCTCGGGGCCGTCTTCGGCGACATTGCCCGGTTCGGTTGAGAAGAACGCGACTGCCGAAAGCCCGCGCAAATTGGCCAGCTGCGCCAGCCCGCCTGATGCAGTGCTCAGATCGGAAAAGGTCACGTAGCTGATGCTGCGAGTAGGCCCTGAAATCTCGACCACTTCGATCTGGTCGTCCGGCTCGGCGTCGAAATAAGGATTGTTGCGGCAGGCATCGATGATGATGACCGCACCGCGCGCTCGCTCGGTTATCTGGGTGACCAGCGAATCAAGCGGGATCAGCGACTTGCCATCCGAGCTCATCAAGAAATTCTGCCCCTCGATCTGGAACCCGTGCCCGGCGAAGTAGAAGAACCCGATATCATCGCCGGACAAAGCATCCAGCCACGCATCGAGGCCGCTCTGCCATTCCTCGGCGCTCGGCTCTTCCAGCACGGTCAGATCGCTAACGCTGGTGGTGCGCAGCGCGGAACTTATAAGCCGGATGTCAGTGCGCGGATTGGAAAGCCGCAACGCTTCGTTTTCGGCGCTTTCATAGTTGGAGCCAATCAGAAGCGCCTTCACCTCGGCCTGCGCGCTTGCAGGCAGTAAGAGGCCCGCCATTGCGAGCCCGATCAAAGCAAGGAAGCGCCGGACCACCATCACAACCGTAATGACAATCCCAAGTTGACGCCGTGATTAACGCGGCTGTCGCTGAAGTCGAAATCGCCGGAAATCGGGAATGACATGATAGCGCGATAGCGAATATCGAGCGCGAGGTTGTTCGCCAGAATGAACTGCGCGCCGACGGCAAAATCGGGGCCCATGCTCCACTCACCACGATCCGTGCGAGTTTCCTCTCGCACAACTTCGCCATTGCGTCCGATAAACTGCGAGCGAAAATCGCCACTCGGCTGATTGCTGCCGTGAACCATGCCGGAAAAGAAGGCGACAGCATTCTCGCTGAACGGAACGAATGCTGTGACCCCGATACGCCCGCTGAATGTCTCTAGGCTCCGGTCTGTCAGGACTCTTGCCGGCTGCCTCTGCCCGTCCAGATTGCGGGTCGGTGCTTCATTGCCCAACGTCTCCGCAACAAACTGGCGGATTTCGTCGGTTTCCTGGATGGTGATCTCACCTTGGCCCGAAACATCGAGCCGCTCGTACCGGACGCCGGCAAGGATAGCGAAGTTCTCGTTCAAGCGCCTTTGCCACGTCAGTTCAGCGTCGAAACGGTCAATCTCGTCCTGACTGATCGTTTGGATCACAGACAATTCGTTGAAGCTGATATCGGCGACTTCGAGTGTGGTTTGGCGCGAGGACACCAGTTCGGTTGTTGCATCGCCTCTGCCCACCATCGCCGTCACCGTAAAACGGTCACGATCATCGCCAAAATTGACCATCGCCCCGACCATGGCAAAGCCGACTTGATCTGCGTTTGCCGCAGAGCCATTGTCCTGAACGGTCAGCGAAAGATCATCAAAACCGGTTGCAGTTCGCAGGTCTCTTGTGACCTCGTCATCGACCACTGTCCGCGCGTCTTGGAGCCCCTCCAGATCGGACGTGCGAAGGTTTGAATTATCAAAGTAATAGGAGATGCGCGGACCGATCACGACGTCGGCATGGGCGACACTTGGCGCGAGGAAAGCGCAGCCTGCGCAACCAACCAGAAGTGATTTCACTAACCGCTTCATTCCACATCCTCCACTTCGACAGCCTCGCCGGTCACGCGCTGTGCCAGCGCGGCGGAGATGTAATCGTCGATCTCGCCATCGAGCACCTTGTCAGGCGAACTCGAAGTCCAACCGGTGCGCAGGTCTTTGACCATCTGATAGGGTTGCAGGACGTAGGAGCGGATCTGGTGGCCCCACCCGATATCGCTCTTTTCCTGATACTCACCTGATGCCGCCGCTTCGCGCTCTGCCATTTCGCGTTCGAACAGCCGCGCTTTGAGCATGTTCATCGCGGTGGCGCGGTTCTTGTGCTGGCTGCGGTCGTTCTGACTCGCCACCACGATGCCGGTGGGCTGGTGGGTGATCCGCACGGCGGAGTCAGTCGTGTTCACGTGCTGGCCGCCTGCTCCCGAGGCGCGGTAGGTGTCGATCTTGAGGTCGCTCGGGTCGATCTCGATCTCGATATCGTCGTCGATGACGGGATAGACCCACACGCTGGAGAAGCTGGTGTGCCGCTTGGCTGCGCTGTCATAGGGGCTGATGCGGACAAGACGGTGGACGCCGCTTTCGGTCTTGGCATAGCCGTAAGCGTTCTCGCCTTTGATGTGCAAAGTCGCGCTCTTGATCCCGGCCTGATCGCCTGCCTGATATTCGACCGTCTCGACCTTGAAGCCGCGCCGTTCGGCCCAGCGGGCATACATGCGCAGCAGCATTTCGGCCCAGTCCTGGGACTCGGTCCCGCCTGCGCCTGCGTGGATTTCGAGATAGGTGTCGTTACCGTCAGCCTCACCCGAAAGCAGCGCCTGCACCTTGTCCGCATCGGCGCGCGCTGCGAGCTTTTCGAGGCTGGCAAGCCCATCATTGACGATGCTCTCCTCACCCTCGGCCTCGCCCATTTCGATGAACTCGACCGCATCGGCCATTTCGGCGGAGATGTCGTTCACCGTGCCTACCGCGTTTTCGAGCAGTTTCTGCTCGCGGCTGATCTTCTGCGCTTCCTTGGGATCGTCCCACAGGGTCGGATCCTGAACGCGGGCATTCAGCTCGTCGAGGCGGCGCAAAGCGCGCTCCCAATCGAGCGATTGGCGCACCAGATCAAGCGCGGCGGTGATCCGGTCGATATTGGCTTGGGCCTCGGCCCGCATGGCAATTCCTTATGAGTCTTTCGCGTGGCCCCGATTAGCGGCGGGCTGCGGATTGTAAAGTTGAGTGGAACACTGATTGTGCGCAGGAACAGAGGCGGTGCTTAGTAAATCCCGCCCTGCTCCTCGGCAAAGTTGGTTGGCTCGCCCTCGCCGCCTGCCGCATCGCTGCGCCCTTCGCGGCCTGCCCGGATCAGTTCGAGGATCTCGTCGCGTTTGGCGGCGATCTCGTCCTGACGGGTTGAACGTTCAGGCTCGCTATCGGGCTTGAAGGCCTCCCAGATGATGTCACCGCGCGGATCGCCGCTAGGCCAGCCATCCATCACCCGCTTGCCGGTGCGCCGGTCGACGCGGACCATGCGAATGCCATCAGGAGCGATCGCAGGCAGACTAGACCAGTGATCGCGCGAGTTTTCGATGAAGTCCTTGACGATCGGCGCGACGATCGTGCCGCCAAAGGCATAGCCGCCCATATTGCGCGGTGTGTCAAAGCCGAGATACGAACCCACAACCAGACGCTGCGTGCCGCCGACGAACCACACATCTTTCGGGCCAGTCGTGGTCCCGGTCTTGCCAAAGAGCGGCAGGTTTAGGCCGTTGAGCACAGTCGCGGTTCCGCGTGTGACCACCCCTTCGAGCATGTGCATCACCTGAAACGCGGTGCGCGGGTCCATGACCTCGGTGCCCTTGATCCCGAAACGCGGCATCGCGCTGCCGTCATATTCGGCCATGTTGCAGCCATTGCAGCTGCGGCTGTCTGCGCGCCAAATGACGTTGCCATTGCGGTCCTGCACATAGTCGATGACAGTCGGTTCGTTCAGACGGCCATGATTGGCGAGCGCGGAATAGGCCGAAACCATGCGCATAACGGTCGTTTCCTCAGCACCGAGCGAGGTCGCGGCATAAGGATCGGGGTCGTCCGAAATGCCCAGGTCCTGGATGGTCTCGACGACATTCTCCATGCCCGCCTGCATGCCGATCTGCACCGTCATGATGTTCTGCGATTGCTCAAGGCCGTAACGCATCGGGAACTGCCCCGCGCGCCCGCCGCGAATGCATTTTTCACCCAGTTGGCGGCCCTGATAATAACAGTAACGCGTGTTATCGATCTCGGTCGATGGGGTCATGCCCTGATCGAGGCCGGTGGCGTAGACGAAAGGCTTGATGGTCGAGCCGGGTTGGCGCGAGGCCTGCGTTGCTCGGTTAAAGTCCGACAGGCGGTGATCGAAACCGCCCTGCATGGCCAGCACACGGCCTGACTGCGCGTTCTGCACCACGATTGCGCCCTGCACTTCGGGCAGAGTGCCCACCGCATAGCCCTGACCCTGCGGCTGCACTGCAATCACATCGCCTGCCTTGAGCTCATTGGGAAGGCTGCTGAGCGGCGCTTCGTCGCCATTGGAGAAGCCGATTGTAGCTGAGGAGCCACTGCGCTGGGTCACAACTCCGACGCGCCAATCCTCGTAACTGATCGACAGGAAGGAACTGGCGAGCTGACCCGCCCAATTGCCTTCCTCCATCGGGATCGTCGCAATCGGCCCTGACCAACCGCGCCGCCCGTGATAACGCACCAGACCGCGGCGCAAGGCATCGCGCGCGGCGCTTTGCAGATCGACGTCGAGCGATGTGCGCACCCACAAGCCGCCTGCATAGACGCTGTTCTCGCCGTCCTCGACGCTTTCGCCAAAGTCGGCGATCAACTGGCGGCGTACTTCTTCGAGGAAATAGCCCGCATCGGCGCTGCGGGTTGAACGCTGGCGGACAAGGCCCAGCGGCTGCGCGGCGGCTTCTGCACGTTCGGCAGCGGTGATGAAGCCATTGTCTTCCATCTGCGAGAGCACGAAATCGCGCCGCTGCATCGCGGCCTCTTCCTCACCTGCACGGCCATAGCGTTCGGGCGCTTTTGGCAGGATGGCGAGGAAGGCGACCTCATGCAGTTCCAGATCGCCGACATCCTTGTCGAAATAGGCGCGCGCGGCGGCTTGCACACCGAAACTGCGCCGGCCCAGCGGGATTTCATTGAGGTAAAGTTCGAGGATTTCCTCTTTGCTGAGCACCTGCTCGATCCGGCTGGCGAGGATCATTTCCTTCAGCTTGCGCGTGACCGAGTACTCATCCCCCAGCAGCAACACCTTCGCGAGCTGCTGCGTGATGGTCGAGCCGCCCACGGCGCGCTCTCCCGAGCCATATTTGGTCAGGTAATCGAACACCGCATTGGCTGTGCCGGTTACATCGACGCCGCCATGGCTGAAAAAGGTCTTGTCCTCCGCCGAGAGATAGGCGTTGACGAGCTGATCGGGGTAGTCGCCGAATTGCAGCTGGACCCGGCGCTCGCGGGCATAGGAGTGGACGATCTCGCCATCAATCCCGCGCACAACGGTGGGCAGCGGGGTTTGGTAATCGACCAGCGAATCCGCCTCTGGCAAGTCGCTCGCTAGCCAGATCCAGATCGCGACCCACAACACTATGAACGCGATAAAGCCCGCCGCCAGCAGCTTGAACAGCCAGCTGGCGCGCCATTTCTCGCGGAACCATTGCAGCGCGCCGCCAAAATCGCGGGCCGCGCGATAGCGGAAGTAGTCGAGCGCTGTCTGGCTCTCGGCTTCGATTGTAGGGGTCTCGGTCATTACCTGAGCGATTTATCGCGGTTCGTGGGAGAATGCTAGCGGGCTTGCCGCAAACTCTATCAAGGTTCGGCGCGGCGCGCGAAATAGACCCGGATCGCCCGGGCAAGCACGGCTGCATATTCCGCGCGGCCTTCCTCGGTCATCAGCCGCGAACGGTCGGCATCATTGGTGACAAAGCCGCTTTCGAACAGCACGCCGGGGACGTCAGGTGCGCGCAGCACCGCGAGTTCGGCTGATCGCCGCGGCTGCGGGTGGAAACGGATGCGCCCCTGCCCCTCGCGCGCAATCAGGGAGGCAAAATCGGTGGCGTCCTCCTGCGTGCGCTGCTGCGAGAGTTCGACAAGGATGTTGCTGACCTCCTCGCTTTGCCCTTCAATCGTGATCCCGTTGAGCCGGTCGGCGGCGTTCTCGCGCTCGGCAAAGCGCGCGGCGGCCTCGCTCGATGCTTCATTCGAGAGCGTGTAGATGCTCGCCCCGCCGACATCGCGCCTATCACCGGCGGAATCGGCGTGGACCGAGAGGAACAGGTCCGCGCCGAGCTGCCGCGCGATCTGCGGACGGTCGGCCAGTACGATAATCCGGTCATCATCGCGGGTTAGCGCGACACGGATCCCGCCTTCCGCCAGCAACTCATCCCGCAGCGCCAGCGCAAGCGAGAGAACAATGTCTTTCTCAAGCACCTGCGCCCCGCCCTCTTCGCCCGCGACTGATCCCGGATCGCGCCCGCCATGGCCCGCATCAATCACCACCAGTGGCCGCGTCGGATCATCCGGCCCTTCGATCTCGGGCAGGTCCAGCGGCGCATCTTGCGGGTCGAGCGCAAAGCGCAGCACGTAATCGCGCCCCCATTCGGGCACGGGTATCGTCATCCCCAATGCCGCCGCCCCGCCCAGCAGCAAGGCAGGAACCGCGACAATCAGCAAGAGAAGCGAGCGCACACTCATAATCATGAATGCTTAGGATGTTGCGTAGTAAGAGCGCAATAGAGTTGCGGCGCGTAACCCACGGTGCTAGCGCTGAAAACAGGGACGGGGCGCGCAGTGATTTCATCACAGCAATGCTCACGCTTTCTGACAAACAGTCCGACCAACCCTATTTCATGCGGTCGGCGACACACAGGTTGATGCAGTGACGAGACGTTTCTCCTCGCAAGGACAATCCCCGCGCCATTCGCGCGGCGGCAACCTTGTCGAGGCCCACAACGGGTATTTCGCGGATACAATCCGCACGTCCATCACAGCAGACACGAATATTGCGCCCGCTTTAACTGTGCCCCTGTTCACACAGACACACAAACAGGCGCGCGCTTTTGCAACTACCGGTCTCGCTCTCCGGCAGACCGATTACCCACACAATACACGCCCATCCCGCCGCCGCCTGGCTCTGCCACCGGCGCTGCGACGAGGCGTTTGGAGAATATTACATGGCAACGCGCATGCTAATCGATGCGCGCCACTCGGAAGAGACCCGGGTGGCGGTACTCAAAGGAAACCGGATTGAAGAATTCGATTTCGAATCTGCTGAACACAAGCAGATCAAAGGCAACATCTATCTAGCGAAAGTCACGAGGGTCGAACCCTCCTTGCAGGCGGCCTTTGTCGACTTTGGCGGCAACCGTCATGGTTTCCTCGCCTTCAGCGAAATCCACCCTGACTATTACCAGATCCCGCAATCCGACCGCGAAGCGCTGTTGGCCGAAGAGGCCGAAGCTGCCGAGGAAGAAGCGCGCCTGCGCGCCGAGGAAGAGGAAGACGGCGTAACTCCCGGCGACGAATATGACGCCGATGAGGAAAGCTCCGAAGCGCTCGCCGAAGACCTCGCCGAAGACGGCCTCGAAGAAATCGATACGTCCGAAAAGGACAAGGTCGCCACCATCGAAGACGGCACATCGGATGACGATGATGACGATAGCGATGATGACGAAGATTCCGACGACGAATCCTCCGAAGAAAGCGACGAGAACGACGATGATGGCGAGGATAAGTCTCGCCGTGGCCGCCGCGGTCGTGGTCGCCGACGTCAGGGCCGCCAAGGCAAGGGCGGAAAAGGCGGAAAAGGCCGCAGCCGCGCCAAGGAAGTCGACGAAGTGCGCGCCAAGCGTATGGCTCTGCGTCGCCGTTACAAAATCCAGGACGTTATCCAGCGCCGTCAGGTACTGCTCGTCCAGGTCGTGAAGGAAGAGCGCGGCAATAAGGGCGCTGCTCTCACCACCTATCTCAGCCTTGCAGGCCGTTACACCGTGCTGATGCCGAACAGCAGCCACGGCGGCGGGATCAGCCGCAAGATCAACTCCGGCTCTGACCGCAAGCGTTTGAAGCAGGTCGTCTCCGATCTCTCGCTGCCCAAGAGCATGGGCCTGATCGTCCGCACTGCAGGCATCAGCCGCACAAAGACCGAGATCAAACGCGATTTTGATTACCTCGCACGGCTGTGGGACGAGATCCGGCAGAAAACGCTGGCTTCGACCGCGCCTTCTTTGATCCATTCGGATAGCGATCTGATCAAACGTGCGATCCGCGACATCTATAACCGCGAGATCGAGGAAGTCGTTGTCGAAGGCGAAGAGGGCTACAAATCGGCCAAGGCCTTCATGAAGATGCTGATGCCCAGCCATGCGCGCCGGGTGAAAGCCTATTCGGACCCCGTTCCCCTGTTCCAGCGTTACGGCGCAGAGGATCAGCTGCGCGCGATGTATGATCCGATGGTCCAGCTCAAATCGGGCGGCTATCTGATCATCAACCCGACCGAGGCGCTGGTGTCGATCGACATCAACTCAGGCCGCTCGACCAAAGAGCACGGGATCGAACAGACCGCGCTGCACACCAACCTCGAAGCTGCGCGCGAGATCGCCCGCCAACTGCGCCTGCGCGATATGGCTGGCCTCGTCGTGATCGACTTCATCGACATGGAATACAATTCCAACGTCCGCAAAGTCGAAAAGGCGATGAAGGACGCGCTCAAGAACGACCGCGCGCGCATTCAGGTGGGACGCATTTCGGGCTTTGGCCTGATGGAAATGAGCCGCCAGCGCCTGCGCACCGGCGTGCTCGAAGCGACAACGCGCGAATGCCCGCATTGCGACGGTTCGGGCCTTGTCCGCACCGCTTCGTCGGCGGGTCTGTCGGCGCTTCGCCTGATCGAAGACGAAGCTGCCAAGGGCCGCGGCACGATTATCAAGCTTGCCGCCAGCACCGAAGCTGCGATCTACATGCTCAACGAAAAACGCGGCGAGCTGGTCGAGATCGAGCAGCGCTATGGCGTCACCGTCGAAGTCGCGCCCGAGGGTGAGGATGAAGGCGCGAAGATGAGCGTATCGAGCGCGGGCCCTCGCCCGACCGAAGCGCCCAAATTCGAACCGATCGTCGATGATGACGACGATGATGACGACATCCCAGAAGAGGATTTCGGCCCCGAAAACGACGGGGACGACGATGACGACGGCAACAAGAAAAAGAAACGCCGCCGCCGCCGTGGTGGCAGAGGCCGCAACAAGAAGCGCTCTGAAGACGGCAGCGATGGTGAAGAGGCCGGTGAAGGCGACGAGTCGGAAGACGGCGAAAGCTCCGAAAACGGAGATGACGGCGCCAACGACAACGAAGACAAGCCCAAGCGCCGCCGCCGCCGTGGTGGCCGTGGTCGCCGCAAGAAGCAGGAAGGCACTGATGAGGCTTCGCAAGAAGGTTCAGAGGAAGCACCTGCCGAAGAGGCCCCCGCTGATGAGCCAGTTGCTGAAGTAGCTACGCCTGAGGAAGCCCCTACGGAAGAAGCCCCTGCTGAAGAGAAGCCCAAGCGCAAGCGGGCTCCTCGCAAGAAAAAGGTGGAGGCGCCTGTTGAGGAAGCTCCTGTAGAGGAAGCTCCCGCAACCGAGGCTCCTGCCGAAGAAGCTGCGCCGGAAGAAAAGCCCAAGCGCAAGCGGGCTCCGCGCAAGAAGAAGGCAGAAACCGAAGAAGCCGCTCCCAAGGCAGCAAAAGCCAAAGCGGCAGATGCTGGCGAAAGCGCGGACGGCGATGCCGGTGAAGCGCCTGCCGCTGAGAGCGACGAAGGCGGAGCCGATAGCGGCGGCCGCAAACGTGGCTGGTGGCAACGCACCTTCGGCGAGTAAACCTAGCCTACATTCATAGAAAAAGGGCCGGCACCAAGTGTCGGCCCTTTTTCTATGCGCAGATCAAATGCCCGATGCCTAAACCCCGAGGCCTAAATACCCGGCCCCTAAATACCCGGTCGCCGAGCGACGCCCCATTCGTTCCACATCGCGAATTTCGGGGTCTTAGGCATATAGCCCTGCCCCAGCGGTTCGACTTCAAACCCGGCCCCGCGAAAGGCTGAACCGATCGGACGGGTCAGATGGCAGCCGCCAGCAAGCCGTTTCCACACGGGCTCGATCCGGTCCTGCCACTTGGCGACATTTGCATCGGGCGCCCGGCCATGTTCGAGGAACAGTGCCTGACCGCCCGGACGTAGCACGCGCAGCATTTCGGACAGAACGCGCTCGGGCTCTTGCACCGAACACAGGGTGAAAGTGCAGACCACGGTGTCGAATGACCGGCTCGAAAAGGGGATGTCCTCCCCCACGCCCTGACGGATATCTGCTGCCCAGCCCTTGGCCTTGGCTTCTTCGCGCGTATTCTCAAGCAGACCTTCATGCGGGTCGATCCCGGCATAGGACTTGATCGCATCGGCCTTATAGAATTGCTGGTTAATCCCGCCGCCGCAGCCCAGTTCGAACACATCGCCCTTTGCCAGCGGCACCACCATTGAGCGGCGCTTGAGCACCTGTCCGGTGCCGCACGCACAGCGGATAAGGCGCGGCATTATATGCGCATCATACCAGTCCCCGACACCCATTGCGCGTCCTCCCTCAAACACGTGCCTGCGCTGCCCGAACGATAGTCTCCCCCAATCGGCTGAAATTGCAAGTTTTTCCTAATCATTAGGGAAAAAGGATTTGACTAGCACTGCCTTGTGCAAGCAGCTAAGCGCGCGCTGAAAAGCAATGCCCGTCCATAGCAAGGCCCGCATCACATTATGACCGACCAGCTCACACCTTTGCGTATCTCAGACGAAGACAAGGCGCGCATCCGCCTGCTCTTCATGGCCAAACACGCGAAATGGGGCGGCGGGATGCACCCTGAGGATGGCAATCACGCGATCTATCACCACGAGGTGCGCCAGACGCTTGAAGGACTAGGCCTCAATCTGACGCTCGGTGACAGCTACGACATTCTCTACCAGCGGCCCGAGGTCGATTTTGTCTTTCCGCTGCTCAATCGCGGCGGTTTTGTGAACAGCGAGATGACCATTCCGGTCCTGTGCAACATGCACCGCATTCCCTATCTGGGCGCGATGCCGTTCCTGCGCGGTCTGGGCGATGATAAATCTGTCAGCAAGCTGGTCGCGCGCCATGCCGGTGTGCCGACGGCGGACTGGTACTGCTATCGCCGCGGCGCTCCGGTCGAGGAAGCGAACCTGCCCGCCAGTCCCGATGGCCGCTGGGTGATAAAGCCCAACGCATCCTCCGCCAGTTGGGGCATTTCGGATGCGTTCGAGTTTGCCGGTGTCGCCAATGCGGTCGCCAATATTCACGGGCAAGGCCACGATGCGATCGTAGAGCCCTATCTTGATGGCTATGACATCCAATGCGCCTTCATCACCATGCATGACGAGGCCGTCGCGCTGCCAATGCTTTGGTACGAGCGCGAGGACACGCAGCGCCTGTGGACCTATTATGAGAAACGCGATCTGGTCCAGAACACCGAAAAGGCCGCGTTGAAGGCGTTTGACCACGCAGAATTTGCGCCCAAAATCTACGAATATGCGAAGAAATATGCGCGCGAATTCCTGTCGTTCGACTATGGCCGGATCGAGTTCCGGCTCGATCTCAACACCGGCGATATCAACTTCATCGAGATCAATCTGAACTGCAATCTGTGGTCGGAAAAGGTCATGGCAAAGGCAGCCGCGCGCGCCGGTTTCAGCCATGCAGACCTGCTCGAGACGCTGCTGGCGGAAAGCTGGCGGCGCAACGGCCTGATCGCGCTTTAATCGTGCGCTGACCTAGCGCGTGGCGACGACGACTTTCAGATCATCGAGTGCGATGGGTGATCCTGCCAGCGCGCCGCCATTCTGGGCTGACAGATAGAGGATCGGCCTGAATGGGCGCGGTGTCTCGCCTTCGCTGAGGTCAAAGCTCAGCTCAAACTCTGCCCAGCCCTCACTCTCCTCGACTGGCTGGCTTGCACGCATGAACACGGGCGCGGTTTCCAGCGCTTCAAAGCGGCCCACGCCAGCGGGCCGTTCCTGATTTGCAACGCTCACTGTGAGCGATTGGGCTGCTCTGATCCTGCCCGATATCGTCACGCGGTTGCCGGGGGCCACCCGGAAGAATGTCGAAGGCGTGATCGACACCTGCCCCGCCTCGCCATCGGCAACAAGCTGCAAGGCATGGCCGCGCGGCCCATCAAACACGTGTTCCCAATCCGCGCCATAGACCTTGAGCGAGCGGTCAATCGCGGTGCCGAAAACGGCATTTTCAAAGTCACCGCCTCGCAGCAATTCGCGCGTCGTATTTCCGCCAGCGGGCGACTCCACAGCGCCCGCAGCCTCGCTCATCGCGGGAAGGATCAGGCCGTGCCCGCCATTGCGCGAAACCACGGTGCCACGCTGGGCAGAGAGCCGCACGATCCGCTCCAGCACGGCTTCGCGCATCGACCCCACTGCCGGGACGGGCCGGTAATCGAGGACGCGGATTGGGATCAACTCGGCGCGGATGACCCGCCCTTCCTCCATCCATGCCTTCAACACAAAGCTGCCATGCGTTTCGAGAAAATACTGATCGAACAGAAAGTTACCGGTCGAATAGGCGATCAACGCGCCGCCATACAATTCCACCCCGTGAGCGACATGCGGATGATGCGATGCGACCAAGACCGCACCGTTGTCGACCGCCAGCCTCATCCGCCGCTCGCTCACCTCGGTGGGATTGTCGCTATATTCGCGGCTGCCGTGATATTGCACGATCACCTCGCGCCCGAGCGTCGCTTCACGCGCAACCGAAGCCTCGATATTCGCATCGCTGCCATAGGCCGCCCCGCCCTTGTCACTCTCGGCAATCTGGTTGGGCTCCACCCTGCCCCGCCAACCGACATAACCGAGCAGCGACAGATTCTGACCGCCGACGTTGAGGCGCGAAGCGCGCAAAGCTTCCTCTTCGTTCGCGCCGGCACCGGACCATTCCAGCCCCGCCGCTTCGACAGCCTCGATCGTCGTATCCAGCCCTTCCTGCAAATAGTCATAGCTGTGATTGTTGCCGAGCGAGACGTGATTGAAACCGACCTGCGCGAGCGCCTCTGCCAGTTCGGGCGGAGCGTAAAAGATGACGCTCTTGGGCGCGGCCTGCTCGGGATCGTCCTGCGACAAAACGATTTCGAGATTGACCGAGGCCAAGTCGGCACTCTCGATATAGGGCCGCATCGGCTCAAGCAGTTCGAGTAGATCGGGCAGAGGATCGGACCGGTCGACCAGCACGCGCTCCCCCCAGATCGGATCGCTGTAACGGCGGCCCGCCATCGCGTCTCCGGCAAACAGCAATTCGGTGCGGCCTTCCTTGCGTGCGACCACTCCGATTGATGGAAGTTCCAGACAGCTGCACTGGGCCGAATAGAGTTCTGCAATCCCGAAAGTCTGGATCGATGTGAAGATCGACTGACCGTGGATTGTCACCCGGTAATAGGGCGCGACCGGCAGGCTGGCAGAGTAGCGGCCATCGCCGTCCAGCTCAGCCGCTTCACCATTGATAGCAACTGAAATGCCTTCGAGACCGGTATCATCGAAAGACGTGTCGATTGATCCCCGCGCCTGAATGGGGCCGTCTGGCTGCTGCGCAGATGCTGACGCCGCGCAGGTGACAATCAGGGCGGCTAACATTGCCGGTATCAGGTGTTTCAATTCTTGCGCCTTTCCGGACAAGCTTCTGGTCCGCCTCCATCTGGTCAAGGTGAACCCGCAAAGCCAAGTGCCAAGGCGAGGCCATACCATAGACCAAGCCTATGCGGTGCCTTGCGGGGGCGATTGTGCGGTCGCCGTGAAGCTGCGCGAATTTTCCTACAGGGGCTCAAGCGGCTATAGAATCGCAGCATTTCGTGATCGTATTCGGCGCGCGAGGAAGGAAGGAAAGCTGGCGAATTTTGGAAAGTTACACATTGCCCGCTCATTTGGCCCAAAACCCGCGCAATCATGCGGCTTTGGACGCGGAGCAGAGTTTTTCAATTACCCCACTTGCGCGGTCCAGGTTTCGGGCCGGTTGACGCCAATGCACACCGCTTTTGCAAAAACCGCATCACAAGCCGCCTTGCCCTCGACGCCTCAGCCGCTAAACAGGGTGCGGGGCAATTAGGGATTAGATGATGGCGACGTTCACCCTTCCGAAGAATTCAAAGATCAGCAAGGATGGCAAGACGCACAAGGCCGGCGGCGCAAAGCGCGCCAAGTCCTTCAAGATCTATCGCTACGATCCCGATAGCGGCAAGAACCCGCGCTACGACACGTTCGAGCTTGATCTCGACGATTGCGGCCCGATGGTTCTGGACGCTTTGTTCAAGATCAAGAACGAGATCGACCCGACGCTGACCTTCCGCCGTTCATGCCGCGAAGGGATTTGCGGGTCATGCTCGATGAATATGAACGGGTCGAACGGCCTCGCCTGCACCACCGCGATTGACGATCTGAAGGGCGAGATTCGCATCACTCCCCTGCCCCATATGGATGTGATCAAGGATCTGGTGCCCGACTTCACCCACTTCTACGCGCAATACGCCTCGATCCGGCCCTGGCTGCAAACGGTCAGCACCACGCCTTCGGGCAAAGAGCGTTTGCAGACACCCGAACAGCGCGAGAAGCTGGATGGACTCTATGAGTGCATCCTGTGCGCGTGCTGCTCGACTTCGTGCCCTTCCTATTGGTGGAATTCGGACAAGTTCCTGGGTCCTGCGATCCTATTGCAAGCCTATCGCTGGCTCGCAGACAGCCGCGACGAGATGACGGGTGAGCGCCTCAACGAGCTAGAAGACCCCTTCCGCCTCTATCGCTGCCACACGATCATGAATTGCGCCAATGTCTGCCCCAAGGGGCTCAGCCCCGCCAAAGCCATCGCCGAAACCAAGAAGATGATGGCCGAACGGGCGATCTGATCGGCGCGTGACATGGCGCTGAGCGAAGACGTATTCGAACACGGGCCTGATCCGGAGAACCCCGGTTGGCGGCACTGGAACCTCAAGGACGAGACGCTGTTCAACGGCGCGGTCATGGGGCGCCTGATCACGCGGCTCGACGAGGATGGTAAGGCGCGGCTGCGGATGTTCCCGGAGCGTCGGCATGAGAACCTGCAAGGCATCATCCACGGCGCAGTGACGCTGGCGTTGATCGACATCTCGATGTTCACAACGATGCACACGATCGGCAGCGGCAATGCGGGGCCTTCGGTAACGCTGGAGCTGTCCACTCAGTTCGTCGGAGCCGGTGACATGACGCGCCCTCTCGACGCGGTGAACGAGATCGTGCGCGAGACCGGCAAGCTGGTCTTCATCCGCGGGCAGTGTGTGCAGGATGAGGACGTGGTCGCGAGCTACTCAGGCATCGTGCGCAAGATGAAGCCGCGCAATTGACCCGGATGCTCGCCCGGTACGAGCAGCTGATCGCGGCGGGCGAGCTACGCGCGGACCCCGATCAGCGCCGCGCTGCTGTTAGGCTCGACCGGCTGCAAAAGGAGCTGGAGGCACAGCGTCCCGGCGGATTGCTGGGTCAGTTCTTCGGCCGCAAACAGGATCGCTGCGAGGGCGTCTATATGTGGGGCGGCGTCGGACGCGGAAAGTCGATGCTGATGGACCTGTTCCACGAAACACTCTCGCTCACGGAGAAACGCCGCGTCCACTTCCACGCTTTCATGCAGGAAGTGCACGAGGAAATGCGCCTTGCCCGCCAGACCCATGAAGGCGATCCAATACCGCCGGTTGCACAGAAGCTGTCCGAGAATGTGCGCGTGCTCGCCTTTGACGAGATGGTGGTCAACAACTCGGCCGATGCGATGATCATGAGCAGGCTGTTCACCCACCTGATCCGCGAGCAGGACGTCGTGATCGTCACCACCTCGAACCGCCCGCCGAGCGACCTCTACAAAGACGGCCTCAACCGCGAGCACTTCCTGCCCTTCATCGACCTGATCGAGCAGGAGCTGGACGTGCTCGGGTTGAACGGTCCGACTGACTACCGGCTCGACCGGATTGGCGATCTGGCGACATGGCACACGCCGCTGGGTGATGAGGCAACCGCCAAGGTGCGCGAGGCCTTCTTCCGCCTCACCGACTTCGCGCCCGAGGATGCTGCCAATGTTCCATCTGAGGAACTCGCAATCGGTCAGAAGCGCACCATCCATGTGCCAAAGTCACTCAAAGGCGTAGGCGTCTTCAGTTTCAAAAGGCTTTGTGCAGAGGCTCGCGGTGCGCCCGACTACCTCGCCATTGCGCGCGCCTTTCACACCGTGATCCTCGTCGGCATCCCGCTGATGGGGCCGGAAAAGCGCAACGAAGCGGCGCGCTTTGTGACACTGATCGACGCGCTTTACGAACACCGGGTCAAATTGTTCGCAACCGCAGAAACGCGGCCCGATGACCTCTACAAAGCAGGTGACGGCAGCTTTGAATTCGAGCGTACGGCAAGCCGGCTCAATGAAATGCAAAGCGATGAATACATGGCCCTAGGCCACGGCGCGGAGCACTAAGCTCAGGCAGCAGCAATACGCTCAGCCAGGCGGCCTTGTGCAGCGACGAGACGGCTCATCACCTTGAGGTCCTGCTCGCGCAATTGCAGCGCGGTGTCGGCCCACAGCTCGGTAATCCTGTTGAGCTCTTCAAGCTGCAGCTGCCACACGCGCTTGGTCGCACGGCGTGCCCCGACTAGACCTGCGTGACGGCGGTCGGACTTCTTGATGAAGTCGCGCACTGCATTCAGTCCATCGCCGGGCTCTGCAAGCGCGTGAACAATGCCCATGTCGTACATCTGTTCAGCGGTATAAGTCTCGTTTGAAACGATGATGCGGTCAGCCATCGCGCTACCAAGCTTACGCGTCAGCAAGGCATGCGCGCCCATGCCGGGATAAAGACCAAACATCACCTCGGGCAGGCCAAAGGTCGTTTGTCGCTCGGCAATGATATAGTCGAATGACAGCAATGCCTCGAACCCTCCGCCCAGCGCAGTGCCTTGCACCAGTCCGATCGTGAGCATCGGAATGTCGAGCGTCCGGATGTTCCGGTCGAGGATTGCGCAGCAACGGTGGCCATATTTGACCAACGCCTCGCGATTGCGTTCGCGGATCAGCTGCTGGAAAAGATCGAGGTCGCCGCCGAAGCAGAACACGTCCGGCGCACGGCTTCCCAGCACCAGATAGCGCAGCGGAACCTTTCCCGGACCAAAGCCGGCCTCGATCAGGTCCTGCCACTTTTCAAAGTCGTCTAGCATCGATGGAGTGAAGCTGGGGCGGCCTACAGGATTAATGTAAGTCCAGAGCGTTGCACTTGTATCTTCATAAAGAACATCAAGTTCTGACAGGCGGAACAATTCGTCTGGAATAGCCGAATGCAGCACGCTTTCAGCGAGCAATTCATCTTCACTTGTCAATGGAACTGCCCGGCTGGCGCTGCTGTCCATCACCCAATACTCCGCTCTGACCCTGCGACCCTTGGCGCCTGAACGCCAATCTAATGAGCGACCTCTTGGCCTGCTACGTAACGAGTTGTAATCTACCGGTTGGAAAGGAAGCAAATGAATTATTGAAGGAATCAGGCGGCCAGAGTCTCAAAACGGGTCAATTGAGACTGATATTGCTGCGAATATTTGACAGTTGTGGATAATTCGCGGGCGGGTCCGCATCATCAACCGCTAACCTCAAGTTGGGCGAGCGACTTTTCCAACATCAGCAACTGCCACAAGACGCGCGAATTGTCCGCTCGGCCCGAAATATGCGCCTCGGCAAGGTCCGAAATCGCGCGCGGAGCAAACCAACCCGACTGGGCAAGAACCGAACTCGATCCAATCGCCCGAGCCTCTGCGCTGAGAGGCCCGCGCAACCATTCGGCAATTGGGGTCACAAACCCCTGTTTGGGCCGGTAGAGGATGTCGCGCGGCAAATAGCGCTCCATGCACTTCTTGAGCAGATATTTGCCGGTGCTCCCCTGCACTCGCAATTTGTCGGGCAGACGCGCGGCAAATTCGACCAGACGATGGTCAAGCAGCGGTTCGCGCGCCTCGAGGCTCACCGCCATGCTGGTGCGGTCTACCTTGGTAAGGATGTCTCCGGGAAGCCAGAAAGTGAGGTCCGCATATTGTGCGCGGTCGAGCCCGCTTTGCGCAGGCGCTGCCCGCATAAGAGCGATTAACTCATCCTCCCCCCGGAACCCGCCAAGTCCATCGGCAAAGCCGCTGGAATAAAGCGCGGCGCGCGCTTCAGGCGTTGTCACGGAAAGACCGCGCGCATAGCCCTCTTCTCCGCTTTCGGCGAGCGCCAGCAAGGTCGCCTTGGCGCGTAAGGGGCGCGGTGCCCAATCCGCCTTGGGCCAAAAGCGCCCGAGCGTCCCGAACAGCGAGCCGCGCAGGCCCGATGGCAAAAGCGAGCGAACGCGCTCTTCATTGTGGTGAAACACCTGCCTGCGGTAGCCCGCAAAAGCCTCATCCGCTCCATCGCCGGATAAAGCCACCGTCACCTTTTCGCGGGCAAGCTGGCACACGCGCCATGTCGGCAATGCGGAGGCATCTGCAAAGGGCTCGTCAAACATGCCAGCAAGCTGATCGAGCGCGCCAAAATCCTCTTGCCCGACAATGCGGCTGTCATGGGCTGTGCCAAACTGCTCGGCGATCTGCTTTGCGTAGCTGGTTTCATCCAGACCTTCGACGTCAAAGCCAATCGAGCAAGTGCGCACCGGCTCCGCGCTGGCCTCGCTCATCAAAGCGACGACGCTGGAGGAATCGACTCCGCCAGATAGAAATGCACCCAACGGGACGTCGGAAACCATGCGCGATTGCACCGCTTCGCGCATCAGGTGGACAAGTTCTGCCGAAAGGTCCGCCTCGCTTCCCTTTGCGCGTTCGGCAAAGCTGATGTCGTACCAGCGGCGCTGTTGCGGCACCGGCTTGCCCTGTTCGAGCAGAAGGAAATGGCCCGCTGCGAGCTTTTGGACGCCAGACAGGATCGCATGGCTATCCGGCACATAACCCCAGGTGAGATAGGCATCGAGCGCCTGCGGATCGACCCTGCGGCGTATTAGCGGGTGCGCAAGCAGTCCTTTCAACTCGCTCGCAAAGGCTAAGCTGCCGTCGGAAAGCCTCGCCAGATGCAACGGCTTCACCCCGAAACGATCGCGTGCCAGCAGCAATTGCCGCGTGTCGAGATCGTAGAGCGCGATGACAAACATTCCGTGGAGCTTGTCCAGGCAATCAACGCCCCAGCGCTGCCACGCGGCGAGGATCACCTCAGTATCGCCTGACGTTCGGAATTTGGCGCCATCGCGCTCAAGCTCGCGGCGCAATTCGCGGAAATTGTAGATCTCGCCGTTAAAAGCGATCACCGCACGGCCGTCAGCTGAAAGCATAGGCTGGGGGGAGCCTTCGACGTCGATGACAGAGAGGCGCCGGTGCCCCAGCCCTACGCCGTGTTCGGTCCAGACACCTGCGCCATCCGGCCCGCGATGCGCCATTGCGGTGCACATCCGCTCGACCCGAGCAGGATCGACGGGCTTGGGCGTTTCCGCATGAAAGAGACCAGCAATTCCGCACATGATCGGCGGTTAGCCCAAGGCTGCAGTAGCGACAATCCTCGCAGCGATGGCCGCGGTGATGGAGAGCGCTGCAAAACCGGCAATCGCGACAATCGGGCTGACGGATTGGCGAGCGGCGAGTTTTGTCAGGGCCAAGCCCTCGACTTCGTCAGAGCTCCAGCCAAACTCCTCCGGCTCGCGCTCGAAGAACCGCCACGCCGCGGCAAGGACCAATGCGACCACAATCGCAAAGAATATCCAGCCATAGAAGATGTGATCGAAACCCGCGGCGAATTCTAGGCCCTGGCTCTGCGCGATATAGATCGTGCCCCACGCGCGAACGCCGTTGGCAATGATCGGGACGATGATGGAGAGCGCCATGAAACAGGCGCGCCTGCTCCAGCTTTCGAAGCGGGTGAAACAGACCAGAACAGCGAGCGTAATCATTGCGACAAGGAACTTCACGCCCGAACAGGCCTCAGCCACAATGAACAGGCCAACCGGTGTGTCGATATAGATCCCGTCGACCACGGCAGGAATGCCGCTCCACAGAGTCAAAGCGACCGCAATATCGGCGGTTATAGCCTGCAACTGCGGAATGATCTCATCGCCCATCGGCACGAGGAACACGCCGAACGCAATGGGCAGTGCCAACACAAGGCTCGCGCGGAGGCCCAGCGCAGTCACAACCACGCCCTGCAGAGCGCCCACCGCCCCTGCATGAGCGATAAGGTTTATGTCGCTCGCCCGCCCCGCGACCCATAGCGCCAGCCCAGCGGCAACCAGCGCGAGCCCCGGAAGCCACGCGCGCGGAGTGATCTTGGCCAATTCACCGATCTTCATGCTGACCAGCCATCCGATGATGAGCGGAACCAGCAGGATATGGGTGTAGGTGTCGATGTCCCACCATTGGTGGAACATCTCGCCCCATTCGCGCGCCGCAATCGCCATCACAGCAACGGCGCCGATCACAAGCGTCGCCAGCGTCATGCGCCAAGCTTCGGGCAACAGGGCAGCGAGGCTCTGCGAGGGTGAATTCTGGCTCGTGGAATCAAGCGACATTCTGAGCCTCCCACGCTTCGGCATCGAGCAAGGAATCCAGCGGCGAAAGCATCGCGTCCCAATCATGATGATCGAGCACAAATTGCCGCGCCCGGCTACCCAGATCGAACATCGCATCCTTGTCTTGCAGCAGTCCCGCAGCGCGTTCTGCCATAAGCTGCGCATCGTTCTCGCAGAGCAGCCAGTCTTCACCATCTTTCGCGTTGATGCCGGTCGCGGCTTGCGGTGAGAGTATTACAGGGCGTGCCATCGCCATCGCTTCGAGCACTTTGTTTTGCACTCCCCGCGCAATCTGCAGGGGAGCGAGGACAGCGCTTGCTCCAGCAATGAAAGGCCGCACATCGGCGACTTCGCCCCATACCTTCACTCCGTTGGTGCCGTCGCAGGCGAGCAAGGACTTGGTCGGGTTCCTGCCAACAATATGGAACCTTGCTTGCGGCTCAAGCTGTCGCATGCGCGGCATAAACTCGCGCGCTACCCACAGGGCCGCCTCTTCGTTGGGCGAGTAGTCCATCTGGCCGGTAAAAACGAAGTGCGGACCAGTTGTTGGCGTAAGTTCCGTGTGTGGCTGCGACTTCGCCGGGTCGAAGAAGGCAGCGTCAATCCCGTTGCCGATCACCTGCACATTTACGAGTGCGGGTGCACTCAGACGTGAGCGGAACAAGGCCGCTTCATTTTCGCTGATGAGCACAGTGGCATCTGCGCGGCGAGCAAGCCGTTCTTCTTCTTGCGCGAGCAACCGCCCTTCGCGCGCATTGATCCAAGCGCGTTGTCCGGCAGCGGCATAGTTTTCAAACTTTGCGCTATCGACATCGCACAGATCGATCACCACTCGCCCGTCAAAATGGTCAGGCACATATTGGCCCATCTGACCGGAGAAGATGACAATCGTTGTGACGTTGTGCGCAGCAATCGTTTCGCGCACCCAGCTCCTTAGCCGCGGGCTATCAAAGGCGGTGAGGCTTACCGGCCTCTGCTTCAACAGCGCCTCAACACCGGCAAGCGCCAGAGGTTTGTTCCGGTCAGCAATGCAATGTGTGGCCGTAATCGCGTCGAGCTCTTCCTTGCCCGCGCGATCCTCTTCACTTTCGGCAACGCAGCCTGCGTGAACCGGCGCAATTCTGGCGAGCTTCTTCAGCAAATGATGCGCACGAATTTTGTCCCCGCGATTGGGGGGAAACGGGACCCTGTGTGCCAGAAAGAGGATGTCTCCCAACGCTGCCTCCTCAGCCGAGATCGCGCGCGATCGCAGGCCCGATCAGATTGGCAATGGGAAGCGGAAGCTTTTTCCAGAGCGCGATCTTGCGGGCATAGGCGGCGCTGGTGGGATCAACGTCGCGCGGCTCGGCGTCAGGTGCTGTCCACTCGGCATAAGAGAGTGGCTCGGGTGTGAAACCCCAGTTCTTCTTGAAATTGTATGGCCCGCTGCCTGTCTTGGATCGCCCGAAGTCAAACCGCTTCATTCCGCGGCGGCGAGCGTGGAGCATCAGCTCATAATACATCAGCTCGTTCGCCCGCGCCCCGCGCGCCGCAAAAGTGCCCCCGCCCCAGAACGGCAATACCGCGCCGTTGTGGTAAAATGACAGCACGCTCGCAAGCGGCTTTCCGTAGCGCGAGACTGTGAGAATATCGCTGCTATCGGGGAAAGCTTCGAGCATCGCGGTGAAAAGCGACTTCGGGAACACCGGCGTGCCGAGATTGCGAACGCTTTCGCTATACGCAGCGTAATGCGCAGCGATGTCGCTGTCCGACCGTCCAACGCGAACGTCGAGACCGTTCTTGAGCCCCTTGCGCACTTCGGCGCGGGCTTTGCGCGGGATTGCGAGCAATTCTGCCTCATCGTCCATCGCAAGATCGCGGACAAAGCCGCAATGTTTGTCATCCCATCGGCGCCAGTCCATCGGCATGTACCCGCCGCGCAGCTCGATATGGGTGAATTTTCCATATCCCGCCTGTTCAGCGGCGCATTCAGCCAGGACTTCGGCCGCCTCGACATTGTCAGCCACAATGCCGCCTCCGACGCCAAAGCCGCTTGAGATCATCACTTTGCCGAAAAGGCCGGAGCGCAATTCGGTTAGCGGCAACCATCCTGTGATCGCACCCATCTGTTCAGCGTATAGCCCGCTCGCTCGGTGGCCGGTCGCGGTCTCAACCGCTTTCAGCCAAGCGGGCAAATGAAACAGGCTTGCCTTGCTCTCGCACACATAGGCTTCAATCCGCGCGCAGGTTTCGGCGTCGGAAAGATCCGCCACTTTGACAGCGCGGGACATATCAATCGGAGCGTTCACGCGGCTTCGTCCTGCGAGGGAGTGATCTGGCAAAGTTCTACCGCACGCAGCGCTTCCCGATGGGCGATCTGGTCCATCCGGCCCCAGCGGAATTCGTGCACAAGATCGTGGAGTTTGCCCGCCATTTTTTCTAGGCCAGTATAATGCCGGAATTTCGAGCGCAGCGGCGCATTGGCGACACGTGGCTGGCCGGGATCGACCTCCCACGGATGGAAGTAGAAGACAGCGGGACGCCCTTCGTCGCGGTTAACCTGACGGATCGCCCAGCGCGAGAATGCATAAGGCAAGACGCGAAAGAAGCCCCCACCACCGGCGGCCACGCGGCGACCGCCAAGCAAGGCAGTCGTCACCGGAATTTCAACCAGTTGCGAGCCAGAAATTGGGCGAAAGGCAAAGCGCGGCGCGTCAGGCCAGCCATAATGGTCATGCGCAACCGGAGCGACGCTGGAGGAATAGGCATATTCTCCCGCAGCCA
This sequence comes from uncultured Erythrobacter sp., assembly GCF_947492365.1. Classification (NCBI taxonomy): domain Bacteria; kingdom Pseudomonadati; phylum Pseudomonadota; class Alphaproteobacteria; order Sphingomonadales; family Erythrobacteraceae; genus Erythrobacter; species uncultured Erythrobacter sp. The sequence goes on from NZ_CANLMB010000001.1 coordinate 1,010,358, forward strand.
GCTCCTCGAATGCCCACGGGGTGCGTTGGTCGATGGAAAAGCTCGGCGCGCGATATCCGGTTACGCGCTGTCCGGTGCAGTCTTCGAGGATTTTGCGCGCGCGCTTGATGTCTGCAGCGAAGCTCTTGCGGTCAAAAGTGAAGACGCGGGCATGGTCATAGCCGTGGCTGGCGACTTCGTGCCCGGCTTCGGCGATACGGCGGATCAATGCAGGATGGCGCTCAGCCACCCAGCCCAAAGTGAAGAAGGTGCCACTGACACCAGCTTCAGCGAACAGGTCGAGGATGCGCGAAACATTGTCTTCCACGCGCGTGGCAATGGAGTCCCAGTCGCCGCGCTCGATCACATTCTCGAACGCACCGACCTGAAACCAGTCCTCGACATCGACCGACAGGCCGTTGACGACGCGTGTATCAGTATTGGGAAAGGGGCTCTGTGCATTCATGCTCAGGCCGCCTCGCGCGAATTGTCGTCCTCAAGCCATTCGATCAGCATGGTCAGCACGTGGCGGAAGCTGCGCTCTTGCTCTTCGAGCCGCGATTCGATCCGGCCGAGCGCTTCACCAAGCTCGTCTTCACCAGCGCCATAACGGTCTTCGGCAACGGGTTCGCAGCCTGCAGCTTGCAGTTCGCTGATGGCGGCTTGCAGCTCGGCCGTGCGTTCATCTCGTTCGGCCAGCAAAGCGGCTACTTCAGTAGCGGGAACACTGCCGATGTCTCGTTCGGTTGCGGCCACTGCGACAGCTGCGGGCGCTTCGGGTTCGATGCTCAGCGCGCCTGCTTCCTCACGCGAGCCACGCGACTGGTCGGCGCTCATCTCTGCCATCACGACGTCGAGCATCGCGGTGGTGATCCGGTCCTGCTCTTCGATTGCTCCTAGCAGCATCAGGCGGTTCATTACCTGGTTTACCCGGCGCGGAATACCGCCCGTCGCGGTGTAGAGCGCGGGCAGCAACCCTTCTTCAAAGATTGGGCGACCGTCCCAGCCTACATGACCAAGCCGGTGGTTGATGTAGTCCTCAACTTCGTCCTCATCGAGCGCCTCGAGATGATGCGATGCAATGATCCGCTGACGCAGCTGATCGAGGTCAGGATGATGCGCGAGCGTGCGGCGAAACTCAGGCTGGCCGAGCAACAGGCTCTGCAGGAGCGGGTGCGATCCGAGCTGGAAGTTAGACAGCATCCGCAGCTCTTCAAGCGCGGTGAATTCAAGGTTTTGGCACTCGTCGACCACCAGCAGGCAGCGGCGCCCTTCGCGTGCTTCTTCCTGAAGGAAACGCTCGATAGCGCCCAGTGCGGTTGCCTTATCTTTGCCTTCGATCTCGATGCCAAAGCTTTGCGCGACCACATGGATCAGCTCTTCACCGTCGAGCGCCGAGGTAACGACCTGCGCAACCGTCAGCTCCTCTGGATTGATCCGCTGCATCAGATGCGCAACCAGCGTGGACTTACCCGCACCAACTTCGCCGGTGATGACGATGAAGCCCTCACCCTGATTTAGGCCGTATCCAAGATAGCTCATCGCCTTCTTGTGACTGCCACTTTCAAAGTAGAAATCGGGATCGGGCGTCAGCTGGAATGGTCGTCCGCTCAAGCCATAATATTGATCGTACATATCGTCCTCGTCCCCCCAGGGATCAAAAATCGTAGCGCAGGCCAAGCAGCGCGGTTGCGGTTGCGAAATCTTCAGCGGAAAAATCGCTTTCGAAGTAATCAACCGCCAGAGCTGCACGGGCCGAGAGTTTGTCGGTGATCGAACGGCTGTAAGCCGCCGACGCACCAAATGCGGTAAGGTCACCATCGGTGTTGCCCGCATCGAACCAGTTAACATAGGCGTTGGTTTGCAACTGGGCGCTGCGGCCCAGCTGGCGGCTTAGCGACCCGGTGATGTAATAGCTTTCATCAGTCACACCGTCGGCGGCTTCGAGCGCGCTTCCGGCTGCGGCGATAAAGGTACGGCGGTCATATCCAGCCCCAATCGCTGCATTCAGGCGGCCAATGCGGCGCTGGTAGCTTGCATTCACACCGCGACCGCGGAAAGCAGCTGATCGAACCGAGCCAAGCGAGCTGATAAGTCCGCTGCCTTCGCCGCCCGAAACCAGACCGCTAAAGTCGCCTGACACCGGATTGCGCGAAGCGACGAAGTCGCTCGAAAGGCTCGCCAGCGAGTTGTTGAGCGCGCCGCCAAGACCCGAGATGCTGTCATAAGCTGAGATGTTCAGCGCGCTGCGAGCGTCAGGCACATAGGTAAAGCTGCCGTAATAGGTCGTCGAATCGTAGCGCTCGCCAATACTCGCCTGAAGCGACGTGCGCGAGCTAGGCCGCCAAAGCACGCCAACATCCCACAGCAATCCATCGACATCGAATGCGATGAGGCGGTCCGACGCGCTGTCCGTAACAAGACGGCCATCTGCGCCAATCACCGGATCGCCATTGACATCGCGCAAGGCATCACGGCTCGACACTTCAACATCTTCATAACCGACACCGCCGACAACCGCGAAAGAGGGGCTTAGAGGCACGGTTACATCGCCGCGCACGTAAGTGTCGCGCACGCGTTGATCGAGGTTGGAGATATCTTCCTGATAAGCGCCCGCAGTCACCGCAAGGCCCACTGGAAGAATATCGCCGGGACGTGTCCCTGCGCGCACCTGTCCGGAATAGGTCACGCTGTCATCGAACACGTCAACAGGATCACCATTGGCGTCGATCACGGCGTCACTCGCCTCAAACCGGTTATAGCCGACCCGCGCGTTGGCGGTGACTTCGACCGCCCCGACATTGGTTGCCAAGGTTGGTCCGGCGTAGAACGCATAAGTCTGGCTGGTCGCATCTGCGCTGACCAGCGGGTTGGGAGAGACCCCTCCACCCCCGTCAACGCGTGCGCGGCTTGCCAGCGCGCCTGCTTCCAGATTGAGCGTTTGGGGGATCACTGAGACATAACCGCGCGCGATGCCGCTCACGGTATCGGTATCGACGGCGTCACCAAAACCAATGTTGCGCTCATAACGGACCGAGACCGAGGCCCCGCTATTGCGACCTTGAGCATTCACATCGACGCCTGCTGCAACTTGAGTAAAGGTCAAAACCTCGTCCCCGGGGGTCAGCTCGGCAGAGAGCACTTGGCTCACCTCGATATAGGGTCCAACCGTGATCCTGCGATCATCGCCTTGCTCTTGCGCATTGGCAGGCGTCGCAACTGCGAAGGCTGCGGAGCCGAAAATCAGCGTCTTCGTATGGAAGCGCATGGTCATTCCTCCCTTTCGCCATAGTCGCCAAAACGGCGGCCAGACGGGCTGAATTGCGCTGCGTTAAGCAGCAGTTTGATATCGGGACAGGCTGACAGCAATTGGCGGGCGTCTTCGAGCGCGGCACGGCCAGTTTGATCCGCGCGCACAACCAGTAATGCCTGACCGACATAGGCAGCCAATTCGGCAGCAGGCGATGCGGCCAAGGCAGGCGGCGTATCGAAGATCACGAAACGATTGGGAGCGCTGCGGGTAAGTCTATCGAGCACTTCGGCGGTGCGCGTGCTTGTCAGGTTTTCGGAATCGCGCGACGTGCTGGTGCCCGCCTGCATTATGAAAAGCCCGTCAATATCGGTCGGCGAGACAAGGTCCTCCGGCAGGATTCTGCTGTCGGACAATGCGTCCATCAGGCCTTCCCCGGTCTCGATCCCGAGGCGGCGAGCGACTGAAGGATTGAGCAGATCGGCATCGACCAGCACCACTTCGACATCGCGTTCAGCAGCGAGCGCAATGGCCAGATTGGTCGCACAATAGGTCTTACCCTCGCCCGGATGGGGTGAGCAGACCAGGATGCGGCGTGCGGTCGGATCAGAGCTTGCACGCGCATCGGCTAGCAATTCGCGCTTCACGATCCGGAATTCCTCGAGAAGGCCCGTCACCGGATCCTCGGGAACGATCAGGCCTGCATCGTGGAGCAGTTCTCGGTCAATCTCCAAACGCGGACCGCGAAGTGTAACTGCGGGCTCCGCAGTAGGCTCAGGAGCTGCTTGAGGTGCAACGGGTTTATCGACCTGTTCTGACGCAGCGACACGGCTAGGAGCCACTGAGGCAGGTGCCGATTGCGGCTTCGCCCTTGCGGCGGGCTTGCGCGCTAGCGGTAGATTGCGCGGCACCGATGCGCCGCCCAGCCTGTCGAGCCCGAATGCCTGATCGGCACGCTCGAACAGGGAGCCTGGCTTTGCGCCCTTGCGATTGATTTTGCTTTGCTCGGTCATTGCATCCCCCTCACGCAATCGTTCCGACCGAGACGATCTCGATCGCAAGAAGGATTACCAAGACGCCGAAAAGGCCCGCGCAGCCTCCGACAAATTGCTTGAACCGTTTGCGCCGCAGTTCCTTCGCGGTTTCGGACACGGTAAGAGAGATTGACCCGATCACCGGCAGCCCCATCGACTTTTCGAGCTTCTGTGGAGTCGCGTAGCTAGAACGAAGCTGCGAAAGCACATAAGCAACCCCTGCCCCGGCGGCGATGCCGGCGAACAGCACTCCCAAGAGGAGTAAGGGGCGATTGGGAGCAGCAGGCGATTGTGGGACCACAGGAGGGTCAACCAGATCGAATTTGAACTGGCTCGTCTCGTCGATCACATCGCCGCGCGTGCGCAGTTTCTCACGATCCTCGAGCAGCCGTTCGTAATTGGTCCGCAGCACATCATAGTCACGGCTGATCCGGTTCGCTTCCGCGGCAACCGCAGGTTCGGAGGCCTGACTTGCCGCGAGTGAAGCCAGCATCGACTGGATCGCAGCACGGCGGGCCTGAAGCGATTCCACGCTGGCCTGACGGTCAGCCCGAAGAGCGAGCAGCGATGAATAGGTTGGATTGGGCGTACCCGAGGCCTGACCTGTCCCTTCTGCTGCGACCTGGCGCGCGAGCAGATCTACCTGACGGCGCGTCGATACAACATCGGGGTGCTCATCAGTCAAACCGCGCGAACGCAAGCTTGCGAGCTGTGATTGCGCCTGAAGCAACGCACCGCGCGGACCGACATCGCCAGAACCGCCGGCAACTGTACGAGGCGTGTTGGCGAGCTGGCCGTTAAGCGACACCAACGCGCTTTCAGCGGCAGCAAGATCGGCTTCAATGTCGCGCAGTTCGGTGCGAGCGTTTTGCACACGTGTCGTAAGCGCCGCGGGACCGCCGATCAGATCGGGATATTGTGCTTCAAACGCCAGGCGGCGCTCTTCAGCGGATTCGAGTTCGAGTTTGCGTTCATCAAGTTGTTCGTTGAGATCGGCGATCGCGCTGCTGATCTCTGCTCGGCCGCCGGAAATGTGCTCTTCGCGGAAGATGTCGAGCAGCTTCTGCACGACATTGCGCGCCAGAACGGCGTTTTCCGGATCGCTCAACCCGCCCACGCCTACTTCGGCCGTGATCGAAAAGAGGTTATCCTCTTCACTTTCGACCCGCACGTTCTCGGCGAGGCGCGCAATCGCGGAATCCATCTCGGACCGGCCGGTGATTTCTTCACCCAGCTTGGTCGAAGTGATGACTTTTTCCAGATTGACCGAACTGAGCAGGGTTTGGCGAACCTTGGTGATTTCTTCTTGTCCGTTGCCCGCAATGCCCAGCTGGTCAGACAGCACATCGTCGGTATCGACATAGATGCGCGCTCTGGATTCGTAGGTGTTGGGGATCATGGCAACGACCAGCCAACCCAGCAGGCACACGCCCCACGTCACCGCCAGCGCAAGCCAGCGGCGATGCCAGACCGAATAGAGCGCTGTGCGCAGTTCTTCGAAGATCTCGTTCATATGTCAGCCACGCGCCTTAGAAACGGCTCTCCGGAATGATGATTGTGTCGCCCGGGCGCAGCATTACATTGGCGCTGCTGTCACCGCGCTTGAGCAGATCGGAGAGACGCAGGCGATATTCCACCTGCTCTCCGGTTGTGCGGTTGATGCGCAGCAATTTTGCGCGGTTGCCCGCAGCAAATTCGCCCAGTCCGCCCACCGCGATCATCGCGTCGAGCACAGTCATGTTCGCACGGTAAGGCAAGCTTGCGGGCTGCTCGGTCGAGCCAACCACCCGGATTTGCTGGTCGAATGTAGAATTGAACTCGCTCACGATCACCGAGACAATAGGCTGCTCGATGTAACGAACCAGTTCGTCGTGAATATCGTTCTGCAGCTGGGTCGCGGTCTTGCCGACAGCGGGCATGTCACGCACCAGCGGAATGGTGATCCGTCCATCGGGGCGGACCTGGATGTTCTCAGCGCTCAATTCAGGATTGCGCCAGACATGGATGGTCAGCTGATCGAGCGGGCCAATGATGTACTCCTCGCTCGGCGCGTTCTGTTCGCCCGCATAGCTTGCAGAAGGCAGTTCAGCACCGCTACCCGCACAGGAGGCTAGAGTGACGCTTGCAAAAGCAATTCCCGTAAGCCGGGCGAGTGACAGCGAGTTAAACATCGATACGTATCCTTGGTCAGGTGAACGGACCAGGATGGACGCGCAGGAGCTACCTGCACAAACCGGGTCCGTGAATGACCCGCAGTTTCTCGCTGATAATGGTGAACATAATGTTAGTGATACCGACTCGAATGCAGCCCTATCCCGTTTCGGGACAGTGTCTTACCAAAGCCTAAACAAGCAGCTCAGTAGCTGCCCCGTGCCCCAGAAACGCCGACGGGGATGCGGTGGCGCCATAGGCACCCGCGCAGAACACCGCGACGATATCGCCAACATCGGCAGCTGGTAGCAGAGCCGCATCAGCAAGCCGGTCTAACGGCGTGCAAAGGCAGCCCACAACGTTAACCACATCCTGTGCTTCGCCTGAGTAGTTGGACGCGATCGCGACTGGATAATTACGCCTGACGACGGTTCCGAAATTGCCCGATGCAGCGAGCTGGTGGTGAAGGCCCCCATCAGTGACGAGATATGTGGTGCCATGGCTCACCTTCTTGTCGATCACGCGGCAAAGATAGACCCCTGCCTCACCAACCAGATACCGGCCGAGTTCTACGCATAATTGCGTATCATCGAAGCTGTCCGGGAGATTATCGACCATGCGCTCAAGCGCACTGCCCACGGCGCCCAAATCCAACGGCTCGTCGCCCGGAAAATAGGGAATGCCAAAACCGCCTCCCATATTGAGCTTGGGCAGCGGCTCTCCAATATCGCCGGACAGTTTCTCAGCCAGTTTCAGCACGTTGCTCTGCGTTTCCGAGATGGCTTCGGCACTCAGAGCCTGGCTACCTGTGAAGATATGAAGGCCGCGCCAATCAGCTCCTTCATTGATGATCGAGCGCGCCAATGCGGGCACACGTTCGGCGTCGACGCCAAAAGGTTTTGCACCTCCGCCCATCTTCATCCCCGAGCCTTTAAGCTCGAAATCAGGGTTAACCCGTATCGCAATGCGCGGCGTCTTACCGATCCGCTGTCCAATATGGAGCGAGCGCGCCGCTTCTCCTTCGGATTCGCAGTTGAGCGTGACGCCCGCAGAAATCGCGGCTTCCAATTCTTCATCGCGCTTACCCGGCCCCGCAAAACTCACCCGAGTCGGATCAATTCTTTGCGCTTGCACCATCGCCAGTTCGCCCGAGGAGGCGATGTCAAACCCGTCCACCAGCGGCTCCATATGCGCGATCACATCAGGGTGCGGGTTGGCTTTGACCGCGTAATTGATCCCGACACGCTTAGGCAGAGCGGCGCGCAATTCGGCCATGCGTCGATCCAGATGCGTACGCGAATAGACGAACAGCGGCGTGCTTCGAGCAGATGCGACCAGATCGCTTGCGGTCCGCCCCCCAATCGCTAGCTCACCGTCGAGCGCATCGTAACCTGCGGGAATGGGGCCAAGTGCCTTGGTCTTCATTCTGAACCCTCCCCTGTCAGCTCGCGATAAAGCGCCGTGCGATCGATCTTGCCATTGGGGTTGAGCGGCAACTTCTCGCGCCAGTGGATCATCTGTGGCTGCATGAAATTGGGCAGCTCCTTCAGCAAAACCTTGGGCAATTGCGCCTGCTCATTACCGTCCATAGTCCCGCGTACCACCAGATGCACTGCATGGCCGAGCCGTTCGTCGGGAATGCCAAGCGCAACAGCTTCGGCCACCATGTCGGTTGCGATGGCCGCTTCCTCGATTTCCTGCGGACTAATGCGATTGCCCGCGCTCTTTATCATCGCATCGCGGCGGCCGACGAAATAGAGCAAGCCATTCTCTGCACGTTTCACTCGGTCGCCCGACCAGACAGCAACACCTGCGTAGGTCGATTGCGAAGGTGCCTGCTTGAAACGCTCAGCCGTCCGCTCTGGATCTTGCCAATATCCTTGCGCAACCAGAGGGCCGCAATGGACTAGCTCGCCTTCTTCGTCTGGCGCAGCGACTTCGCCCTCATCATTGATGACCAAAATCTCCGCAAAGGGAATTGCGGTGCCCATCGAGGTTGGGTGCTCGTCTACCAGCGAGGGATCGAGATAGGTCGAGCGGAACGCTTCGGTGAGACCATACATCGGGTATAGGTCTGCCTCAGTAAAGGTCCGCTGCAAATCGCTCACGAGGTCGGTAGTCAGAGCGCCTCCGCTGTTGGTCAGGCGGCGGAGCGGACCGCTGGCTTCGGCGGGCCAGTCTAGCTCGGTCAATTGCACCCATAGCGGCGGGACTGCAGCCAATGTCGTCACCGAATGCTTAGCGCAAGCCTTGGCCACATCGCGCGGAAACAGGAAATCCAGCGGGACAACCGAGCCGCCCGCATACCACGTTGAAAGCAGCTGGTTCTGACCGTAGTCGAACGACAATGGCAGCACCGCAAGCGTCACATCATCGCTCGCCAGTTTGACGTAATGCGCCACGCTCACTGCGCCGAGCCACAGATTGGCATGGCTCAACATCACGCCCTTTGGTCTGCCGGTTGATCCGCTCGTGTAGAGAATGGCGGTCAGATCATCAGGGGCGGCGCTGGAGGGGCCATGCGGGATCTCAGCTGAATATGCCGCGCTTAGCGCGTCCTTCTCGCTCCAGATCGCGCAATCGCCACGGACATCGCCTTCTTCCAGCGTCTTGAGCCGTGAGGGCGTTCCGATCAGCATCACCGCCCCGCTATCGGCCAGAATATGCGCAACCTGCGCGCGTTTGAGCAGCGGATTGATCGGCACATGGACGAGTCCCGCTCGCGCCGCAGCCAATGGCATCAGGCAAGTGAGCTCGCCCTTGGCCGCCCATGTCGCAACCCTTGAGCCCTTTGCAGACACTTCGCTCGCGAGCCAACCGGCGAGCCAATCGACACAGCTCTTTAACCCATCGTGGTTAAGCACGCGGTCACGAAGCACCAGCGCCGGTGCCTCGCCATACCCCCGCGCACTCGCCAATTCGGCGAGATGGTCAAGCGGGTAAGGCGTCAGATCGGGGCTATCGGGCATCAGGTTCCTGAAAGGGTTTTGGGGTCAAGTGATCGAAGCGCGGTATCATGACAGGGTTAACGTCTTGCAAGACCTCTTTGCAAAGGGCGCGCCTGCGGTATCCCCGTTTGATCGGGCCGAATGGTATGCGCTGCTTGCCGAAACAGGTCTGACGCCGCTGATTGCGATCGCTAGCGATGCGGATCACAGCGCCGCACTTGCACTGATTGAAGATGCAGCTCGCATCACTCCGTTGCGCAATTGGTATAGCTTTACATGGCGCCAGTTGGCTCCAGCAGGAAAGCAAGGCGACCGGTTATTGATCGAGATAGCACGGCAGCTCAAATCCCGCGGGCACCGCGTCACGCTCGAACCCGTGCCCGACGAAGACGGATCGGCCACCCGGCTCGCGCAGGCTTTTGCGCAGGCGGGTTGGAGGGTTGAAGTCACCAGCTGCGATGTCAATCATGTCCTCCATCTCAGCGGCAAGAGCTTCGCCGAGTATTGGGCCGAACGCCCTGGCCCTTTGCGCACGACCTTCAAACGCAAGGCCAAACATGTCGAGTGCAAGGTTCTAACCCACTTCGATGAAGCGTTGTGGGACGACTATGAGGCGATTTACGCCGACAGCTGGAAGCCCGAAGAAGACCACCCTGCCATGCTGCGCCAGTTCGCACGCGAAGAAGGTGCAGCGGGACGGTTGCGGTTTGGCATGGCGTGGCACGATGGCAAGCCGGTCGCGGCGCAATGCTGGACCGTAGAAGCAGGAACCGCCTTCATTCACAAACTCGCCTATCTCGAAAGCGCAAAGAAGCTGTCCGCCGGAACCACTCTTTCGGCTGCTTTATTCGCACATGTCATAGACACCGACCGCGTGAATGAAGTCGACTTCGGCACCGGCGATCAAAGCTATAAGAGCGACTGGATGAACGCGGTGCGCCCGCGTTACCGGATCGATTGTCTGAACCTTGCTGCACCCAAAGCTTGGATCGATCTTGCACGCCTGACACTTGGCCGATTGCGGTCTGATGATGTCCCCGAACTTGCGCCGCTCCCCCCGCGACGGTAAGGGCGCCGGTCTAACCGGATCGCAACAGCGCTGCACGAAGAGCGGCGGACATGAAGGATCGAAGTGAGATGAGCACCAACCCAGCCACTGGTGACCTGTCTGAAAGCACTGAAGCTCGCGAAGAAGCTTCGGGCTTGCCGATGAGCCGCATGGCGCTCGATAGAGAGCTCAAATCGATCATCAGCGATGTGCTCGGCATTGACGAGGAGCAGGCGGGCGAGTTGACCGATGAGAGCGGTTTGTTCGGCCATCTGCCTGAACTCGATTCGATGGCCGTCGCTGGCTTGCTCACCGAAATGGAAGACCGGCTCGACATCGTGATCGAAGATGACGATGTCGATGGCGAGATGCTCGAAACCTATGGCGGCTTGCTCGCCTTTGCAGAAGGCAAGCTGGCCGAGGGCTGATCCGGCCCGCGCTCGCGCCCCTTGATGATCTCGACCTGGCAAGCTCCGCTCGACGACGAGAAATACAGCGAAGAATTGCTGGTTTCCTTCGATCAAGGGCGCGCACGCCGGGTTTTAATTCTGCCTGCGCTGTTTGACGAAGCTAACAAGATGCGGCGGTTTACGCTGCAAGTGATGCGGGCACTTGATGCGCTCGGGATTGACAGTTTTTTACCCGATTTGCCCGGGCAGAATGAGAGTTTGCAGCCGCTCGAGAATCAAACGTTGAAGAGCTGGCGCATTGCTGCGCGCGCTGCGGCGGAGGCGCTTGACGCGAACGAGTATCTCTCAATCCGCGCAGGCGCTCTAATTGCGCCCGAAGGACTTGATGGCCAACAATACGCCCCGCAAACCGGCCCCAAGCAGCTGCGCGCCATGCTCCGTGCCCGAACCATTGCCGCACGTGAAGCGGGTCATGAAGAATTGACGGAGACATTGAGCGAGTTGGGCCGGGCCGAGGGTCTGGTCCTTGCTGGTTGGCCTATCGGTGCAGCAATGTTTGCAGAGCTGGAAGCTGCGAACGACGGAACGACTCAGCGCGTCATCGAGCAAAAGGCCTTGGGCGGGCGCGGATTGTGGCTGCGTGCCGAGCCTGATGAAGATGCGGAGCAAGCGCATCGACTGGCAACGCTTATCGCTGGCTCCGAGGATCCAGAGGTATGAGCAGACTGCATTTTGAATTTGGCTGCGGAAGCCTAAAACTTGCTGGCGCGCTCGACACCGCTCCGGGAATTACGGGGTTGCTGCTGGTGAGCGGCGGGAATGAGATACGCTCGGGCGCGTTCTCGGGCCAATCACACCTTGCAGCCGCAATAGCGCGCGCAGGCTTTCCCGTGTTCCGCTTTGACCGCCGCGGCATTGGCGACAGCGAGGGCGAGAACCGCGAATTCCGATCCAGCGAAGGCGATCTCCGCGCCGCGCTCGAGGCTTTCCGAGCGATGGCTCCGCAGTTGGAGCGCGTTGTGGGCTTCGGCAATTGCGATGCTGCCTCGGCCTTGATGTTGAGCGCGGGCAAGGGTTTCGACGCTTTGGTGCTCTCCAATCCGTGGACCATCGAAGGCGATGCCGCTGACGGACCTATCCATACTCCCGACGCGGTGCGCGCGCGCTATATCGAGAAGCTCAGAAACCCGCGCGAGATCGGCCGTTTGTTGCGCGGCGGCGTAAACTTGCGAAAGCTGGCGCGCGGCCTCTTCTCTTCCTTGCGTCCTGCTCCAACCGCCAGCGGACTGGCTCAAGAAATGCGAGCGGGGATCGCGGGTTTCGAGGGTAAGGTCGATTTCCTCCTGGCAACCGGAGATCGCACCGCTCAATTGTTTGAAAGCGCATGGGACAAAGCGGATCCGCGCATCAAGCGCTGCGAAGGGGCGGGACATGCCTATGTCGAGCCCGAGCATCGCGCATGGTTAGAACAGCAAATTCTCACCGCTTTGCGCGCTTAGCGCTCGAATAGGCTGACCAGCTCGACATGCGTGGACCAGCGGAATTGACCGACCGGGCGAAGTTTTGCGAGTTTGAACCCGCCTGCAGCCAGGATCGCTGCATCGCGTGCCCAGCTTGACGGATTGCAGCTGACATAGACCACGCGCTCGAGGCCGCTCGCCGCAGCGATTTCGGCAATTTGTGCTCTCGCACCGGCACGAGGCGGGTCCAGCAAAACCGCATCAAACCGATCAAGTTCAGAGGGTTGCAAGGGGTTGCGGAATAGATCTCTGTGGATCGCCAGAACTTTGCCACCCATTCGCGCGCTTGAGGCCTTGCAAGCCAGGTGCGCCGTCTGATCAGCCTCTGCCGCAAGGACTTTGCGCGAAGATGGCCCTTTACCCGCGAGAGCAAAAGCAAATGTGCCCAGCCCTGCAAACAAATCCGCCACAAGCCGCGCCTCGCCCAACCACTCACAAGCATCCGCTACCATAAGCGCTTCCGCTTCGGCAGTGGCTTGCAGGAAAGCTCCAGCAGGCATCGCAACGGGCATTCTGGATAAGGTGACGGTGGCAGGCTCCGGCTCCCACACGGTCTCGGCTCCGTAGCCCTGATCGATTGTCAGGCGCGCCAGCGCATTGTCACGCGCGAAGTCGAGTGAGGCCTCGGTCGCTTCCAAGCCATCAAGCGGGAAATGCTCGAGCCCCAAATCCACTCCCTGATCGCACAGCGAAAGCGCCAAATTGACGTTGCCCTTGGGACCGTGACTTCCGACAAAGTCTCGCAATGGTCCAAGCAGCCGCGTAAGATCTGGATGCAGCACCGGGCATTCATCCAGATGAACCAATCGGTGCGATCCGCCTTCGCGAAAACCCAGAACCGCGCCTTTATGAGTGCGCATTGCGTGAAGTGTAGCGCGTCTCCGCGCATTGGTAGGCGACAGGTGGGTGTCGAGCACCTCACCCGCTTCAAGCCCCTGCCCTTTTGCCGCATTGATAACGCGGTCATGAACAAAGTTGCGCAGCGTCTCTTCATCGGCATGCTGCAACTGACAGCCTCCACAGGTGCCGAAATGCGGGCATGGCGGCTCGATATGATGTGCTCCAGGCACGACTTCACCGTGAGCCGTAACTGTGTCGCCGGGGACTGCCAGTGCGACATGCTGGCCACTATCCGTGACGCCGTCACCTTTCGCTGCAAGGCGTACGATTTGCGAATGGTCACTCACAGGCAGCGCTCCAGTGCTTTCGAGGTGTTGTTGGCCAGCTCTTCTGCGGTGAAGGCCGGTCCGCTTATTCGTGCAGCCCTGCTGTGCAGCCAGACCGCTTCACACGCCGCCTCGAAGGGACCACGCCCGCTTGCCATGCGGCTGACCGCAATGCCCGCCAGCACATCGCCGCTGCCGGCAACGGACAGCCAGCTTGGCGCGCGAGGAGCGAGAGCGATGCGCCCATCCGGAGCAGCAATGACCGTGTCCGGACCTTTGGCCAGAACCACCATTCCGCTGGCCTGCGCCAGAGCTTGTGCGCGGTTGCGGCGCCCCTCGGCAATGACAGAGCAACTGCGGCACAGGGCTTCGAGTTCGCCCTCATGCGGAGTTGCAAGACAAAGCTGATCCTTGCGCAACATGTCTGGCTGCAGAAGCATCAGCGCATCGGCGTCCAGCACGCTTGGAACACCTGCACCGAGCGCCGCTTCTAGCTTTTGCTTTGCCCCCGCATCACGTCCTAAACCCGGCCCTATCAGCAGAGCCGAGATACGCCGGTCGGATATCGCGTCCACCAGCGGCGTGCCTTCGCAAACCAGACCCGGATCAAGCGAGACATGCCCTTCGGCAAGCAACTTAACATAGCCCGCACCTGCTCTTTGCGCGGCGCTAGCTGCCAAAGTAGCCGCTCCGGGCATCTCGCCGCCAATAATCACCGCAAGTCCGCGGGTATATTTGTGCGCGTCTAGCGCTGGCGGTGTGAGACTGGGCCGCGTCACGAGCTGCGCCGCGCCCTCAACGGCCTCAATCCCGATCGGCACTAACCGCTTTGCGCCCATCACAGAGCTACCTGGCAAGCACCAATGCGCGTACTTCCACGCCCCCAGCGCAAGCGTCACATCGTAATTCGGTAGCGGTTCGTTGAGCAGCGCCCCGTCATCGCTGGCGATCCCCGACGGCAAATCGACCGCAACGCTAAGTGCATGATGCGATGCCAGATCGCGCAGCAACAAAGCATGTTCTCCCGACAATGGTCGCGCGAGCCCCGATCCGAACAGGCAATCGACAAAGATACCGCCATGCACTGAACCGCCCGAAGTCAGGACTTCTCCTGTCCACTTGCTCCGCGCTTCACGCGCTGCATCGGTCTTAGGATCAACCGGAGCGATCAAACGCACTTCATTGCCTGCTTGGCGCAATAGCCGCGCGATCACATAGCCATCGCCGCCATTGTTGCCCGGGCCGCACAGAACCGTGACAGAGCGCCCGCAAGCAATCCGCCTGATCCACTCCGCAGCGCCACCCGCCGCGACCTCCATCAGCCGCGTAACGCTCGTTCCGGCATCGAAGAGTGCTTGTTCGGCGGCGCGCATTTGAGCGGCGGTGAGGATCTGTGAGTCATTCATTAGCTGGGAATGCAAGCAGATCGGCAGAAAGTCGGTACCTTGATCCTTCCACGCCAAATTCCCAAATAGTCGGCCCGTCGGCGCCCAATCCCGGCAGCGAAAGCCGTTCATAATTGATGGGTTCCGCACCATCAGCAACAATAAGCAGGTGGGGTTCGTCGTCCCTCCTGTAAAAACGCCTGAAGCCCCCATCGGGATGGTGAATTACGAATTCGTCATCCGAGACTTGTTCAAGCGTGCAAACCGGCTCGAAGCCTGCCCCCGGTCCAATCGCGCACTCGACCTCCGCCCCCTCAGCGTCAGGCGAAGTGTTTGCGCCACACGCGGTCAAAGCCGCTAGAAGAACACCCGCGCTAAATATCCGCAAAAACATGGGTTTCCGCCTTTGCGCCCGGATGGGTCAGTGCCCCCTTGCGCGCTGATCCAACGTTTTGCGAATAGCGCCACAATGCGCCCGATTGGTAATCATTCGTGCGTGGCTGCCATGCCTTGCGGCGCTCTTCCAGCACAGCCTCGTCAACCTCGAGTTCGATCGTGCCTGCTTCGGCGTCGATGCTGATCGTGTCGCCGTCCTCGACCAGAGCAATCGGACCGCACTCGGCTGCTTCGGGGCCGACATGGCCAATACAGAAGCCGCGTGTCGCGCCTGAGAAACGTCCATCTGTGATAAGCGCGACCTTCTCGCCCATACCCTGCCCGTACAGCGCGGCAGTGGTGGCGAGCATTTCGCGCATGCCGGGTCCGCCTTTGGGCCCTTCATAGCGGATCACGACAACACTGCCTTCGATGATTTCGCGCGCTTCAACCGCAGCAAAAGCGTCCTCTTCGCATTCAAAGACCTGTGCGGGGCCTGTGAATTGCAAGCGCTCCATACCAGCGACCTTAACAATCGCCCCGTCAGGCGCGAGCGAGCCTTTGAGACCGACCACGCCGCCTGTGGGCGTAATCGGGGTCTTCACATCATAAAACACCTTCTGGTCGGGGTTCCAGGTGATCTCCTCGATATTCTCGCCCAGCGTCTTGCCGGTCACAGTTATCGGCTCGGGGTCAAGGAAACCGCCATCGAGCAGCGTTTTCATCGCCATATAGACCCCGCCCGCTTCATGCATGTCCTTGGCGACATACTTCCCGCCCGGCTTGAGGTCGGCGATGTAAGGCGTCGACTTGAAGATTTCAGCCACGTCGAACAGGTCGAACTCGATTCCGCATTCGCTGGCCATGGCGGGCAGATGAAGCGCAGCATTGGTCGATCCACCGGTCGCGGCTACTACGCGGGCGGCGTTTTCGAATGCAGAGCGTGTGCAAATATCGCGCGGGCGCAGATTGCGCTCCAGAAGGACCATGACCTGCGCACCGGCAGCGCGCGCAATTTCTTCGCGTGAAGTGTAAGGTGCGGGCGCCATGTTGCTGTTTGGCAGGCTCAATCCAATTGCTTCGCCCACACACGCCATAGTGTTCGCTGTGAACTGACCACCGCATGCGCCGTGGCCCGGACAGGCAACTTTTTCGAGCGCGATCAGCTCTTGCAGCGGGCAATTGCCGGCGGCGTGCTGACCTACGGCTTCAAACACATCAACGACGGTCACGTCCTTGCCGTGATGCGTGCCGGGCAGGATCGAACCGCCATAGACAAAGATCGAAGGCACATTGAGCCGCAGCATCGCCATCATCATGCCCGGCAAGCTCTTGTCGCACCCGGCAAATCCGACGAGCGCATCATAGCAATGTCCGCGCACCGATAGCTCGACACTGTCGGCAATCACTTCGCGGCTGGCGAGCGAGCTTTTCATGCCTTGATGGCCCATCGCGATCCCGTCGGTCACGGTGATCGTGTTGAAGCGGCGCGGTGTTCCTCCCCCGGCAATCACGCCTTCGCGGCAGATATCGGCCTGCGGATCGAGCGTGGTGTTGCACGGCGCTGAGTCATTGCCAGCGCTGGCGACCGCCACAAACGGACGCGCGATTTCTTCTTCGGTCATCCCCATGGCGTAATAGTAAGAGCGCTGCGGCGCGCGTTCGGGGCCGACCGAGACGTAACGGCTGGGCAGTTTGGACTTGTCGAAGGACATTTTCTTTCCCGTAGAGTGCTTCTGGGGAAATAGCCTGTGCCGTCAGTCGAGCGCGAGCGCAACCCTTCCGACAACGTCGGCAATCATTGTCGCCCATCGCGCCTGATCTGCGCGGGTGGCGATCAGATCCTGTCGCACCTCGATCGCGCAGTAGTAATGGCCATGCGCCTCTGCATGGCGGTTCATCGTCGCATTGAGCTCTACGCCCGAATATGGCTCGTTATCGCCCACCGTCAGGCCCTGTTCCCCGAACAACCGGATTGCGTGGCGCGCGGCGCGGTCGTCCTGATTGTGGAGAAGCGCAACCTCCCACGGCCGCTCTTCATCGCTGGTTTCCAGCTTCGGCGTGAAGCTGTGCAGCGAGATGATGAGCTTTGGCTGTGCGGCGTCGAGCCATTCCTCAAGCGCCTTATGATAGGGGCGGTAATACTGTTCGAGCCGCGCCTCGACATTGGCTCCGATATTGCCGGGGATCAGGTGGCCATCGCTCTTTGTGGGAACGACATTGCGGTGATCCTCCTCCCGGTGCAGATCGACCACAAGGCGGCTCACGGTCGCAAGATGCGCGGGGATGGCGTGACGGCGAGCCATGCGCGCGGCCACTCCGTTCACGCCGATGTCGACCGCGATGTGGGTATCGAGAAGGGCGTCAGGTATGCCAAGCGGCACATCCTCGGGCACAAAATTCGACGCATGATCGGCCACGCAGACGAGTCCGCCGCGGGTTACATCACCCATCTGCTCAAACGGCCGTCCGTCGATCATCGCAATTTCCCCGCGAGCATCCACCAATCGGGGTGCTCGTCCTTGATCCTGTTCATGGCCGCATTACGCGCTTCTGGCGTTGCGTATAGCGCAAAACAGGTAGCGCCGGAGCCGGACATGCGTGTGAGCCACGGGTCATCCGGCTGTAACGCGTCCAAGACATTGCCGATTTCGGGGAAGAGGCTGAGCGCCGGGTCGGTGAGATCATTGCGGCCTGCAAGCGCAATTTCGCGCGCGGTGCCTCTTGGCAGCGGCCCACGGTCCTCGCCGTCCCACGCATTAAAGACAGGCCCTGTTGCAAGGGGAATGCGCGGATTGATCAACAAGACCGCGGTCCCCGCAAGGTCATTCTCGACTGCTACAAGCTCGGTGCCTGTCCCCAGCCCGATCGCCATCTCGCTACGCACGCAGGAGGGCACATCTGCACCGAGCTTTGCGGCACGGGCTTGCCAATCGTCTGGCAGGCGATGCAAGCGCTCGACCAACCGGAACACCGCACCCGCATCCGCTGAACCGCCTCCGAGACCAGCCGCGACGGGCAGGTTCTTCTCAAGCGTAATTGCAAGGCCTTCCGCGCGAGGAAGCGCCGCAAGCGCCTTTGCCACCAGATTGTCGAATGGGTCTTCGATCCCACCCGCAAACTCGCCGATGGTGGTGACGCGGTCCTGCTCCGCTTGCGTAGCAGTCAGCGTGTCACCCGTATCGACAAAGGCGAACAGCGTCTCAAGCTCGTGATACCCATCCTCCCGCCGCCTGCGGACGTGGAGCGCGAGGTTGATCTTGGCGTAGGCGGTTTCTGAAAACGGCAAAAGTTACACGATCGTCATTGCGAGGAGCCGGAGGCGACGCGGCAATCCAGCTTCTGAGGCTGCGCCAAAGCGATACCGTAGTTGCTGGATTGCTTCGCTACGCTCGCAATGACGAAGAAACGGAGGCTAATTCTACATATTCGGATAGTTCGGCCCGCCGCCGCCTTCGGGCGTTACCCAGTTGATGTTCTGGTTCGGGTCCTTGATGTCGCAGGTCTTGCAGTGGACGCAGTTTTGCGAGTTGATCTGGAAGCGCGGCTCTTTGCCCTCTTCCTCGATCCACTCATAGACGCCCGCTGGGCAATAGCGGCTCGACGGTCCGCCAAAGATGTCGTGCTCGCTGGCCTTCTGCAGCGCCGCGTCACCGAGTTGCAGGTGGACCGGTTGATCCTCTGCGTGGTTAGTGAAGCTGTAGGCGACATTGGTGAGCCGGTCGAAGCTGATCACACCGTCGGGCTTGGGATAGTCGATCTTGGTATAGAGATCGGCCCGGCCCGTCATCGTGTGGTCTTTGTGGTGGCTCATGCTGATCGGAAGGCCGATCTTGAGCGTGCGCATCCACATATCGACGCCTGCCAGAACCGTCCCGATATCACCGCCATATTTGGCGACCGCTGGCTGTGCGTTGCGAACCTTCTTCAGTTCGTCCGCGATCCAGCTTGAACGCACCGCATCGTCATAATCATTGAGTTCGGTCTTCTCGTGACCCGAAGCAATCGCTGCCGCGACGCTTTCAGCTGCCAGCATGCCGCTCTTGATCGCGGTGTGGCTGCCCTTGATCCGGGGCACGTTCACAAAGCCAGCCGCACACCCGATCAACGCGCCGCCCGGGAAAGCCAACTTGGGCACAGACTGCCAACCGCCTTCGTTGATCACGCGCGCGCCATAGGCAACGCGGGTGCCGCCTTCGAGATATTCGCGGATCGCCGGGTGCTGCTTCCAGCGCTGGAATTCCTGATAGGGCGAGACCCACGGATTGCGGTAATCGAGCGAGGTCACAAAGCCGAGCGCAACCTGACCGCCGGCCTGATGGTAAAGGAAGCCCCCGCCCCATGTGTCGCTTTCGGTCAGCGGCCAGCCTTGGGTGTGCAGGACTCGTCCGGGCACATGCTTCTTGGGATCAATGTCCCACAATTCCTTGATGCCCAGACCATAGACCTGCGGCTCGCAATCGGCCTCAAGGTCGAACTTGGCCTTCATCTGCTTGGTGAGTGAACCGCGCGCGCCTTCGGCAAAGAGCGTGTATTTAGCCTCGATCTCCATGCCCGGCTGATAGTCACCCTTTTGCGAGCCATCCTCGGCAATGCCCATATCCTGTGTGACAACGCCGCGCACATTGCCGGCATCGTCGAACATGACTTCGTTTGCGGGGAAGCCGGGGAAGACCATGACGCCCAGCCCTTCGGCCTGCTCGCCCAGCCAGCGGGTGAGATTGCCCAGCGATCCTGTGTAGCAGCCGTGATTGCTCATCAGCGGCGGCATCATGATGTGGGGCAGCGACATCTTGCCGTTCTTGGTCAGAACCCAGTGCCAGTTATCCGTCACCGGCGTTTCCGCCATCGGGCAATCCATGTCGCGCCAGTCGGGGAACAGCTCGCTCAAACCCTTGGGATCAACCACTGCGCCTGAAAGGATATGCGCGCCGATCTCTGAACCTTTTTCGAGGACGACAACCTCGAGCTCTTCATTGATCTGTTTCAGCCGAATTGCTGCGGACAGGCCTGCTGGCCCGCCGCCGACAATCACGACATCACACTCCATTGATTCGCGTTCGCTCATGCGCTCTTCTCATCCCTCAGGTTCGAGGCGAATTTGTTCGCCAAAAGTTGTGCCCCTGCACTTGCTAATAGGGGGCGAGACAGTCAAGGCCTGCTATGAATTGAGATGAACGCTCCGACCACGCCTCTGACCGATGAATTGAAGGCCGCGCTGCAATGGTGGCAGATGGCCGGGGTCGAGCATGACTTTTCCGATGACGCTACGGATTGGTTGGCGGGCGAGGATGCGGTCACAGCCCAAAGCGCTGGCGACGCGGCTGAAAATGCTCCCGCCACGCGTCGCAATCAGGGCCAGGTCGGGTCCGCCTCTCCCCAAAAAAGTGAGGTCGCGCGGATCGCTCTTATGGGGGAATTGCCCCCTGACACGCTTGAGGTGTTCTGCAAGTGGTGGCTCGAAGCTCCCGGACTTGATGCAATCGGACCACGCGGGAGGATCGCACCAAGAGGCGTGGCTAAGCCTGATCTGATGGTTCTGGTGCTCGATCCCGAAGAGCAGGACCGCGATCATTTGCTGTCAGGCCCGCGTGGGAAGTTGCTGGCTAACATGCTCGCAGCGATGGGAATTTCGAGCGAGCGGACCTACTTCGCCTCCGCTCTGCCCCGCCACACGCCGGTCGCCGACACGGCCTCCTTGGCAGCCAGCGGTCTCGACGACGTCACTTTGCATCACATAGGACTCGTTTCACCGCAAAAACTGGTGGTCTTCGGGAGCGACATATTGCCGCTTTTGAAACAAGATGTATCAAATCCTGAAACATCTTTACGTGAAATCAACCAGAACTCGGCAGAAGTGCCACTCTTGGTGAGTGAGGGTTTGGACAGTCTATTGGCCATGCCCCGCCTCAAAGCACGTTTCTGGCGGAGATGGATCGAATGGTCGGTCGATTTGAAGTGATCAATTCTATGCGTCCGGCCTTCGTCGGACTTGCTGCGCTTTCCACACTTGTATTCACTCCTGCCGCCGGCGCGCAATCTGGCGACGTGTCGGGTAGCATGGCCGCGCATTACGACCGCGAGGACCAGCGGAGCACTTCGGTGCCATCTGTCCTTTCGGACCGCGAGCGCGAGCATTACCGCGACATATTCACCGCGATCGACCGTGAGCAATGGGAGCGAGTCGCAGAGTTGTTGGAGCAGCGGCGCGGCGGGATCCTCCACCAGTTCGCTACTGCCGAGTTCTACACCCACGCCAACAGCCCGCGTGTCGAAGCCGAGCAGATCACCAACTGGTTCGCCGCAGGTGTCGACCTGCCGCAATCCGAGCAGCTTGGCCGGATGGGAACGCGCCGCGGCATCGCGCAGCTTCCCTACTTCCCGCAGGCGCAGAGCTTTGCGCGCCAGCCCGAAGCCTCCAAACGCATCCGTCCGCGCACTATCGACGATGGCACTATGCCGGCGAGCACCCGCTCCGACATTCTCGATGCGATCCGCAATGACGATCCGGCAGGTGCCTATGCGGTCCTGCAAGAGATCGACCCGCAATTGAGCTCCGAAGCCCGCGCCGAGTGGCGTCAGCGGGTCGCGTGGAGCTTCTACATAGAGAACGATGACCAGAACGCGCTGGCTCTCGCCGAGACCGTGTCCCACGGTTCCGGCGCGTGGGTGGCCGAGGGTGAATGGGTCGCAGGGCTTGCTGCATGGCGGCTGGGCTATTGCTCGCTCGCCGGTGAGGCCTTTGCCCGCGCTGCCGACCGCTCGACCAATGTCGAGTTGACGTCCGCTGCCCATTACTGGGCACACCGCTCGCTGATCCGCTGCCGCGAGCCGGGACTGGCCGAGCCGCACCTTGCCGCTGCCGCCCGCTATCCCGAAACGCTTTACGGCATGCTCGCCATCGATCAGCTGGGGATCGAGCTGCCCGCTTCCGCGCCGCCGCAACCCTTCTCCGCCAGCGACTGGAGCGCGATTTCCGACCGCCGCAACGTCCAGATCGCGGCCGCTCTGATCGAGATAGGCCGCCCCGGCCTTGCCGACGAAGTGCTCCGCCACGAGGCGCGCATTGGCCGCGCCCAGGACTATCCTGCTATTTCCCGCCTCGCCCGTGAGCTTGGCCTGCCTTCGACCCAGCTCTTCATGGCCCATTACGCGCCCTACGGGATGCAGAGCGATCCCTCGCTGCGCTTCCCTGTTGCGCGTTGGCAGCCTGCGACCGGCTGGCGGGTCGACCCTTCGCTGGCATTTGCTCATGCGCTGCAGGAGTCCAATTTCCGAGCAGGCGCTGTCAGCTCCGCCAATGCGCGCGGGCTGATGCAGATCACGCCGATCACGGTGCGCCAGCATGCTCCGCGCCTCAACATGAGCGCCTCCTACGTCAATCTCAACGATCCCGAAGTGAACCTCGCTTTCGGTCAGCAGAACCTGGAGATGCTGCGCGACAGCCCCGCCACGCAAGGCCTGCTTCCCAAGATCATGGCCGCCTACAATGCCGGCCTCTCCCCCGTCAGCCGCTGGAACACCGAGATCAACGATCAGGGCGATCCGCTGCTGTGGATGGAGTCGATCCCTTATTGGGAGACGCGCGGATATGTCTCCATCGTGATGCGCAATTACTGGATGTATGAGCGCGCCGCCGGTGTCGACTCGCCCTCGCGCCGTGCGCTTGCTCAAGGGCGCTGGCCAGAGTTCCCCTATATGGCTACGGCAAGGACTGCTTACATCGGCCAATAGCGGAGCATCCAGATGGCGATCGACGAGACACGGACCTTCAAACCCATCAACATCGCCGTCCTCACCGTTTCCGACACACGCACAGCAGACAACGACACGTCGGGCGACATCCTCGCCCAGCGGATCGAAGGCGCTGGTCACACGCTCGCCGCGCGCCTCATCGTCAAAGACGACGCCGCTCTGCTCGCCGCGCAGTTCGAAGCCTGGATCGACGACACCAATATCGACGCCATCGTCTCCACCGGAGGCACCGGGCTGACCGGCCGCGATGTCACGCCCGAGGCGCTCTCCCGCATCACGGACGCCCGCGACATACCCGGCTTTGGCGAGCTGTTCCGCTGGCTCAGCTACAAGAGCATCGGCACCAGCACCGTCCAGTCGCGCGCCTGCGCCGTGGTCGTGCGCGGCACCTACATCTTCGCGCTTCCCGGATCGAACGGAGCGGTCAAGGATGGCTGGGAAGGCATCCTTGTCGAACAGCTCGACAGCCGCAACCGGCCCTGCAACTTCGTCGAATTGATGCCCAGATTACGAGAGTAGTTTGCGCGAATCCTGACTGCACGTGATTTCAAGCACTTAGTCGAGACATGGACCGCATGGACCACGGTCCTGGGGCAAAAATTCTCACCTCCCGTTTTGACTGCTTTTTTCATCCCACGAGCATGCATTTTCGGGTGTGTGTAGGAAAGCCTATTCCCCCCTTCGTCATTGCGAGCGACCGAAGGGAGCGCGGCAATCCAGAGACCGTCGTGAGTATAGCCGAGCATTGATTCTGGATTGCTTCGTCGCTGCGCTCCTCGCAATGATGAAGGTGGTGACAGGAACGCATTTGTTCTTTATATGTTCTCCTCATGGGAACACCCGAACATCCCGACTTTGAACACGGACGAGGCGCCGCTTCCGGCGAGGCTCCCACCCGCTTCGGCCTTGCTGCGCGAGAAGTCGATGGAGACCGGCGCGATCATGTCCGAACTCTGGCCAAAGGCGAAGACGGACCGCCGGTCAAACTGCGCACGACTGTCACCGAGGAACGCCCCAAAACGATCCTCAGTTTCAACCAGTCGCCGGACATCCCATTCGACCGCTCGATCAACGCCTATCGCGGGTGCGAGCATGGCTGCATCTACTGCTTTGCCCGCCCCACCCATGCCTATCACGACCTCTCCCCCGGCCTCGATTTCGAAACGAAGCTGTTCGCCAAGCCCAACGCCGCCGAACTGCTCCGCGCCACCTTGGCCAAGCCCCGCTACAAACCGAAGCCCATCGCGCTGGGCACCAACACCGATCCCTATCAGCCGATTGAGCGGCGTTTCCTGATCACTCGCAGCATCCTCGAAGTGTGCCTCGAAGCGCGCCATCCGGTGACGATCACCACCAAGTCGGACCGCGTTTTGCACGACGCCGATTTGCTGGAGGAGATGGCCGCGCAGAATCTGGTCGCGGTTGCCATTTCCGTGACGACTCTCGACCCGATCCTGTCGGCCAAGCTCGAACCGCGCTGCGCTGCGCCTGCAAAGCGGATCAAGGCGCTGGAAAAGCTCACGCAGATCGGCGTGCCCACCCATTGCTCCGTCTCCCCCATCATCCCCGCGATCACCGATGAGTTTCTGGAGGCAATTGTCGCAAAGGCGGGCGCCATCGGAGTGCAGAGCGTGGGCTGGATACCCCTGCGCTTGCCCCATGAAGTCGCGCCGCTTTTCCGCGAATGGCTCGACGTTCACTTCCCTGAGCGCGCGGGAAAGGTGATGAGCATCGTGCGCTCGATCCGGAATGGGAGGGACAATGATCCAGACTTCCACACCCGTATGCGGCCCAGCGGCGTGTGGGCGGACTTGCTGCGAACGCGGTTCAGGATTGCGCGGCGCAAGGCAGGCATCGGCAAGGCTGAATTCGAACTCGACTGCTCCAAATTCCGCCCGCCCGAAGTGGGTGGGCAGATGCGATTGCTTTGATTATCCTTGGCTAAAGGGATTCGACTTCAGGGGTATGCAACAATGAAATCTGCACTGGTCGCACTGGCCGCTTTCGCAACGCTCGCGCTGATACCGGCGGGCGCTCAGGCGCAGAACAATGACACGATCAAGACCTTTGACCGGGCGGACTTACAGAGAGCGCTCGAAGCGATGGGCGCAACATGGGAAGATGCGGGCGACAACCGCACAATCAACATTACCTTCGCTTCAAACCTGAAAGCCAATGGCGCAGTGATGGCCTGCGACGATGATGAGCAGGAAAAGAACTGCTACGGCACCTCGATCCTCGCGATCTTCGACCCCGAGCCGGGCATGACGGCGGAGGAGATCACAACAGCGATCAACACCTACAATTACGAACAGAATTTCGGCCGCGCCTATGTCGATCCCGAAGGCGATGTCTCGGTGCGGATGTACATCATCTCAGACGGCGGAATCACGCGGGAGAACTACCGCACGCAGATCGAGCTATGGTCGGTGAGCCTGGAATACTTCACGACCTATTTTTATCCGGAAGAGGCTGCGAGCGCGAAGAAGAAGTAGGGGCACGGCCCTTCGCCTTTTGCGTCACCCCGGACTTGATCCGGGGTCCAGCTTTCTGCGACTGCAAGAGTAAGATCGCTGACATCAGGGTAACGTGGCCGGCCTGTTGCCCCCAAGAGGAATGCAGTGGCGGTTTTCTTGTCTTCGATCATAGATGATGAGTTCAGGCACATCACCAAGTTCACGAATCTCGTTTTCTGCTGGCGGCTGGTGCGGGTCAGGGTGATCCTTCAAACACCGGGCGAAGTAGGGCTCCATTTGCTCGGAGAAAACGTAGAAATTAACTTTCCTCTCGCTATCTTTCCAGTCGGTCGGGAATCCGAAATTGGTAACCGATTGCGCAACGGCTTTCCAATATATCGACTGATAATGCGCAAGCGATTGAGCGTATTCACGGCAAGCGTCACTTTCAAACTCTGAACAATGTCCAATGAGTGAAGTCTGAACGCTCTGCGCATGAAGCGAAGGGTGCAGAAACTTGGTTGCCTCGATACAGTTCATCGAATGATGCGCTGGCACCGATTCAGTGTCCCGTAGACATTGGACGGCCAGCTTTGCCATCGCGTTTTGGGCATCATCTAGCTCTTCTTGCCGAGGATCTGTGCAAGCAGACACGCTAAGCAGCGCAACTAGCAGAGCGGCAAACCGGCCATGCATTCTCACCCAAACCCCTCGCCAACATCCCCCGGCGCAAACCGTATCAACCGGCTGTCCAACAGCCCCGCCGTTCGGTTCTGAACCGCGAATTTGTAATCCTCATCCAGCACCATTTCAAAGAACGCGCCGGCATTCGGGTATTGCGCGATAAAGCCGTCGTGCCATCCGCGCTCGCTTGGGCCTGTCACCATGGTCTGGAACGCGCCGCGCCAGATGATCTCGCCTCCGACGCGGCGGAAGATTGGGCCTGACGTGGTGCCATACTCCTCATAAGCGCGCCTGCCGCTCCAGCCCTTGCCCGCATGCTCATGCCCTTCCGGATACTCGGCCAGATCGCGGTAGAGCAGCAGGTTGAGCATATGGATCGGCTCGTCGCGGGGGAGGTTTTTGAATGCCTCCCAGTTCTGAGGCGACGGGTCGATATGGATGCGCGCGGGGTCGGCGTATGGCTCGCCCACCCCTTACGCCTCCAGCTTGTAGTCGGAGAAGCGCTCGCGCAGATCCTTCTTGCTGATCTTGCCGGTCGCGGTGTGCGGGATGTCATCGACGAACTCGACCGCATCGGGCAGCCACCACTTGGCGATGAGCGGTTTGAGGTGCTCGATAATGTCATCGGCGGTGACATCGGAGCCTTCGTTCCGAATCACGAACAGCACCGGACGCTCGTCCCATTTGGGATGCGGCATGCCCACACAGGCCGCTTCGGCGACATCCGGGTGGCCCACGGCGGCGTTTTCCAGCTCGACCGAGCTGATCCACTCGCCGCCCGATTTGATCACGTCCTTGGTCCGGTCTGTGAGTTGCAGCGTGCCGTCAGGGTGGATGATGCCGACATCGCCGGTGTCGAACCAGCCATCATTGCTGCTCGCGTCTTTCTCGGCCTTGAGATAGCGGCGGATGATCCACGGTCCGCGAATTTGCAGCGCGCCCGAAGTCTTGCCGTCGCGCGGCAGTTCGGTGACATTGTCGTCGAGATCGACAATGCGCAGCTCCACGCCAAAGACCGGGCGGCCCTGCATCGCGGTCTTGTCGACGCGCTCTTCGAAGCTCAGTTCTTCCCAATCGAAAGTCGGCCCGCCAACGGTGCCGATGGGCGAGGTTTCGGTCATGCCCCATGCGTGCTGGACGCGGGTGCCGTTGCGCATCAGCCGCTCGATCATAAAGCGCGGACAGGCCGAACCGCCAATGGTCGCAGCCTTGAGCGGAGGCAGGTCGAGCCCTTCCTTGTCGCAATACTGGAAATGCGCGAGCCAGACGGTCGGCACACCCGCGCTGTCAGTGACCTTCTCGCGGATCATCAGATCGTGGAGGACCGCCGGATCGTTCACGCAGGAGAACACGAATTTGATCCCCGCCATCGCGCCCGCATAGGGCAGACCCCAACTCGCCGCGTGGAACATTGGCACGACCGGCAGCATCACCGAGGCACTCGAGAAGTTGAACGCCGCCGGTTGGAGCCCTGCCATCGCGTGCATCACGGTTGAGCGGTGCTCATATTGCACACCTTTGGGATTGCCCGTCGTGCCCGAGGTGTAGCAGATCATGCAAGGATCGCGCTCGTCGCCGGTGAACCACTCATAGTTCCCATCCTGCGCGCCGATCCAGTCTTCGAACGCGGTCGTATGCTCGCCCGAATCGTAGCAGATGTAATGCTCGACCGTGGTCCAGCGGTCCTTCATCTTGTCGACGATCGGCTGGAAGGCCGCGTCATAGAGCAGCACGCGGTCTTCGGCGTGGGTGACGATATAGTCGAGCTGATCGTCGAACAGGCGCGGGTTTACGGTGTGGAGCACCCCGCCCATCCCTGCGACCCCGTACCAGCTCACCAGATGGCGCGAATGGTTCATCGCTAGGCTAGCCACACGCTCGCCCGGCTTGATCCCCAACGCCTCCAGCGCCTGCGCCATCTTGAGCGCGTCGCTGCGAATACCAGCCCAGTCAGTGCGTGTCTCGCTTCCATCAGCCCAGCGCGTCACGATCTCGCGGCCGCCGGATTCGCGCGCTGCATGATCGATCACATGGGTGATCCGCATCGACCAGTCCTGCATGGCGCCAAGCGTTTGTGTGAGCATCATCTTCTCTCCTGAAATTACCCGCTTACCGAGCGGTCTTTGCGCGCAACAATGGCGCGACAAAGCCGCCTTGGCAATCGGGCAAAACAGATGAGAAGGCAGAGGCCGGATCGCGCCGACCTCTGCCCGATCGAAGAAGTTGCCAGACGGGCGGGCTAGCGGATGAAATAGCCCGCGACATCGAACCGGCTACCGTTGCGCACCATAATTACGGTTTCGACCGAAATGGCATCCACGCCGGCGAACTTGGTCTGGAACTGAAGAACTTCGTAGTCACCTTCGGGCGCGCCCGGCAGCGTCGATAATTGCTGCACCGCGGCGAGCCTGCGATCTTCGACCGCGCCCAGCGGGCTGCGCACCGGCTCAATCACTCCGGTCCATTCCTCTAGAGTTGTCTCGTTCTGGAAGAATTCACCTCCATCTTCCCAGCTTTGCGCAAAATCGCCCGCATCAATGGACGCAAGGAAGATCTCTGCTTGATCCATCGATACTGCATCATCGGGATTGGTGGACGGCGTGCTGGCAGTGGACGAGGCATCGACTGATGGCCCGGCAGCACTGCTGGCACTGTCGCTGGCCGGGCTGGAAACAACTGCAATAACTGCGGCGGCGATTACGATAGACATGATAAGCATTCCTCCTGCGAGCCAAGTGAACCGGATTGGTCCTGCCCGCTTGGTTTGTGTGAGGATTGCATTATCCGCGCTGCTGCTATCACCCGCGACCCCGAAAGATCTGTGCGCTGGATTTTGGGGTGCCAGTCCCTCGGCATCCCGCAAGATTCTTGCGGCCTCGCGGCTGCTCGACACACCCAGTTTGCGCCGCGCATTGCGCAGGCGATCATTGATCGTATGGACCGAAAGGCCAAGAAGCGAGGCGGAGGATTTGGTGTCATGCCCCTCCAGCAGCAGCCGAAGTGCCTCCTTCTCCTTGTCGGTCAGGTCTTCGATCTCGGACGCCATTACGCAACCAGTTTGAGGTTTGCCCGGCCCCGCCCGCCGGCTCTCAGCGGTTCAAGCGCGACGTTCTCAATCCCCTCAACCTCAGCAAGCCTCTCGGCAAGCTCTCCATCGAGGACGAAATTGGTGCCTAGCCGCATATGCGCCTCTTCATCCGCACCTAGGATCAACCGCACCAGAACTTCGCCCATAGCCGTTTGGCCCGCTTGTTCGCTGGTGGAAAGCTCGAGCTTGAGATGCGCCAGCGCTTCGGCGGTGAAGATGTCCGCCTTCAGGATCATCGGGGTGCGCCCGCTGACCGAAGCAAGCGGCCGCGCGCCGCGCACGGTCAAGCGCGGAGGCTCGCCGGGATTGGGCGAATCCAGCTCGACCGTCAGCAGCACGCATTCGCCGCTGGCTGCCCATTCGGGGAATTTGTCGACCAGCGATTCCTCGAAACAGGCCGAAGAGAATTGCCCCGAAGAATCAGAGAAGTCGGCGCGAATGAACTCCGCCCCGCGTTTTGTCCGCCCCTTGCTCGCACCCTCCACCATCGCTGCGATCATGGCTGTGCCGCGACCGCCGGGAGGCGCGCCCGCTTCCATCAGGCTCTGATAGGTGCGCGCGCCTTGGGCCGAGGCGACTTCGCGATATTGCTGCACCGGATGGGCGGAGAAGTAGAAGCCGAAATTCTCGCGCTCCTTGGCCATCTGTTCGACCCGCGACCAGTCCTCGCTCGCTTGCAGGCGCAGGTCTTCTGCCGCCGCATCTTCGCCACCGAACAAGCCGCCCTGCCCGCTGGAGCGTTCCCGGATCGCGGCATCGGCCACGGCGAGCAACATATCGGCATTGGCGAACAGCGCCGCGCGGTTTGGCTCAAGCCCGTCGAGCGCGCCTGCGCAGATCAGCCCCTCTAACTGCCGCCGGTTCATCGCGCCTTGGGGAAGCCGTTCAAAGAAGTCCTTCAGGCTCTCATAGCGACCATTCGCCTCACGCTCGGCGACAATCGCTTCCATCGCCTTTTCGCCGACATTGCGGATGCCTGCGAGCGCGTATCGCACGCCATAACCATCATCGGTCTGCTCGACGGAAAAGCGCGCTTCGGATGCGTTGATATCGGGCGGCAGCACTTGCACGCCGGTGCCCTCGGCCCGCTCGACCGGATAGCGACGTGCATCATCCACGAACGCGGAGAGCTTCTCCGACTGGTGCATGTCGAAGCACATGGAGGCCGCGTAGAATTCCTCGGGATAATGCGCCTTCAGCCAAGCGGTTTGATAAGCGAGCAGAGCGTAGGCGGCGGCGTGCGATTTGTTGAAACCGTAGCCTGCGAATTTGTCGATCAAGTCGAACAGCTCGTTGGCCTGCTTCGCCTCGATATCCGAGTTTTCCTTGCAACCCTCGACGAAACGCCCGCGCTGGACGTCCATCTCGGCCTGCACCTTCTTACCCATCGCGCGGCGCAGCAGGTCAGCATCGCCAAGCGAGTATCCGGCGAGGATCTGCGCCGCCTGCATCACCTGTTCCTGATAGACGAAGATGCCGTAGGTTTCGGCGAGGATGCCTTCGAGTTTGGCATGTGGATATTCGATCGCGACTTCGCCCGCCTTGCGCTGACCGAAGAGCGGGATGTTATCCATCGGGCCGGGACGATAGAGCGAAACGAGCGCGATAATGTCGCCGAAATTGGAGGGTTTGACTGCCTTCAGCGTGCGCCGCATGCCTTCGGATTCCAGCTGGAAGACGCCGACCGTGTTACCTGCCTGCATGAGGTCGTAAACCGATTTGTCGTCAAGCGGGAGGTCGCCCAGATCAATCGTGATCCCGCGCAGCTCAAGCAGATCCACGGCCTTGCGCAGAACCGACAGCGTCTTGAGGCCGAGGAAGTCGAACTTCACCAGACCCGACGATTCCACATGCTTCATGTCGAACTGCGTCACCGGCATGTCCGAGCGCGGATCGCGGTAGAGCGGCACCAACTGCGCCAGCGGCCTGTCGCCGATCACAACGCCCGCCGCGTGGGTCGAGGAATTGCGCGGCAGACCCTCCAGCTGCATCGCCAGATCAACGAGGCGCTTCACCTCGTTGTCATTGTCATATTCGCTCTTGAAATCCGAAGCACCATTGAGCGCACGCGGCAGCGTCCACGGGTCGGTCGGGTGGTTGGGCACCATCTTGCACAGCCGGTCGACCTGACCATAGCTCATCTGCAGGATCCGCCCGCAATCGCGCAAGACCGCGCGCGCTTTCAGCTTACCGAAAGTGATGATCTGCGCGACGTGATCGGCGCCGTATTTCTCCTGCACATAGCGGATCACTTCACCGCGGCGCGTTTCGCAGAAGTCGATATCGAAGTCGGGCATCGACACACGTTCGGGGTTGAGGAAGCGTTCGAACAGCAGACCCAGCTTGATCGGATCGAGGTCGGTGATGGTCAGCGCCCATGCGACAATCGAGCCCGCGCCCGAACCACGCCCCGGACCCACCGGAATGCCCTGATCCTTGGCCCACATGATGAAGTCGGCAACGATCAGGAAGTAGCCGGGAAAGCCCATCCCGACGATGATGCCGATCTCGTAATCGAGCCGCTCGAAATAGATCGCGCGCTCTTCTTCCGACATTTCGCCATAGGGTTCGAGCCGCGCTTCGAGGCCCGCGCGCGATTGCTCGGCGAGCATCTTGGCCTCACCCTCCAGATCGCCCGCTAGGCTGGGCAGGATCGGGTCGCGGTAGGGCGGCGCATAGGCGCAGCGCTGCGCGATCACGAGCGTGTTGGCGGTCGCTTCGGGAATATCCGCGAACAGCTCCTCCATCATGCTCGCCGATTTGACGAAGCCCTGTTCGTTGGTGCGCGGGCGGTCTTCGTTCTCGATATAGGTCGAGTTGGCGATGCACAGCATGGCATCATGCGCGCGGTGCATATGCGGCTCGGCAAAGTTGGCCGGGTTGCTCGCGACCAGCGGGATTTCGCGCGCATAGGCCATGTCGAGCAGTGGCTCTTCCGCACGCTCGCACACCGGATCACCGTGGCGGGCAAGCTCGATATAAAGGCGGTTCGGGAACAGCTGCTGGAGCCGGTCAGCCAGCGCTTCGGCAGCCGGTGTCTGCTGCTCGGCGAGCAAGCGGGTCAGCGCTCCCTCGCCCGCTCCGGTCAGCGCGATCAGGCCGTCGGTGTGTCCTTCGAGTGCGGCCATCTCGACATGCGGCTCATATTCGAGCGGACGGTCCAAATGCGCCTGCGAAACGAGGTGGCACAGATTGTCGTAGCCTGCCTCGTCTTGCGCGAAGAGCGGCAGGTAATCGACCTGCTTACCCTCCGATCCTTCGCGCGCCACACCCAGCAGGGTGCCGATGATCGGTTGCACGCCCTCGCCCTTGCAAGCCCCCGCAAACATCACCGCGCCATACAGCCCGTTGCGGTCGCAAATAGCGATGGCGGGAAAGCCGCGCTCCTTCGACAATTTAGCGATAGCCTTGGGGTCGATTGCCCCTTCGAGCATCGAATAGGAGGACAACACGCGCAAGGGGATGAACGGAGCAAATGGCATGGTGCAAATATGCGCCGTGAAGGCCGCACCGCCAAGGGCGGCTTCCACAGGAATCTATTCCGTCATCCCGGACTTGATCCGGGACCCAGCTTCTTGACACAGGCGTCAGGCCCGAAGTGAGCGGGACCCCGGATCAAGTCCGGGGTGACGAAGGCGACTAAAGCAGCTTTTCGATATCCTTGGCGATTCCCGCAGGCGCGTCTTGCGGGCCATAGCGCTTCACGACTTCGCCTTCGCGGTTGATCAGGAATTTGGTGAAGTTCCACTTGATCGAAGTCGAGCCCATCAGGCCCTTCTTCTCGCTCTTCATCCAGTCATAAAGCGGCGACGCATCCGCGCCGTTCACGTCGACTTTCTGCATCAGCGGAAAGGTCACGCCGAAATTGACCTTGCAGAACTCCGCAATCTCGTCGGCATTACCCGGCTCCTGCGCGCCGAACTGATTACAGGGAAAGCCGAGCACTTCGAAATCGGAATCCTTGAACTGCTGATACAGCGCCTCAAGCCCGTCATATTGCGGAGTAAAGCCGCATTTCGACGCGGTGTTCACAACCAGCAGGACCTTGCCCTTCTTGGTCGCAAGGTCGAGCGTTTCGCCGCGATTGGTGGTGACTTGAAAATCGGCAATTGTCGTCATGGCTGGTCCCGGTCCTTCGGTCGGTAGATAAAATCGA
Organism: uncultured Erythrobacter sp.; assembly: GCF_947492365.1. Taxonomy (NCBI): domain Bacteria; kingdom Pseudomonadati; phylum Pseudomonadota; class Alphaproteobacteria; order Sphingomonadales; family Erythrobacteraceae; genus Erythrobacter; species uncultured Erythrobacter sp. The sequence continues at coordinate 1,043,763 of NZ_CANLMB010000001.1, forward strand.
AGCTCGTTTGCCACGAAAGGCCGTGGTCCGTCGAGGCCTCTCCGTGCTGGCGCACACTTCCGTCTGCCTGAGCCGAGTAGATCATGCGGGCCAGTATGTCGCCGCCGTTTGGCCCGACACCGTCCCAATAGCCGGTCAGCACCATCTTTGGTCCGTCCTCGCTGGTGACAACACCGCCGGTGAAATCGACCCGGCGTCCGTCGCTGCCGATCCAGAGCTGTTCCCAACGACCTGTCCGGTGATTGACCATCGACACACTTGTGCCGCCGCTTCCCTGAAACGGCATCCAGCTTTCGCGGATCGAGCATCCGCCCGAAAGCCGCTCGATCTTGCTCGTGGCAACTTGAGTTTCGCTGCCATTGGGAAAGACGTCCCATTCCCCGACCCACATATCGAACCCGTCATGCACTTCCTCTGCGCAAGCAGGCGGCGGCGGGGTTGGAGCGGGCGCAGGCGCGGTGGCCTCTGGCGCTGCCTGAAGCAGCAAGAGCGGTAATGTGAATGTGAGCATGGTAGTCCCTCCCTGTTTGCGGGAGAATATGAAACGCAGCGCAATCCGGCGCGAGGGCAATTCTGCGAATGTGCGATATCGCCCGCTAGGTGAGCACCCCGTCATGCAGCCGGACCACACGGTCCATGCGCGCGGCAAGCCGCTCATTATGCGTCGCCACCAAGGCAGCGCTGCCTTCGCCCCGCACCAGATCGAGGAACTGGCCCAGCACATTATCCGAGGTTGCCTCGTCGAGATTGCCGGTCGGTTCGTCCGCCAGCACCAATGTTGGCTGATTGGCAAGCGCACGGGCGACCGCAACGCGCTGTTGCTCACCTCCGGAAAGCTGGCTGGGCCGATGCGTCAGGCGGTGGCCAAGTCCGAGGCTGGTCAGCAGGCTTTCGGCACGCTCCTCAGCTTCGCCCTTTTCAACGCCTGCGACCATTTGCGGCATCACCACATTCTCGGTCGCGTTGAAATCGGGGAGCAGGTGGTGGAACTGATAGACGAAGCCCAGATGCTCACGCCGGATGCGGGTGCGCTGATCCGACGCCAGCTCTTCCGCCGCTTCGCCCGCAATTTCGATCGAGCCTTCAAACCCGCCCTCAAGCAGGCCGACAGCTTGGAGCATGGTCGATTTGCCCGAGCCGGACGGCCCCAGCAGCGCGACAATTTCACCGGGCATGATGTCGAGATCGACCCCGCGCAGCACTTCGATCTTCTGACCACCCTGCTCGAATGTGCGTTTCAGCCCGCGCAAAGTGACGATGGAGCCGTTCTTATTCATAGCGCAGCACCTGCACCGGATCGGTGTTGGACGCCTTGAGCGCGGGATAGAGCGTTGCAAGGAAACTCATCGAGATAGCCAGAGCTGTGATCCCGACAATTTCCCAAAGATCGACCCGCACCGGCAGGCTGGTGAGGAAGCGCACTTGCGGATCCCAGATTTGCACGCCTGTGAGGCCAGCAATCCCCTCCACAATCGGGTTGCGGAAATAGAGCAGGACAAAGCCAAGCGTTAGTCCGGCTAGCGTGCCAAGCGTCCCAACCGTCGTTCCGGTCGTTACAAAAATCTTGAGCAAGCTCCGCCGCGTTGCCCCCATCGTGCGCATGATCGCAATGTCGCGGGTCTTTGCACGCACCAGCATCACCAGGCTCGAAAGGATGTTAAAAGAGGCGACCAGCACCATGAAACTGAGAACAAAGAACATCGCAACGCGTTCGACTTCGAGAGCCTCGAACAATGCGGAGTTGATCTGCTTCCAATCTGCAATCTGCGCCCTGCCCTGCAACGCCTGTTCGACATCGCCAAGAATTTCGCCAACATTGTCGGGGTCATCGACCGTCACTTCGATCAGGCCGACCGTATCGCCCATGAGCAGCAATTTCTGAGCGTCCGACATCGGCATAATGACGAAGGTTTCGTCGAAATCGTACAGCCCGATCTCGAAGATTGCGCCGACCTCATAGGGTACCTGCCGGATCGTGGTGCCAAACGGAGTGGTCCGCCCCTGCGGGTTGATGATCGTGATCGTATCACCGACCCGCGCGCCCATATTGGCCGCGAGCCGCGCTCCGATAGCCACCTTGTCGGTGCCGGGCTGGATATCGGCAATTCTGCCCTGAAGCACCTTGTCATCAAGTTCAGCGATATCTTCTGCAGTGTTCCCGCGCACAAAGATCGCGTTGACCCGTCCGTTAAAGCTCACCAGCAAGGGCTGTTCGATAAGCGGGGAAGCGCCGGTTACGCCCTCGGTTGCGCGAACTTGGTCGAGGGTGTTCTCCCAACCCTCCAACTCGCCGCCATAGGCCTGAATGATCGCGTGGCCGTTCAGCCCAGAAAACTTGTCGAGCATTTCGGAGCGGAAGCCGCCCATTACGCTCATCACCAGAACCAGCATGGCAACCGACAGCATCACCACGCCAACGGATATGCCCGCCACCAGCGCGATGAAACCTTCGCTCTTGCCCGGCCACAGATACCGGCTTGCGATCATTCTTTCAAAAGGAGTGAGCATGAATGTCCGAACACTTGGCGACGACTGGCTTAACCGGGGCTGTAAGCTGCGAAATTGTCTCGCACAATGTGCAAACCGGCCCTCGCTGTGCGTAACGGCGCGCCTATCCGCTCGTTCTAGCCAAAAATACGGGGGCCGCAGCCCAAAGACACCTTGTAATTGATCTGTAACATCGCCATTGACCCGCCCACAGGCGGGGTGGCGCAACGGGCCTATAACGGGTGATTGGACGAGCGATGGCACAGACCGATTTCGGGCATTTTTCGGGCAACTTTACGCACCCCTTCCTCGATGAGGATGGCGACAAGCTGCGTGAGGAATGCGGCGTATTCGGCGCGATCAATTCCGAGGATGCTTCGGCGACCACCGCTTTGGGCCTGCACGCCTTGCAGCATCGCGGTCAAGAAGCGGTCGGCATCACCAGCTTTGACGGCAAGGATTTCATCTCGCGGCGAGGGCTTGGCCATGTTGCAGAGAACTTCTCCTCAGCCGAAGCCATCGCGGAACTGCCCGGATCAATGGCATCGGGCCATGTGCGCTATTCAACCACTGGCGGAGCAGGCCTTCGCAATGTGCAGCCGCTCTATGCAGAACTGGCCAGCGGCGGCTTTGCCATCGCGCATAACGGTAATATCTCGAACGCGCAGACGCTGCGCAAAGACCTCGTCGGCAAGGGTTCGATCTTCCAGTCGACGTCTGACACCGAGGTTATCATCCACCTCGTCGCAACCTCGCGCTATCCCACGGTGGCTGACCGCCTGATCGACGCGCTGCGTCTGGTCGAAGGTGCTTATGCCCTGATCGTGATGACGCCCGAAGGCATGATCGCCTGCCGTGACCCGCTGGGCATTCGTCCGCTGGTTATGGGCAAGTTGGGCGATTCGGTCCTGTTCGCATCCGAAAGCGTCGCCTTCGACGTGGTCGGCGCTGAACTGATCCGCGAAGTCGAGCCGGGCGAAATGCTTCAGGTCGATTTCAACGGCAATATCAAGAGCCTGCATCCCTTCGGCAAAACCGCCCCCCGCCCCTGCATCTTCGAACACGTCTATTTCAGCCGTCCCGACAGCTATTTCGCCGGTCAAAGCGTTTACGAGGCCCGCAAGGCCATCGGCGCGGAACTTGCGACCGAAGCACCCTGCGATGTCGATCTGGTCGTGCCGGTGCCCGATAGCGGCGTTCCGGCTGCGATCGGCTACGCGCAGCAATCGGGCGTTCCGTTCGAGCTAGGCATTATCCGTTCGCACTATGTCGGGCGCACTTTCATCCAGCCTTCCGACGCCGCGCGCCATTCGGGCGTCAAGCGCAAGCACAACGCCAATCGCGGGCTGGTCGCGGGCAAGAAGATCGTCCTCATCGACGATTCGATTGTGCGCGGGACCACCAGTTTGAAAATCGTCGAGATGATGCGCGAAGCCGGCGCGAGCGAGGTCCACTTCCGCGTCGCCAGCCCGCCCACCGCGCATTCGTGCTTCTACGGCGTCGATACGCCCGAACGCTCTAAGCTCCTCGCCGCGCGCATGGATCTGGAGCCAATGCGCGAGTTCATCAAAGCGGACAGCCTCGCTTTCATCTCGATTGACGGCCTCTATCGCGCGGTTGGATCGAAAAAGCGCGACAAGAGCTGCCCGCAATTCTGCGATGCATGCTTCACCGGCGAATATCCGACTTCGCTCACCGATCTGGCGGGCAAATCGCAGAAAGACGACGAGCTTCCCTTCACCGACGCGCCCAACACTGATTCCAGAGCAGCTTAAACCATGAGTGACGCAAAACCGCTTGCCGGGCAGACCGCGCTTGTCACCGGCGCAAGCCGCGGCATTGGCGCTGCAACCGCGATTGCGCTGGCAGAGGCCGGCGCGCATGTGATCCTGACTGCGCGCAAGGTGAAAGCGCTCGAAGAAGTCGAAGATGCGATCCACGCCAAGGGCGGCACCTCAACGATCGCCCCGATTGACCTGACCGAAGCCGATGCGATCAGCCGCCTTGCAAGTGCGATTGCGGGACGGTGGGACAAGCTTGATATTCTCGTAATATCAGGCGCCTATCTGCCAGATCTCACACCGCTTACGCAGATTGATCCCAAGCAGTTCAATCAGGCAATCATGACCAATGTCGTCGCCACGCAGGCGCTTTTGACAGGTTTCGATCCGCTGCTGCGCAATGCCGATGACGCGCGCGTCATCGGCCTGACCAGCAGCGTCGGCGCAGGGCCCCGCCCCTATTGGTCGGCCTATGGATCGACCAAGGCGGCGTTTGACAATCTGCTCGAAAGCTACGGCGCGGAAGTCGAGAAATTGAGCGGCGTTCGCGTTGCCATTATCGATCCGGGCGCGACCCGCACCGAAATGCGCGCCCGCGCCTATCCCGGCGAAAATCCCGAGAGCGTCAAAGAACCGGAAGTTGTTGCACAGCGCCTTGTCGCGCTGGCGCAAGCGGGCTTTGAAACCGGCCACCGCGAACGCGTCGACTGATTTCGCGCGAATATTAACGCCAAACGCGCGAAAATAGGTGGAAATACTGGGGTGCGTTACCGGCTCCTTAACCTTCCTCTGCAACTGAATGGCAAATGTCCCTGTGGGAATACGCAATTTCCACGGCACAGAGACCACAGGCTGATTGGAAGAAGGTTGCGAGGCTATGCCGACCGACAAAAGCAGTTATAAACTAGCAGCGCAGGAAGATCGCTGCGGGCCGCGTACGCGGCTCACAATCCCGGCGACTTTGCGCGCTTCGGGAGGCCGCGCTTTTCAAAGCGTGGTTCACGACCTTTCGATCTCCGGCTTTTCCGCCGCGTCGATCAACCGCATGCATGAAGGCCAGATGTGCTGGCTGACCCTGCCCGGCCTCGAATCGCTTCAGGCCGAGGTTGTGTGGTGGGACAATTGCATCGTTGGCTGCGCGTTCAGCGAGCTGCTGAGCCCGATCGTGCACGACAATATCCTGCAGCGTTACAGCAATACCGGCGTCTATCGCCCGATGGCGTGACGCAGTGGAGCGGGTCCCCCAACCCGCTCCCTACCCACCATTCATGCCTCAATCCGTCGCGGAAATCTTGGCCGCGATCCCGCCCCATAGCGCGCGATGATCGCTGCTGGTCGCAGTTGACCAATTGCTGACCACAGTCAGCACCAGTTCTTCGCTCGGCACAATCGTGATCGACTGTCCGAAAATGCCCTGCGCACCGTAAGCTCCGCCGGGATAGGTCCACCACTGATAGCCGTAACCAAAGCCGGTATCGCCGAAATCGACGAGCGAATCGCCAGCCTCTGCAAACCACCCCTCGGGCACGCTATCCCCGCCACCTTCGAGCGCGAACAAGCCCATGCGGGTGTAGTCCGAAAGGCTGAGCGAGAGGCAGCACCCGCCAATATTGCCGCCGCGCGGATCGCTCATCCAGAACAACCCGCCTTCGAGGCCCGCCGGTTCAACAATCTTCTCTTGCGCATATTCGGCCAATGGGAGGCCAACCGCGTTCTCGATCACAAGGCCGATGAGGTTGGTTTCGCCGGTCTTATAGACCCACTTCTCACCCGCAGGGGCCTCGCGTTCCAGCTCGCGCATTTGGGCGACGATGGCTTCTGGGCCGTGTTCGACGACAAAGCGGTTCATCGCCGCGACGTCGCTGTTCGGGTCTGTGTAATCCTCATTCCACGCAACGCCGCTGGTCATGGTCGCGATCTGGCGAACCGTAACGCCTTCATAGGCAGAGCCTGCAAGGCCGGGAACATAGGCAGTCACAGGATCATCGAGGCTGGCGATAAAGCCGTCACGCACCGCTGCGCCAAGCAGGGTCGAGGTGAAGCTTTTGGCGACCGAGAAACTGGTCCAGCGCTGGTCGGGCGCAAAGCCGCCTGCGTAATCCTCAAACCGCACGGTCCCGTTCTTGACCACCATCACGCCAACCGCGCCGGTGCTCGCCATGGCCTGACGGATTTCCGCAGCAAGCGCGTCGGGCAGAGCCTCGCCTTCGGCAAGAACGCGCGGATTGCTCGCGGCAGGCACTTCGTGTCCGGCAAACCAGCTTTCCATATCGCGGAAACGTGCAAGGCGCTGTTCGTCGGTCCAGAACAAGACTTGCAGTTCGGATGGATCACGCGGTTGCGGCTCGGTGAACTCGACCGCAGCGAGCGGCCCAGGTGCAGCATCGAGGCCCGCGGCCGCGCCATAGCTGCATCCACCAAGTGCCAGCGCGCCCAGCGAAACTGCCGCTCCCATTACTGTAAGGTTCAACCGCATCACGAATTCTCCCGTTTCAGTTCTTCACCAGAGTTACCTGATGCACATCGATATTGCCCGCGCGAAATCCGCCTTCGCAATAGGACAGATAGAATTTCCAGAGGCGGATGAAGCGCTGGTCGAAGCCCTCGGGCAGCCGTCCCTCTTCAACCGCACTGTCGAACCGTTGATGCCACGCTTTGAGCGTGTCGGCATAGTCGATCCCGAATCCGGTCTGACCCTGCCATTCAAGACCGCGTTCCTCGGCCAGAGCGCGGAATTCGCTGGATTTGATGAGCATACCGCCGGGAAAGACATAGGCCTGGATGAAGTCGACAGTTCCCGCATAGGCCTCGAATAAGTCGTCCCGCATCGCGATATACTGGATCGCCGCGCGGCCGCCGGGGGCGAGATTACGGGCAACGCAGTCCATGAAATCAGGCCAGTATTCGCGGCCCAGAGCCTCGACCATTTCGACGCTCATGATCGCATCGAACTGCCCTGCGACGTCGCGGTAGTCTTGGAGGCGGAAGTCGATGGCGGGTGAATGGTGCTCGCGCGCCCAGCTGAGCTGTTCTTCCGAAAGGCTGATCGCGGTCACATCCGCGCCCTGCTCCGCGAGATGGTGCGCGAGAGAGCCCCAACCGCAACCGATCTCCAACACGCTCTTTGGTCTGCCAAGCCGCGCCGCAATCCCTTCCATCTTGCGCAATTGCGCCGCTTCGAGACTGTCCGCGCCCATTCCCAGCGCGCTCGAATAGGTCATGCTGTCATCGAGCCATGCGCGGTAGAAATCATTGCCGAGGTCGTAATGCGCTGCGATGTTGCGCGCCGAACCTGCGCGGTTGTTGCGGTTGAGCCAATGCGCAACCCGCCCCGCCCATTTGAACACCCCAGAACTGCGCGCCATGTCGCCTAGGCTCTGCACATTGGCGGAGAACAGCGCGAACAGGGTGGATTGATCAGGGCTCTCCCACTCATCCGCCTGAAACGCCTGATAGAAACCGATCACGCCGCCCGTGGCGAGCCACAGCAGCGCGCGCCAGTCTTTCAGAGTGATCTCGGCATCGAAGCCGGGCGCGCGGCCTCCCAGCATACGCGTGGTGCCGTCGGGCAGATGCGCGATCAGCGAACCGCTTTCCAGCCCCGCATCAACCTGTTCGATGATCTTGGAAAAACCGGGAGCCACGAGGCGCGCAAAGATCCCCGGCCGCGCGGCAAAGCGCTCGCCCGAGCTTAACAGATGCTCGCCTCTCAACCCCTGCGCGTTCATACCGGCCTCTTAAGCAAGCGGGATGAGGGGCTGCAAGCGCGCAGATGCAATCCTACTCACCCTTCATAGCCCTGTAAGCCGCCAGTGCCCGCTCTCGCGCGGCACGATGCCCTATGATTTTGGCGGGATAGCCTTTGGGCAGCCTGCCAAATTCTTCCGGATCGTGGATGTAGGGTTCGTCGAGATCAGCGAGCTCGGGCACATAGGTCCGGATATAGCTTGCCGCGTCAAACTTCTCCGACTGGCTGAGCGGCGCCATGATCCGCACGAACATGTTGGAATCGACGCCGGTGCCGGCGACCCATTGCCAGTTGGTCGCGTTTGATCCGTAATCGGCATCGACCAAAGTGTCCCAGAACCACTGCTCGCCCCGTCGCCAGTCGATCAGCAGATGCTTGATGAGGAAGCTAGCCGCGATCATCCGCACGCGGTTGTGCATCCACCCGGTCTGCCACAGCTGCCGCATTCCGGCATCGACGATCGGGTAGCCAGTCTGCCCCTTTTGCCATGCTTTTAGGTCGCGCGCGGTCCCTTCATCGCTGGCCGGATCGCGCCATTTAATCCGGTCGAAATCCTCGCGGTAATTGCCCCGCGCATAGAGCGGGAATTGCGCGATCGTATTCTGCGCATAGTCGCGCCAGATCAGTTCACTTTCATAGGTCCGCCACCCGTCAGAGCGCTTGGCTTTGAAGTGGTGCCAGATCTGGACCGGGCTGATCTCGCCAAAGTGCAAATGCGGGGAAAGGCGCGAAACCTTGTCGCGCGAGGGGAGATTGCGCGCGTCGTCATAGTCATCGACGTGATCCTCCCACCAGCCAAGCTGTTCGTGCGCAGCCGCCTCGCCAACCTCCCAGAATTTACGCATCCCGCCCGCCCAGTCAGGGCGCGTGGGCAGCAGGTTCCAGTCTTCCAACGCATCGCTATCGGGCCAATTATCAGGCGAAGACAAAGTCTCCGGCTCCGGCACCATATCGCGCGGCGGGAATTGCGCCCGCACTGCGCGGCTAAACGGCGTGTAGATCTTGTACTGCCCGCCCGAACCGGTCTTCACCGATCCTATCGAATGCAGATAATTGCCATCGTAAAGCTGGAGATCGTGCTTCTCGCCCAGCGCCTTTTGCGCATTGCGCCACCACGGTTCGTAGTGACGATTGGCGTGAATGGTCTTTGCGCCCGTCTCCTTTGCAATCTTAAGCAATTCTTCGACCGTATCGCCTTTGCGCAGCACAATGCGCGCGTGTCTTTGCGCGAAGGACTTGCCGAGGCTGTCCAGCGAATGATGCAGCCACCAGCGCGACGCGCCGCCATAGGCATGGTCCTTGGCCCGCGCATCGTCGAGCACATAGACCGCGATGACGGGGCCAAGCTTTGCCGCCGCATAGAGCGCGGGGTTATCGGCAAGACGCAGATCGCGCCTAAGCCAGACTATCTGGGGTTCGCTCATAGTCTCAACACCGCATCAATCCGCGGGGATTTCATCGCAGCGGATATGCGGCAGCGCGACCGAGAACCGGTCCCGCGCGCGCGGATCGTAAAAGCGCGCATCATAGAGAACGACCGACCCGTCGCGTTCCCCTTCGGCCATCGGCGCGCGGGTCCAGAACAGAAAGGCGTCCAGTTCGGAGTTGGTCTTGCGCTCTTCTTCAAGGTCGGGGAGCGCGCATTGCACGGCTTCGGAATTGCTATAGCCATATTCGCGCGCCGTCCCGCCCCAAGCGTCGGAGATCCAGCGCCCGCTTTCGAGCCGTGCAATCCTTTCGCGCTGCCAGAAAAAGAACGGAGCAGGCGAGGAGATGTACTCGGCCGGATAGGGCTCTGAATATTTGCCGCCCGCATTGTAATCGAACCATGTGATGAGCCAGTTCGCGCCGATATAGGCGACGCCGACAGCGATCCCGATCCATGCGGGCTTGGTCCAATTCTCGCCGCCCTTCTTCTCTTTGCGCAACGACCACCAGAGCGTCAGCCCCAGGATCGCCCACAGCCAAAGGTCGATGATAAACAGCGTATCGCCGTGGAACCATGCGCTCGAAAACGGCTCGAAGAAACGGATGCCGTAGACGTTGAGCCAGTCAAACAGCGGATGGGAGAGGCAACCGATAAAGCTTAGCGCATAGAGCCATCCGAAATGCACAGGCAGGCGCTTCTCAGGCCGTTTGCCGCGCTTGGCCTGCCAACGGTCAAACGCCCAGAGTAGCCCCGCAAGTATCAACGGCAGCAGGATCAGCGCAGGCGGCCCGTGGGTGATCCCGCGCCGAAACCCAAGATGCTCCGCCCCTTCAAGCCAGAAGAAACACGCCGCATCCACATCAGGCAGGTTCGCCCCGATAATGAGCGCGGGCATGGCAAGGCCGGTCTTCTTCTTCAGACCCGCCTGCCCCATCACAGCGCCGACAAGGCTATGCGTCAGATTATCCATGAGGTTTTGCCTAGCGCGCGCTTTTCGTTCGGTCAAAGCAAGTGGCATTGCCCGCGCATTTGCATTAGCGAGGGCGCGACACGGGAGAGAGCAGAATATGACCGAGACCACCCCCTATATCCGCCCTGACATGAAGGCCTTCCTCGATGCGCTGACAGCGATGGGAGGACCAGCATTGGCGGATATGTCTCTGGCTGAGGCGCGCGCGTCCTATGTCGCGCTGCACGGTATGGCAGACCGGCCCGCGCGCACTATGGCGGTTATCCGCGATCTGACTTGCCCCGGTCCCGCCGGAGACATTCCCCTGCGGCTTTACGATACGCGCGAGAGCCGCGAGCCCGGTCCGGTTATCACATTCTATCACGGCGGCGGCTTTGTGATTGGCGACCTCGACACGCATCACAGCCTCTGCACCGAAATCGCGACATTGATGGACTTGCCGTTGGTGGCGGTCGATTACCGGCGCGCTCCTGAGCACCCCTTCCCCGCAGCGATCGAGGATTGCGAGGCGGCGACGCGCTGGATCGCCTCTTCACCCGAAGCTTTGGGCCGCGCGGCGACGGGTATCATCACCATAGGCGACAGCGCGGGCGGCACAGCGACCATTGCGGTTGGCCAGCTGTTCGCAAAGGACGCCGCAGCCGTGCCGGTTGTGCTGCAAGTGCCGATCTTCCCGCTCGCCAGCGACGCGATAGGTTCGGCAAGTCTGGAGCAGTTCGAAGATGGCTTTGTGCTGTCCAAAGCCGCCATCGAGTTCTTCGATGCTGCCTACGCCGCCGACCGCAGCGATCCGCGCGGCTTCCCCATTCTGGGAGACCACACAAGCGCCCCGCCCACAGTGCTCGCCACCGCCAGCCTCGATCCGATCCGCGATTCGGGTCGCGACTATGCCAAAGCGCTGGCAGATGCGGGTGCAGATTTTACCTTCTTGGAGATGAAGGGCGTGACCCACTCTTTCACCAATCTGCGGCAGGCAGTGCCCAGCACTCAGGGTGATCTTGAGCGCGTGATCGCAGCGATGAAGCTGATGCTCGGAGATGCCAGTTGAGCGATCTTCCCTACCGCCCCTGCGCAGGCTTCATGCTGGTCAATGCGGCAGGCCAGGTCTTTGTTGGCGAACGGATAGATCCCAGCGCGCATGGTTTCTGGCAGATGCCCCAAGGCGGGATCGACGAGGGCGAGGACCCCGAAACCGCTGCGCTGCGCGAGCTGGAAGAAGAGACGGGGATCGCATCGCATCTGGTCGAGATGATCGCCCCCGCCTCAAGACCGTTCACCTACGACCTACCGCCCGAACTGCTTGGCAAGGTGTGGAAGGGCAAATATCGCGGGCAAGTGCAGCACTGGTATCTCGGGCGGTTCCTCGGCACTGATGCCGACGTGAACCTCTCCGCGCATAATCCGGCTGAGTTCGCCGCATTCCGCTGGGTCGAGCCGGCGCAGTTGCCCGATCTGATCGTGCCGTTCAAACGCGATGTCTACGCGGCGCTTGTCGAGGAATTCACGCCGCTGATCTAGGAGCACGTGGCTCTAATTGGTGAAGCGGAATGTGATCCGCTCGCGGTCATCCTTCGCGCGTGCAGACTTAAAGGCAGAACGCGCTTCGATCCGTTCAAACCATGCATGGATGTTCGGATAACCGCGGTCGAATACCCCTTTGTCGCGCGCGGCATACATGGGGTAGACCAGCGTGATATCGGCTCCGGTAAGGTAGTCGCCGCCAAAGAAAGCTTGCTTGCCCAGATCCTCTTCCATCAGATTGAGCAAAGCTTCGTTGCGCGGGTTCAGGAACATTTTGCGCACCTGCCCGAACACCGATTTGAGCAGCGAGCTGATTGGCCACGGAGCGCGTGTTTCCAGCAGGCCCAGCACCATGGCAATGCTCTGCAAAGGCATGAACGAGCCAGGCGCAGCATGATACCAGAATAGATGCCGTGCACGATCCTTGTCGCCTGGATCGGGTGCAAGAGTGCTGTCGGGGTGCGAATCGAGCACGTAGTCAATGATCGCATTGCTCTCTGCCAGAACCAGCGTGCCGATAGTCACAACCGGCGCGGTGCCGAGCGGCGAAAGCGCCTTGTAATCGGAGGGTGCGAGGTTGGTTTCGGGATCGCGATTGTAGAGCTTCAGCTCATAAGGCTCGCCCAATTCCTCAAGCAGCCAGAGTATGCGGAAACTTTGCGAATATTCGAGGTGGTGAAGCGTCAGCATTGTTGCAGCCTTCTGTCAGTTAGCCGCAGGTCCATCCTCGGCCGTTTCAGCCGCGAGACGCGCGGGCGGTCCTTCGGCGATGCGGGCTTGCAGCGCGAGCGTTTCGGGACAATTGATCCCGCACAGGCTTTCGAGCCGGGCGAGATTGCGCTGCGCCTTTTCAAGCGCGCCTTTCTCGACCAGCGCTTCGCCCTCGCCCGAAATTGCAGCGAAATTGCCCGGATCGCGGGTCAACGCTTCGCGGTAATAGGTGATCGCCTTGCCTTGCAGCCCTTCGCGGCGCGAAGCCTGTGCCAGCTCGATCAGGATCGGCGTGTAGCCCGGATCGACGGTGAACGCGGCCTCAAACGCGTCGATCGCGGCCTGCGTGTCGCCTGCTTCAAGAGCGGCGCGACCTTCGGCAATCAGCATCGCTGCACGCGGTTCGGGAGCGCGATCATCGGCAACAGAAACGCTCGCCGTGGTGGCGAGAAACAGCGAGAGGGCAGCGGCTGCGGGCGCGAAACGCATGAAAAGCTCCTTGAAACGGTCGAGCCGGAAGGCCTGAGGCTCGCGAGATGTGCTGAGGGCCATAGACCCTAGCGCTATCACGCAGAACGCAGAATGGCGATAAAAAAGCCGTCCGTGCCGTCATGGAACGGTGTTAAGCGCATTCCCTTAGCGTTCCTGCTCCCGTGTGGCCTTCCAAGAGGTAGTTCTGCCTGTTCAGCCGTCCAACTTGGGTGGCGTTCCAAGAAAGCCTCGACCCGGTCAGCGCCCTCAGCGTCGAGCAGCGAGCAAGTGATGAAGGCAATCCGCCCGCCGGGCTTTGTGCATTCCACCGCGATATCAAGCACATGATCCTGCAAGTCTGCGAAACGTTCGAGGCGTTTGGGCGTGAGCCGCCACTTCGCCTCAGGCTTGCGCCGCCATGTGCCGGTTCCCGAACACGGAGCGTCAACCAGCACCAGATCGGCGCGCTGGCGCAGGTCGGACAGTGCTTCCATCTCAGCTTTGGGATTGAGCACGCGCCGCGTCGTATTGGTCAGGCCCGCGCGCTCCGATCTCGGACCCAGTAGGCCAAGACGGCGGGCGTCAGTGTCGCAAGCGATCAACTCGCCGGTGTTCTGCATCGCGGCGGCGAGCGCGATAGTCTTGCCACCTGCCCCTGCGCACAGATCAATCACTGTTTCGCCGGGCTGCGCAGCCGCGGCGAGGCAGGCAAGCTGGCTGCCGTGGTCCTGCACTTCGATTTGTCCGGAGCGGTAGGCCTCCCATTGCTCGACCTGCGTGCCCGCTTCGAAGCGCAGACCTGCTGGCGCGGCAAGGTGCTCGCCCGCGACTGGCAGTTCGAGCAAGTCGCGCTCTGCCTTGAGCGTGTTCACCCGGCAATCGAGCGGCGCGCGGCCCAGCATCGCGGCTTGTTCCTCGGCGGAAACGCCCGATTTGTCGAGCGCCTCGACCAGCCATTGCGGAGCCACGCCGTGCTTCGCCGGTTTCTCGTGTTTGCCAATACGCGGCGGGCCATGGGCCGAGCTGTCGAACAGCTCGGCAATGGCGGGATCGCTCTCTGCCAGCGCTAGCATCGCGGTGCGGCCAGTCGTAGGCACTTCGCTGCATTCGCGGATCGCGCGATAGACCAACTCGCGCACTGCCCGCCGGTCCTTCGATCCGGCATAGCGACGCTGTTTGAAATAGGCCGCGATCAGCCGGTCGGCGGGCGCACCGACGCTTTTGGCTCCTTCAATGGTCTGGTCGAGCAGCTCAATCGCCGCTTGCACGCGCGCTGAGGGGGTCATCGGACGGTTCTAGCGCGTGGGATAATTGGGTGCCTCTCGGGTAATGGCGACATCGTGGACGTGGCTTTCGGAAAGGCCAGCGCCGGTGATCCGCACGAATTTCGCGCGGGCCTGCAAATCTTTGATTGTGGCGGAGCCGGTATAGCCCATCGCGGCCTTCACGCCGCCGACAAGCTGATGGATCACGTCCGCCGCCGGGCCTTTGAACGGCACCTGCCCTTCGATCCCTTCGGGAACGAGTTTGAGCGCGGAAACGTCCTGCTGGAAATAGCGGTCGGCAGAGCCGCGCGCCATGGCGCCGACGCTGCCCATGCCGCGATAGGCTTTGTAAGAACGGCCTTGATAGAGGAACACTTCGCCCGGGCTTTCGGTCGTGCCAGCCAGCATCGATCCGACCATCACAGTCGATGCGCCCGCTGCCAGAGCCTTGGCCGCGTCACCCGAAGTGCGCAGGCCGCCATCGGCGATCACCGGAACGCCCGACTTGGCGGCTTCAGCAGCGCTTTCCATCACGGCGGTCAGCTGCGGCACGCCGACGCCTGCGACAACGCGGGTGGTGCAGATAGAGCCAGGGCCGATCCCGACCTTCACCGCATCCGCGCCTGCGTCGATCAAAGCGCGGGTAGCTTCGGCAGTCGCGACATTGCCTGCGACAACCTGCACCGAATTGCTGACTTCCTTGGCACGGCGAACGGCCTTGGAAACGTCCTGATTGTGGCCGTGCGCAGTGTCGATGATGATGACATCGCATTCCGCTTCGATCAGAGCTTCGGTGCGCGCAAAGCCTGCATCGCCGACCGTGGTCGCGGCGGCAACCCTCAGGCGGCCAGCAGCGTCCTTGGTCGCGTGGGGATAGTTCACCGCCTTTTCGATGTCTTTTACCGTGATAAGGCCGATGCACTTGTAGTCATCATCCACCACCAGCAGCTTTTCGATGCGGCGGGCGTGGAGCAGACGGCGCGCCTCTTCCTGACCGGTGCCCAGCGGCACGGTGGCGAGGTTCTCGGTCGTCATCAGCTCGCGCACCAGCTGCGCAGGGTTTTCGGCAAAGCGCACATCGCGATTGGTGAGAATGCCCAGCAGCTTGCCGCCGGCATCGGTCACGGGAATCCCGCTGATCCGGTTCTGGTCCATCAGCGCCTGCGCATCGCCGAGCGTCGCGTCGGGAGCGATTGTGATCGGGTTGACCACCATGCCGCTCTCATACCGCTTTACAGCGCGTGCAGCAGCGCTTTGCTGTTCAACCGTCAGATTGCGGTGGAGGACGCCAATGCCGCCCAGCTGCGCCATGACGATCGCCATGTCCGCCTCTGTCACCGTATCCATCGCGGAGGAGAGAACGGGAATGTTGAGCGCAATCTCGCGCGTCAGCTGGGTTTGGGTGTTGGCCATGCTCGGCAAAACATTGCTCTCTGCCGGTCGCAGGAGAACGTCGTCGAAGGTCAGACCAAGGGGGATATCCATGTGCACGTGAGCTTTCATCTCTAATGGAGCGAATCGTGCAGGTCCCTGTAGGGTGGCAATGCGATTGGCGCTAGGGCCGATGCGCGACTATCGACGGCCTATTGCGCCGAAAGCGGATAAAGTGTGGTGCTGGCGACACGGCGCACCAGTTCCTCGTGCAGCAACAGATCGTCGATGGCCCCGCCCAGCTCGATCCGCGAGATCTCGTCCGAAGGGCGGTGATAGTGGCTCGAAAGATAGGGGCCGAGGGTAATCTCGGACCCGAATGCAGTCGAAAGGAACACAGCCGGCACGCCTTTTTCGAGCAGAGCCCAACCATCCTGACGGCGCACAAAGCTTTCGGCGAACTCGCGGTTTCCTAGCGTGCGACCGCTTTCCTCCATCACTTGCAGGATGACTGGATCGAGCGGGGTGCGCCCTTCCCCAACAAAGCCGACCGGGCCGCCCATGGGGGCAACCGCGACTGTGTCAAAATTGAAGGCGGCGACGATGCTTTCCAGCGGCATTGGCGGCGCTTCTGCAAAGGCGCGCGCGCCGAGTAGTCCCGACTCCTCTGCGCTAGTGGCGATTACATAGATGTCACGGTCATGCGGGCCATTTGCGATAAGCCTGCGCGATAGTTCCAGCATCACAGCGATCCCGCTCGCATTGTCGATCGCGCCGTTGCAGATGACGTCCTCGGCTCCTTCGCTACCGCATTCGCCCAGATGGTCCCAGTGAGCGAGCAGCAGAACCGCGCCTGCGTCCGGCACTGCGCCGGGGAGCAGGCCGATCACGTTGGAGCTGGAAAATTCGCGCTTCGCTGTGCGGGCGTCGATGGCAATGGTTGCCTCGAGCACTTGCGGTGCGAATTCTTCAGCTCTCGTCGCTTCGACCAGCGCGGACCAAGTGCCATCGGGAAAGGCCTGCTCCATCACGGAGGCCGTGACAAAGGCAGTCAGGCGGTCGGTGGCTTCGCTTGCCAGCAATAGCTGCTCGCGTCCGTATGCGCGGCGAACATTTGTGATGGACTCTTCGTTTTCAACCACGGTGATGATTGCGGCCGGATTGGCCTCGAACAGGGTAGCGCGGCGGCGCGGGCTGACGCCGGGCTCACCCAGCATCACCACGATCTTTCCAGTGATGCTTTCAGGCGCGACGCTCCGCGCCTCGGTGCCCACAAAGACAACTTCGACCCCGTCGATCAGCGCACGGCGGCTGCCAGAAAAAGCGGACCCGCTGCTTTCGGGAACCACCACTTCACCGCGATTGGTGCGCACGATGATGCGCGATTCAAGCGCCTGCGTGCTCACCAGATCGACCGGCGCGCGCCATGCGCTGCCCGGATCGTTGGTGCCTGACTGGAAACCGGCCAGCTCCAGCTGCTCGATTATGTGAGCGACCGTCAGTTCTTCCCCTGGCGTTCCGGGTCGGCGTCCGCCGAATTCATCGCTGGCGAGCAGCGATATGTCCCGCATCAGATTGGCTTCGATCAGGTCGCGCTCAGGGGTCGGCGCAACGGCGAGCGGCGCTTTGGCGCATGCACCAAGCGCGAGGGCCGCGCATGCGGCGAGAATTAGCCCCCCTGCCCGCATCATTCGGCGGTCCAGCCCCCGTCGATGCTCCAGTTTGCACCGGTCACATTGCCCGCTTCTTCACGGCACAAAAACACCGCCAGCGCGCCGATTTCGCTGGGTTGGACAAACTTCTTGGTCGGTTGCTTGGCGAGCAGGACATCGTTGATGACCTCCTCGCGCGAAAGGCCGCGCGCTTCCATCGTGTCGGGAATTTGTCCCTCGATCAACGGCGTCCAGACATAGCCGGGCGAGATGCAGTTGGCCGTTACGCCGGTCTGCGCGAGCTCGAGAGCGACCGTTTTAGTGAAGCCGACAATGCCGTGCTTGGAAGCGTTATAAGCGCTTTTAAACGGCGAAGCTGTGAGCGAGTGCGCGCTTGCGGTGTTGATCAGCCGCCCCCAGCCCTTCGCCTTCATCCCTTCGACCGCAAGCCGCGTTGTGTGGAACGCAGCGGTGAGGTTAAGGCCAATGATCGCGTCCCATTTGTCTGTCGGGAAATCCTCGACCGGAGAGACGTGCTGCATCCCGGCATTGTTGATGAGGATATCGACCGGGCCAACCTCAGCCATCATCGCCTCGATTGCGCCCACATCGAGCAAGTTTGCACCCTGGTGGCTCGCACCCAGTTCATCGCAAATAGCAGCAATCTCGTCCGCATCGCCAAAGCCGTTGAGCACCACTTCGGCGCCTTCGGCATGGAGCGCGCGCGCCATGGCGAGGCCAATCCCCGAAGTGGAGCCTGTAATAAGTGCGCGCTTTCCCTTGAGCATTTGTGCCAACTCCTGCATTTTGCTGTTGAAACCGACATTTGCCGTGCAGCTGGCCCGTGTCCAGTCATTTGCGCGCGGCAGTCAACTAACGCTGGACCGCAAGAGCGGCCGTACATGGTTTGAAGAGGGAAAATTCGCATGCGGCTCAATCCGTTTGATACCAACAAGATCAAGGTCCGCTCCAGCACAGCAGGCGGCGGAATGCGGCGCGCAGGCGGCGTTGGATGCGGAACCATTGTGATCGCATTGATTGCCGCGGTGGTCTTCGGGGTCGATCCGGGTCAAACCATCGCGGTCCTTGGCGGCGCGGATCAGCAGCAGGGCGCACCAACATCGCAGTCCGGCGACCTGACCGAGCAGCAGATTTGCACCAGCGGACCGTACGCGCAGGAAGCCTGCGAAGCGCTGACCAGCCTCAACGAGACATGGGAACCCGAATTCCGCAGCGCAGGCATCGGTTTCGAACAGCCCGTGCTCGACTTGTATCGCGACGGGCGCGTTTCCACTAAGGGCTGCGGCAATGCGAGCGCGGCGGCGGGCCCGTTCTACTGCCCGGCTGATTACGGCATCTATATCGACGTGCGCTTCTACGATCAGCTTGCGCAGATCAGCGGAACCGGCGGTGATTTTGCGCGGCTTTATGTGATCGCGCATGAATATGGCCATCACATCCAGAACCTGACCGGCCTCGCATCGCAGGTCCGCAGCGCGCAAGCCGCCAATCCGCGTCAGGCCAATCAGCTGCAAGTCAGCATGGAATTGCAGGCCGATTGCTACGCAGGTGTCTGGGCGGGCAAGAACCGCAGGCTGATCGAACGCGGCGATATGGAAGAAGGCCTGCGCGCCGCCAGCGCCATCGGCGATGACACGATCATGAGCCGCGCCGGACAGCGCATCAGTCCCGAAAACTTCACCCACGGCACCAGCAGGCAGCGCATGGAAGCGCTCCGGCGAGGTTTGGAGAGCGCCAATGACAGTGTTTGCGACGTCTATTTCGACGATTACCGTTAAGGCCGCGCTTTCGGCGGCCATGCTGGCGCTTCTGGCCGCCTCCCCCGCGCATGCCCAGATGCTGGAGGAAGAGCCCGATGTCGAAGACGTCGCGCGTACGCCGCTCGAAGATTTCAACATCGACAGCGACGACATCCCCGAGGTGCTCGTTATCGCGGCGCAAGACCCCTACGCCGCTGACGGTCTAATCAGTTGCAATGACATTGTCGGCGAAGTCGCAGCGCTCGATCAGGTGCTGGGCGCGGACTTCGATCTGGCAGTGGATGAAGAAGGCCGCCGCATCAGCCGCGGGCGTATCGCGAAAAGTGTGATCGGCTCCTTCGTCCCCTTTCGCGGGATCGTGCGAGAAGTTTCCGGAGCCAATGCGAGGCGGCGCGAGGTCAACACCGCGATCACCGCAGGCATGGTGCGGCGCGGTTTCCTGAAAGGTCTGGGACAACAGCGCGGGTGCGACTACCCGGCTTCCCCGCGCCCCGAAGAGGCCGAGTAGCGCGCACAACGAAAAACCGGCGCGACAGGTTAACCCATCGCGCCGGTCTTCGCGCCATCTCTAACAGAGAAAGTTAGCCCTCGCGGTTTTCCCAGCGTTCGATTTGCTGGTCGAGTTCGCGCAGCACCCGCTCACGGATTTCCGCGCTCATCTCGGTGTCTTGGGCAATCTCGTCGCGCGCTTCACGCAGCCCGTCAAGAGCATGCGCCATTATGCGGGTCTGGCAGATCTTGACTGTGCGATTGCCTTCGCCATCCTCGGTGGTGGTGGCAACTTCGTCGCTGCTGCTGTCGCACTCCATATGAACGACAGTGCGGCCTTCGTGCCCTTCCATGCCTTCCAAACCCTGCATCGATTCAGCAATGATACGGGGCAGGTCTTCAAGCGCCTCGTCAGCTTCGGCGAGCCCCTCACGCACTTCGATCATGATTTCCTCGATCTCTTCTTCGCTCATTTCGCCGTGACTGCGCACGATCCGGCGTTCGATCCGGTGTTCGCGGTGTTCCGCTCCCTCGGCATGCTCGCCGTGCTCGTCGTTTGTCCGGATAACCATGACGTGACGCTCGCGGGTTCCGTCGCCCGAAACTTCACCGTCCGGATCGATCTGAATAATCACGTCCTCGTCCTGAAAGCGCGGCGGAGCTGGCGGCGCTGGGGGAGCAGGCGGTGCCGGCGGTGCTGTAAGCGCGCCTAGCGCTTGGGGCGCTTCGGGAGCAACCGGCGCTTCGCTGGCGGCGTAGGTAATCGAAGCGGTCAGCGGCAGTGCGATCACGGCAGCGCCCAACATCAATCGGCCCGCCATGCGGCGGCTCTTGGGGGTATCGGTCATTTTCAGGCTCCTCAAACGGTGGATTATCGATTTCTCTCCCAGCACCGGACAGGCCATCGGGGCGGCCAGAGCGTGGCTGGGGGCAGAATTGGATCCGGCAGCAAAGCTGACGATCAGATTGGCATAAGCGTCTCGCGTTTCGGGACGCGTCTCCGAAGGTTCAGACTGTATCACCCGCGCATCGCAAGCCGCCTCCTGATCGCGGCGCAAGGCAAGCCAGCCATAACGGCCGAGCGGGTTGAACCAATGCATCGCGAAGAGCGGCTGCACGAGCACATTGATCAGCAGGTCGTGCCCCTTGTGATGCGCCATTTCATGCGCCAGCGCGAGGTCGCGCGCGGTGCGGTCAGGCTGGGCGAGGAAGCCTCGCGGAAGCGCGATTACCTTGTCGATCACGCCGAAAGCGAGCGGTGCCTCGGTGCCCGATGTTTCGATCAGGCGAACCTTACCCTCGCGGCCGACTTCGCAGGCGCTATCGAGCAGGTCGTCGCGCAGCCGGAAATAGGCAGCAAAGCGCTGGTAAAGAAAGATGGCGGCGCCCAGCAGCCAGACAGCAATGCCAAGCTCGATCATGGGTCCGAAGTCAAAGCCCGGCACAGGGGTAACTGCAACTGGCATGCTCGACGCCGCCGCCTCGGAACCCGCAGGGCCGTTAGGCGCCACAACTGGAATCGCGAGTTCGAGGAAGACAATCTGGGACCCTTCGCCTGCTTGAACAACCGGCTCTGACGGCTGCATCCAGGCAGGAAGTTCGATAGGCGGCATGATCAGCCGCAGTACCGGCAGTGCCCACAACGCATATGCGACTTGCGGGCCGAACCAGCGCGTGACCGGGCGGCGAAGCAAAAGGACAAGCGCGATCAGAACCGCAGTCCAGACGAGCGTTTCCAGGAGCCAGCTGGTCATTGCTTCAGCTCCTTAAGCAGCGCCTCGATCTCGGTGAGATCATTGTCCGTCAAAGCTTCGGTCTCAGCCAGATGGGCAACCAGTGAAGCCGCCTTCCCGCCAAATAGCCGGTCGACCAGACGCCGCGATTCTCCGCCGACATAGTCCGAGCGCGCGATGAGCGGCGTATAAAGGTAACGGCGACCGTCGGGGCGGGTTGCGATGGCGTTCTTTTGAACGAGGCGGGAAAGCAGCGTTTTGACCGTCGCAAGACTCCAGTCGCGCGCCTCGCAGACTATGTCGCACACTTCGGCTGCAGTCGCGGTGCCGCGATCCCACAGGACCTCCATCACCGCGTGCTCCGCTTCGCTGATCCGGTCCGGTCTTTCGTCTGACTTGGCCAAGAGTCCCTCCCACGTCCCTGAGAACTCTTGCGAGCCAGTTCAGGGCTTTGATTACGTCTGTAGTCTTATCGACTACGGATGTAAACATTACAGTGCGATGAACAGTACCCTTCCCCTTAAGGTCTTCGTCAAACTGCAGCCTGATCCCGACCAACAACACAAACGGCAAAGGGACAGGGATGGTCTCCCCGACCCTTCGGTCGTTGTATCTCGGACCCAATCTTAGCCCGGAGCAGCTGACTCTTTGTCTTCGTTGATAATTGTCGAGGTGAGCCCGCCCCAATCAATGTTCCGCGTCGCGTACATAACTCCGGCCAAAGCTGCGAAGAGCATTACCGAGCCAATCACCAAAGACCATGCTTCGAGATTGAGCAGTACATAGAGGACCGCATAGAGCCCTAGGAGAATCCCGCCGATCACCCCTGCCCGCTTCCATGTCTTCAGGATCGCGGCGCTGTAGGCTGTGAGCAGTCCAATGACTGCAACACTCGACAAGGCATAGGCGAGCGCGAACCCTAACAGTTCGGCAAATGCGAGCAGCATCACAAAGAACAGGATCAACCCCGCACCGGTCAGTAGATATTCGGCCGATGCCACCCTAGCCCCGGCAACGATGTCGAACATCAGGAAGGCGAGAAAGGTGAAGCCGATGAACAGGAATCCGTATTTGAGCGATCGTTCGACCTGCTTGTAGAGATCAACCGGTTCGACAAATCCGATTGATGCGAGGCTCGAACCTGTCTCTGCTTCCGTTGTTATTCGTCCGTATTCAACATCAACCGGCTCCATATAAGTTGGGAATGCCGGTGGACTGGTGCTGACCAGAGATTCCCCCAAGGCGAGATTGGAGATCGACCATTTCGCACGAAATCCATCCGCGCTCACCTCACGGTCTTCATCTCCAGGAAGGAACCCTCCGGTAAAGCTCGGATGCGGCCAGCTTGAAGTCACGCTCCATTCGGTATCCTTGCCGCGCGGCACGAAGCTCAGCGCCGTGGATCCACGAAGCGAATAGGAGAATTCGAGCGACACCGTTTCGCTATCCGACCAGTCCAAGAATGCATGAACTCCGCTCCCTGCGGAATTGGGGCCTAGGCCTGGTTGGAGCGAAAGTGCCTCTCCGCTGGCCCTCAGTGCAGCGTCGGTTTGAAGACCCTTCGTGTCGCTGATTGGTAGCTGGATGAAGGCCTCGTCCAAACGCAATTGGTCGGGCGAGACACCGAGACCTACCAGATCGTCAGGCATCGTAAATTGCGCCTCACCGCTCACTTGCGCATTGTAGACCACGGTTTGATAAATCACCCCACGAGTGCGTTTCTCGGGGTCGACATTTGTGGCGATGCTTTGGCTGTCAGGGGAAATGTAAAGCCGTTTGCGCACTTCGGAGCTACGCGTCACGCTTCGTCCATCAACAACTTCTGTGGTCTGGCTATTTTGGACGTAAGGGACGACCAGAACCGGTCCTGCCAGTACTTGCGATCCGGCCCAACCCGATTCTATTGAGGATTGCGCAATGCGTGCCTGATGTTGGCGATCATCAACCAGAAAATAGACCATTGCCAAGGGGACGATGAGCGCGAAACCCACAAGGCCCGCCAGCAGCAATTTAATCCCTGGGCTTCGATCTTTTTCGGACATCTCACACTCCCCTTTGTTACGATGAGCCGTGCGTTATGAGCGATGAAGTGAATTTCATATGAATTGCATCAATGCTCACGGAAAGAGCACTGGCGTCCCCGCTTGAAACTCTGCCCGCTGTCGATCACAACGGATGAATGACATGGATTTCGCTTTCATTTGCCGCGCTTGCATTGAGCGCCGCATCAACCGGTCAACAATCCGCCGATCCCGAAGCCGAAGCGGCGCAGACCCCGATCATTGTTGAAGGGGCGAGTTCGCAGGATTCGGGTCACGAAGGCGAAGCTGAAGGACGCGAAATTCCGCAGGGTTGGCGCGACTTTTTGGATCCCGCGCTGCACGCAGCACCGGAGGATGAGACGCATCACGGGGCGATGGAATTCGGTTCGGGAACTCTCCAATTCGCTTGCAGTCAGGACGAGCCGGATGTCGCGGCAAGCGATCTCGAAGTGCGCGATCAGGACGAACTCTTCGCAATCACCGCGCCTGTGCTGCTCAATCCGCAAGACCCCGAGCAGGTGGAAGTCGGCGAGCTGATCTATCGCGGCGGGGTCGCGATCGAGCCGGGTGACGAGGATATTGGCGGCATCTCGGGCCTCGAATGGTTCGGCAACCGGCTCTTCGCGGTGAGCGATGATGGCCGCTGGCTCTTGATCACGCCGGACGAAATCAACGGGCGGCTGATCGACGTGTTCTCGATCACCGTCGACGACCTCAATGACGAGCGCGGGCGGCGGTTGCGAGGTAAGGATGAAGGCGATGCCGAAGCGATTGCACGCGATCCAGATGGCGGCTGGCTGGTCGCGTTCGAGCGGACACACCGCATCTTGGGCTATCCCACGCTCGGTGAGCGCACATCCGGCATTCCAGCGCGGGAGGATATCGCAGGCGCGATCGAACTGGTGGCCGAAGCCGCGCCGAATGGCGGGCTAGAAACGCTTGCGATGACTGCCAACACACTTCTCGCATGCGGAGAATGGGCCGAGGCCGGACGGCCCAATTGCATCCACGCGTCCTTGGGCGGCGTCACCCGCTTTGAACTGCCCGCTCCGCCCGAACTGGCGGAGCATGGCGGCGCGCCGACCGATGCGGCCTGCGACTCTGACGGCACCTGCTATGTCCTGTTCCGCAGCTACCGCCGCGGCGAGGGAAACCGCGCTTCCATCCTTGCGCTGCCGGCCGACGGAGAGCCGCAGGTGCTGGCGACCCTGCTCCCGCCCCTCACCCTCGATAATTTCGAAGGGCTGGCGGTGCGCGAACAATATGGGCAGACCTATCTCTACCTCGTCTCCGACAACAACTTTTCCGACAACCAGCGCAACTTGCTGATGAAGTTCGAGATCAGAAACACCGACCCGCCGGTCGCGGCGACTCCCGAGCCGGAGGTCAATTACGAGACGGTCGACGTTGTGCTCGAAACCGCATTGGGCAACATCACGATCCGCCTCGAGACCGAGCGCGCGCCGATCACCGCAGCCAATTTCCTGCGCTATGTGGATGAGGACCGTTTTGACGGAACGGTGTTCTACCGGGCGATGAAGCTGGAGCGCGAGCCGCGTCCCAACGGACTGATTCAGGGCGGCGCGCGCTTTGATCCTGCGCGCATCCTTCCCGGCATTGCGCATGAGCCGACCACTCAGACCGGCCTCAGTCACACCAATGGCGCACTTTCGATGGCGATGGGTGATCCGGGCACCGCCAATGGCGACTTTTCGATCATGCTCGCTGACCAGATCGGCCTCGACGCGCGTCCCGATGCCGACGAGCCGGTGTGGCAAAACGGCTATGCGGTGTTCGGCTATGTGATTGACGGGATGGACGTAGTCTCGGCCATCCACGCGTCACCCACTGATCCAAATCTGGGCGAAGGTATGATGGTGGGACAGATGATCGCAGAGCCGGTCGAGATTATTGATGCACGCCGGTTGGAAGTAGCAGAATAAGCCTATTCGCCCACGGCTGGCCGTCCGACAGATGCGCTCGCCACGCTGGGCATGCGTGCTTCGAGCTGCGGCAGCCAGTTTGCAACATTGGCACCTATGGCACTTTGCGGGAGCGAGGCGAGCAGGCGTTGGCGGCTTTCCCAATCGGCAACCGTCAGGCTGGCTTCGTGGGCCGCCTCCGAAAGGCTTTGCGGCTGGCGCATCGCGCGATTGATCAGCGCGTCGCCATAGAACGTCCAGTCATTTTCCGGCTGACATCCAAAGGAGCTGCGCTCCGACGCAGCGGCGGTCAGGATCGCGGTGTCAGGGCTGGCCAGCTCGGGCACGAAAACGCCCGAAAAGCACGCGGAGAGAATCAAGATACGCCGTTCAATCCCCAGCTCCTCAAGCGTGTCCTTCAGCCGCGCGGGAGAGAATATGCCGTAGCCGGTGTCGCCGTAATGATAGGCAAGGCCGAGCTTTAAGCCGTGGCTGGTCGTATAAAGCACCAGCACGTCCTCATCGGGATCCATCACTTCGGCGATATGCGCGAGGCTGACCAGCAGGCTCTCAATTGATCCGCGCGGCAGATCATCGCGCTCCCCATCCGGTCCTGCGAGCGACAAGGTGCGCCCCGCGCCGTCGTAGCGTTTCGAGAGCACCCTCCCCGCCTCGCGCGCTTCGCGGGCAAAGACGGGATCGCTGTCGAGTGCGATGGTGACAACATAGGCGTCAACTATGCCGGGCCGCTGGGGGGCAAGATCATCGAGCGCACTCGCAAGCCTGCGGCGTTGCTCAAGCAATTCACGCGCCGGCACTCCCCGCCGCAACTGCGGGGCGAGGTCAAAACTGTCTGCGATCTCCTCGCGGGTCTGGCCGGTGCCGATATTGGGAAAGGGTTCGGTGTGTTCAGGCGGCCGGTTAGAATCGTCCTGCGCGGCGAGCGGATGGGCAAGGAGCGCGCAGAGTGCCGATCCGAGAAGAGCCTTGATGTGCATGCACCTGTTCTTCGCGAGCCAGCGCGTCAGGTCAAGCATCGCGGCGCCATTGTATCGATCCGACAATTGTTGCCGATGGCAGATTGATACAATTCGTGCGGGGCGATCAGGCTTAGTTCACTGGCTAGGCAATCAATCAAGACAGCTGCGTCAATTTTCGCGGCGAAAGAGTTGGACATGACGACAATCGCAAAGGCCAAACCCGTATCGATCCCCGCCAGCGGGCTGTTTGGACGCAAGGGCGCAAAGATGGTCAATTTCTGCGACTATGTCCCAACCAACTCGCCCCACGCGACCTCGCTATTCGGGCGGATGACGGGTGAAGCGGCTTAAGCCACTGGCTCGCTCCGACATAGCAAAACGCTCAAATTGCAGAGAATTTTGTCGAACCGCCTCGCGAATGGTCAGAGCAGGCGTGCGCGTTGGTCTTCACTTAACAATGCGCAGGATTCCTCTGTCTTGCCAAACCATCTGTAGCGATTGCGAGCAATTCGGTCATACAGCCAATCCCTGATCGGACGTGGAATTATCTTGAAGATCAGACTCGACTGCCAAAATCCACCTAGCGCCTTCGCAACCTCGAAATAGCCCGCACTTTTGATGAATGGCTTACCATTGCGGATAAAGAGGTAACTTTCGTCCCAGTCTACTTGGTAGTGATCACACAAGGCCTGCCCCAAAGGTCCTTGTGCCGACGTAAAAGCAATTCTGCCGCACGTATCGCGTTTCATCAGGAAAGCCGCCCCACCCGAGCACAGAACGCAGACACCATCAAAGATGAATAAGGGCCGGCTTTCGTCGAAAGTGGGAACACCGGGGTCTGTGCGATAGGAATATGCATCGCACGTCATTCGTCGATCCAATTAATATCAAGACCCGCAAATCCAGCGCGGTATTGATCGAGGGAAATGATATCCAAACAAGGTCGCGCCCCGGACGGGATTGATTGTCCCTCAGCCAGCATCTTTGCGATCAAGACAACAGCCGTGCAAGGTATATAGGGTCCGTGACCTTGCCTTGCGATAATCCAATGCTGGCGGACTGTCGCCGAACCATCGGCCGCCTCGCCTTCGATTTTCATATGAAAACCGCTGAGACCGCGCCCTAACCTATCGAAAAGACGGGAGAACTTCGCAAGAAACGGCGCGAACTGATCGAGCCGTGGCAGCAGACGCAATGCCCTCAACCACCCCAGAATAACCGTACCGAAATGCATTAGTGCAACACCGTGACCGGCCCAGAAAGTTGAATGCCGAAGGCCGGGATACCGATCAGCGAAAAGCGCATGATCGACGATGTTTCCGCGTCCAAACCAGCGCCTGCCAAGCTCTGGATATTTCTTTGAATGCAACCCGCTCCATCCGCGCACCGGGACCATTTCGCCGTTCTTCAAAATCGTGAAGCGTTCTCCGACGAAGTTCAGAACCGCTGCGACAGTCCCCGAACCGAAATTCGATTGCTCGCCTGCGCTGATCCCGTAGTCAACCCGATGAATGGCTCGCATATCGGTCAAGGCTTCGTCGAGATATGCGGCGGTCAATGTTGGCACCGAACTCGCCCCGGCAAGCACCGCGACTTCCGCCACTTTCGCCGCATCGTCGAGCTCAACAATGCCTGTTACGAAGTCGCGTGCGTCAGCGATATCGCAATAATGCGATCCACATTCGATGGCGGCCCGAGCAGCATCATAGGGCTGACCATGGTAAGGTCCGACCATATTTATGACGAGGTCCGGGCGGTGCTTGGCCATTGCCGCACTCCCATCACGCATGTCGAATGCAGCAGCCTCAATTGGGTTGGCGCTGTCCAGACTCTCGCAAAAGGCTCGAGCCTTCGACAAATTTCTCCCCGCAATGATCAGAGCAATTCTGTCATCATCGGCGAGGCGGCACGCAACATGTCCCCCAAAGTTACCATAGCCACCGATGATTAGAACACGGAGCAATGCTAACCTCCGAACAAAGACTAACCTAGTAAACCCGCGCCTTCGGCTCGATGTAAGTCGCGTCTTCGGTCAGCGTGTACTCATGAACCGGGCGGTAGTCGATTTTGACGTCGCCTGCCCCAGAAGAGTCAGCACCGCCGCCCCAGCCTTCGAACCAGGCGACGGTGTGCTTCATCCACTCTTTGTCGTTGCGATCCGGATAGTCTTCGTGCGCGTGGGCGCCGCGGCTTTCCTTGCGGTTCGCTGCCGATGCGATGGTCACATTGGCCTGGCTCATCAAATTGTCGAGTTCGAGCGTTTCGATGAGGTCGCTGTTCCAGATCAGCGACCGGTCAGTGACGTGAATGTCGCCCATCCGCTTGTTCTGTTCAGCGAGCAAGCGGACGCCTTCGTCCATCAAAGCCTGGTCGCGGAACACAGCAGCGTGCTTCTGCATCGCCTTCTGCATGTCCGAGCGGATTTCGGCTGTGGGTGATCCGCCGCTGGCGTGACGGAAATGGTCGACACGGCCCAGCGCGAAGTCTGCGCTGTCAGCAGCAAGCTCAGGCTGCGATGCGCCGGATTTGAGGTTTTCTTTGAGATGCAGACCGGTTGCGCGGCCAAACACCACAAGGTCGATCAGCGAGTTTGAGCCCAGACGGTTCGCACCGTGGACCGACACGCAGGCCGCTTCGCCCACAGCATAGAGCCCCGGCACAACGTGATCGGGATTGCCGTCTGGACCGATGGTCACGACTTCGCCGTGATAGTTACACGGAATGCCGCCCATATTGTAATGGACCGTTGGCGTGACCGGCAAAGCTTCGCGGGTCAGATCGACGCCCGCGAAGATCTTGCCGCTTTCGGTGATGCCCGGCAGGCGCTCAGCCAGAACTTTGGGGTCGATGTGATCGAGATGCAGGTGGATGTGATCGCCATCGGCGCCCACCCCGCGCCCTTCGCGCATCTCGAGCGCCATCGAGCGGCTGACGACA
This sequence comes from uncultured Erythrobacter sp., assembly GCF_947492365.1. Lineage (NCBI taxonomy): Bacteria > Pseudomonadati > Pseudomonadota > Alphaproteobacteria > Sphingomonadales > Erythrobacteraceae > Erythrobacter > uncultured Erythrobacter sp. Next base: position 1,073,053 of record NZ_CANLMB010000001.1, read on the forward strand.
TCGCGCGAGGCGAGGTCTTTCGCGCTGGGCGCATAGCGGTCCATGAAACGCTCGCCTTCGGAATTGGTGAGGTATCCACCCTCGCCGCGCGCGCCTTCGGTGATGAGCACGCCCGCGCCGTAAATGCCGGTGGGGTGGAACTGGACGAACTCCATGTCCTGCAAGGGCAAGCCTGCGCGCAGAACCATGCCGCCGCCATCGCCGGTGCAAGTGTGCGCACTGGTCGCGGTGTAGTAGCAGCGGCCATAACCGCCGGTAGCCAGCACTACGCTTTGCGCGCGGAAACGGTGGATCGTGCCATCGTCCAGGCACATTGCGATCACGCCGACACAGCGGCGATCCGCACCCTCTCCCGTCATAATCAGGTCGAGCGCGAAATACTCAATGAAGAAGTCTGCGTCATATTTGAGGCTCTGCTGATACAGCGCGTGGAGCATTGCGTGCCCTGTACGGTCAGCTGCGGCGCAAGTGCGCTGCACCGGCGGACCGTCGCCCATATTCTGCATATGTCCGCCAAAGGGGCGCTGGTAAATCGTGCCATCTTCGTTGCGCGAGAACGGGACGCCGGCATGCTCCAGCTCGTAAACGGCGGCAGGGGCTTCGCGCGCCAGATATTCAATCGCGTCCTGATCGCCGAGCCAGTCCGAACCCTTCACGGTGTCGTACATGTGCCAGGTCCAGTGATCGGGCGAGTTGTTGCCAAGGCTCGCCGCGATGCCGCCTTGCGCTGCGACGGTGTGTGAACGCGTCGGGAAGACCTTGGAGATATTGGCGGTTCTCAGACCGGCTTCGGCTGCGCCCATAGTCGCGCGAAGGCCCGAACCGCCTGCGCCAACGACCACCACGTCATATGTGTGGTCGATAATCGTGTAAGCGTCGTTTTTCGTGGCAGAACTGGCCATCAGGCGGCTCCTGTAAAGGCAAGGCTGGCGACGCTGAAGATCGCAAAGGCACCGCCGCCAATCGCGGCGAGGTTAAGCGCGGAGAGGATCGCAAACTTCGATCCGGGCTCGTGGATGTAATCCTCGACAAGGACCTGAAGGCCCATCTTTGCGTGATAGAACACGCAGAAAATCAGCAGGATCATCGGCACTGCGGCAATCGGCTTGGAAAGCCATGCGGTAACAGTGCCGTAGCTAAAGTCTTGCAACATCAGCAGACTGACGATCAGCCAGCTCATCAGCACAAGATTACCAATCGCGGTGAGGCGATGCAGCAGCCAGTGATGCGCCCCGTGATGCGAAGAGCCCAGCCCGCGCACTTTACCGATAGAAGTTCCATTGCCCATCAGCCGAGCCCTCCGTCGCGAAGAAGAATATAGGCCCAAAGGCAAGCGGTGAGGATAACGCCGATGATCGGGCAGAGGATCGACCAGAGCCGGTTGGTGTCGAGTTCATAGCCAGCGCCGATATCGAGCACGAAGTGGCGTAGTCCGCTCGTCGCATGGGTGAAGAACGCCCAGGTCAGCCCGATCAGCACGACTTGTCCGTACCAGGCATCGGCATGACCGATGAAAGTCTCATAAGCAGCGGGGCCGCTTGCAAGCGCGGTGAGCCACCAGACCAGGACCGAAAGCCCGACAACCGCCATCCCGTCGCCGGTTGCGCGGTGCAGGATGGATACCAGCATATGCGGTCCCCACCGCCATATCTGAAGATGCGGTGAAAGCGGTCTTTGGCTCATGACGTTTCCATGTTTCGTGATTTCCCCCAACCCCGTTTAACGCATGAGCCGTCAGAGGCAAGCGCGCACACGCTCGACTTTGCTTGCAAATTTCGGGATAGACCGTTGCATGTCTTACATTCTCCTCACCGGATCGAGCCGCGGGATCGGCGCTGTTGCGGCCCAGGCGCTCGAAAAGCGTGGCGTGACGGTGATCGGGCACCAGAGCTCGTCCGGCGATACAGACCGAGTCGCAGCCGACTTCTCCGATCCGATGGCAGCGCTTTTGCTGTGGGAAGAAGCGCTTGATCGCAGTGGAGGCGAGATCGCGGCTGTGATCAACAATGCCGGATTGTTCGAGGCTAACACACTCGATTCCAGCGACATCGAATGGCTCGATCGCTGGGAAGACACTTTGCGGATCAACCTGACCGCTGCGGCGCAATTGAGCCGCTTTGCAATCCGTCACTGGCATGATCACGGCTCCGGAGGGCGATTGGTCCATGTCGCCAGCCGCGCGGCTTACAGGGGCGATTCCCCCGCGCATTGGCACTATGCCGCTGCGAAAGGCGGGATGGTGGCGATGCACAAGACGATTGCACGCGCCTATGCGAGCGAAGGTATCTTGAGCTTTGCCATCACACCCGGATTTACCGACACCAGCATGGCGGGTGACTATCTAGAGACGCGCGGCGGTGAAGAATTACTGCGCGATATCCCTCTGGGCCGCGTTGCAACGCCTGATGAAATCGCCCGTATCATCACCTTCTGCGCGCTCGACGCGCCAGCCAGCATGACCGGAGCGGTAATCGACGCCAATGGAGCCAGCTTTGTTCGATAGAATTGTGTTTGCGGCTACCGTGCTGCTGACTGCCGGATCGTGTGCCAGTGGTGCCAGAACCGAAACCGCTGATGCGCAAGGTGCCGAAGCGCTCACGCCTGAACTTGCGGCTCTAGTGGCCCAGCCGCAAACCGGCTCTTTCAATCCTGACACAAGCAAGGACGCGGAGTTCTTTCGCAACACGCCCGAGCGCTTCCGGCCCTTCATCGCGGTCTGCAACCCGTGGGACGAATGGGACAAACCCGCCCCGCCGTTCAAGGTGCACGGCAACACCTACTATGTTGGCACCTGCGGCATCGCTGCGATCCTGATCGCGGGCGAGGACGGGCACGTTCTGATCGATGGCGGAACGGAGGCAGGCGGACCGCTGATCGCGGACAGCATCGAAACGCTCGGCTTCGCGGTCGAGGATGTCGAATATATCCTGCACAGCCACGAACATTTCGATCACGTCGCGGGGGTCGCCGTGTTGCAACGGCTGAGCGGCGCGAGGCTTATCACCTCTCCGATAGCCAAACCCGTTATGGAAAGCGGTGTAGTCGATGCACGCGACCCTCAAGCGGGAATGCATGACGCCTTTCCCGCCGCACAAGTGTTCCAGACGATTGCAGACGGAGCGAGCGTGCAGCTTGGCGATATCGAGGCTACCGCAATCTACACGCCCGGCCACTCCCCCGGCGCGCTCAGCTGGCAATGGCGGAGCTGCGAAGGTGAGCAGTGCTATTCGATCGTTTATGCGGACAGTCTGAGTCCTGTCAGCGGTGACGATTACAAATTCAGCGAACACCCAGACTATCTTGCTGCATATCATGCGGGACTGGAGCGTTTGGGGTACTTGGACTGCGACATCTTGCTCACCCCTCACCCTTCGCACAGCCGAATGCTCAAGCGGATGCGCAATGACGCAATGATCGAACCCACAGCTTGCGCCTATTACGCGATCGGCAAGAATCAGGACATCGAGCGCCGGCTCGAAAGCGAAGCAGGATCAAACGAGTGACCACATGGAAACTGACTGCTCACGCACCCAAAAAGGTCGTGCAGGCTGCCTTACTGGCGCAGGACGAGATCGACGATTGGGATTTTGACCTCGTCATTTCGGGCCGCGAGATCAGCGAGGATCGCCCGCAGGACTGGGTGCTTGAAGGCTGGTATCCGACCAAGCCTGCCGCTGCGCAAAAGCGCGCGCTTGCCGATCTATTCGCGGGCAAGGCTCCCAAGATCACCATCGAGAAGCTGCCTGACGAGGACTGGGTGACGCTCAGCCAGCAAGGCACGCCGCCCATCGACGCGGGCCGGTTCCATGTCCACACGCCCGATTATCCGCCAGTAGAAGGCTCGATCAATCTCGCCATTCCGGCCAGTCAGGCCTTCGGCACCGGCCAGCACGAAACCACCGCAGGCTGCCTCGAAGTGCTCTCGGCGATGAAGGCAAGCGGACTACGCGCGGACAGCGTGGCGGATATCGGAACCGGCACCGGCCTGCTCGGCTTTGCCGCAATGGCGCTCTGGCCGCGCGCCGAAGTCACCGCTTCGGATATCGACCCAGTCTGTGCAGGCGTGGTTGAGGACAACGCCGCGCTCAACGCGATACCGCTCGGCGCGCGGCGGGGCGAAATGGCAATGGTGATCGCGGCGGGAATGGAAGACGAGCTGCTCAAGCTGCGCGGTCCTTACGATCTGCTGATTGCCAATATCCTCGCCGGACCGCTGGTTGAACTCGCGCCAGAATTCGCCCGCGCCGTTGTGCCTGGAGGCAGCGTGCTCCTCGCCGGATTGTTGGCGGGTGAGCAAGAGGCCGAAGTGCGCCGCGCTTATCGCCGCGCGGGCCTGAGACTTGCAGCGCGGCTCCAGCGCGGAGACTGGGCGATCCTTTGGCTGAGAAAGCGCCATGCGCGGTAGGTTGCTCAAAGGCTTGCGCTGGACCGGACTAGGCTTACTCGGCTTGGTGGCGGTGTTCGCGCTCGCTGGCTGGATCGGCTCTTCAATCCCGCGCAATTCGGCTTGGGTCGAGCCGGTCGCTGGAGAAGAGCGCAGCATCGAAATCATGATCGGCAATAACGGCATCCACACCGAGATCGCCATGCCAATCGTCACCCCCGAAATGGACTGGCGCGCGACCTTTCCTGCAAACGACATCACCGCTTCGTCGCGCCCCTACACCCATGTCGCGGTCAGCTGGGGCGAGCGCGCCTTCTTCCTCGAAACACCGACATGGTACGACCTCAGCCTCACCACCGTTCTCAACGCCATGACCGGCGGCGAAGGGGTGCTGCATGTCGCGCATTATGTCCGCCCCGCCCCGTCAGATGACTACCGCGTGCTGCGCCTGCGACCGGACGAGTATCGCGCTTTGGTGGAGGCAATCTCCGCCAGCCTGACCGATCCTGAAATGCGCGAAGTGCTACCCGGCTACGGCGCGTATGACGTGTTCTACTCGGCGCGCGGCACTTACCATATCGGCAATACTTGCAATCAATGGACTAGCGACACCCTTGCCGCAGCGGGCGTGACAATCGGCGCGTGGTCGCCTTTTGCCGGCGGAGTGATGAAGTGGGTGCCTGATCTGCCTGAAGGTTAGGTAGCGCCGGACAGATCGCGCCGCTTTCGCTCCAGAAACAACCGCTCCGCTGAAGGCGGATCGAGCGCAATTGCGCGGTCCAGCGCTTCAATCGCTTCGTCATCGCGTCGCAACCGGCCAAGTAACTCCGCCCGCGCTGCATGAAACGGCCGCGCATTTTTCAGCTTAACGGTGTCGATCCGGTTGAGCTCGACCAGTGCCACCTCTGCCCCTTCGACCTTTGCCAAAGCCACTGCCCGATTGAGCGCCACAACTGGCCCCGATCGCATCTGCAATAGAGCATCATAAAGCCGCACAATCGCCGCCCAGTCGGTCTCGCCGTCAAACGCGCGGCGCGCATGGGTCAGCTGGATCGCGGCCATCACCTGATACGGTCCGGTGGATTGCAAAGCGGCAGCTTCGTCCATCCAGAGCCGCGCCTGTTCGATGGCGGCCTTATCCCACAGCGTTGTATCCTGCCGCGACAACGGCACCATCGCGCCTTCTTGATCCACCCGCGCAGCCTCTCGCGAGCGCGCCAGATAGACCATCGCGGCAAGGCCCAACGCTTCAGGCTCTTCCGGCAGCAACTGCGCGACCATCGCCGCAAGCCGCGCGACCTCGCCGGACAGCTCGCCATCAACTTCACCCGCCGCATCCTGATAGGCGACGGTGTAAGCCAGTTCGAGCGTCAGCAGCACCGCCTCGAGACGATCTCCCCACATACGGCGCGGCGGAAGTTCGAACGCAATACCGGCATCGTGCACCTTGCGCTTAGCGCGGGTGATGCGCTGGAACATTGTCGTTTCACTGGTCAGGAACACCTTGGCAATTTCGGCAACCGGAAGCCCGCAAATCACCTTCAGCGACAGCGCTACGCGTGCCTCTATCGCGATGGCCGGGTGGCAGCAGATGAAGATCAGCCGCAACCGCTCGTCCGCAATGGGTTCGGGAAGTGTGAGAACATTCTCCATATCGGAAATCATCGCCGCGCCATCCGCCGCGCGCGCCTGAGCCGCGCGCTTGCGGATCGCGTCGACCGCCTTGCGCCGCGCCGTGACGTGGAGCCACCCCGCGACATTGCCGGGTGCCTCATCCAGTTTCAGGCAGGCCTCAGAGGCTTCGGCAAAGGCGTCTTCGGCAAGGTCGAGATCGCGCAAATGCACGGCCAGAGCGGCGACCACCCGTGGCCGTGCATCCGCGATCGCTTGCGCTGCCTCGATCACTCGTCCTCGGGCCAGATCGGACGGATCTCGATTGCACCCGCGCCGGGGATCGGGATCATGCGCGCCCATTCAATCGCTGCGTCGAGATCGGGAGCCTCGACGATGTAATAGCCGCCCAGCTCTTCATGCGTTTCGGCAAAGGGGCCGTCATGCAGGACGCCGCCATCCTTGCCCGAATAGCGCAAAGTGGTCGCCGTATGGGCTTCGCGCAGGCGTTCGCCCGACCATTTGATCCCGCTCTCGGTAAGCTTCTCGATCAACTTCATGTGACCGGCGAGCGTCTCTTCCATAACCTGCGCAGCGTTCTCGCCGGTATAAGCGTCTTCGCTTTCATTGATCAGCAGCATGTATTGCATCGTCGTTTCTCCGTTTCAGGCCTCGCCTATCTGGCGCGGCTCCGACAACAAGACGAAGCCTGCAAGCCTGATACGACAGGTGCGTTCAGATTTTTTGCGAAAGCGCATCTTCGAGCAGGTCGAGCGCATTGCGGGTGAAGGCCTCCATATTGGCAATCCGGTCATCGCTATCGGTCTCGCAAATGGCAGTCTGCTCACCCAGCGGGCCTGCGACCGCGGCAATCGAGCGCCCTGATGCGACCCCCAGCGGATGCTTGCTCGACCCCGCCGAGCCGCTCTCGGCAATGCCCCATTCGGCCTCCATCCGGTCACGGATTGCGCGGGCCTGAAGGACGGCATATTCCTCGGTCACAGATCGCATACCCTGATAGGCTTCGCGCGGCAGGTCGAACAGGACGTCACGCGCCTTGAAGGAATAGACGATCCCTCCCCCGACATAGAAGGAAAGCGCGCCCGGCACAGTCAACAATGCCGCCGCGATCAACCCGCCGGTTGCCCCATCGGCGACCGCGATCTTCTCGTCGCGCTCGTTGAGCAGCGCCGCGATCCGCGTAGCCTGCGGGTGGAGTTCTTGGAGGAGGTTCATCAGCTGCCCGCTTTCGCCACGATCTCGGCCCAGCCTGCTTCATCGGTGGTTTCGATGCCGAGTTCCTGCGCCTTCTTGAGCTTTGAGCCTGCCCCCGGCCCGGCGACCAGCAAATCGGTCTTGGCGCTGACGCTGCCCGCGGCCTTCGCGCCGAGCCGTTCGGCCTGCGCCTTGGCTTCGTCACGGCTCATCGTTTCAAGCTTGCCGGTGAAGACCACGATTTTGCCCGCAACGGGACTATCGAGCGTTTCGACTTCGTAGCGCGGGGGTGTGACCTCGCCGAGCAGGTCTTCCCAGACCGCGACGTTGTGCGGTTCGTGGAAGAAGTCGCCTAGTGCTTCGACGACGCTTGGCCCGATCCCGTCGATAGCTGTGAGTTCCGACGCGGCGTCCTCGTCGCCGTCGCGCGCCTTTTGGGCGATCTCGCGCAAGGCAGGCAGTTCGTGGACATGCTTCATCAAGTCCCGCGCGGTCACTTCGCCGACATGGCGGATGCCGAGGCCAAAGAGCAGCCGCGCGGCGTCTGGCTCGCGCTTGTTCTCCACAGCCGCCAACAGCTTCTCCACAGACTTATCCTGCCACCCATCGAGCGCGAGGATGTCCTCGCGGCGCTCTTTCAAGCGGAAGATGTCGGCGGGGCTTTCCAGCCAGCCTTTGTCAAAGAATTGTGCGATGGTTTTTGAGCCAAAGCCGTCAATGTCGAGCGCCTTGCGGCTGACAAAATGTTCCAATCTTTGAGTGCGTTGCGCGGGACAGATAAGACCGCCTGTGCAGCGCACATCGACCTCACCTTCCTCCGCCACCGCCTCGCTGTCGCATTCGGGGCATTTGTCCGGAAAGGTGAAGGCATCGCGCGCATCGTCGCCGGTCAGATTGCGCACAACCTGCGGGATCACATCGCCTGCCCGCTGGATCACGACGCGGTCGCCGGGCCGCACGCCAAGCCGCTCGATCTCGTCGCGATTGTGGAGCGTCACATTGGTGACCGTCACCCCGCCCACCAACACCGGCGCAAGCCTCCCCACCGGCGTCAATTTGCCCGTGCGTCCGACCTGAATGTCGATCGCTTCAAGCGTCGTTTCAGCTTGCTCAGCCGGGAATTTGCGCGCGATCGCCCAGCGCGGAGCCTTGGCCACAAAGCCCATACGCCCCTGCCAATCGAGCCGGTCGACTTTATAGACCACGCCGTCGATTTCGTAGGGTAGATCGGGGCGCGCATCGCCGATCCGGTTGTAATGCGCGATCAGTTCGCCTTCGTCCCGATAGGCAGCGAATAATGGCGAGATCGGAAAACCCCATTCCGCCAGCTTGCTCACCATTTCCTGCTGGGTCTGAGCCGGAACCGCGCTCGCCGCGCCCCAGCCATGCGCCCAGAAACGCAAGGGGCGCTTGGCGGTGACGCTCGCATCCTTCTGGCGCAGCGATCCGGCGGCGGCGTTGCGCGGATTGGCAAAGGGCTTGGTGCCATCCTCTTCGGCTTTGCGGTTCAGTTCAGCAAAGGCGGCGCGCTCCATATAGACCTCGCCGCGTACTTCGAAGGTTTCGGGCACGCCAGGAGGAAGCTCCTGCGGAATGTCGGGAATATGCGCGACATTGGGCGTCACATCCTCACCCACCTGCCCATCCCCGCGCGTGGCGGCCCGCACCAGCTTGCCGTTCTCGTAACGCAGCGAACACGAAAGCCCGTCAATCTTGTCCTCGACCGTAAAGGCCACCGGTTCGCCTTCGGCGAGGTTGAGGTAACGCCGCACTCGCGCGAAGAACTCGACTAGCTCCTCATCCGAAAAAGCGTTGTCGAGGCTCATCATGCGAACCTCGTGCGTGACCTTGCTCAAGGGCGAAGCGGCAACCGCATGGCCGACCTTCTTTGAAGGTGAATCCTCGCGCACCAGATGCGGAAACGCCTCCTCCAGCTCGCGATTGCGGCGTGTCAGCGCGTCATATTCCTGATCGGTTATCTCGGGCGCGTCATCGGCGTGGTAGAGCCGGTCATGCCGCGCGATCTGGCGCGCAAGCCGCATCAGCTCATTGGCGGCTTCAGCTTCGGAGAGGGTCTTCGCATCGCTCATGCCTTCACCCTTAAGCCACCGCCAGCACGGTGACTACCAGCTCGCGCGCAGGTTCGAAGCCAAGGCTCTTATAGAGACCGATTGCTCCTTCGTTATGCGCGTAGGAGTGGAGGAAGGGCACTTTGCCACGCGCGCGCTGGGATTGCATTACGTGGCTGATCAGCCGCCGCGCCATGCCCTGCCCGCGATATTCGGGCCAGGTGCACACGCCGCTGACTTCGGAGAAATTGGGCCCGACCTGCATCCGCTCGCCCGCCATTGCAGCCAGCTTCGACCCGTCCCGGATACCGTAAAACTGGCCGTAAAGATGCGTTTTCGGCCCCCATGGTCCCGGTTCGGTCGCAAGCGCAAGCTCGCTCATCGCTGGAACATCGACGCCAGTGAGCGCTTCGATATCGCCCGCCTCCACCTGCGCCGCACCGCCGCCCGACGCTACCATCTGGAGCAGCGGCGCAGTGCGGACTACTCGCGTGCGAGCAGGAGCAGGCCATTCCTCTGGTTCAACCAGCCAGACCTCATGCGGAGAATGGCGCACTATCGCAGCCAATGCGGCCTGCGCGCTCTCCGAGCTATCGCGGGCGGCGGCAAAAGGCCCATATTCCGGGTCAATCCGCATCGCGTCCCCATCAGCCACCGCCAGATCGGCGCGCGGGCCGGTGAGCATCGACCAGACCGGACGTGAGAGTTCGCCAATCATTGCCTTTTCGCCCAAACCTGAAACTCAGCCGCGCAGGACAGGGCGGGTTTCAACGCGCGTGCCAAATCCGGTGATGTGCTCTCGCACTTTGGCGATAGCAGCCTGAACCGAAGGCAATTGCAGACTGTTCGCGTGATCGGTTCTCGTGTTCCAGACTTCGGTGATCCAGATTGAGGTTGGATCCTCTAGGTCTTCCGCAATCATGTAGGCAATGTTCCCCGGCATGTCGCTTGTCCCTTCGAGCAAGGCGGCGATCACTTCACTCCGTTTGCCCTCTGCGACCTTCATCTGCCCGATCAGACCGAAAGTTTCTTCCATTTTTGCAAGTCCTCCTAAGCTCTGTCCGGAAACCGTCTGCGTGCACCCCGTCAAAAGCGAAAGCGCCGCTAATCCGACGAATTCGCGCCGTTCTATCACTCCGCGGCATCCGGGTTGATATCGATCGCAACGCCATCGTCGGGTGTATTTATGCGAATGCCGCCATCGTCGATCTGTACGTCTGCGCCCGGCACGGCTTGTTCGATCAGCCGTTCGATCTCTTCACTGTCGAGCGTTCCGTCCTCGAGATCGCTTTGGAGCTGCGGGAGCGTCTGACGGATCTCCTCCACCGGCGGCAGAGAGTCGCGCAGTTCGGCGCGAATTTCATCCTGCACTTCATCATCGGCCAACACGCCAATCACTACTGTCCCCAGAAGGAGCGGCAAAATCATCGCGGCCCCGAACGAGATAAAGAAAATCCGCTTGAAGCTTAACTCCGTGACGAGATTGAGCGCCCCCATCAACGCAAACGCGAACAGGGTGCCCACACCCAACATCGCCAACGTTGCAAGCACGCCAAGCGCGATGATGAGATCACCAATAAAGTCTATCATACACCCTCCAACAATCGGTCTGCCTGTGCCCTCGCCTCGCTTGTAATCTCTGCGCCCGACAGCATCCTTGCAATTTCTTCCTGACGCCCTGATTCATCGAGCAACGACACACTGGTCTTGGTGACGGTGCCGCTGGATGCCTTGGCGATCAGGTAATGTGTACCGCCGCGCGCCGCGACTTGGGGCGAATGCGTGACGGCGAGCAATTGCCCTTCGTCCGCTGCAAGCCGTGCGAGACGATCACCAATCGCGCTTGCCACTGCGCCGCCAACGCCGCGGTCGATCTCGTCGAAGATGATTGTCGCTGCCCCGCCCTTTTCCGCCAGCGCGACCTTGAGCGCGAGGATAAAGCGCGACAGCTCTCCTCCGCTCGCGATTTTGGCCAGCGGGGCGAAGTCTGCGCCGGGATTGGTGGCGATCAGGAATTCTGCGCTGTCGATGCCGTGCGCGCCCCATTTCTCCTCGGGCATTTTGCCGATGGCGGTGAGGAATCGCGCGGTGTCGAGCTTGAGCGGCGCGAGTTCAGCGGCAACTGCCTTGTCGAGCTTCTTGGCCGCATTGAGCCTTGCATCGTGGGCTTTCTCGGCGGCTTTGACATAGGCCTCGCGCGCTTCTTTCGCGGCTGCTTCGAGCGAGTCCAACTGCGCTTCGCCGCCTTCGATCGCGTCGAGTTTGCTGCGCATTTCGCGCATCAAATCGGGCAGCGCATCAACCTCGCAGCGATGCTTGCGGGCCAGTGCGCGCAGTTCGAACAGACGCGTTTCCGCCTCGTCGAGCGCTTTTGGATCGTGGACCAGAGCCTCACCTGCCGCTTGCAGCTTTTCCTCGGCCTCGCCCGCTTCGATCACGGCGCGATCCAAAGACGCGAGCGCCTCTGTCAGCAGCGGGTGTTCCTCGGCGATCCGGTCAAGCTTGCGCGCGGCGACCCGCAGCGAGGCGAGCGGCGAATCCGATCCCTCCCACACATGGCGCAATTCCTCGAGATCGCCCGATAGCTTCTCACCCTTTTGCATGTCCGAGCGCGCGGCAGCGAGCCGCACTTCCTCGCCCGCTTGCGGTTCCAGAGAGGTCAGCTCCGCCAGATGCGTGATCAGCAGATCCTGATCGAGCTTGGCCTGCTCCTGCTCGGCGCGCGCTTCGGACAATTGCGCCTCGGTCTTGGCCCAACTCGCCCAGCGGCGCGACAAAGCGTCAAGATCAATACCGGCATAGCGATCGAGCAGCATCCGGTGTCCGCGCGGGTTCACCAGCCCGCGATCATCGTGCTGGCCGTGCAATTCGACCAGCGCAGGTGCCAGCTCGCGCAGCAAGGCAACGCTGGTGGGCTGGTCATTTACAAACGCCTTTGACCCGCCATCGGCCTTGACCTGTCGCCGGATAATCAGCGGCTCACCCGGTTCGATTTCCAGATCGGCATCGTCGAGCGCATCGGAAATAGCTTTCGGCAATGCGGCAAATTCAAAGCTCGCCGAAACGCTCGCCTTGGCTTCGCCCGCGCGTACCAGAGCCGTCTCCGCCCGGTCGCCTAGCACCAGACCCAGCGCATCGAGCAGAATCGACTTGCCCGCCCCCGTCTCGCCCGTAAGCACGCCAAGCCCGCGCCCGAAATCAAGATCGAGCGCTTCGATAAGGACAATGTTACGGATCGAAAGCCGGGTGAGCATTGCAAGGTTTCTAGCCGCTTGAAACGGGCGCGTCACGCTTGCTTGAAGAGTTTTCCGCCGGGTCCGGCTGTTCTATTTGCGGGTACGCTCAAGCAGATCAACCAACTCTTCGAATTTCTGCCGCTGTTCGGCTTCGCTGCCGCTTGAAATCGCCTCTGAGATGCAGCAGGCGGCGTGATCTTTCAGCACCTGCGTTTCAACCTTGGAAAGCGCCGCGCGGGCTGCCTGGATCTGGTGAAGGATGTCGATGCAATAGCGGTCATCCTCGACCATTTGTGCGATCCCGCGCACTTGACCCGCGATCCGGTTGAGCCGGTTGACGCGGTTGCTCCGCGATTCTTCAGGCTTTTTGCTCACTGTGTTGTTTCCTGATTGAAATACCCTAGGGGGGTATATATAGGAACGGCTCCCCGATCAACAATTGCGTGACAAAACCTGATGCCCCTCTCCCGCCGTCAACTGATTTCCAGCACCGCTGCACTGGCCGCAGCGTCCTCGATCCCGATGCCCGCATGGGCGCGCGGTGGATCGCTGGCTCATGCGCGCAAAGGGTTTGGCGAGCTGTCGGGCCGCGAAATCGACCTGTCTATTGGCGAAGCGCTTTTTATGACCGGCGGGCGTTCGGGCCACGCCTTTGCGGTGAATGGGACGGTGCCAGGACCGCTGATCCGGTTGACCGAGGGGCAGGACATCCGCCTCAACGTCACCAACAACCTCTCCGAAGACAGCTCGATCCATTGGCACGGCCTGCTACTGCCGTTCCAGTTTGACGGGGTGCCGGGCGTGAGCTTTCCCGGGATCAAACCGGGCGAGACCTTCACCTATGAATTTCCGGTGCGCCAGAACGGCACCTATTGGTGGCACTCGCATTCTGGCCTGCAGGAACAGGCGGGGCATTACGGCCCGATTATCATCGATGCGGCTGAACCGGACCCGCGATATGACCGCGACTATGTGGTGCTGCTGAGCGAGTTCACGCCGATGCACCCGCATGAGATCATGCGCAAGCTGAAGGTTGGCGAGCATTACTTCCAGAACCAGATGATGAGCGCGAGCGAGGGCGATTTGTCTGGCGAAGAGCGCCGCATGTGGGGTCAGATGCGGATGAACCCGCGCGACATCGCCGATGTGACCGGGATGACCTACACCTATCTCATCAACGGCCACGGTCCGGCGGACGATCTGCAACTGCAATTCCGCGCGGGAGAGCGCGTGCGGCTGCGCGTTATCAACGGCTCGGCAATGAGCTTCTTCAACGTCCGCATTCCCGGAGTGCCGATGACAATCATCCAGGCCGACGGGCAAGATGTGGACGGCGTCGAAATCGATGAATTCCAGATCGGCGTCGCCGAGACCTACGACGTGATCGTGACCCCGCCAGATGGCAGCCATGCTCTCGTCGCAGAGGCGATGGATCGTAGCGGCATGGGTGTGGCGAGCCTCACTAGCCATCCCGGCCACATCGCCACTCCCCCCGCCCTGCGCGAGATTCCGACGCTGACCATGACCGATATGGGCATGATGGATCACGCCGCGATGGGTCATGATATGGGCGATATGGGAGCGATGGAGCACAATATGCGCGACACCTCGTTGCTGCCCGATGATGTCGAGGTGAGCGCCGGGCTGGACATGGTGGCCGCAGCTCCGAGGGACCGGATGGACTTTCCCGGCCTCGGCCTCGACGATGTGCCGCACCGCGTGCTGCGCTACACCGACCTCAAAGCAAAGCGGATGAACCCTCACCGCATGGTCGAGCGCGAAATGGAAATCCATCTTACCGGGAATATGGAGCGCTACATGTGGAGCTTCGACGGTAAGAAGTTCACCGCTGTCACCGACGATCCGATCCGCTTCGGCTTTGACGAGCGTGTGCGGGTGAAGCTGGTTAACCAGACAATGATGGCGCATCCGGTCCACCTGCACGGGCACTTTTTCGAGTTGGTCAACGGCGCGGACCACATGCACCAACCGCTCAAGCACACTGTCGTGGTTCAGCCCGGCGGAACCGCGACTTTCGACCTTACCGCCAACGAGCCGGGCGACTGGGCGTTCCACTGCCACCTGCTCTATCACATGCATGCCGGGATGATGCAGGTGGTAACGGTGCGCCCCTTCCCTGATCGGGAGGCAGGCTGATGCGCGCACTTTTGCTTGCGACCGCTGCGCTGATAGCGGCTCCGCTTTCGGCTCAGGATCATTCCTCGCATGGCGCTCAGCCGGAAACGGACGCTAACGCCGATCATTGCGCCATGGGGCATTTGCCGCCTGAGCAATGTCCACCGCAGGCCGAGGAAATGGACCATTCGCAGATGTACCATTCCGCGCACGAGACCGCCCCTGCCGAAGAGGCGATGGACCACTCCTCCCACGGTGCCCCAACAGACAAATCGGTCCCCGGCGCGGCTCCAGAAAGTGCAGTTCCCGCCCGCGCTTTCGAGGGCCCGCTCCACGCAGCTGACGCGATCTGGGGCACTGACGCCATGGCGCCAAGCCGCGAACAGCTTGCCCGCGAGAACGGCGGAATGCGCACCGGCATGGTGATGGTCGAGCGGCTCGAAGCACGCATTGCCGCCGATAGCGGCGAGGACGGCTATCTGTGGGACGCGCAGGCCATTTACGGCGGCGATCTCAACCGTTTCGTCCTCAAGACTGAGGGTGAAGGCGAGTTTGGCGGCAGCGTCGAGGATGCAGAACTGCAAGCGCTCTACAGCCGCGCCATCGGCCCATTCTTCGATCTTCAAGCGGGTGTGCGCCTCGACGCCGAACCCGACACGCGCTCGCATATTGTCGTGGGTGTTCAGGGCCTTGCGCCCTACATGTTCCATATCGACGGCGCATTGTTTCTGTCCGATCGCGGCGACCTGACTGCGCGGATCGAGGGTGAATACGACCAGCGCCTGACCCGGCAATTGATCCTGCAACCACGGTTTGAGGTCGAACTTGCAGCGCAAGACATCCCCGAACGCGAGATTGGTGCTGGTATCACCAAGATCGAACCGGGCCTGCGGCTGCGCTACGAAGTCTCGCCCCAATTCGCGCCCTATATCGGCGTCGAATATGAAGCGAAGACCGGCGATACCGCCGACATCGCCCGAGCCAATGGCGAGGATGCAGCCGGGTTCAAACTGCTCGCGGGCCTGCGCACCTGGTTCTAAAAGGCGCAGCAGGAGAGCGCTGCGTTTTCAACAGACACCGGTTCCAAGCTCGTTCAGCGATTGCGCTTTTGTAGCAAACACGCGATGCTGCCTGCGGGTCTATGGAAATTCTCCTTATCCTTCTATTGGGTGGCGGCATCGCCTTTTGCTGGTCGCGCATCGACTCGCTGGAGCGGCGCGTTGAACATTTGAGCGATCAGATCATTGTTCTCAGCCACGACCTGATGAAACACGCGAAGGCAGGCACGCAGGCTGATCCAGAAGTTGCCCGGGAAGCGACGCCTCCACAAAGCGCTCCCGAACCAGTTCCTGATCCTTTCGCGGAGGAACCGGCCCAACCAGCGGTTCCGGAATCTCAGGCGGAACCCCCGTTCGAAGAACAGTCTCGACCCGAACAAGCCCCGCAAGAGGAAACTGCGCTGCCAGAGCAGCCAGAGCCAGTCGCCGCGGCCGCCTATGCAAAAGAGCCCGAACCGGCGCTCACACAGGAAATCGAGTCGCAATCGGGTTTCTCCTTCGACTTCGAGGACATTTTTGGCCGACGCCTGCCCATCTGGGGCGGCGGGTTTGCGCTTGCGATTGCAGGCATCTTTCTGGTGCGTTTCTCGATCGAGGCAGGCCTGCTGACAGCCGGCGTGCGAGTGGCGTTGAGCTTTGTGTTCGGTCTCGCATTGCTGGCTGGTGCCGAAGCCGCCTACCGTTTTGAAGAGCGCCTGCGCGATCCGCGTGTTCGGCAAGCATTGGCAGGCGCAGGTCTGGCGACGCTCTATGGCGCATTCTACCTTGCCGGAACCGCATACGGACTGATCGGGGCCGGCACCGCCTTTGTCGGGCTTGCCGTGGTGACGGCTGCCGCAATTGCGCTGTCCTTCCGCTTCGGCCTGCCGAGCGCGGTCATCGGGTTGGTCGGCGGATTCGCCGCACCGATGCTGGTCAATAGCGACAGCGCCAATGTGCCGCTGCTGTCCTTCTACCTCGCGCTGGTGACGGGCGGACTGGTCTGGGCAGGACACGCGCAAGGGCGCAACTGGCTCGGGCTGCCGGCGCTGGCCGGAGGGCTTGGCTGGGGCGCGCTGATGATCTTTGGCGGCGTCGGTAACAGCGCCGATTTCATCGCAGTCGGCACCTATCTGGTCGTGCTCGGGACCGTCCTGCCCGCCTTCCTACGCTCGAAAGGCGGGCCTTCGCTGCCTGTGCTCGCATCGGGAGCAATCGCAACTTTGCAGATGGCGGTGCTGGTGAGCGAGGCCAATTTTGCTCCGCTTACATGGGGTCTGTATCTGCTGATAAGCGCTGCACTCGCTGGCCTGGGCTGGCGGTTTTCAGAGCTTCGGCCCGGTTCGCTGGTCGCAGCGGGTGTCGGCCTGTGGCTGCTGCTGATCTGGAGCAATCCTGACCCACAATTCTACGCTTTGGTCGCCGCTGCGCAGGTCGCGATCTTTGCCCTCGTCCCACTGGCGCATCAGGCATTCGGGCGCGCCCGTCACCTTGATCTTGCTCAACTCAGCATCGTGGCGTTGGGCATCGCGATCGCGATCTACACCCGATATGGCGGATGGGGTTCGCCCGATATCGAGCCGTTGCTGGGCGGCTGTATACTCGGCCTTGCGCTTTTGCCCGCGCTTGCCTTTACGATTCTGTGGCACCGCGAAGAGGACGATGCTACGCGCAAGCCGCTGCTCCTTTTGATACCGGCGGTGCTGCTGTCCTTTGCCGCGCTGCTTCTGCTCACCCCTGCATGGCTTGCGCCGGCGTCGGGTCTGCTGGCTGCGGCGTTGCTCCTGTGGTGCTATTCACAGCGTGACACGCTCGCGGTCAAAATTGCCTATGCGTTGAGCGCAGCGCTAACAATCGCCGCGCTCTTGCTTTCGCCCGATTTCGAAAGCGAGATCCTGCGACTGGGCAATATCACCGAAGAGGTCGATCTGGTTCGCGCTCTCATCCGCTGGCTCGCGGCAGCTTCGCCCTTCGCCGCGATGGCATGGCTGGGCCGGAGCCGGGTCGGACGCGGATTTGGCGAGGTTCTGGCGGTCATGCTCACCTACGGCGCGGTTGCGCAGATCGCCCACCATTTGGGGATCGCGGACGCGCTGGCATGGATTGCCGCGCTCGCAGCCATTGCGATCCTGCTCCGCTGGCAAGAGGAGCGCCTCGCGGCTTGCGCAACTGCGCTTGTCATCGCCGGGCTATGGGCCGCTGAGCCGCTGTTCGAATGGGTGATGGCGGGGTCGGAAGCGATGATCGGGATGCCCTTCCTCGCGACTTCCGCGATTGCGCCAGTCGATCTGGCGCTGCGGATTGCGCCGCTGGGTGCAGCCTTTGCCATGCTGGTTTGGAAGCGCGAGAATCAATCGATCGAGCAACGCTCTGCGATGGCATTGGGGCTTTGCCTGATCGCCGCGATTGCTTTGCACAGCCTGTTCAAACTGGGCTTCAACATCACCTCGCTTCTCGCTTTCGAGCATTACGGATTTGGGGAGCGCAGCGTCTGGCAGGCTTTGTTGCTGGTCGCAGCTTACGGCGCGCAGAAGCTCCTGCCTGCGGATTACCGCCGACCGGTCAGCCTGACGCTGATCGCGCTGACGCTGATGCATTTCGTGTGGTTTTCGCTGGTGCTGCACAACCCGCTATTGATGGCGCAGCATGTCGGGCCGACGCCGATCGCGAACTGGCTGCTGCTGGCCTACCCCGCAGCGATTGTCGGCATCTGGATGGCGCTGTCGCAGTGGGATGATGCGCCCCGCTTCGCGCGAGCGACTGTCGATGCGGTGAGCATGGCGCTGATCGCGCTGCTTGGCCTTTCGCTACTGCGGCAGGTGTTTGCAGGCTCGGTCCTGACATCGACGCCGATTTCCCAGACCGAGAGCCTGTTGATCTCGCTGCTCGGGATCGTGCTGGCGCTGGGCTTCCTGTGGTGGGGATCGTGGCGCGGACAGCGCAGCTGGCGGATCGGATCTCTGGTCCTGATGCTGGGTGCGGTGGTGAAGGTGTTCCTGATCGACGCGGCGGGGCTAGAAGGCCTGCTGCGCGTGGCGAGCTTCATGGCGCTCGGCTTCAGCCTGATCGGTATTGGCTGGGTCTATACCAAGCAATTGGCCCGGCGCGGCGGCGAGGATGCAGGCGAAGTGCCACCCGATCAGGCAGAGGTAAGTTCGGCCAGCCAGTCGTAAAGCGGGCGGAATTCGAGCAAAGCCTCTGCTACGTTCGCAGGACCGCCTTCGCCATAGGCCATGTCGTGCCCCTCGAAGTCACGCCACACCGTCAGCCCTTTGTATTTGAGCAGTTCGCCGCGTGGATGATCCTTGTCATAGGGAGCAGGCACGCGTTTGAGATCGGGCTTGCCAAGACGCGCGCCATTGGCCGTGAAACCGTCCAGCATCGCCGTCAGCTCTTCGCCGTCCTCTCCAGCAACTACCTCGCGGAACCGCTCCAGCGTGGGCTTCTCGAAGCTCATCCGCCCCGCCCCGATCACCAGCTTGCCGAGCTGCAATCCCGTCATCAGAAACGGATGGTCCGGTGCGGCGTCGGGTCGCGACAGCCCAATCCGCAGATGCGGGGCGTAAGGCGTTTTGTCCTTGGAGAAACGCACATCGCGAAAGATGCGGAAATTGCGCGGGGTCAGCTGCGTATCCAGCGCTTCGTCGAGCCTATGCGCGAGCGTTTCGGCAAAGCCCTCACCGGCGAGCTTGTAATGCTGCTTGTACCGGTCTTCGTTCGCCTTGAACCAGTCGCGGTCATTGTTGGCGGCGAGATCCTCGATGAAACGGGTGGTCTCGGCACTTAGCATGATCGCGGGTGCCGGATCAGGTCGGGTTGACGTCGCTGGCGTGGTCTTCAACCAGTTCGAAGGCTTTCTCGTACCACTCATTGCCCGGATAGTTCGCGCCAAGAACAGCGGTGTACTTCACCGCTTCCTCGCGAATACCCAGCGCCAGGCTGCTTTCGGTCAGGCGGTACAGAGCTTCAGGCGTGTGGCTGGTCGTCTCGTACTGCTCGACCACGTTGCGGAACCGCAAAGCCGCCGCGAGCCAGCGGCCCGAACGCGCGTAGTATCGCCCGATCTCCATTTCCTTGCCCGCAAGGTGATCGGCCACAAGATCAAGCTTCAAGCGCGCATCAGCCGCATATTCGGTCTGCGGGAAACGGCGATTAACCTCGCGCAGCGCAATCTGCGCTTGCTCGGTGATCGACTGGTCGCGGTTCACGTCCGAGATCTGCTCATAATAGGAGAGCGCGATCAGGTAATAGGCGTAAGGCGCATCCTTGTTCCCCGGGTGGATCGACAGGAAGCGCTGCGCGTTCTGGATCGCTTTGTTGTAGTCGCGCGCAATGTAGTAGCTGAAAGCGCTCATCAACTGCGCACGCCGCGCCCATGGCGAATAGGGATGCTGGCGCTCCACTTCGTCAAACAGAGCCGCCGCCAGAATCGTGTTCCCCCGGTCAAGCCGCCGCTGCGCTTCTGCATAGAGCGATTCCACGTCGCGCGCGACATAGGCGACGTCCTCGTCAGCCGAGCCTCCCGAACAGGCGGCAAGAGTGGCGACAGCGGTTGAAAGCAGCACGGCGTTGCGAAGTGATTTGATCATGGGGCAAGCCTATAGCCAGCGCTGGTCTGAACGCCAAGTGAAAGGCGCGAGGTTTTCCGGTGAAGCGTTGCAGGATCGCCGCTGCGCCCTCTTTCACCAATGATACATTGAAACATGGACCGCATGTTACACGGTCCTGAGGGAATATTTTTCCGTGTGATGCGAAGGTTTGGAATGCGCGCGAGAAAGAACGCAATTCGAGGCTTGGCGTGCAACTGTTTCACGCATTCGGAAATAGCGGTGCGAGCCGGTGTAGGAAAGCGGCCATCGTCGCAGCAACTGCGCATTTTTGAGGCCGTTGTGGCGATCAAGAAGCGGCCAAGTCATAAAGAAACACCCCAACCGAAACGTCGGAAAAATTTACAGTTAAGGATTTTACCGTAGGCGGTTAACCCTAGAACTCTAAGAATTCCGCCGCTCCCCGAGTTTGGCACGAAGTGTGAATACCCTGCACCAGACAATGATCGTCTGCGGTCGCACGCACAGATTTGAACCAGGTATGGGGATTCGAAAAATTATGTACAAAAAAGCTCTGATTGCCGCTGCAGCGGCGCTCGTAATGGCCAGCCCGGCTGCGGCTGATACCTTCAAGTATAATCTTGATGGCGGCGGCTTCATCATGATCGACAATGTAACAGGTGAAGTGGTTTTGCAGGATGCCGGCGGCAATCAGTCCTTCGGTCAGGGCGAATCCTTCAAAAACTGGAGCGCCGACCAGCCCTTCGGTTCCGACGTCCGCTGCAACGGCATTTGCGCCGACCACAGCAACAAGTTCCTGTTCGACAGCATTTCGGGCACGTTCAATGGCCGCGACCTTTCGGGCACAGGACTGGTAACGCAGTTCCGCACCTATGAAGGCAGCTCGCTCTTCAACAAGATCAGCATCTGGCACCCAAGCGGCGACATTCACGTTCAGCCGCAACAGCCGATCATCAGCAGCTCGTCGACTTCTTCGGGCGGTTCGAGCACTTCGACTTCGGGCGGTGGTTCGACCTCGGGTGGCTCTACGTCCACCTCTTCGGGCGGTGTTCCGGTTCCGGCACCGGGCATGCTTGCACTGTTCGGCCTTGGCGCTGGCACCATCCTGTGGCGCCGTCGCAAGAAGGCCTAAGCCAAGCGCCCAGACGCGCTGCAAGCGCGTTTCATGCGCTTAGAGCGCAATGCGAATAGACGAAGGGGAGCGAACAATCGCTCCCCTTTTTCGTGTCTGAAATGCTTTACCGCCAGCGCCTGTTTCAGGTCGAAGTAGCGCCAGCTTC
Source organism: uncultured Erythrobacter sp. (assembly GCF_947492365.1). NCBI lineage: Bacteria > Pseudomonadati > Pseudomonadota > Alphaproteobacteria > Sphingomonadales > Erythrobacteraceae > Erythrobacter > uncultured Erythrobacter sp. The sequence continues at coordinate 1,094,589 of NZ_CANLMB010000001.1, forward strand.
CAGCTCCGCAATGCGCGCCTCTATATCGCGGTGGTAGCCAAAGCTGTTCAGATAAAGCCGGTAGAGATCGATGGCCAAAGCCGCATTACCCGCTTTGTCCTCAATCCGCGCTTCGAGCAGGATGAACTGGATATTGTCTGCAAAGCTCTTGCGCGCTTTTTCCACGGCCAGACGCGCAGCTTCGATATTGCCGGTTTCGAACAGATGCCGGGCTGACTGAAAGTTCAGAAACGCAAAATCAGGATGGTCTTTCAGAGCGGCATCAAGCGTCTCTCCCGCCGCGCCTATTTCCCCCAGATCAAGCTGCAATCCAGCGATATTGGCCAAGGGAAGCGCGTGATGCGGGTGGAACCTGTGCGCCAACTCGTAATATTCGAGCGCCTTTTCCAGATCGCCGCGCCGGATTTCGATCTGCCCTATGAGTAGCAAAGTATCGAGGCTTTCGGGCGCGTTCGCATAGGCTATTTGCGCATAATCGATCGCTTCGAAAGGCTGGCCATTTTCGACCAGCTGCAATCCCGCCATTGTGTTGATCGCTACGCTATCGGGAAACCGCTCCAATGCGGGGCCGATATTAGCGTCGAAATCTTCGCCTTCATCCAATTCGCGAAACGCCCAAAGCTGCATGCGAAAGTCTTCTTCGGTGAAGTCTTCATCAGGCAGGCTTTCGTAATTCGCCGCAACCCGATGCGCATAGCCTTGGAGGATTTGCGCGTGTGCAGTCATCGCGCGCATTTCTTCCGCTGGCAAAGCACCTTCGGGAAGCTGCTCCAGCGCCAAAAGCGCGCGATTTCCATCGCCAAGCATCAGCATGGTACGCGCCTGCAACAAACGGGTTTGCGCATCATCTTTGCCAGAGCCTATCAGCGCGACAAGATGTTCACCGGCAAGGACCATGTCGCCGGCATCATAGGCTGCCTGAGCGTCTTCATAACTGACTTCGACAGGGGCCTCGCACGCGCTCAACAGCGCGCAGGCCGCCGCGATCAGAGCGAGCGAGTTTCGGTTCGGTTTCGGCATTGACGACATGGGCCCGATGGTTAGCCGGGTGAGTTGAAAATTCTCTAAACGCATCTGCAGATTAACCGCGATCTGCGAGGCTTTTCGCCTTATTCCTCACCCATTCGAAGTGCGGCGATGAAAGCCTCCTGCGGAATGCTGACATTGCCGTATTCGCGCATCTTCGCCTTGCCCTTTTTCTGCTTCTCCAGCAGCTTCTTCTTACGCGTGATGTCGCCGCCATAGCACTTGGCGGTTACGTCCTTGCGCAGAGCGGCGATGGTTTCGCGGGCGATGATCTTGCCCCCCAAAGCCGCCTGGATCGGGATTTTGAAAAGGTGGCGCGGGATCAGGTCTTTCAAGCGCTCGCACATGCCCCTGCCCCGCTCTTCGGCAACCGATGCGTGGACGATCAGCGAGAGTGCGTCGACTGCTTCGGCGTTGACGAGGATGTTCATCTTCACAAGGTCGCCCTCGCGCGATCCGATCTGTTCGTAGTCAAAAGAGGCGTAGCCTCGCGAGATGGACTTCAAGCGATCATAGAAATCAAAGACCACTTCGTTGAGCGGCAATTCGTAGGTCACCTGCGCGCGCCCGCCGACATAGGTGAGGTCGGTCTGGATGCCGCGGCGGTCCTGACACAATTTCAGGATCGCGCCGAGATATTCGTCGGGCGTGTAGATCACCGCCTTGATCCACGGTTCCTCGATCACGTCGATGCGGTTCACATCGGGCCAGTCGGCGGGGTTGTGGATCTCGATCGTCTTGGCGTCCTCGGTCTTCGATTTAGACAGGTGGACGGTGTAAACCACGGATGGCGCGGTGGTGATAAGGTCGAGATCGTATTCGCGTGACAGGCGCTCCTGAATGATCTCCAGATGCAGCAGGCCGAGGAACCCGCAGCGGAAGCCAAAACCTAGCGCCGCGCTTGTTTCCATCTCGTAGGAGAAACTTGCATCGTTGAGCCGCAGCTTGCCGATGCTCTCGCGCAGTTTTTCAAAGTCGGCGGCGTCAACGGGGAAGAGGCCGCAAAAGACGACCGGTTGGACTTCCTTATAGCCCTTGAGCGCTTCGGCAGCTCCGCCTTTGACAGTGGTGATCGTGTCGCCGACGCGGGCCTGTTCGACCTCTTTGATCTGCGCGGTGATAAAGCCGATTTCGCCGGGGCCGAGTTCGGGCAGTTGCTCGATCTTGGGGCGCATGCAGCCCACGCGGTCGACAAGGTGCTGGGTGCCGCCTTGCATGAACTTGATGTTCTGCCCCTTGGTCAGAACGCCTTCCATCACGCGCACAAGGATGACGACGCCGAGATAGGGATCGTACCAGCTATCGACGAGAGAGGCTTTTAGAGGCTTGTCGCGCTCGCCTTTCGGAGGCGGGATTTTGGCGACGACGGCTTCGAGCACGTCCTCAATCCCGATGCCCGATTTGGCGCTGGTGAGGACGGCTTCGGAGGCGTCGAGGCCGATAATGTCCTCAATCTCGGCTCGGACCTTTTCCGGCTCGGCAGCGGGCAGGTCGACCTTGTTGATGACAGGAACGATTTCGTGGTCGTGCTCGATCGACTGGTAGACATTGGCGAGCGTCTGCGCCTCCACCCCTTGCGCGGCGTCAACCACCAGCAGCGCGCCTTCGCATGCGGCGAGGCTGCGCGAGACCTCATAGGCAAAGTCGACATGGCCCGGAGTGTCCATCAGGTTGAGCTGATAGGTCTTGCCGTCCTTGGCGGTGTAATTGAGCCGGACGGTCTGGGCCTTGATCGTGATACCGCGCTCGCGCTCAATATCCATGTTATCAAGCACTTGCTCGGACATCTCACGCGCGGTCAGCCCGCCGGTGAACTGGATCAGCCGGTCGGCCAGCGTGCTCTTGCCGTGGTCGATATGAGCGATGATGCTGAAATTGCGAATTAGGGAAAGGTCAGTCATTTGACCGCGCGTTTAGCGGGCCTGTTCGCGCCTGTCATTCCCGAAAATAGACCGCTTATGCCGCCTCGTATTTTGACGGCGGGGCATAGCCGAATTGCGGGACGCTTCCCCCCTGCCCCAGCAAGCCGCCCGTCATCCCTTTGTAGTCGCCCGGATCGAGCGCCATTAGCGGCGCTCCGGCAGAGGCCAGCGCATAGGGGCTGACGCGGTTGCGGGTGCACAGACCGCCCGAACCGTCCTCGACCAGCGACTGTTCGAATTCGAGCCCTTGCGTGTCACCATTGGAACGGATCACGGTGGCGACCGCCAATTGCCCGCCCCCCAGATCGACCACAAATTGCGTGCCCTTGGGCACTTCGGCGAGGCCCTGGATAAGCGCGCCGGTCTTGGAAAGATTGCGCAAGGTCACTTCGTAGGAATGATCGTCGTGAATGACCTGGATCTTGCGGAAGACGGTGCGGCGGCGCGCGCGCTTCAATCGGTCGCCGCTTGGCTCGATTTTCCACGTATCGCCGATCAGTTCGGTTTCGACTGTTTCGCGGCTGACGGGGTCGGAATAGATCGGCCCCTCCATCCGCTTCACACCGCAAGCCTTGAGCTGGTCAAACAGCTCGGTGCTTTCGATGCCGTTCGCAATCGTGTCCATTTCGAGCGCGCCAGCAAGCGCGACAATCGCTTTGATCAGGCCCAGCTCGTTGCTGTCATGCGCCTGCGCTTCGGAAACCAGCGCTTCGTCGATCTTGATCGCGTCGAACGGCGCGCGGCGCAGATAGGCGAGCGAGGAATAGCCGCTGCCGAACTCGTCGAGCGTCAACCGGACACCCATTTTGAACAGCTGCGCCAATGTGCGGTCGACGACGTTGGTGTCGCCGAAGAACACGGCCTCGCTGATTTCCAGCTCCAGCCGGTTGGGCGGTAGATCGGCATCGCTCAAAGCCTCCGACACGGCATCGACAAAGCCGTCGGCGGCGAAGAGCGGAACTGGCACATTGACCGCAACCCGCACCGTCTCCGGCCATTCAGCCGCGTGCTGGCAAGCCTGCCGGATGGCCCAAGTGCCGACTTCGATGACCTGACTCGACCCGTCGAGGATCGAGGCAAATTCCTCCTCGTCAATCTCGCCGCGCTGGTCGTGCATCCAGCAGATATGCGCTTCGAGTGCGCGCACGGTCTGATCCTCGGCGCTGACGATGGGTTCGTATTTGAGGAAGAGCTGCTCATCCTGCACCGCAAGGCCAAGATTCTCCTCCAACCGGCGGCGGAACAAGGCCTCGTTCTCAAGCTCGCCTGAGAAGAAGCGGAACTGCCCCCGCCCGCCATTCTTGGCCGCATAAAGCGCAAGGTCGGCAGAGCGCACGACATCATCGGCATTCACTCCGTCATGCGGCGCGATCGCGATGCCGACAGAGGCGCCAATCACACAGCGCCCTTCCTCGGTTGAGTATGGCTGTTTGAGCATGGTGATCACGCGCATGGCGATCTCGCCCAGCTCGCCGCGATCATCCATGTCGGGGATCATGATCTGGAATTCATCACCGCCCAGACGCCCAATCTCGCATTCGACTTCGATCGAGCGCTTGAGCCGGTCTGCGACCTGTTTGAGCAGCTCGTCACCCGCAGCATGGCCGAGCGTGTCATTGACGTGTTTGAACTTGTCGAGATCGAGCATCATGACGGCGCAATTGCGCTTGGCCGCCTTGAACGCGGTGATCGTGCTCTCGATCTGTTGCTTCATCCGGTGGCGGTTGGAAAGCCCGGTAAGCGAGTCGAACTTGGCAAGCCGCTGGGTTTCCTCTTCGCGGTGAAATTCGTCGCTGATGTCTGCGCCAGTGCCGCGAAACCCGGCATATTTCGAACCATTGAACACCGGCTGGCCTGACAGACGCAGCACCGGACCATCGGGACGCTTTTCTGAACGCACCGCAAAGCCTGAGAAAGCCTTATGCGCGCCAAGCTTCAGCGATAGCGATTTTGTCCGCCCATCGCTGTCGGTGGAAACAAACACGCTGGCAAGCGGCTGTCCGAGCAGCTCGCCCAGCGGGACGTTGATCCTCTCGGCGATAGCCGCGCTGAGATAGGTTACATTGCCATCGCGGTCGCAGGCCCAGAACCAGCCGAGGCCGGACTGTTCCAGCTCGTCAAGCATGGCGAGCTTTTCGGTATCGGACATCGCGCTTGATGCACCGCGCGAACCCGAACCGATTTTCCCTGACAAGAAACCCTTAAGGGGCATCTCGTGCCTTCCTCTTAAAACAGTCTAAAAATCTGGACTTTACCGTCCTTGACCAGCTGTAAATTCGGTTGGTTATTTTTTAGCTAAGATCGCTGGTGAATATGGCGAAGAAGGGCACTTCTTTGCCGGGCGCACCTCAATGGGGCACGGCGCGTTGTCACAACGCGCCTAGCGCCTGCCGATTTCGACCTCGACAAATGCCTTGGGCGAAGTGCGTGCAGCGCCCGTGTAGACGGCCACCGCTTCGTCATTAAGCGAACGCAGGGGCTTGCCGGCTGCCTCAAGTTGATAGGGCGAAACACGGTGCCGTGTGCACAGGCCGTTCGCCCCGTCATTTATGAGATGCGTTTCAAATTCAACACCTTGGCTGAAACCTTCCGAACGGCGAACCGTTGCGACCGCCAATTGCCCGCCGCCCAGGTCCAGCACGATGTCGGTACCGACCGGCACATCGAGAAGGCCTTCGACCTTGGCTCCGGTCTTGGAAAGATTGCGCAGGAACACATTGTAACGGTCATCACCGTGGATAAGGCCAATCTTGCGGAATTGGGTGCGGCGATCCGACCGATACTTTGCAGGGCCAAGCGGCTTGAATTCCAGTTCGCCTCTTTCGAGCCGATCGAGGATTTCTTCACCGGGAATGGCGCGTGAGAAGAGCATGCCCTGAAGCAGCGTCGCGCCTTGCTGTGTGACCGCTTCCAATTCGTCCTTGGTCTCGACGCCTTCCGCAACCGTTTTCATGCCCAGCGCGCCCGCCAGGCCGACGACGGCGGCAATGATGGCATCGTTGCGGTTGTCCGGCGCAGTGCAGCCGCGAACGAAACTCTGGTCGATCTTGATCTTGTCGAACGGCGCATCGCGCAGATAGCTGAGCGAGGAATAACCTGTGCCGAAATCATCGAGCGACAATTGGACGCCGAGCTCCTTTAGCTCGGCGAAGACGCGCAAGGCGCGCTCCATATCGCCAACAAACACGCTTTCGGTAATCTCAAGCTCGATCCGTTCGGGATTCACACCCGATTTCTGAAGCGCGCGGCGGACAATTTCGACGAAATCCTCAGACGAGAATTGCACCGCTGACACATTGACCGCGGCAGTCACCGCACCCGGCCAGTTCACAATCGTTTGGCAAACATTGTTGAGCGCCCATTCGCCCATCTCGCGGATGATGCCGACCTCTTCGGCCACCGGGATGAAGTCAGCTGGCGAGATCATCCCGCGTTCATGGTGGTTCCAGCGCATCAGCGCTTCTACGCAGGCAACTTCGTGCGTCTTCGCATCAACAATCGGCTGGAAATGCATCTCCAGCTCATCTTTCGCAATCGCGTCGCGCAGATCGGATTCGATCTGGTGGCGATAGCCTGCCTGATCTTTCAGATCGCTCGAATAGAAGCGGAATTGCCCGCGCCCGCCACCTTTGGCGGCATAGAGCGCAAGGTCGGCAGCCTTGATCAGTTCATCGGATTCGATCCCGTCAAACGGAGCGATTGCAACGCCGATCGAGCAGCCGATGACTGCGCGCATACCGTTTACGGAATAGGGCTGAGAGATCATCTGGATCGTGCGCTGCGCCAGATCACCAAGAACGCCGCGATCTTCCTCATCGGGCATGATGACCTTGAACTCGTCCCCGCCGATACGCCCAATCTCGACATCTTCACCGAGTATGCGCCTGAGGCGGCCCGCAACCTGTTTGAGCAGCTCGTCGCCCGCTGGATGGCCCATCGTATCGTTGACCTGCTTGAAACGGTCGAGGTCGATCAGCATGATGGCGCAGGACCGCTTTGAGGCCTTGAAAGCAGTCAGCGTTGTTTCAAGAAGTTTGGACGTCCGGTGCCGGTTCGACAGTCCGGTGAGCGAATCATAACGCGACAATTTCTCCGCATTGCGCTTGCTCTCATGTTCTTCGGAGACGTCACGGGCGATGCCGTGATAACCGTTGAAATTGCCCTCTTCGTCAATCTGGGGAACGCCGGCGATCTCCCACCAGCCGGGATGTTCGCCAATGCCCAGTTGCACAGTGACCGGTCTGATCGCATTACGCGCGGCCAATTGAAATTTGAGCGGGCGTTCGTTTGTGGGGGTATCGTTGTCATCAAGCGGCGCGAAGATCTCGGTGATGGTCAGCCCGACAATTTCCTCTGAAGGTTTGCCGATACGCCGTGCGGCAGGCTCGGAAAGATAGACGATCCGGCCACCCGCGTCGCTCGCCCAGAACCAGCCAAGATCGGAATTTTCCAAACTTCCAAGCAGCGCAGCCCTGCTGGCATGGCCGAAGGGATTTAGCTCCCCTTCGCCCTGCTCAACAGGTTCAACCTTCTTGAGCCGTGACAACAATCCGGCCATTGCCTCTTAACACCTCGCAAAATTAACCACTCCGGCCATAGCCAATAAAGGATGAAGGATTGGATAATTTGGGGCGCGACCTCCACGAAGTTTAGGTGATCGCCCGCTATGGGGCCCGTCATGTCGTTAATCATGAAGGGAAATGGGCGGCGCTGATCCTTGTCATGGACGCAATTGCAGGCCATTTGGGGTGTTCAGATTCAATGCGGGGCGGAAAGCCTCGCAATTTCAGGGGAAACGCTGATGTCAGACGGAACGGTAAAGCTAGAGAACGAAGCCGCACAATCGACCAACGCTCTGGGGCCGCTAATCGGCGTTGCGCGTGAGGATTTCGTCAGCGCCATCGCAGTTCTGCTGCGCGAAACCGCCTCCGACCCGCAGCGCATGATGAAACACGCGCGCTCGATGGGTGAGGACATGGTCAAGATCATGACCGGCAAAAGCGAACTTGCCCCCCACCCCAAGGACAAGCGCTTTCAGGATCCAGCCTGGCAGTACAACCCGTTCTTCCGCGCCGGAGCGCAATATTACCTCGCGGTGCAAAAGGGCATGAGCAGCTGGCTCGAAGAGCTTGAGCTGGACGAGCTGGAGCGCAACCGCGCAAACTTCATCGCCAATATCATCATCGACGGCCTCGCCCCGACCAACACGCTGGTCGGCAATCCGGTCGCGCAAAAGCAGCTGATCAACTCAGGCGGTCTATCGCTCATCAAGGGCCTGCAAAACGCCTATAACGACATGGTCCATAACAAGGGCATGGTCAGCCAGGTCGACAAGCGCCCCTTCAAGATTGGCGAGAACATTGCGACATCGAAAGGCAATGTCGTCCACCGGACCGAAATGTACGAGTTGGTTCACTACGCGCCAACGACGGACGAAGTGTACGAGATCCCCCAGCTGACGATCCCGCCGCAGATCAACAAGATGTATATCAACGACCTCTCGCCCGCGAAGTCGATTATCAAGTGGCAGGTCGATAACGGGCTGCAAACCTTCGTAATTTCGTGGCGCAACCCGTCGAAGGAACAGGGCCATTGGGACATGGCCGACTATATCTCCAGCTGTGAGGAAGCGCTCGCAGTCGTCTCTGAGATCACCGGATCGGACAAGGTCAATGTCTCGGCAGGCTGTTCGGGCGGACAGACCGCATCGGTGCTCGCATCAAAGCTCGCTGCGACCGGAAACGAAATTCTCGGCACGCTGACATTGATGGTCTGCGTGCTCCACCCCAAGGCCACCGATATCGAGGCCGGCTCGCTGGTTAGCGAGAACGGGATGAAGCTCGCCCGCCAGCGCGCGGCGAAGAAGGGGATCATCAAGGCGGATGACCTTGCGCGCGGCTTTGCGTGGCTGCGGCCGAACGACCTCATCTGGAGCTACGTCATCAACAATTACCTGCTCGGCATGGACCCGCCGGCATTTGACGTTCTGTTCTGGAATTCGGACGCGACCAACCTGTCCGCCAGCCTGATGGGTGACTTCCTGACGCTTTACGAAACGCTTGCCTTTACCAAGCAGGGCGAAGTCGAGATGGCCGATCACAAGGTCGATCTCAGCAAAGTCACCTCGGACATGTTCATCCTGGGCGGCGTAACCGACCATATCACCCCGTGGAAGGCGACCTATCGCTCGACGCACCTGTTTGGCGCGAAGCACGTCACCTATGTGCTCAGCCAATCGGGGCATATGCAGGCGATCCTCAACCCTCCGGGCAATCCCAAGGCGAAGTATTTCGTTCAGAAGAAGAAGGGCAAGCTGCCCGCGACCGCCGATGAATGGCTGCAAGGCACCGAAGAGGTGGCTGGCAGCTGGTGGCCGTACTGGATGGAATGGATCCAGGAGCGTTCGGGCGACAAGATGCCAGCGCCGGACAAATTGGGAAGCAAGAAACATCCTCCACAGGAAGCTGCCCCCGGACTCTACGTCGTCGAAGAAGTCTGATATACCGCAGCGCAGCATAGGGCTGTGAAAGCTCGGATTTCTGCTTCTAAACGGGAGCGGGAAACCCTGCCCATCGCCTCAACCAGACACAATCGGGTCGCACCGAGAAGGACAAATTCCGCATGAGCGAAGCTATGGACAACGCTACTGTCACGATGGAGCAGGTGGGCGGCCGGACGCTACGGGTTGCGTGCTGGAGGCTGGGTGAGCCTTCTGATCATCTGCCTGTTCTGTTCTTCAACGGGATCGGGGCCAATATCGAGGCTGTGGCCCCGCTGGCCGAGGCTTTGCCGGAGCGTCCCTTCATCATGTTCGACATGCCGGGCGTGGGCGAATCGCCTGACCCGCTGGTGCCCTACAACCCCTTCACAATCAGCTGGACCGCGGCGAAATTGCTCGACCAGCTGGGCGTCGGCGATGTCGATGTGATGGGGATCAGCTGGGGTGGCGGCATCGCGCAGCACTTTGCCATGCAGCACGCTGCGCGCACGCGGCGTGTTGTCCTGATCGCGACCAGCGCAGGAATGCTGATGATGCCGGGCAGCCCCAAGGCGCTGACCAAAATGGCCAATCCGCGCCGCTATATCGACCCCGATTTCATGCTCAAGAATTTCGAGACGCTTTATGGTCAGGGTCTGGGCAAAAGCGCGGGCAAAGGCGGGCACATGTCACGCCTCAAGCCCCCTTCCCCGCGCGGCTATATGTATCAACTGATGTGCATGCTCGGCTGGACCAGCGCGCCTGCTCTGCCCTTCCTGCTCAAGCAGGAAACGCTGATCATGATGGGCGATGACGATGCGATTGTGCCGCTCGCCAATGGCAAATTCCTCAACATGCTGATCCCCAATAGCGAACTGGTGGTGATGAAAGACGGCGGGCACCTGTTCCTGCTCAGCCACAAGGATGAATGCACCGAAGCGATGCAGACCTTCCTCAACCGCCCCGCGACTGAGGAAGAGCAGGCGGCGGCTTAAGCGGCGCTTTTGGCCTCAGGCAACCATTCTCCCAAAATCGCATTCACCTGATCGGGCGCATCTTGCTGCACCCAGTGGGAGACGCCGGGCAGACGCTTTAGCGTGAAGTCGCGCACCCACTCCTCTGTGCCTTCGGTGCAGTGAATGTTGAGCGCGACGTCCTCCTCGCCCCACACCATCAGCGTCGGCACATCGACGGTGAAGTCGCGCATGTCGACCGTGTCGCGGTGGCGCAGCAGCGCGCGGTAATAGTGCACCATCGCCTTGCGCGCTCCGGGCCGTGCGGCAGCGGCGGAGTAGATGTCGCGCACTTCAGGGCCGAACCGCTCCGTGTTGCAGCTGGTCTTGGCGATCAGATCCCCGACCACTTTGCCCCCGCGCCGCGAGAGCCACGTCTCAGGCAGCCACGGAAGCTGGAAGAAATAGATATACCAGCTCTTCTTGAGCTGCTCCCACCGCTTTATCTCGCGCATCGCCACGCGCGGATGCGGGACGTTCATGATGATAAGGCGGGTGAGCGGGCGCAGCTTCGATATGGCGAAAGACCATGCGATGATCGCGCCCCAGTCATGCGCGAACAGAGTGACGCTCTTCGCTCCGCTCGCGTCAATCAGATCGGCAACGTCCTGGGTGAGCCGGTCCATCGCATAGTCGCGCACTTCGGCCGGACGGTCCGTCCCGCCATAGCCCCGCAGATTGGGTGCCCAGACACGATATCCCTTCCCCGCCAGCAAGGGCATCTGATGCCGCCACGAATAATGCAGCTCGGGAAAGCCGTGAAGGCACAGCGCGAGGTTGTCGGCGCTGTTCTGAACCCCTGCTTCGGCGACTTCGAAAGTCAGCCCCGCCGTCTCGATCCAGCGTATCGCGATGCCGCTGTCAGCAGGCGGGCTCCAGCTAGGTGTTCTCTCCATTTCGAGAGCGTAGCACCGGCCCGCGCAATGTGATAGTTAGGTTTCAAACAAAGACTTGGAAAGACATTCGGGAGAGTTCGATTGGCACAATTTGACCTTATCATCCGCGGCGGGACTATCGTTGATGGGACCGGCGCCGGGAGCTTCACTGGCGATGTTGCGGTCAAAGACGGCGTGATCGCGGCGGTCGGCGATATTGCCGGCGACGCGGAGCGCGAGATCGACGCGAGCGGTAAAGTCGTCGCGCCCGGCTTTGTTGATATTCACACCCATTATGATGGGCAAGCCACCTGGGATCAGGAAATGGCCCCGTCGAGCTGGCACGGCGTCACCACGGTTGTGATGGGCAATTGCGGGGTCGGTTTTGCCCCGGCCAAACCCGACCGCCACGAGTGGCTGATCAGCCTGATGGAAGGGGTCGAGGACATTCCCGGCACCGCGCTCGCCGAGGGCATAACCTGGGAATGGGAGACCTTCCCCGAATATCTCGATGCGCTGGAGAAGCTCCCGCGCACGGTCGATATCGGCACTCATGTCCCCCACGGCGCGGTCCGCGCCTACGTTCTGGGTGACCGCGAACAGCCCGGCGCTATCCCGACCGAGGACGACATCAAGGCGATGTCCGACATCGTCGAGGAAGGCGTGCGCGCAGGCGCTCTCGGCTTCTCGACCTCGCGCACCGTCCTGCACAAATCGGTCGATGGCGAGCTGGTGCCCGGCACGACCGCTACTCCCGAAGAGCTGGTCGCCATCGGTCACGCATTGGGCCGCGGCAAGCAGGCCGGGGGGCATGCGGTGTTCGAAATGGCAAGCGATCTGATGCGCGAATGGAACGAATTTGAATGGATGGGCAAGCTGAGCCGCGAGGCCGGTGTGCCCGTCACCTTCGCAGCGCTCCAGTCGATCAAGAAGGACATTCCGCTCGACGAGCAGATCGCCAATATGCGCGCAGAGAACGACAATGGCGCGAACATCGTCGCCCAGATCGCGCTGCGCGGCAACGGCATCATCATGGCGTGGCAGGGCACGGTGAACCCCTTCGCCTTCCGTCCCAGCTGGCAGGCGATCAAGGAACTTTCGTGGGAAGAGCAGAAAGCAAAGCTGCTCGATCCGGCCTTCAAGGCGCAAATGCTGTCAGAGGCGAATGACTATTCCGAAGCGCCGATGGACATCATCGAAGTGGTGATGGTGATCACCCAAGGCTGGGCGCTACAATACGAGATGGACCCCGATTTCGACTACGAACCCGAAGCCTCTGCCAGCGTCAATGCGCGCGCGCAGGCTGCCGGGATCGACCCGCAGGAATACGCCTATGACATGCTGTGCCGCGAGGATGCGACCGGCTTTATCTATCTGCCGATCCTCAATTATGTCGATGGCAATCTCGATTTCCTGCACCCGCTCCAGCACGCCGACGACACAGTCAACTCGCTGTCCGATGGCGGCGCGCATTGCGGGACGATTTGCGATGCAGCCTCACCCACATTCATGCTCGAACACTGGGTGAAAAGCCGCAAGCGCGGCGCGCGGATCAGCCTTGAACAGGCGATCAAGCGCCAATGCCGCGACACAGCCGTGCTCTACGGCCTCGAAGATCGCGGCGTGATCGCTCCGGGTTTTCTCGCCGATATCAACGTGATCGACATGGAGAGCCTGAAACTGGGCCGCCCGTGGCTCGCCTTCGACCTTCCCGCAGGCGGCAAGCGCCTGCTGCAAAAGGCCGATGGCTATGCCTACACGATCAAGAACGGCGCAGTGACATTCGAGAACGGCAAATGGACCGGCGAAACCCCCGGCGGGCTGATCCGTGGACCCCAGCGCGCGGAACTGGCTGAGGCGGCGGAGTAAGCACTCAGCCTTAGGGCTCGATCACAATCCCCTTGGCCGGATCGACGCTGCCGCCGACCATTTCCAGATAGGTCGTGCGTGCGGCTTCGAGGCCGGAGAGTTTCACGATCTCGACTGTCCCTTCGACGGCGGAGAGGAAGCCGTGCCACGTCTTGGCGATCATCATGCCGCCATCGGCGGGGCCGTGTTCCTTGAAGAAGGCGACGAAGTGATCGGGGGCGAAGAACAGGATCGGTTTGGGTCCGGGCAGGTCTGATGCCCCGCCGCCCATCGAACTGCGCGCCTCGATATGGGTCGCGCCGACGAGGCACGAGTATTTGAGAGTGTCGCCGAAATGGTGATGCAACTTGCCTAGGACCTCAGCATTGCCAGCGAAGTCGACCGTGACGCAGGCGTTGATCGGCAGGTTGCCAATCTCGTCATAGGACAAGACCTTGTCATAAAGCCCGGTGCTTTCGACAAAGTCGATATTGCCCGCCGATGTCAGGCCAACTCGCTTGATATGGGGCGAGTTTTGCTTGGCGACGCTCGCCAGTCCCATCGCGGTTTTGGAGGATGCGCTGGTGAGGATCACTTCGCCTGCATCGAACCAACCTTCGGAACGCATGAAGTAGTCGATGATGAAGCCTGTTTTGAACAGCGGGCCATAGATCATCCGCTCGGCTTCGCGCGCCGGATCATGCTCGGGATCGGCGGCCAGGCGCGAATATTGGTTGTAAATCGGGCTCATCGGCTGGCGATGCGCCGACATATCGGCAAAGCTGCCCGCAGAGACATTGCCCGGCACAACGTCCAGCTCGCTGCCCATCGGCAGATAGCCATAGACCCGCTCGCCCACGGCGATCTCGGCATTGTTGCTCTCGACCACTTTGGCGTGCCCCCACATCGGGACGATCCCCAAGCCTTCGGGGTTCTCAGTCGCAGGCGGGAAGAAGTTCCAATATCCAAACCCGTCGCCGACCACCGCATAGGTGATGTTGTTGGCGGTGACCGAAAAGCTCTCGACCTTCAGCCGCACGGCCCCTTCGGCGAGCGCGCCGCTATCGGCCTCGGCCAGAACGGCATTGGTGAGTTCGTCTTTGCGGACATGGACTTGGACTAATGTCATTGCGGGTGTCTCCTCTTTGACGACCTGCCTAACCCATTACGGCTCGCTTTCCCACTGCGTTGCGACAATCGAGGGGCGCTTTCTGCAAGCATCGAGCCATGCGGCGAGATGGTCGCACTGGCCGATCCCGACCTCGCCCTGCGGGGTCAGCTGGAGCGAGCGAATGATCGGGTAGAGAAAGACGTCGGCGAGCGTGAACCCGCCACGTTCCTGCGAGCAAGCCGTCCATGCGCCGTCCTGCGACAACTCCGCCTCCAGAAAGCCGAGCGCGCGGCTGACGCCCGGCAACGAACGCTCGATCCTCTCGCGCTCCAGCGGGAAACCGGCAACGCGGTGCATGATCCACGGCATGACAAGCCCATGCTCAAAGATCGGGAACAGGTAATTGTTGGCGAGTGCGATCCACTTATCCATCACCGCGCGCGCAGCAGGATCAGCGGGCTGCAAAGTGCTGCCATTATGCGCATTGTCGAGATAGGCCGCGATGGCCACGCTCTCGATCAGCTCAAGCCCGTCGACCTCTACCACGGGCACTTTGCTGAATGGATGGCGGTTGGCGGGTGAGTTCGCCGCGGTGGCGATAGTTTCGTGGGTCAGACCGGCTTCTTCGCAGGTGATCTGGACGATGCGAGTATAGGTCGAGATGACCGTGCCGAAGATGCGAACCTGCGCGACGGGTTGGCCGCTCATGCGCGCCTACTCTGTCGGAGCGGTTTCTGATTGGGCCGGAGCAGCAGGCGCAGCCGGAGCGGGCTGGATCCGGGTGAGCGCCTGCCCCGCCTCTTGCAAACGCACGCCGAAAGCCCGCATCCTGACCGCGCAGGTCTGCTGGATTTCCACCGGATTGCGCTGCGCATATACCGGATAACGCTCGGTAAAAGCAGTCACCAGATCGAGGCCGCGCTGCGCCTCGTATCGCCCGGTGAAATAGGTGAAGGCCGACGTGAGGCCGGCGCGATTGTCCGGCGTCATCGCCTCTTCCATCTCGGCCATCAGGGCGCCGACATAGATCGCGCAGTCAAGATCATCCTCGGCGCTAAAGGCAGGCTCAAACGCTTCGCCATCCTGCGCATGCAGAGGTGCGCCAATCGCCAAAGCGGCAGCGGCAAGACCCGCAATGCCGCGCATCAGACGCGCATCGGCATCAGGACATAGAGCGCAGGGCTGTTCTCATCTTCGCGGATCAGCGTCGGCGCGCCCGCATCGGCCAGGTGCAATTCGATCGTTTCGGAGTCGAACTGGCCGAGGATGTCCTTGAGATAATTGGCGTTAAAACCAATCTCGAAGCCTTCCTTGTCATATTGCGCCGCCAGTTCCTCGGTCGCGTTGCCGTTGTCGGGCGAAGTGACCGAGAGCGTTACCCTGTCATTGTCGAGCCCCATCTTCACCGCGCGCGTCTTCTCGGTTGCGATGGTCGCAACGCGGTCAACTCCTTCGAGGAAGGTCTTGGGATCGATCTTGAGCAGCTTGTCATTGCCGGTCGGGATGACACGGCTGTAATCGGGGAACGTGCCGTCGATCAGCTTGCTGGTCAGCACAACACCGCCCTCACCCGAAAGCGTGAAGCGGACCTTGCTGGCCGACAGGTCGATCTGCACCGAGCCATCCAGCGCTTCTTCGAGCAGCTTGCGCAGCTCCGCCACCGCTTTGCGCGGGACGATGACGTCGGGCATGCCCTCTGCACCGTCGGGACGCGCCAGCGTGAAGCGCGCGAGACGGTGGCCGTCGGTCGCAGCGGCTTTGAGCACCGGCGTGTCTTCGTCGGTCACATGCAGGAATATGCCGTTGAGGTAGTAACGCGTTTCCTCGGTCGAGATCGCAAAGCGCGTGCCGTCGATCATTTCGGCCAGAGTGCGCGCGGGAATCTCAAAGCTGGTGGGCAGATCGCCTTCGACGATCACCGGGAAGTCATCGCGCGGCAGGGTCGGCAGTTTGAACCGGCTGCGCCCAGCTTTGACTTCCATCCGGTTTTCCGCCGTCTCGAGGCTGACCTGCGAGCCATCGGGCAGTTTGCGCGCAATGTCGAACAGCAGATGCGCCGAGACGGTTATCGCGCCGGGCACATCCACCGAGGCCGCGCTCATTGTTTCAACCACCTGCAAGTCGAGGTCGGTCGCCATCACCTTCACGCTACCGCCATCACTCGCGTCGATCAGGACGTTGGAGAGGATCGGAATGGTGTTGCGGCGCTCAACCACAGACTGAACATGGGAGAGGCAGCGCAGCAGCGTCGCGCGTTCGATCGTAGCCTTCATCAGCTTACCCTATCGTCTTTGTGTTGCCCGGTTCTGCCAGAACAGGAATCGCCCCGTCAGCACCGCTCGATTTCGAAAAACCTTAGCGATGCGCACAATACGGGCAAGTTCGAGGCGCTGCGAGGGGAGATTCCCTTGGGGATAAGGGGATAAAGGAGTGCCTACTCGATCAGTCCAAGGCCCCGCAGAGCTTCGCGTTCGATCTTCATGCTCTCTGTATAGCTAGCGAGCAGATAGATCACGAGATCGGCGTCGGTGCCGGTTTCATTGACGAAACTTTCCGCTCGTTCGGCAAAGAACACATCGGATTCATTGTTGTCACCTTCGATCCCGGCGGCGAATCTGGCTGCCATATGCTCATCGACCGGGGCAACATCGAACCCGATCGATACCAGCCGAGAGCGCAGTTCAGGGAGCATCGCCCGCATCAAAACCACGTCGGTGTAGTATTGCGCTTCCTTCTCGTCCGACGTGTTGGAGTCCCCGCACTCGCCCAGAACCACATAAAGTTCGTCAAAGAACGGGCGCGGCTTCTTCGCAAGCCCCTGCCCGGACAGGAAATGATCGACCAGATTCGCGCCGGTTGACGGATCAGCACCGCGAGCAACGCAGTCCAGATCATAGTCGCTTTGAGCCAGAGCAGGCTGCGCGGTGAAAGCGAGCGCGGCAGCAAGAACGGCGCCTGGCAGTTTGAGTGTCGGCAGTCCCATCATACCATCGCCATCCCGCCGTTCACATGCACCGTTTCGCCGGTGATGTACCCGGCTTCACGGCTGGCGAGGAAGACGCAGGCTGCGCCGATATCCATGCCTTCGCCCATCTTGCCCATCGGGATGCGGGCGTTGATCGTCTCGGTCTGCTTTTCGTCGAGCGCGGTTGTCATTGCAGTTCGGATAAAGCCGGGTGCGACGCAATTGGCGGTAATCCCGCGGCTGGCGACTTCCTGCGCGAGGCTCTTGGTCATGCCGGTCAGGCCTGCTTTAGCCGCGCAGTAATTCATCTGGCCCGGATTCCCGGTGTGGCCGACTACAGATGTAATGTTGATGATCCGGCCAAAGCGCCCCTTCATCATCGGGCGGGCAGAAGCGCGCATCAGACGGAAGGCTGCTTCGAGATTGACCGAGATCACGCTGTCCCACTCATCATCTTTCATCCGCATCGCAAGGTTGTCGCGGGTGATGCCGGCATTATTCACAAGGATATCGATCCCGCCCAGCGTATCGAGCGTTGCAGGGATCAGCTCATCAACCTGTTTGCTGTCCGAAAGGTTGCAGGTGATCTCGACATGGTCCCCATGTTCGGGCGAGCCTTCTTCCGCGATCAACTGCTCGCGAAAGGCGCGCAATTTGTCTCCGTTGGAGCCTGATAGCGCCACGCGCGCGCCTTGCTTTGCCAGCGCGATTGCAATTGCGGAACCGATCCCGCCGCTTGCGCCGGTAACCAGCGCGTTCATTCCATCCAATCGAAACATTTCTCGGCTCCTCACCAGTCGAAATAGTAGATCACGGCGTCCTCACGCTCGTGTTTGAATGTCTGATAGAGCCCGTTTGCCGCGTCATTGTCCGGTTCGGTCCCCAGCCAGATTTCCTCAATATTTTCCGCATCCGCGCGTTCGAATACCAGTTGCATCAGCGCGCGCGCAATGCCCTGACGCCGCCAATCGTCGCCTGTGCCGATCTCGTCAAGGAAGAGTTCGGTTGGCTTGTCGGGATGGCTGTGGATGACGCACATGCACATGCCAACGACTTGGCCCTCATGCAGCGCAAGGCACATCCAGTTGGCAGGGCTGGCAAGATAGGGCTTGAGCCGCGCCGGATCGATTGCGTGATCGAACACGCCGGGCGCGACATTATCGAGCAGGTGTGCGTTACCCTCGTCGATCCAGTGGGTGGTCAGGTCAAGGCGCGAAGCTGACTCTGCGCGATTCCCGGATTCGGCCATCAGACATGTCTCCCTCGACAATCTCATAGCCCATCAGAGCAAAGATGCGATCTCCCAAAAAGATCGGGCGGGCATTTCCGTACCAGTCCACGCAGGAGGCGATGCAGCTGTCGTCGCGCGCATTCGCGGACCGCGCGGCCAGCTCACCTGCACGGCCAAGCGAGCGGTTCTCACGCCGCAGGAAGGCAATGGCTGACCCGGAGCCGAGGAATTCCGACCCGTTTCGCTCCAACCGCCGGCTGATCGGCAGGCCGAGCGTGCCCGAAAGCCCGTCACGGCTGTCAGCGTCCGGCTTGTAGAATAACGCTTGTGAGCGCGTTTCACCCTCGCTGGCAGCGGCGAGCATATAGGTATCCTCGATCGAAGCCCTGCGCCCGAGAGAAAGCGAGGTGAAGCCGAGCGAGCCGTCACCGCTCGGTCCGACGACCACGCCGTCATCACCCATCCGATCAAACCGCGTGACGCCGTGGGGGAGCGCGATTTGCTGAACCTCGCGGCCGTCCAGCGGCACGGCATAGACCGTTAGGGTTTCGTCTTCGCGGCCATACCACGCCGCAGCATAGAGCAGGTAATCGCCGACAAAGCGGTTATGGAACCGCCAGCCTTCGGGTTCAGGCAAAGCGCGGTAGTTCTCGCGCACCAACGCTCCCCCGCCCGATCCAAACGCATCGAAAGATACGGTAGCGAGCGAGACGTCGCCGACGCTGTATTCGCTGGCCCACATTCCCTCGCCATTGCCGACCGAACGCAGGAGCACGCGCAGCACGCCGTCCGATGCGTCTTCGGCAAAAGAGAATTGGTCAACCGGCGCGCCTGCGACCTGCACCGCGCCGGGACGCGATCCGTCGAGCGGGATGCGATAGAGCTGGCCGGGGGTGCGCTCCGCATCCCCTTCCCAGCTCGAGGCCGCGCTTCCGGTCCATGTATAAACCGCCTCGCGCGAGACATAGAAGGCGCGGCTCCGCGTGCCTGCAATCGCGGTCGCGCTACATTCCAATTCCGCCGCGGCAAGATCGCAGCGTGTCACGGTGTGGAGCATGTCCACGTGGAATTTACCGCTGCGATACGGGGTAGCGACGAGGAAATCTTCCGGGTCGACCAGCACTTTGGCCTCGCTCTCGCCAAACTCGCGCATTGCGGGCAGCGAGCCTTCAAGGTTGCTCCAATTTGCGTAGACCGGGGTGTATAGGATCAACTCATCCCCGATCAGGCGCGAGGCGTAATTGGACGAGGAATAGTAATCACCCGAGCGCATATAATGCGTGTCACGATAGGTCAGATCGCCGCTATCGGAGATGTCAAAGCGGTTTATTTCGGTCCCGAAGGCACCGTAGGAATAGCCGATGACGATGACTTGATTGCCGCGAATGAGCATCTCGTCATACCATGTCGCTCCGGGGCGCTCCTTGCCGGGCGGGAAGGCGTCGATTGTGTCAACCGGCTCCAGCGCGTTGCTGCCTGTCCGCACTGTAAAAAGGCGCCCGCGCCGCAGCACGACAAGGTAGTCGCCCGCATTCTTGACGATCCCGCCTTCATCGACGCCCGCTTCCTGCGTGTTGGTGATGCTTTCGCCTTCGGCTGGGGCGGATGCATCGGCGACTTCTTCGACGCCACCGGCCATCTCAGCGGCAGGCGGCGGAGCGGCCATATCCACATTCACGCTGTACACGACCTGTCCACTGGATTCGTACCGGCGGCGCTGCTCTTCCTCGAGAGCGACCATCTTTTCCGCGAAGTCATCCAGCCCGCTTTCACTGACAAAACCCCGCAGACCCGTTCCGTCATCGATGAGGTGGGGGTCGTCTGAAGCGCTGCCATCAGCAGAAAGCGCTGCCGCCCCCACCGCCACAACGCACATCGCGCAAATGCTCGCGCTAAACAGAGTATCGGATAGAGATTTCAGCATTGGACCCTCCCCTTTTGTCGGGTGCTGCACCGGCTAAACTGTCCGCAAGCTGAATGATATATTGTTACATGTCAAATGTGTGTGTGCGGCGAAGCTCTGTTTGAGCGTTCAATCAACCGTCAATTCGCGATCAAAGCGACCCGGCGAAACCTTCAAGGTCTTCCATCGAGATGAGGCTCGCTGTCTCGGCCTCGCCTGCGATCTTACGGATCATGGGCGCGAGCACTTTACCGCCCAGCTCGACGAAATGCGTCACGCCGCCTTCATGCATTGCCGCCACGCTTTCGCGCCAGCGCACGCGGCCGGTCACCTGACGGAACAACAGGTCGCGCTCCTGATCGGGGTCGCTGACAGAGCTGGCGGTGACATTGGCGAAGACGGGCAGAGCGAACTCGCCCATCTCGGTGTCGGCCAGCGCCTCGCGCATCCGGTCTGCCGCTGGTTGCATCAGCGAGCAGTGGAACGGGGCGGAGACCGGCAGCAACACGCCGCGTTTGATCCCGTGATCCTTCACAAGTGCAACCGCACGCTCGATTGCGCCCTTGTGGCCGGAGATCACAACCTGACCCGGATCATTGTCATTGGCGACTTCGCAAACTTCACCCTCAGCAGCGGCAGCAGCGAGCGCAGAGGCCTTTTCGATATCAGCGCCCAGCAGAGCCGCCATTGCGCCCTCGCCTACTGGCACGGCCGCCTGCATCGCGCTGCCACGCAGCTTGAGCAGCCGCGCCGTAGTCGCCAGATCGAACGCACCAACCGCGCACAATGCGGTGTATTCACCCAACGAGTGACCGGCGACGCATGCGCCCTTCTCGGCGAGCTTCACGCCGAATTCGCTTTCAAGCACGCGCAAGGTCGCAATCGCATTTGCCATGATCGCAGGTTGCGCATTTTCGGTGAGGGTCAGCTGATCCTCCGGCCCGTCGCGCATGATCGCAGAAAGCTTGAGGCCCAGCGCATCATCGACTTCCTCGAAAACCTCGCGCGCAGCCGCGCTCGCCTCGGCAAGCTCGACGCCCATGCCTACCTTCTGGCTGCCCTGTCCGGGGAAAACGAAAGCTCTCATTGTGATTCCTCCTGTTGGAGCGCGCCGTTACGCAGCGCCCGCCGGTCCTGCAAGTCCGAACGGCACAACTTTGTTGTCAGCATTGTGACCGATTTCCGCGCGACCGAGATAGGGAATGCCAGCGCGGTCGCACCAATATTTGGCGATTTCCTCTTCGCTTTGCCCGAACTCGACATAATTCTCCGGCACAGCGGTAATCGCGCCGAGCCTGAGCCCTGCAAGCCTAGGCAGACTACCGGCAAGCGCGAAGAACATCCGGTCGATGGAATAGAGGTGCTCGCTCACTTCCTCGACCATCAGGACATGGCCCGAAAGGTCTGGCATGGTCGGCGTCTTGGAGAGCATCGCCAAGGTGATCAGGTTGAACGCAGCAGCGGGCGTCACGCCGTCCAGGCTCGGCTCCAGCCCTGAATTGTCGCCTGCGAACCAGCGCAGGACCCTGCGCACAGCCTCACGCCCCGTTTCAGAGCGTGCGCTCACCGGCATAGAACCATGCGCGCATTGGCCAATCCCTGCCCGATAAAGCGCGGCGAGCAGATAGCCGCAATCGGAAAAGCCAACATAAGTCTTCGAGCGCGCCGAAGCGTTCATGCGCGCCACCGCCGCCTCTGCAATGCGGTTGGAGCCATAGCCGCCCTTGGCAAACCACACCGCGTCAAAGGCGGGATCGTTGGCGCATTCGAGCAAGCCGGTCAGCCGCGTCAGATCATCGCCGGCAAAATGCCCCGCGCTGGCAAAGCACTGATCGTGGAACGTCACCGAATGCTCGGGAAACTCGTCCGCCACCAATCGCTCCAAAGCGGCGGCATGATCGCGGGTAATCGGCGTTGCAGGCGCGCAGATGGCGATATTTGTCATGCGCGCATCGTATGGCGCTTGCCAGCATTGTGGCAAGCCAATAACCAGCCATCATGCCCGACGAAAACAGCGAAACGCGCGATCAGCGCTCCTTCTTTTTCTGCGGAATCGGTGGATCGGGCATGCTCCCGCTCGCCCAGATCGCGCATGGCATAGGCTATGAAGTCGCCGGGTCAGACCGCTCCTATGACCAAGGCCGCACACCGGAAAAATTCGCGTGGCTCGCGGAAAACGGCTTTGGACTGTTCCCGCAGGACGGCAGCGGGATCACTTCGGGCGATCAAGTGCTGATCGCCTCTGCTGCGATCGAAGACACCGTGCCCGAAGTTGCCCGCGCCAAACAGCTTGGCTGCGCCCGGATGAGCCGCGCGGAACTGCTTGCCGAATTTTTCAACGAGGCGGGTTACTCGGTCGCAATCGGCGGCACTTCGGGCAAATCGACCGTCACCGGCATGATCGCGTGGATCCTCTCGCATGCGGGTCATGACCCCAGCGTGATGAACGGCGCGGTGATGAAGAACTTCGCCGACGCTGCGAACCCCTTTGCCAGCGCGCGGGTGGGATCGCCCCAGCTGTTCGTCAGCGAGGTGGATGAAAGCGACGGGTCCATTGCGCTCTACCGCCCGACCATCGGGGTGCTGCTCAATGTCAGCCTCGATCACAAATCGCTGGAAGAATTGCGCGAACTGTTTGGCGATTACCTCGCCGCATCGGGCTGCGCAGCGGTCAATTTCGACAATGACGAAGCGCGCGCGCTGGCCGACCGAGCCAATCAGTTGGTGAGCTTCGCGGTGCGCGACAGTAGCGCAGATATTGCGGTCGAGCCGGACAGTATCGAGCAAGGCGCGCTCTCGATCAGCGCGACCGTCATCGACAATCGCAGCGGCGAGTCCTTCGCGCTCACCCTGCCCATGCCCGGAATGCACAACCTCTCCAACGCATTGGCGGCTATCGCGGCAGCGAGTGCTGCGGGGATTTCGGTTGGCAAAGCCGTGGCGGCGTTGAGCGAATTTGCGGGGCTCGCGCGGCGGTTTGATGTGGTGGGGACCAGCGCAAACGGCATCACCGTCATCGACGATTTCGGACACAATCCGGAGAAATGCGCGGCGACCTTGCGCACGCTGAAGTCAAGCCCCGGCCGCGTGATCGCCTTCTTCCAGCCGCACGGTTACGGACCCTTGCGCCAGATGGGCGACGAATTGGCTGAGACTTTTGCGCGCGAGCTGGATGGCGAAGACATCACGATCATGTGCGACCCGGTCTATTACGGCGGCACAGTTGATCGAAGCGAGGGAACCGAGAGGATCATCGCGTTGATAAAGAGCCATGGCGGAAACGCCGAGCATGTCCCCACCCGCGAGGCTTGCGGCGACCGGATTGTCGAACTTGCCCAGCCCGGCGACCGCATCGTGGTAATGGGCGCGCGCGACGACACGCTCAGCGCTTTTGCGCGCGGTATCTTCGAGCGGCTGGAGTGACTCTTTACGCACGAGCCAGGCGCCATGCGCATTTCATGGGCGGCGCGCTGGTGCTGTCGATCCTGTTCGTGCTCGCGGTGGACCGGTTGTTGGGTCACTCCACGGTCGCATTCGGCATTGCGATTGTCGCGCTGGTTCTCGCCAATGCGCGGATGCTGGGGTTCAACTGCCCGACTTGCGGCAAGAACCTGTTCTTTCGCGGGATATTCGTGCTGCCATGGCCCAATCGCACCTGCAGCAAATGCGGCGAGGAGCTCGACGCACCTTCGTAAAAACGCTGGTGGTGCGCCCAAGCGCGCTGGGTTAGTCTGACTGCCATGCATGCAAGAGACTTCTCGCTCGACACATTGTTCAAGGTCTGCGCGACCCAATATGCCACGCGTGAAGCGACGGTCGATGGCGCGCAGCGTCTGACACATGCCGAACTGGATGCGCGGGTGAGCCGGCTCGCCGCGTGGCTCCTCGCCAAGGGGATTAGTCCGGGGGACCGGGTAGCGATCCTGCTTACCGACGGAGCGCCTTACCTCACCATCCTGCTCGCCTGCGGGCGGATCGGAGCGATTGCAGTGCTGCTCAACTGGCGGCTTGCGCCGGGCGAGATCGCGTGGATCGCGGGCAATGCCGAACCGGCGATGACCTTCGCCAATCCGCGTTTCTCCGCACTGTTGGCCGAGGCTGATGCGGGCGAAGTGATCGAGGTTGACGAGCAGCACGATCCGCAAGGCACGTTCGAAGCGATTGTCAGCGAGCCGCAAGAGGCGCGCACGCTTCCTAATCTCGCGCCCGAGCGCCCGCTTTATATGATGTACACCAGCGGCACGACCGGTCGGCCCAAGGGCTGCCTGCAAGCGGGCAGCGCGGTGGCGTCTTCGGCGCTCGGTTTCTCGGTGCGGCGCGGCTTCACTCGGGACGAGCGGCTGCTCTCGATCAATCCGCTGTTCCATGTCGTCGGGATGCAGCAGGTCGCGGCCATGCTCGCCTGCGGAGGATGCAGCGTCTTTGCGGGCCGCGATGATGACAGTGCGGCGGTGCTCGATCTGCTCCACCGCGAGGCCTGCACCACCACCAGCGCCTTCCCCACGATCTGCTTCCCTTGGCAGACAATGGAGCCGGTGCGCGACGGTGTGATGCCGCTCACCAACTACACCGGCGGCGCGGGCATGGGCCGTCCGCAAATCTACGAATTCATCGAGCAGGAATGGGATGCGCGCGTGGTCGGCGGATATGGCCAGACCGAGGTGTGCGGCTTTGCGACCTTCATCGACTATCCCGACATGCTCGAGCATCCGCGCTCGATCGGCTGGGCGATGCCGCATGTGGAGATGACGATCCTCGACCCGGACGGCAATCAGCTCGCTCCCGGCGAGGAAGGCGAGATTGGCCTGCGCGGCCCCTCAGTGATGCTCGGCTACTGGCGCAATGACGAGGCGAGCGAGGCGGCGCTGGGCCATGGCTGGCTGCGCACGGGCGATCTGGGAAAGATGGACGAGCGCGGGCTAGGCTATCTGCTGGGGCGCGAGAAAGAGCTGATCAAAACCGGCGGCGAGAATGTCTATCCCGCAGAGGTCGATATGGTCTTTGCCGACATGCCCGAAGTCGCGGATGCAGGCTGCTGCGGTGTGCCTGACAGGCAGTGGGGCGAAGCGGTGAAGGCCTTTGTTGTGCTGGCTCCCGGAGCCTCGCTCACCCGCGAGGAAATCACCGCGCGCTTCAAAGGGCAGATCGCAGGCTACAAGCGCCCGCGCTACATTGAATTCGTCGATCAGCTGCCGCGCGATCCGATTGGTAAATTGCTGCGGCGAGAGCTGTCCGCGCGACCTGTGAGCGAGGATCAGGCCTCTTGATTCGTCATTGCGAGCGAAGCGAAGCAATCCATGGACCGATGTCGGATTGGCCGCGGCGGGCCATGGATTGCCGCGTCGCTGCGCTCCTCGCAATGACGAGAGTTACGCTTCCAGCGCCTTGCGCCCCGCCTCTTCGCGTGCGGCCGCCCGCTTGTAGCCATCGCGCGAAGTCAGCCGTTCGCGATAGGCCTTCAGGCTCTCCGGCACGCGGTCATCCAGCCCGACATTCTTCGCCAATATCAGCGCATAGCCGACGCAAATGTCAGCCACAGTAAAGCGATCCGCGCACAGATATTCGCGGGTCTCCAGGCGCTGCTCGGCCTTCACCAGACGTTTCTCGAACCACTTGGCATAGGCCTCGCCCGCATCAGCCCAGCCCTTGTCCTTCTCGAAGATCGCAAAGCGCATATAGACCGTTTGCGGGAATGTGATCGTCGCATCGGCGTGATAGGTGAAATCGAGATATTCGGCATAATCGCGCTCACCCGGCGCGATGGCGAGATCACTCGGGCCTGAGCGGGTGGCGAGGTAATGCGCAATCGCGCAGCTTTCGGTCATCCGCGCCTCTCCATCGACCAGCATCGGCACGGTGCCCAGCGGGTTGATCTCTTTGTATTCGGGCGCGAGAAAACGCGGCGGGAATGGCAAGACTTTGAGGTCGATCTCGACGTCCGCTTCCGCCGCCGCCCATGTCGCGCGCAAGCCCCGCGAACTGGCGCAGGTGTAGAGCGTGGGTGTCTGCGCCATCAATGATCACCCTCATAGCCGATAACCTTGTGCAGCAGCAGCGCGATCCCGACGCCAAGCGCTAGACCGATCACCGCCGAAATCGCGGCGTAAGTCACCCATCCCAGCACACCCGCGAGCGCTCCGACAGCGCCTTCAACCGCATATTGAGCCCCATGGGCGACATTGTAGAGCAGGTGGAAGCCGACTTCGTGCGTGCCATGGACGATGATCCCGCCGCCGACCCAGAGCATGGCGATTGTCCCGATCACCGTAAGCGCAAGCAGCAATTTGGGCACCGATTGCAGCAGGAAATGACCGAAGGTGAGGCCAAAGCCGGTTTTGCGCGCAATCAGCTTTAGCCCGACATCGTCCATCTTCACGATCAGCGCGACCGCGCCATAGACCACAATCGTCACGATGAAGCCCACCAGCGCAAGCGCCAATCCGCGCTCCCACCAAGTCGGCAGATCAAGCTCGTTGAGCGTGATTGCCATGATTTCCGCCGACAGGATCAGATCGGTGCGCACCGCGCCGGCAATCCGCTGTTTCTCGAAGGCGATAGGGTCAATGATTGCGTCTTCGACTGTCTTGCCGTGTTTGGCGCCGCCGAGTTTTTCCATCACCTTTTCAGCGCCTTCATAACAAAGGAATGCGCCGCCCAGCATCAAAATCCAGATGATGAGCCACGGTAGAAACTCGGATAAGAGGATTGCGCCGGGCAGCAGGATTATGAGCTTGTTGAACAGGCTCCCCTTGGTGATCGCCCATATGATCGGCAGCTCGCGCGCTGGCGTCAGCCCGGTAACGTAGCTTGGCGTAACCGCTGCATCATCGATCACCACGCCTGCGGTCTTTGACCCCGCCCGGCTCGCGGCGGCCGCAATATCGTCAACCGACGCAGAAGCCGCGCGCGCAATCACCGCGACATCGTCAAACAGTGCGACCAATCCTGAAGGCATCAATTCTTCCCCTTTTCTGGTCCGTCCAATCGCGCCCCGCGCGCCAATTGGCAAGCGCACAAGACTTGCAATCCCCTCATAAGCCGTTATGTGCGCGCATCCGCTCTTTCCAAGAGTGGAACCCAAGAAAGCCGGAGGGGCCCCGTCATCCGGACGGATCAGCCAGCGATCGGCAGCAATAAAAGGAACGCGAAGTATGGCTCTGTATGAGCATATCTTCCTCGCGCGTCAGGACCTTTCACAGGCCCAGGTAGACGCGCTGGCGGCCACGGCGACCGAAATCGTCGAAGCGAACGAAGGCAAGGTCACCAAGACCGAAACCTGGGGCCTCAAGTCCCTCGCCTATAAAATCGACCGTAACCGCAAAGCGCATTTCGTGATGCTCAACATCGATGCCCCGGGCACCGTTGTTGAAGAACTCGAGCGCCAGACGCGGATCAACGAAGACGTCATCCGCTACATGACCATCCGTGTTGAAGAGCACGAAGAAGGCCCCAGCGTGATGATGCGCAAGAACGAACGCGACCGTAAGCGTCGCTCTGACCGTGAGGAGCGCGACTGATGGCCCGCCCGTTTTTCCGCCGCCGCAAGTCTTGCCCGTTCAGCGGCAACGAAGCCCCCAAGATCGATTACAAGGACGTGCGCCTGCTTCAGGGCTTCATGTCCGAGCGTGGCAAGATCGTGCCTTCGCGTATCACCGCCGTTTCTGCAAAAAAGCAGCGTGAACTCGCCAAAGCGATCAAGCGCGCCCGCCACATCGGCCTTTTGCCGTACATCGTGAAGTAGGAGGAGAAAGAACATGGATATCATTCTCCTCGAACGTATCGAGAAGCTCGGCACCATCGGTGACGTTGTCACCGTCAAGGACGGCTATGCTCGCAACTTCCTTCTCCCGCAGAAGAAAGCCCTGCGCGCCAACGAAGCCAACAAGAAGGTCTTCGACGCCAACCGCGAACGTCTTGAAAAAGAAAACGCTGAAAAGCGCACCGTGGCAGAAGCCGCTGGCGACAAAGTTGCAGGGGCCGAGGTTATCCTCATCCGTGCCGCTTCGAATGCTGGTCAGCTTTACGGTTCGGTCAATGTCCGCGACATGGTCGCTGGCCTGACCGCACAGGGCCACGATGTCGACAAGAAGCAGGTCATCATGGGCGCGCCGATCAAGACGATCGGCATGCACGATGTGACCGTCGCCCTGCACCCCGAGGTGCATGTGACTGTAAAGGCCAATGTCGCCCGTTCGGACGACGAAGCCGAATTGCAGACACAGGGTGTCGACGTTCTTGCGCAGATGTTCGCAGACGAACAGCGCGAGATCGAAGAAGCCGCTGCCGACACGCGCATCGACAATGCTGGTCTTGAGCCGGGCGAAATCCCCGAAGAGCTTTTTGAAGACGGCGCTGCGCCAGAAGCAGAAGAGGCTCCGGCTGAAGAAGCTGGCGAAGAAGACAAAGCTGACTGATCAGCCACCTTCTTCAAGCCAATCAAATCGGGCGCGGCGGTCAATCGACCCCCGCGCCCTTTTTGTAAAAGCTGGTGAGTTTGCGGGTCGCTCTTGCAAATTCACGCCCAAGACAAGACACCGTCACAACTTTGAAACATTAGTCTGCAACAACTAGGATGAATATATGACCCCAATCCCTCAAATTCTCGAACAATTGCAAAAACACTACGCCGATGCGGTTGCGACACTTCGCGCCGATGTGATCGAATTCGGCAAGATCGGCACCGTGCCGCCAGAGCGTAAGCGCCAGGATGGCAGTTATGCCTATCCGCAGCTCACTTTGCATTATTCGGGGATCGGGGAGCCAAAGGATCGCTCTCGCGCCTTTGGCCGGCTGGAAATGCCGGGGACATATACGACCACCATCACCCGCCCCGATCTGTTCGCATCCTATCTCACCGAGCAGCTTGAACTGATCTCGGACGAATATGAGATCGATGTTACGGTTGATCGTTCGCGGCAGGAAATCCCCTTCCCCTATGTCCTCGACGGGGAAGCCGGCGCAGCGATGCAGGGGATTGCGCCTGCCGATATCGCGCAGCACTTCCCCTCGACCGACCTGTCGCTGATCGGAGACGAGCTGGCTGACGGGATCGAGTTTGACGACCACGCCGATATGCCGCTGTCGCTGTTTGACGGGCTGCGGACCGATTACTCGCTCGCGCGGCTGGCGCATTACACCGGCACACGGGTCGAGGACTTTCAGGACTTCATCCTGTTCACCAACTATCACCGCTATGTCGATGAATTCGTGAACTGGGGCGCGCAGCAGATCTGCGCCGAAGGCGGCGACGGCTACACCAAGCTGACCGGCGCTGCGGGGCTTGATATCGGCGAATGCACCGATAATGCGCAAGCACAGCTCAACGACACCGCATGGCGCAAGCACCAGATGCCCGCCTACCACCTCATACGCGAGGACAAGAAGGGGATCACGCTGGTCAATATCGGGGTCGGTCCTTCGAATGCGAAGACTATTTGCGATCACCTCGCGGTGCTGCGCCCGCATGCATGGA
Organism: uncultured Erythrobacter sp.; assembly: GCF_947492365.1. NCBI lineage: Bacteria > Pseudomonadati > Pseudomonadota > Alphaproteobacteria > Sphingomonadales > Erythrobacteraceae > Erythrobacter > uncultured Erythrobacter sp. The sequence continues at coordinate 1,124,433 of NZ_CANLMB010000001.1, forward strand.
TGATGATCGGGCATTGCGGCGGGGTCCGCTCTAGTCAGAAGATCGGCGATTTCGTGCTCGCTCACGCTTACCTGCGCGATGACCACGTTCTCGACAACGTGCTGCCGCCGGAAATTCCCATTCCCCCGATTGCCGAGGTCCAGCTTGCGCTTGCCGAGGCTGCGGAGGCCGTTTCGGGCGTTCAAGGAGCAAACATCAAGCAACGCATGCGCACCGGCACGGTCGTGACCACCGATGATCGCAATTGGGAACTGCACTACGCCTCAAGCGCCAAGCGTTTCTCCCAAAGCCGCGCGATTGCGGTCGAGATGGAAAGCGCAACCATCGCCGCGCAGGGATACCGTTTCCGCGTTCCTTACGGCACATTGCTCTGCGTCTCGGACAAGCCGCTCCATGGCGAGATCAAGCTGCCCGGACAGGCCAACAAGTTCTACGAAGAAGCCATCGCGGCCCACCTTCAGATCGGCCTCGAAGCCGCAGCGCGTCTGCGCGACGAAGGCGACAAGCTGCACAGCCGCAAGCTGCGCGCCTTCAACGAGCCGCCTTTCAGATAGGAAATAGGTGATTTCCCGCGCGGGAAAGTTACGCAGGTGGGCGGTGCGCAAGCGCTAACCAAAATCGGCGATATCTTGCCGCATGTCGCTGGAAACCAACCAATCATCAGACGGGTTCGAACAGGTTGTCCTGGTCGGGCAATCGCTGCTCGCGCTTGGCGCGTTGCTGGCCTTTGTCTTTGCCCCGCGTGCAGATAGTCCGGTTGCGCTCTACCCCGTCACCAAAGCTGCCACGCAGGCTATCCCGAATTTGCTCTCACAAGGCGGGACACAGGTGCTAGCGCGCGGTCAGCTCGACGGCTCCTATATCATTCGAGGGGATCGCCCCGGCCTGATCGACGCGCTCCTGCATGAAGGCGTACTGATCCTCAACGCCGCTGCGCCTGGTTGCGGGCCCCTCCCAGCAGGTCAAACCGTATGAACGCCAATGTCGAAGTCTTGCGCCGTCAAGGCATCCTGCTCGTCACTGTGTGCGGGTGGCTGACAACTCTTGCCCTGTGTCTGATGTCGATCGGATTTGGCGAGAATGCGCTGGTAGCCGCCTTTGCAAGCGCGCTTTTCAACGCGCTGCCGAGCTATTGTGCATGGCGCAAGCGAACCGATCCACCGGCGCGAATGGTCGTGGCATTGATGGCCGCGATCCAGCCGGCGCTGCTGGTCTACGCGATGCAGGGGTCGCTGTGGCAGCTCGATATGCATCTCTATTTTCTGGTCGCCCTCGCAGCGCTTACTTTGCTGTGCGACATTCGCGCGATCATCGCCGCCTGCCTGCTGATCGCCGCGCATCACGCAATCCTGTCCTTTGCCGCGCCGGACTGGGTGTTCTGGGGCGGCGGAGGATTGGTGCGGGTGATGATCCACGCGAATGCGGTTCTGGTGATCGGGTCGGTGCTGTGCTGGATCGGATTGGGCTATCGCGACGTCCTCAGATCGATGGAAGAAGAGCGCGCGAAAAGCGCCGAACAGGCCGAGAAGTTGAAGCAGGCCTCGCTTACTCTCGAAGAAGCTCTTGGCCGGGTAGAGGCCGAACGCGAAGCCAGCGCGAAAGAACGCGAGGAAGTCGCAGCCCGGCGTAGAGCCGAATATGCAGCGGTTGCCGAAGATTTTGAACGCTCGGTCAATGCCGTCACCCATTCGGTTGCGGCCACTTCGCAGCTGATGGAGCGGACAGCGCGTTCACTGACAAAGCTGGCCGAGCAAGCTGGTGACGACGCACGCGATGTGCTCGGTTCAGCCGAAACCGCCAGCAAAGCTGCCAACACGGTTGCGCGCGGCGTGGCCGAGCTGTCCAGCTCGATTGCCAATATCTCGGTTAATGTCAGCCAGCAGACCGAACTGACCGCGCGCGCCACGGATAAATCGGGCGGCGGCGGGCAAGCAGTCGGATCCCTGACCGAGCAATCCAAGACCATTGGCGAGGCAACCCGTGCGATCGTGCGCATTGCCGAGCGGACCAACCTCCTGTCGCTCAACGCGGCCATCGAGGCCGCAACCGCAGGGGCATCGGGACGCGGCTTCACCATTGTTGCACAAGAGGTGAAGGCGCTTGCCAATCAGGCGGGGCAAGCGGCCACACAGATCGATAACTTCCTCTCCGGCGTCCGCTCGGGCACTCTAGAGGCCGAACGCAGCTTTAGCGCCATCGACGAAGTAATTTCCGAGCTGGACGGCGCGGCAACTTCGATCCGTCACGCGGTCGAAGACCAGCGCCAGTCTGCCGATGCAATCGAGCACTTCGCTCGCAATGCGGCTGGAGAAGTGGACCAGATGGTCACCCGCTCACGCGCTTTGGCAGAACGCTCTATGGAGGCCAAGTCGATGCTGGTGGAGCTGGATAAGGCGGCTGCGGCGCTTACGGAGAATGTGCAATTGCTCGAGAATTCAGCCAGCAGCTTCAGCCAGCGGCTGCGCGTCTAGCGCTGCCGTTCAAACTGAGCGAGCGCCTGACTTACCGCGACGATATTCTCGCCGAAGACCAGAAATTCCGATTGCGCGTTGCGATAGGTGATCCCGCCCGCCGCGTTGATATAGGCCTGAAGCACCACAATCCCATCACCATTGCGGAACACTTTGACCGATATGGATGTGTCGTTGAGCCGGTTCAGGAATACATCCAACTCGGCGAGCGAGCTAGCGTTCACACCGGTATAGACCGCGAGCATCATCAGCCCCAGACACCCCGTCTCCTGCGAGCAGGCGCGCGGGGAGAGCGTGAAGTTCAAGCCTCCTTCGGCATTCGCGCGGTAATTGGTGTGCCCGTCAATGCTCGCTTCGGTCTGCCAGGTCGCGCGGATATCCTGCAACAGATAGGTAACGGTAGCATCGTCGAACTGCGTGACGAATTGCGGCCTTTGCGTCTGCGGCGCAGGTTGAGACGGCTGCGGCTGAACGGTTTGCGTTGCTTGCGCCTGAGCCGCACCCGGCAAAGCGCCAAGCGTCAGAACGAGTGTCGCGATCGCGGCTGCAAGTGTTTTTCTTAGAACCATGCGCCTAGGATAGCCGCTTTGGTTGCCCGCGCAATGTGGTTGTAACGACTTGCCCCCGAGCGGCACGGATTGAATCAGTCGTCCTTACTCTCGGCAAAAACCATCTCGGCTGCCAGTTCGACCGTGCGGCTGAAATGGGTGAGCGATTGAAGGAAGACCTCACGCGGGATCCCCTCGCCCGTTACGATGTCCCACGAGACTGTAGGATCGCCGTCCTCATTGAGCCGCACCGAAGCAAAGCGCAGCCGCTGGCTGATCGCCAAGGCTTCTTCGCGTGTCCACGGCTTGTCCCGGTCAAAGCCCGCAGACAATTGGAGCGAGTCGCAATTGTCGTTGGTCGTTTCGTCGCAGCCGTAGAAATAGACCTCCAAGGCCAGCCCCTCGACCTCGGTCTTGATCAACGGATCGCCGATCCCGTCTTCGGTCAGCTCGACGTCATATCCCGCATTCATCATCACAATGGCGAGCTCTGCGGGATTGCCGGCGCTGACCGTCTCGATCTCGTTCTGCGCAGCTGCGGGCGCTGCAATGCCGAGGGCGAGCGTCAATAAGATCATGCAGACACGCTGCATAGAGACGCCTAGCCCTTGCCCTTGGTCTTGGTCGCGCCGGCCTTGGCCTTTGCTTCTATGAACTGGATGATCTGGCCAGCGACATCCTTGCCGGTTGCCTTCTCGATGCCCTCAAGTCCGGGGGAAGAATTGACTTCCATGATCACCGGACCGTGATTGGAGCGCAGCATGTCCACGCCGCAAACGTTGAGCCCCATTCGGTGCGCGGCACGCACCGCGGTTGAGCGTTCCTCCGGCGTGATCTTGATCACCTCCGCGCTGCCGCCGCGGTGGAGGTTGGAACGGAAGTCATCGGCCGCGCCGGTGCGTTTCATCGCCGCGACGACCTTTCCGCCGACTACCAAAGCGCGGATATCGGTGCCGCCCGCTTCCTTGATGAATTCCTGCACCAGAATATTGACGTTGGCGCCGCGAAACGCCTCAATCACGGACTTCGCGCTCGACATGGTTTCGGCAAGCACAACCCCGATCCCCTGCGTCCCTTCGAGCAGTTTGATCACGACCGGCGGGCCATTGACGGCCTTGATAATCTCTTCGGCCTGCTTGGGATCGTTGGCATAGGCGGTCAGCGGCAGACCCAGCCCGTGCTTGGCGAGGATTTGCATGCTGCGTAATTTGTCGCGGCTGCGCCCGATTGCGACGCTTTCATTGAGCGGCCACACCCCGCCCATTTCAAACTGGCGAAGCACTGCAAGGCCGTAATTGGTAATCGAAGCCCCGATGCGCGGGATCACCGCATCATAGCCGCGCACGGTCTCACCATTATAACTCACCGTCGGGCGGTGGCTGGCAATATGGACGGTGCAGCGCAGCGTGTTGAGAATGTCGAACTGGTGCCCCCGTTCTTCGGCGGCCTCTTTCAGCCGCTTGTGCGAATAGAGGTTCGCGTTTCGCGCCATCATCGCAATTTTCATTATCGGGGAGCTCCTTTCGGGCCAGGTGATTGCAGCCACGAGCGCCCGCTATCGACCACGAAGCGGCGCCGCAACGCTGTTCTTCCTATCAGCATCGGAAACTTCATGTCGGACCGGTCGGCCAATGAGAATTCGGCACGGAATTCCACATTGCCAATGCGCAATGGCGTTTTGATGACAAAGCGGCTTTGTGTTTCCCCATTAGAGCTTGTTATTCCGCGCTTGTCGACCTGAACCGCCTCCCCTTCATGCGCGATATCGTCCCAATCGACCGCAAAGCGCACAAACGGCTTACCCTCGCGCTCGAATTCCTCAAGCACGCGGGCGTGGAGCGAGGATGTGCGCGCGCCGGTGTCGATCTTGGCCGGAATGCCGGTGAGTGCGATTCCGGGCAGATCGACCAGCTCGCGCCAGCCTACGACCTTAAGCGGCTCGCGCGCCTTAATTGCCAAAGAAGTCCTCCACCGGATCAAAGATCGCCATGCCGTCGCCTCCGTCTCCGGTAGGCAGGCGGCGCAGCACTTCGCCGCTTGCGTAATCGACCTCGGCAATCGTGTCGCTCGCGGTTTCGGCAACATAGATGCGGCTGCCATCGTCCGACCACAGGATCGTCACCTGAAAGCGCTCTTCGGCCTCTTCGGGGCTGGAGACAGCGATGGAGCGGACCACTTCCCCGCTGGCAAGGTCGATCACCGTAAGCCCGCCATCAGCAAGGTCAGAGGTGATCGCAACATCGTCTTGCGGTCTGACCAGCAGGCGCAACGGGAAACGGCCCGTATCAACCGTCTTGCGCACTTCCATCGTGGTTGGATCAAGCTCGAACGCCTGATTGGAACCGCGCGCCGACACCCACAGCGCATTGTGATCGGGTGCAAGCGAAATGCCTTCCGGCTCCTCACCCACAGTGACCGAAACCGGAGCAGCTCCGCCTGAAAGATCGATCCGCGTGACAGTGCGCGAGCCGAGATCGGTGGTCCATGCGGCGCTGCCATCCGGTGCGACTGCGAGCATGTGGCTGCCACGTTGTCCGGTTGGAAATTCGGTCAACTCCGGTTTGCCGTCTTCTCCCGATGTGATCCGGAAGATCGACTGGCGCCCCTCGGCAGTGGCGTAGATCACGCCGCTCTCTGCCCAGACAATGCCATGCGGACGGGCATTCGTTCCCAGATCCACACTGGCAAGCCGTTCAAGACTATCGGTGGCGAAGACATCGACCGACGTCCCGCCATAACAGGCGACCGCAAGCATGTTGCCCTTGGGTGAGAGCGCCAGCTCATGCGGGTTTGCGCAAGTCGGAACCCGCGATGTCTCCTCGCCGCTTTCCAGATCGATCACTGACAATGAGTTACCGCGCTTGTTGGTGACAAACAGCGTCGGCGTAATCTCGGCGAAGTCGCGCTCACCCAATGGGGGGTAGTCAACATAGCCTTCGCCCGCATTGCCGGCCTGCTCGCCCGGAGCACAGGCCCCGAGCGAGAGAGCGCCAAGCGCTAGAGCCGCAAGCGGCGCAAAGGCAGCGCGGATCATCACCAACCGGCCTCGTGGCCCTCATTCTGCTCTTCGAGCCATTCCATCAGCGGAGCGAAATATTCGACCATCGCGGTGCCGTTCATCTGCCGCTCGCCAGTGAAGGCTTCGAGCGCGTCGGGCCACGGCACCGAAGCGCCGAGTTCGAGCATCGCGTTGAGGTTCTCGCCCACTTCCTCGTTGCCGTAGAACGAGCAGCGGTGCAGCGGCCCTTCCCATCCGGCCTGATCGCAGGCCGCCTTGTAGAATTGGAACTGGAGCAACCGCGCGAGGAAGTAGCGGGTGTAGCTGACATTGCCCGGAACGTGATATTTCGCGCCCGGATCGAAGCCATCTGCGGGACGCTCTACCGGCGGCGTGATACCCTGATACTCAAGCCGCAAATCGGTCCATGCCGAGTTGTAATCCTCCGGCGCGACTGATCCGTCGAACAGGCTCCAGCGATAGCGGTCAACCAGCAGACCGAATGGCAGGAACGCAACCTTGTCCATCGCCTGACGCAGCAACAGGCCGATATCCTTGTCTTCGCTCGGCACCTGGCTCTCTTCGAGCATGCCGATCTGGACGAGATATTCGGGCGTGATCGACAGCGCGATCATGTCACCGATAGCCTCGTGGAACCCGTCATTCGCGCCGGTCAGGTAGAGGAAATCCTGATTGTTATAGGCGCGCTGGTAATAATTGTGGCCCAGCTCGTGGTGGATCGTGATGAAGTCATCGGCATTGGGGCGGATGCACATCTTGATGCGTAGATCGTCGATATTGTCGATGTTCCATGCAGAGGCGTGGCAGACCACTTCGCGGTCGGCAGGCTTCACAAACTGGCTGCGCTCCCAGAACGTATCTGGCAGCGGTTCAAAGCCGAGCGAGGAGAAGAACTGCTCACCCACGCGGGTCATTTCAACCGCATCCAGCTCGCGCTCGGTGATCAGATCGGTGAGGTCATAGCCGATATCGCCAGCACCTTCGGGAGCGACGAGCGGGTAGATATTGCCCCATTCCTGCGCCCACATATTGCCCAGCAGATCGGCGCGGATCGGACCGGTCGCTGACTGCACTTCGTCGCCATAATGCTCGTTCAGCTTGCGGCGGACATAGGTGTGAAGCGCGACATAGAGCGGCTTGACCTCTTGCCACATCCGCTCGGTTTCGGCGGCGAATTCTTCGGGCGACATGTCGTAGCCGGAACGCCACATCGTGCCGAGATCGTCAAAGCCCAGCTCCTGCGCGCCTTCATTCGCGATGCCGACCATGCGGGTGTAATCCTCGCGCATCGGAGCGCCGACATTGTCGTGCCAACTCGCCCACATTTCGGCGAGTTCCTCGGGCGTGCGTTCCAGATTGCCCATCTCGGCTTCGATGTCCGAACCGTTGATTTCCTCGCCATTGAGCGTGCCGCGGCCCTGCCCGTATTGCGCGCCCAGATCGGTTGCGATTTGCGAGAGCTCTTCGGCAGCCCCATCGCGCGCAGGCGCAGGCAGGCCAACGCTGTAGCGCAGCATGTTGAGCTTGCGCGCCACATCGGGATCAAGTCCCTCGACTTCGGCATATTTCGCGGCCTCGGTCGCGAAGCCCACACCCATCAGAGTAAGCTCCGCGCCATATTGCGAGGCGAGCGTGTTGGAATCGTGGTTGATATTGGTCGCCTGCAACCACGACACATGGCCGAAGGTTACGGAGAATTCGGCATATTCCGCTTCGACCGCTGCAACGAAGTCGGCAGCGCCTTCAGGCGTAAGCGGGAATTGCGTCTCGGCGGAAGCTTCGGAAGCGCCGGCTTCCTCATGCGCTTCGGCAAAGGCGGGCGCACTGGCCGCGCAAAGCGAAATGGCGAGCGCTGCGGCCGAAGCCTTGAGCGACAGGTTGGTGAGTTTCATGGCAAGCGGATCCTCTCTCTTGCAGATAATTCTGGGCGGGTTTCTGGACCGCTACGCTGCGCTTATCAAGCCGCTCTCGACGAAAACCGATCCATGACCGGACCGATCACGAAAAAGACCATAACCATCTGTAGCTTTGCTGCACCTATGCTGCGCAGCAAAGCGTTGGAATTCCAACAATAATGGTCAGATTCTTGGCGAAGTCATTCGCCGTCCAGAAAGGCCACAATCGCCTCGCCCAATTCGGGTTTGGTCACGCTGTTTAGATGCCCGCCCGGCACTTCGTAGTAGGTCGCATTGGGGAGCAGATCGGTTAGGTCTTGCGCAGAGCCATTGTCCTGATCCTCGTCGCCGCAAATCACGCCGGTTGGCATGGTGATATTGGCAAGGCCCGCGAGGTCAAAATTGCCCATTGCGTCGAGCAGCAGCCGCGCACCCACGCGGTCCACCCCTTGCGACTTCAGAAAGGTGCGCGCGACATAGGCGGGGTCGCCGGGCTTGATCGTGTCGAACTCGTCGATCACCCGCTTGAAGTGTCCCGCGCGCCGCTCCCATTCAGCAAGGCCCGCAACGCCCATCCCGCAAATCGCGAGCTTGCGCGGAAACAGCACATGGTTTGCCACAGCATGGATCGAGGTGCGCGCACCCAGCGAGAAGCCGACAAGGTCATACTCGCCCTCGCCCAGCCCCAGATGCTCGATCAAAGCCGCTGCATCGCGCACCAGCACGCCTTCAGGGTAGGCGGAGGGATCATGCGGCGCCTCGCTGTCGCCATGGACACGAAAGTCGAGCATGATCGCTTCGTAGCCCGCTGCGGCGAGGCGTTCGTGGTGGCCCCACTTGGTCCAGTTCATAAAGGCGCTGGAAAACAGGCCGTGAAGCAGGACAACCGGCGAGCCCTCTCCGGCGCGGTGAACCGCGAGGCGCGTGCCGTCGAAACTCTGGAAATATTCAACCGCCACGCTTCACCAGCCCCTTTTGCTCCATACGCCACTGCGCCATTTCGACGCGGTCCTGTCCGAAGAAGGGTTCGCCTTCAAAGACCAGAGTTGGCACGCCCCAATGGCCTGCTGCTTCGAGCGCCTGCTGGTTCGCCTCGATCTCTGCGTCGAGTGCGCCCGCATCGGAGTTCACCTCGGCATCAAGTTCGGTAAGGTCGAGTCCGGCACGCGCGGCGGCCCCGGCAAGGTGATCGCCCTCGTGCCACCCATCGACTTCGCCGGAAAAGATGATCCGGGAGACTTCATAGGCAAAGTCCATCCCTTTGCCCCGCCGCGAAGCCGCTTGTCCGAGCCGGACGGTCCGGCGGATCAGCGGTTGGTCTTTGGCGATCTTGCGCGTCTCAAGGTCCTGAACGACCGGATCAGGCCTCGGCCAGCGGATCGGGATGCCCAGATGCTCGCCCGCGCGCATCGAATCCATAAAGATATAGCGCGGCGCAGCGGGATTGCCGGTGAACAATATGTCGGGATCGCGTATCGCAATTGGCCAAACCGGGCGCAGCGCGATCTCAAGATCATATTCGCGCGCCATTTCGCGATAGCGCCCGATGGCGAGATAGGAATAGGGCGAGCGGAAGCTGAAGAACAGATCGGCTTTAAGTGTCATCGCGCTGATATCCCTATCTGAAAAACTCTACCGAAAGAAACACTGCGTCCCGGCATAGAGCGTTGACACTGCGTCGCCTTCGACGAAGCCTGCAATCTGGCCGGAGATCACAAACTCCTCGCCCAGAGTGCTGTCAGCGATTGGAGAATAGCCCGGCAAAGCCTCCAGCTGGTCGCGCGGCATTTCCAGTGCAACATCGGCGCTAACCGCGATGTCTGGCGAAGCCTCCTGCACGAACCAACCGACCAGAATGCCGTCCTGGAAATTCACCGTCAGGCCGTCCGCATAGGAAGCGCTGTTCATCGGCCCTGCCCCGCATTCTTCCATCTCGGCGGTTTGCGAGGGCGCGCCTAGCACGCGGGTTAAGGCGGTTTCGACCTCGGCCTGACCGGCGGCGAAGAAGAAGCTTTCCGCTCCCGCAGTCAGCCCGTCCGCGCGCAGCGAAACCTGTCCTTCATCAACCGGCGCGGCGACCTCGCCTTCGAGCCGTTCGGCGGGTGAAGGCACGTCATTGCTGTCACACGCGGCGAGCAGCATCGCCGTGATCGCTAAGGCCAGTGCGCGCATTGTCCCTACCCCTTTTTCAGGTGCCGCCGTCCGAGCAGCTCTGCGATTTGCACCGCGTTGAGCGCTGCGCCTTTGCGCAGATTGTCGGAGACACACCACAGCGTCAGGCCGTTTTCGACCGTCGGGTCTTCGCGCACGCGACTGATGTAAGTTGCGCTGTCGCCTGCGGCTTCGACCGGCGTGATATAGCCTTCGTCCTCGCGCTTATCGACCAGCATGATGCCGGGCGCCTCGCGCAAGATGTCCTGTGCCTGCTCGGCCGAAAGCTCGTTTTCGAACTCGATGTTCACCGCTTCGGAATGGCCAACAAAGACCGGCACGCGCACGCAGGTCGCGTTGAGCTTGATCTTGGGGTCGAGGATCTTCTTGGTCTCGACCATCATCTTCCACTCTTCCTTGGTCGATCCATCGTCGAGGAAGACGTCGATATGCGGGATCACGTTGAATGCGATCTGCTTGGTGAAGGTGCTCGGCGCAACCGGATCGCCGACAAAGATCGCGCGGCTCTGTTCGAACAGCTCGTCCATGCCCGCTTTGCCCGCGCCGGAAACCGACTGGTAGGTCGAGACCACAACGCGCTTGATCGTCGCGGCGTCGTGGAGCGGCTTCAAAGCCACCACCAGCTGCGCGGTCGAGCAATTGGGGTTGGCGATGATGTTGCGCTTGGAATAGCCGTCAATCGCGTCAGGGTTCACCTCGGGCACGATCAGCGGCACATCCGGCTCCATCCGGTAGAGCGAGGAATTGTCGATCACCACGCAGCCTGCAGCGGCGGCCTTGGGCGCGTATTCCTTTGCCGGACCGGAGCCTGCGGCGAACAGGGCAATGTCCCATCCGTTCCAGTCGAAATGCTCGATATTGCGGCATTTGAGCATCTTGCCGGTGTCGCCGAATTCAACCTCGGTCCCGTGGCTGCGCGAGCTTGCGACCGCTGCGACTTCGTCACACGGAAACTCGCGCTCGGCGAGAACCTGCATCACTTCGCGCCCGACATTTCCGGTCGCCCCAACAATGGCTACACGATAGCCCAATTCACATTCTCCATATCTTAACTGTTTGCACCCCTCGCTGGCCTGACTAGCGTGCGCTGGCAAGGGGAAAGACGTGAGCTTCACTACACAGGAATGGCGCGCGAAGGCCAAGTATTTTGGCTTTATGGGGCACCAGATTGCCTATTGGACCGGCGGCGATGCGGATGCGAAGCCGCTGCTGCTGGTCCACGGCTATCCGACTTGCGCGTGGGATTGGGCGTCTGTGTGGGAGGTTTTGGGCGCAAAGCACCGGCTGATTGCCTGCGACATGCTGGGATTCGGGCTGTCGGACAAGCCCAGATCAGGATATTCGATCCACTTGCAGACTGACGTGCAAGAGGCGCTGCTCGCGCATCTGGGCATCGGGGAATTTGACGCGCTCGTGCATGATTACGGCGTATCGGTGGGGCAGGAATTGATTGCGCGCCAGCAGGAGGGGTCTAGTGCGGAGAGCCTCGGCCAGATGGTGTTCCTCAATGGCGGTATCTTCCCGGCACAGCACCGTCCGGTGACGATGCAGAAGATCGGGGTGTCGCCCATCGGATTTTTGCTGGGCTGGCTGATGAACCGTGAGAGGTTTGGCACCAGCTTCTCCCAAGTCTTCGGCCCTGACACCAAGCCGTCAGAGGCGGAGCTGGATGCGTTCTGGAGCTTCATCGCGCACAATGGCGGCAAGCGGATCATGCACAAGCTGCTGCACTACATCGCCGACCGGCGCACTCATCAGCAGCGGTGGGAGGCGGCGCTGGTGGGCGCCGAGGCGAAGATCGGCCTGATCAACGGCGCACTCGATCCGGTGTCGGGCAAGCACGCTTACGATATGTGGCGCGAAGTGGTGCCCGATGCGCGGCACCACCTCATCCCCACTATCGGCCACTACCCTCAGGTCGAGGCTCCCGAAGAGGTCGCAGCCATGGCATTGGAGTGGCTCGCCGGGTGATTACTCCGGAGGCGTAACCCCGTGGCTCTCCAGAAACCGGAAGATCGAATTCCACATATGCGGTGAAATCTGCTCTCCCGAAACGCGGTGGGTGTAGCCGGGATAGAGCATCATCTCGAACGGCACATTGTTCTCTTGCAGCACCGAAATCAGTTCCGAGGAGTTTTCGAATACCACATTGTCATCCGCCATCCCGTGGATCAGCAGCAGCGGATCGCTCATCTTGGTGGCATCGGGGATCGCGCTGGCTGTCTCGTAAGCCTCGGGAACCTCACGCGGATCGCCCATGAAACGCTCGGTGTAATGCGTGTCATAAAGCCCCCAGCGCGTAACCGGAGCGCCTGAGATACCGGCTGCATAAAGGCCCGGATCGGCCTGCAACTGCTTCAGCGTCATATAGCCGCCATAGGACCAGCCATAGATCGCGATCTTGTCGGCATCGACGAAATCGAGCGTCTGGAGGAACTCGGCACCGGTGCGCTGATCGACGACTTCAACCCCGCCCATTGCTCGGTAGAGCGGCTGTTCAAAGTCCACTCCGCGATGGGCCGTGCCGCGATTGTCGAGCACGAAGTAGATGTAGCCGCGATCAACCACCGCCTGCGCGAGCGCTCCGCCCCAGCCGTGATCGACCAGCTGCGGACCCGGCCCGGAATAGTGATAATAGAACACCGGATATTGCTTGCCCGGCTCCATCTCCGGCTTGAGCATCATGTAATGAAGATCGGTCCCGTCCTCGGCGGCAATCGTGCCAAACTCCGGCTCGACATGGCTGGCGAGGAACGGCGCATAGGGATGGTCTGCGTCGAGCGCGTTTTGCTCGACCCAGGTGATGCGGTTGCCCTGTGCGTCGGCTAGATAGCTTTGCGTCGGCTGGTTGGTCGAGGAGCGGCTGATGAGGAGCGTCTGCCCCTTGCCGTCCATGCTCGCGGAATTGGTGAAAGCCGGATCGGTGAGCCGCTCTGCTCCCGCATCGCCGTAGAGGCTGGCGGAAAAGACCTGCTCGGTCCGCACGCCTTCAACGGCGCGGTAGAAGAACTGGCCTTCGTCTTCGTTGACGCCGACCAGCGCGGTTGCAGGTTCGGCAAGGCTGGTGAGCTGCTGCCACTCGCTCCCGTTGAAACGATAGAAATTGCCGTAACCATCGCGCTCGGACCACCACAGCAGGCTGCCGTCACGCAGAAAGCAGTAATTGTCGGAGAGGTTGATCCAGTATTCCTCGCGAGCCGCGGTCTCGGTGAACCAGATATCGCTTTCACCCGTCGCCGGATCGACGCGCAGCATGTCGAGTACGGTCTGCTGGCGGTTCTGGCGCTGGACGTAGATATTGCCGTCCGGCCCCCAGTCGACGCGGGCGATATAGATGTCGGTTTCCTCGCCAAGATCGACCTTCACCTGGTTCCCACCATCGGGGTCCATCACGTAAAGCTCGACAATCGCATTGTCGCTGCCCGCCACCGGATAACGCTGGTCGAATACCCGCGTACCGGTCGCTCCGATAGCTGCGCGGGTGACGATGCCAACGGGGCTTTCGTCAGTGCGCTGGACGACAAGGCGCGTATCATCGCGGTTCCACCAATAGCCGGTGAGCCTGCCCATTTCCTCTTGCGCGACAAATTCCGCCTCGCCCCAGCGGATCGTGTCATCCTCGCGCGGCGTGATCGGAGAGGCCTGCCCGCCAACTTCCCCGACCCACAACTGCCGGTCGCGCACGAAGGAGACGTAGCCGGAGCGCGGGCTAAGCGAGGGGTTGAGCTCGCTCTCCTCGGTATCGGTGAGGCGCTGCACCTCGCCATCGAGACGCGCGAAATAGAGGTCACCGTCGAGCGGCACCAACACCCCGCTCGCATCGCTCGCCCATTGGTACGAGATGATGCCGGAAAGCCCGCCCACACGCGCACGCTCGCGCTGCATCTTTTCATCTTCGCTCAGCTCGCGGCCCGAACCGATGGCTTCACTATCCACCAGCATGCGCCATTCGCGCGTTTCCAGATCAAAACCCCATAGATCATAGCGCGAGCGATTATCCTCGCGGTTGCGCAGCAGGGTGAGGTAACGTCCATCGGGCGAGAACTTGGCGGCGCGCGGTGCCGGACCGTTGAGTGACGGCGAGGCGAAGACGCGCTCGAATGTCAGCTCGGGTGCTTCTTCGGTCATCGTGCGGTCGTCTGCGATGGCTGGAGTGACAGCAAGCGCAAGTGCAGCAGCCAGAATTGAAATACGCATGTCAAGGATCGCCCCATCTTCTCGTCATTGCGAGCCACCAACGGTGGCGCGGCAATCCAGTCCCGGAGCTGGATTGCTTCGTCGCTACGCTCCTCGCAATGACGAATAGGAAACGCAAGCCCCAACGAAAAAGGGCGGCCCGCAATGGACCGCCCTTTCGAATTCGCTGTTGCGAGACTTACGCCTTAGGCGCGTTCTCGCGGCGTTCGGCGATACGCGCACGCTTACCGGTGCGGCCGCGCAGATAGTACAGCTTCGCACGGCGCACCACGCCGCGGCGGACCACGGTGATGCTGTCGACGATCGGCGAGTAGAGCGGGAACACACGTTCCACACCTTCGCCAAAGCTGATTTTGCGAACGGTGAAATTGGAGTTGATGCTGCGGTTGGAGCGCGCAATCACAACGCCTTCGAAGTTCTGCACACGCTCGCGCGTGCCTTCGATCACCTTCACGCCGACGCGAACGGTGTCGCCCGCACGGAATTCGGGAATCTCTTTTTCGATCTTGCCGATTTCTTCGGCTTCGATTTGCTGGATCAGGTTCACTGGTCCGTATCCTTATTTTTTCGCCGCGCGCCAGAGGCAGACTGGTCCCGAACGCCCTCATGACGTTCCCAAAGGTCCGGTCTGCGTAACCGAGTGTGATCCTCTGACATGGCTTTACGCCAAGCAGCGATCTTCGCATGATCCCCCGATCGCAGCACTTCGGGGATCGTGCGCCCTTCCCATGTCTGAGGTCGGGTATATTGCGGATATTCGAGGAGGCCGTTTTCGAAGCTCTCTTCAACACCGCTATCGGGCGCGCCCATTACGCCGGGCAGCAGGCGAATGCAAGCATCAAGTATGGTCAGCGCCGCGACTTCTCCGCCCGACAGGACGATATCGGCAAGGCTGACCTGCTCGATCTGCGGGCGAGCCTCGAACAGCCGCTCGTCAAAGCCCTCGAAGCGCCCGCAAATGAGCGTGACGCCGGGGCCGTGCGATATCTCGCGAATGCGCGCCTGCGTGATCGGTTTTCCGCGCGGGGTCATGGCAAGGATTGGCGCGCTTGGCTGCGTGGCAATCGCATGATCCACAGCCGCACCCATGATATCGGCCTTGAGCACCATGCCCGCCCCGCCGCCAGCGGGCGTGTCGTCAACGGTGCGGTGCTTGTCCGAAGCAAAGTCGCGCGGGTTCACAGTCGCGCACGACCATTCTCCCCGCTCAAGCGCCTTGCCTGCCAGCGACGCGCCAAGCGGGCCGGGAAACATCTCGGGGTAGAGCGTGAGGATGGTGGCGGCGAAGGTCATTTGAGATCACTCAACGACTCAATGAGGACGCGCTCTTCAGACATTCGGAATTTCGTTGCGCAAAACCATGCGATAGCGAAGCCGACTGCAGCAGTGCCCAAAAGCAAGGCATAGCCTTCGGGCTCAAAGCGGGTGACGCCAAGAATGATACCGACAAACGAGGCACCGGACGCAACAGAAATTGCGATGTAAAGCATCATGAAAATGAGCAACGGAACCGCAGCAGAAATTAGGAACGAAACGCTATTCACACCGAGCCGCCGATAAGTCCGTGCCGCGACAATCCATGTCACAAAACTACAAAACCCGAACCACGCCCCAAAAATGGCAAACGGTAACAAGGGCTCCCACCAAGGTCGCGGGTGACTAGTATAGCCAAACTCGTTTCTTGGGGCTTCGGCTGCTGCGGCAAACAACGCAGATGAGTAAACGGTTAACAGTCCCAATTCACCCCATCCTTGCTTCGCGTATTGAAATAGAGAGCGGCACTTTGCGCTTATTCCTCCCCGCCATCAATGCGCCAAGCGGCCAGGGAAACATCTCGGAGTAGAGCTGGAGGATGGTTGGCAGGATCATGAAAAAACTTGCATCTCGGAACCTTGCGCCTTTCTCGCCTTGCGTTTCAGCAATGCGATCCTCGCCCATGCTGTGAGCGCGCTTCCCACCACCATAGCAAACAAGATTGCCCATGCCTGCCAACGGGCATCCATGAAACGCTCAAAAATCTTGGTCGGGGGAACATCGTCCCAGAACGTAAAGGTCAACGCGATCAAGACGAAATACAGGATGGCTGGAATCATTGCTGTAATGAGCACAGCTTTCCAGTTTGCGCCCGTTATTCTGGCAATTCGGGCCGTAGCAAACAATGATACGAGCACGGCGAGCGCGACAAAAATACCACCGACCAAGATCGCTGCGGATTGCATCTCTTGCTCACGCCGAGCATTGACCTCACTAACCTGAGCCATGATCTCTTCGATCTCTTGAGCGGTCGGGTTTTCCGTTCTAGGGATTGGGGGGTTTTCGGACTGGGCGCTCATCCCCAATTCACCCCATCCTTGCTCCGCGTATCGACCGTCAGATTAAACACATCAGGCCGCGAATAATGCCCGTCTGTGTCCAAGCTCGCCAGCCCTTGTCCGATTTCACTCAGGTCGAGTTCGGCGTGCAAAATCTCCTCACCCTCACCGGCCTGCGCGACCACGCGCGCATCGGGGGCGATCACCATCGAGCCGCCGCGGTTGAGCACCTCGCCTTCGATCGCGTTGAACAGTGCCAGCGCGTCGGCATCGCCGCCCACGCGCTCAAGCCCGTCGAACAGGTCGTCGCGGTGCTGCACTAGCCCAGCGGCGAGCACAAAACACCGCCCCTCCATCGCGTAGTGGCGTGAGGCGAGCGCGTATTCCTCGCGCACGGTTGGCCATGCGGCGACATGCACGCTCTCGCCCAGATTGTGCATCGCTGCGCGCGCGAGCGGCATCCAGTGTTCCCAGCAGATGAGATTACCAGCCCGGCCCCATTCGGCCTGATGCACACCCAATGTCGAGCCATCGCCGCGCATCCAGATCAGCCGCTCGCCGTGCGTCGGCACCAGCTTGCGGTGGTCGAGCGGCGGCTCGCCCGGTCGGAACAGCAGCTGGTTGTTGTAGAGGCTCTGGCGCAAACGCTCATGCGCACCGATGGAGATGCACGCCCCGCTTTCATCGCACAGTTCCTGCAAGGGCAGCAGGCGCTCGTCACCCGGCACGATGGCCTGACCCAGCATAATCCGGTGGCAGGCCTTGGTCCCCGGATGGTCCCAAAGCGCCGCGCCCGGAGCCTCATCAAGCCACAGCGGATAGCCGCCCAGAAATGTCTCGCCAAACGCCACAAACTGCGCGCCGCTTTCGATAGCTTCGCGTGCAAGGCGGACGGCCTTCTCGATCCCTCCGGTAAAGTCGAGCGGGATAGGAGCGGCTTGGCAAATGGCTACATTCAGTCTCGTCATGCCAACCGCTTTAGCGTCTGGATCACCCCCCGCAACCGCTAGCGCATTGCCGCGATTGCCGGGACATCCTTCAGAAGATCACTCCCACCAGCACCGCGATCACCACGCCCAATGCGAACCAGCCAATCGCGCCGAGGACCGCAAAGCGGCGGTCGAGGACCATGACATCCTCCGGATTGACGCGGAATGACTTGGGGTCTTTGCCAAAGCGGCGCTTGGCATCGGGCCAGATATCGGGCGGAGGAGCCTCGCCGAACGCGTCCTCATACGAGGCTAGCGTGGCGGCGTATTGATCGTAGAACCGCTCGCGTTCGACGGTGCCGCCCTTGGTCGGGCCGTGATGCAGGTCCGCGCCGAGGATGTCGGGGCAGAAATGCTCCCAATATTCGCGGCTATAGGTGAGGTGGAGGTGCCAGACCTGATCGACCGCATCGGACGGCGTGACCTCGTGGCCTGCGGTAACGGCGAGATAGCAGAAGCGCCTATATTCGTGGATGACCTTGGCGGTATGCGCCGCGTCCCAGCGGTTCTCGCGCGCAAGGCGATCGGGAAAGGACAGCTTCACCGCATCCGGGCCGGGGGAATAGGCCTCCAGACGTTGCCATAGTTCAGTGGGCCAAATATCGGATTGCGAAGCGGTCATGCCGCTATTGGTCGGCGAAATCCTTCGAAATCACAAGTCGCGTTTCGTCCCAGCTCAAGACCGCAGCCTTGGTCATGGGGACCATGATGCTCTTCATGCCCTTGGCTGGCACGGGGTCGAGCACGATTTCGATGATGTCGGTTGCGCCGAAATTCTGGACAGCTGTGACGCGGCCTACACCCTCGCCGGCATCGGTTTCGACGGTCAGGCCAATCAGGTCGGCGTGGTAATATTCGTCCTCGCCCAGTTCGGGCAGAGTGTCGCGCGAAATGGCGAGCACCGTGCCGCGCAGCTTTTCGGCAGCACCTCGCCCCTCAACTCCGGCAAAGCGCGCAATCGCGCCGCCCTTGTTGTCAGAGCGGATCTTGGTGAGGGTAAGCGTGGACCCGTCCTGGGCCCCGTCCCTGCCTGTAACAAAGCTCTTGTGCTGGCGGAGCGCCTCCAGGCCCTCCCCCAGCAATTTGAGCCGGACTTCGCCCGCCACGCCATGCGCGCCGGTGATGGCGGCCAATTCCACCATCCCCTGCGCGGTCTGCTTGGCGGGCGAGTCCGTCAAAGCCCTGGGCCTCAGCCTTCGGCCTTTTCTTCGCCAGCATCGTCAGCAGGCGCTTCTTCGGCAGCTGCTTCTTCAGCGGGTGCTTCTTCAGCAGCAGCTTCTTCGGCCGGTGCTTCTTCAGCCGGAGCTTCTTCTGCGGGTGCTTCTTCAGCGGGTGCTTCAGCAGCAGCTTTGGCTTCTTCTTCCGCAGCCTTTGCAGCTTCTTCGGCTTCCTTGGCCTTTTCGGCCTTCTCTTCAGCGCGCTCGGTCGCTTTCTCGCCCGGCTTCGCCTTGTTCGGGTTGCTGCGTGCAGGACGCTCCATGATGCCGGCAGCGTCGAGGAAACGCAGAACGCGGTCCGACGGAGTCGCGCCCACGCCGAGCCAGTATTTTGCACGGTCTTCGTTGAGCTTCACGCGCTCGGGCGAATCCTTGGCGAGCAGCGGGTTATAGGTGCCGATCTGCTCGAGATACTTACCGTCACGCGGTGCGCGCGAGTCGGATACGACGATGCGGTAGTAAGGACGCTTCTTAGCGCCACCGCGCGAAAGCCGGATTGCAACTGCCATTGTAGATTACCTTTCGAGTTTAACTTATATCTATCTGAATTTGTGAATTATTTCTTCTTCGGACCGCCTAGGCCAGGGAGACCGGGAGGCATGCCGCCGCCCATTCCTCCACCAGGTCCGCCAAGGCCGGGAAGACCCCCGCCCATTCCGCCGCCGGCACCAAACATCGAGGCAAGGCCCTTGAGCCCGCCCATCTTGCGAAGCTGCTTCATCGCGCGGCCCATTTCCTGATGCATCTTGAGCAGCTTGTTGACCGACTGGACATCGGTGCCGCTGCCTGCTGCGACGCGCTTCTTGCGCTTGGCGTTCATCAGATTGGGGTTGGTGCGTTCCTTGGCCGTCATCGATCCGATGATCGCGTCCATATGGACCAACACCTTGTCATCCATATTGGACGCCGCCATCGCCTGTTTGGCCTTCTTCATGCCCGGCATCATGCCTGCGAGCATTCCAAGACCGCCCATGTTCTGCATCTGCTTTAGCTGCATGCGCAGATCGTTGAGGTCGAATTTGCCCTTCTCGAAATTCTCGGCGAGCTTGGCCGCTTCCTCTTCCTTGATCGACGAAGCCGCCTTTTCGACAAGGCTGACCACGTCGCCCATGCCAAGGATGCGGTCGGCAACCGAGGCGGGACGGAAGGTTTCGATTGCGTCGAGCTTCTCGCCGGTACCGGCAAACTTGATCGGTTTGCCCGTGACCGCGCGCATCGACAACGCCGCACCGCCGCGCGCGTCGCCGTCCATACGGGTAAGCACCACGCCGGTAAGCGGGACTTCATCGGTGAAGCTCTGCGCGACATTCACCGCGTCCTGACCGGTGAGGGCATCGACCACCAGCAGCACTTCAGTCGGGGCCGAAACCTGCGAAACGGCCTTCATCTCGGCCATCAGCGCTTCGTCGACATGCAGACGGCCTGCGGTATCGAGCAGCAGCACGTCGAAATTCTGCAAACGCGCCGATTCCATCGCGCGCCGCGCAATGTCGACCGGCTGCTGGCCTGCAACAATCGGCAGGGTCGCGATATCGACCTGTTCGCCGAGCACCGCGAGCTGTTCCTGCGCCGCCGGGCGATTGACGTCGAGAGAGGCCATCATGGCCTTCTTGCCGTGCTTCTCGCGGATCAGCTTGCCGAGCTTGGCGGTGGTGGTGGTCTTACCCGAGCCTTGCAGACCGACCATCATGATGACGACCGGCGGCTTGGCTTCGAGGATTAACCCCTCGCCCAGCATCGCCTCTTCGTCGGAGGCTTCGCCGCTCTCGCCGCCCGAAAGCACCGAGATCAGCTCGTCATGGACGATCTTGATAACTTGCTGGCCCGGCGAGACCGCTTTGAGCACGTCCTGCCCGATGGCCTTTTCGGTCACCGCATCGATGAAGCGGCGAGCTACAGGGAGCGCAACGTCGGCTTCGAGCAATGCCACGCGCACTTCGCGCATTGCATCGCGGACATCCTGCTCTTTAAGCGCTCCGCGCCCCTTGAGCTTGTCGAAGACCCCGCCAAGGCGGTCGGACAAATTGTCAAACATCGTCTTCCATCTCCAAGCTCAGGCACGACCGCCTGAATAAAACGCGAAAAACGCCGGCGGACGAAACCTCGTCGGCCAGCGTTGCGGATGTGCCTTGGGGCAAACCCGACTGATTTGGTTCGATGGTGGAGCCTAGCGGGATCGAACCGCTGACCTCAACACTGCCAGTGTTGCGCTCTCCCAGCTGAGCTAAGGCCCCCCAAAATTAATTGGTTTCATCGATTTTGGCTTCATCAAAGATAAAGCCGTTGCCTTGCTTTCGCAAGGACGGCGCCGATTAAGACCAGCGCCTGAACAAATCAACCACTTTTCGCCAACTCGCAAAAACAAGCGGGATCCCGGATCAAGTCCGGGATGACGAAAGTTGGTCAAAACAGTCGCTCATGCGACTGCAAGGGCGACTGCCCGCCCGCAGGCGCCCGTAGCGCAGCGGAGGAACAGCGCCGAGGGCGCACCCGCACAGGCGGGTGCGCCATCAATCAATCAAATATCGGCTTCGTCGTCGTCGCCTTTGCCCTTGGTCACGCCAAGGTCATCGTCGCCGCCAAGGTCAACATCGTTGTCGGGCGAATCATCATCGTCGTCGATGTTTTCGATGTCTTTCAGATCATCGTCATCATCGTCGCCGCCAAGATCGCTGTCGGCTGCGCCGTCTTTCTTCTTGTCAGCCTCTTCCAGCGGGATCGGCTGCTTCGACTTGAGCACGGGTTCCGGATCCCATTCCTCGGCGCATTCGATGCAGGTGACAGGGTCATCCTTGCCGAGATCGTAGAAGCGGGTTCCGCATTTGGGGCAGGTACGCTTGGTACCCCATTCTGGCTTCGCCATTCGTAAATCCTTAGGTCAACACGCCTGTATTGCAGACGCTGATAGGTCGGTAATCTGTGGGACCGGACGCCCATTGATTCAAGGGAGCGATTCTAGAGGCCCGTCCGAAGTCGCGGCGCCTTGCCAGATGGGGGAGGCGCTGTCAAAGACCGCCGCTGAAATGCCTATTCAAACATTCACATCATCGCGCGCGCTGACAGGCCGCATCCGCGTTCCCGGCGACAAGTCGATCAGCCACCGCGCGCTGATGTTTGCAGGGCTTGCTGTGGGCACGAGCCGCATTTCCGGACTTCTGGAAGGCGAAGACGTGCTGGCAAGCGCCGCGGCCATGCGCCAGCTCGGCGCGCAGGTGGAGCGCGAAGCTGATGGGACATGGGTCGTGAACGGCGCGGGGCTCGGCAGTCTGCTGGAACCCAAGCAAGCGCTCGACATGGGCAATTCGGGCACTTCGACGCGGCTGATGATGGGCCTGCTCGCCAGCCACAGCATCACCGCGACCTTCACCGGCGATGCGAGCCTTTCGGGCCGCCCGATGAACCGGGTGATCGAACCGCTCAGCCAGATGGGCGCGAGTTTCGAAGCATCGAGCGGGGGCACCCTGCCCTGTATGCTGCGCGGCGTTTCGCCTGCTGTGCCGATCACCTACCGCCTGCCGGTCGCCAGCGCACAGGTTAAGAGCGCAGTCCTGCTCGCGGGGCTCAACACGCCGGGTATCACGCGGGTGATCGAGCCGGTTGCGACCCGCGACCACACCGAGCGGATGCTCACCGGCTTTGGCGCGACCGTCGAAGTCAGCGAAGAAAGCGGAGAGCGCGTGATCTCCATCCACGGCGAGGCTGACCTCAAGCCGATGGATGTTGTCGTGCCCGGTGACCCCTCCTCCGCAGCCTTCTTCCTCGTCGCAGCCAGCATTGTGCCGGGCAGCGATCTGGTGGTTGAGAATGTCGGCCTCAACCCGACCCGCGCCGGGATTGTCCACGCCCTGCGCCAGATGGGCGCGGATATCGAAGAGCTTTTCCCGCGCGAAGTTGGCGGAGAGCCGGTGGCCGATCTGCGAGTGCGCCACGCCCCGCTCAAAGGCGCAGAAATCGACCCCGCCATCGTTCCCAGCATGGTGGACGAATTCCCCGTCCTCTTCGTCGCGGCTGCCGTGGCCGAGGGCACAACGGTAACAACCGGCCTCGAAGAATTGCGCGTGAAGGAAAGCGACCGTCTCTCGACCATGGCCGACGCGCTCAAACTTGCGGGCGCGCATGTGGCCGAGCATGAAGACGGCCTCACCATCATCGGCACGGGCGGAGAACCTCTGAGGGGCACGCAGGACGGAGCTAAGGTCGTAACCAAGCTCGACCACAGGATCGCGATGGCGATGGCAGTGGCTGGCCTTGCGAGCCGCGACGGCGTTGCCATCGATGACACCGCGCCGATCGCGACCAGCTTTCCCGACTTCACCGACCTGCTCGAACGCGCTAGTTCCTGAGCGACCCAGCCACTTCTCACCTGCGGAGCCTATCCATGACCCGACGCCCGATTGCCGCCATGCTGCTGTTCCTGGCCGCCTGTTCCAGCGCCGCGCAGGCTGCAACATACGAGATGTTCCGCGATCCCTATTGCGGCTGCTGCGGATTATGGGCCGATCATGTGCGCGATGAAAGCGAGGTCGCGGTCAAGGAAACCGTTACTGAAGACATGGCGCGCATAAAGCAGGAACACCGAATTCCGCAGGACCTGTGGGGCTGTCACACCATGATCGTCGATGGCTATATCATCGAAGGCCATGTCCCCGCCGAACAGATCGAGCGACTGCTTGCCGAGCGGCCCGAGGGCGTGCGCGGGATTGCGGTTGCGGGTATGCCTATAGGCTCCCCCGGCATGGAAATGGGGGAGCGCAAACAGCCCTATCAGGTGATCGCATTCGGCGATGAAGGCCGCTTCGTCTTTGCGTCTTACGATTGAGCCGGAACCTGCCGAGCCATGGATAGCGCCATCGACATCTACTCGAACATCGGTTTTGTCGGCACCGCCTGCATTATTGCCGCCTATGCCTATTTGACCTGGGTCAATGATCCCAACCCCTATATCCTCCACGGCACCAATCTCGCCGGAGCGGCGCTTCTAACCATCAGCCTGCTGGTCCACACCAACTGGCCCAGCCTCGTGCTCGAAGGGTTCTGGGCAGCGATTGCGATATTCGGGCTGGTGAAGGCGCTGCGGATGCGCGCGGCAAAGCCGGAGGAAAGTGCATGATCATCGCCGTTGATGGCCCCACTGCCTCAGGCAAAGGTACAATTGCCAAGCGGCTTGCCGCGCATCTGGGGGTGCCCTGCCTCGACACCGGATTGCTCTACCGCGCGGTGGGGCGGCAGGTGGCGATCAATAATGGCGATCCCGACGATCCCGCCGATGCGCTTGCGGCCTGCGACTTTCCCGATGAGCTGATGGACGATCCGGTCCTGCGCAGCGAGGAAGTGGGCGGGCTGGCGAGCCGTGTCTCTATCCATCCCGGCGTGCGCAAGGCCTTGTTCGATCGTCAGCGCGCCTTTGCCGAGCAGCCCGGCGGAGCTGTGCTGGACGGGCGCGATATCGGCACGGTGATTGCGCCGGATGCCGACATAAAGCTCTACATCACAGCCAGCGTGCAGGAACGCGCACGGCGGCGCTGGATGGAAATGGCAGATCGCGAGATCGAAATCCCGCTGATCGAGATCGAGCGCGACGTCGTGGCCCGCGATGCGCGCGATATCGGCCGCAAGGACGCGCCGCTAAGGGCGGCGGACGACGCCCATATCATCGACACGACCGAAATGGACCGTGAAGCGGCGTTCGAAGCGGTGCTGGAAAAGGTCGAGCAGGCGCTCAAGCAGGATTAGGCAAAAAGACAGGATTAGGCAAAAAGAGAAGCGCTTTAGCTTCCCCAATCGTTGCCGTCTTCGCTGCCCCAACTGCCGGACGAGGACCCATTGGTCGCCGCATCGCTGGCGGCGCGTGCCTCGCGGCTCATCTCGTCCAGATTGTCGATAGCGACCGCGCTGGTGCGGCGCAGGACCATGTCGGCATCGACCGGCCTGTCATAGAGCACCGCGATCACAAATTCGTCGATCTGCATTTCGTTGATCTGCGCGACCGTTTCATCAATCGCGCCCGAACGGTCGGTGCAATCGGGGGTAACGCGGGTCCATTCATCATCGATGGCTTCGACCAAAGCGTTGCAATTGGCGGGCTTCATCCCGTTGGTGCTTGAGGTCAGGCGCACCCGCACCTTGTCTCCGTTGACCGCGATGGAGCGGATCGTGCGCTTCTGGCTGCCGATATAATCAAACTCGCGCTCTGCATCAGCAAGCTTGGCGATCACCGCATCTTTGGGCATCAGATAGCTGTTCGGCCCATGTCCGCCGCAAGCGGTAGTGATGGAAGCCGCGCCGATCAGCAGCGCGGTCGCGGCGGTGCGCTTTGTAAAGATGGTCACTGTCGATAGTCCCCGTTCTGAATGATTGACCCCGGAATTTCGCAAAAGGCGATAGCCGCGAAGGGGTTAGAAAACGGTTAGGGCGATGGCCGGCGGCGCAATTCGCGCTTTCCTACAGGCGGCAAGTTGCGCCATCGTGGCGGAATGATCGCACCGCTTTCTCCGCCGCTGACAACTCGCCTGATTGCAGGCTGCTGGAGGGCAAAATTGCAAAGGTTACACTTCGCGTGCGCCCGACCTCCCCGCAGCGGCGGAATTGCGCGGCTTTCAGGGAGCAACAGAGTTTTTCAAAAACCCCACTTGCGCGGTCCATCTCTCAGCGGTTTCGCGCGGCACGCCTCACCCCAAATCGCTTGCCTTCGCCGCCTCGATGTCCTAGGCGCGCGCCCGTCTGCCAATCACTCGCTGGTTGCGCGGACCTTCGCTTGCGCATTCGGCCTGGCGGAGACGTCGGCCTCTTGCCCTGCTAGCCCGCACAATGGTGTGAGGGAGGCAGATTAAGACCCCGGAAAGAGCGAAGACTCCAAACCGGTGGCCGGTAGCAAACAGTAAACGGGAAACCCCAACCTATGGCATCTTCTGCCAACCCAACGCGCGACGATTTCGAAGCGCTTCTTAACGAACAGCTCGGCGGCGCCGGCGAAGACGGCTTTGAAGGCCGCGTCGTCAAAGGCACCGTGACCGCGATCGAAGCCGGTCATGCTGTGATCGATGTAGGCCTCAAAAGCGAAGGCCGCATCAACCTCAAGGAATTCGCCCGCAGTGAAGACGATCACGGCCTGTCGGTCGGTGATGAAGTCGAAGTCTATGTCGACCGCGTCGAAAACGCTGATGGCGAAGCGATGCTCAGCCGCGACCGCGCCCGCCGCGAAGCCGCCTGGGACAAGCTCGAAAGCGAATTTGGCGAAAGCGCCCGCGTTGAAGGCCGCATCTTCGGCCGCGTCAAAGGCGGCTTCACTGTCGACCTCGACGGCGCCGTTGCCTTCCTGCCCGGCAGCCAGGTCGACATTCGCCCCGTGCGCGACGTCACTCCGCTGATGGAAGTGCCGCAGCCCTTCCAGATCCTCAAGATGGATCGCCGCCGCGGCAACATCGTCGTCTCGCGCCGTGCGGTTCTCGAAGAGACCCGCGCCGAACAGCGCAGCGAACTCATCAACGATCTGGCTGAAGGTCAGGTCATCGAAGGCGTGGTCAAGAACATCACCGATTACGGTGCCTTCGTCGACCTGGGCGGTATCGACGGCCTGCTCCACGTCACCGACATGAGCTACAAGCGCGTCAACCACCCCAGCGAAGTGATCGCCATTGGCGACACCGTGAAGGTCCAGATCGTGCGCATCAACGCCGAAACACAGCGTATCTCGCTCGGCATGAAGCAGCTTGAAAGCGATCCATGGGATGGCGTGGCTGCGAAGTACCCGGTCGACATGAAGCTCACCGGTCAGGTCACCAACATCACCGAATATGGTGCATTCGTGGAACTCGAAGCGGGCATCGAAGGCCTGGTTCACGTCTCCGAAATGAGCTGGACCAAGAAGAACGTCCACCCGGGCAAGATCGTTTCGACTTCGCAGGAAGTCGAAGTCATGGTCCTCGAAGTCGACAGCGAAAAGCGCCGTATCTCGCTTGGCCTCAAGCAGGCTCAGCGCAATCCGTGGGACGAGTTCGCAGAGAAGTTCCCGGTTGGCGCCGAAGTCGAAGGCGAAGTCAAGAACGCCACCGAGTTTGGTCTGTTCATCGGCCTCGACGGCGATGTCGACGGCATGGTCCACATGTCGGATATCGCATGGGGCATCTCGGGCGAGGACGCATTGGCGCTCCACCGCAAGGGCGAGCAGGTCAAGGCTGTGGTTCTCGACGTCGATGTCGACAAGGAACGCATCAGCCTCGGCATGAAGCAGCTTGAAAAGGGTGCTCCGACCGAAGCTGGCGCAGCCGCAGCCGGTTCGCTGCGCAAGGGCGAAACGGTCACTGTCACCGTTCTCGAAGTGCGCGATGGCGGTCTCGAAGTGCAGGTCGGCGACGACGGCGCGACGGGCTTCATCAAGCGTTCGGATCTCGGCCGCGACCGCGACGAACAGCGTCCCGACCGTTTCCAGGTTGGTGCGAAGATCGACGCGATGGTCACCGGTTTCGACCGTTCGAAAAAGCCGAACTTCTCGATCAAGGCGCGTCAGATCGCCGAAGAGAAGGAAGCAGTGCAGCAGTTCGGTTCGTCCGACAGCGGCGCATCGCTCGGCGACATCCTGGGCGCAGCGCTCAAGAAGGGCGACGATTGATCTTGATGCGCCCTCAAGCGCCGGGCGCGGGCCGTCCGGCCCGCTTGGCTTCCGCGGCATAAGCCGCGACGGCCAGTCGGCCTTGCGACGCTAAAGCGTCGGAGGGGTGCCGCAGACGTTAGAAGAGGCTCGCTCTCCAAGTCGGAGGGCGGGCCTCTTCACTTTGAGGCTTGGTCGCGGAGCACGGGCGCGAAGCGACCGCAAGCCCGACCGGGCGCCCGCAGCGCCGAAGGCGCGAGGATAGCCAAGGCTGCGGACGCAGCCGCCGGCGCTTGAGGCCCAACAAGGACTCCGGGGCTTCTCTTTTGGGTTTCCTACTTCGCTTGAAGTGGTAGACTGCGACCATGCTTACAGTTCATCAATTCCCCTGCCTGTCCGACAATTACGGATTCCTGCTCCACAATTCGGTCTCTAACGAGACCGCTGCGATCGATACGCCCGATGCAAAGGAGTATCTGAAGCAGGCCGAGGCCAAGGGGTGGACCATCACCCATATCTGGAACACCCATTGGCACCCCGACCATGCAGGCGGGAACGCTGAGATCGTCGAAGCGACAGGCGCGCGGGTGCTGGCTCCTAAGGAAGTCGAGAAGCTCTCCCCCATCGACCGCGTGGTTTCGCATGGGGACACTGTCAATCTCGGTGAGCACCGCGCCGATGTGATCGACGTGTCGGGCCACACCAATGGCCACATCGCCTATCACGTTGTCGAAGAAGGCATCGCCTTTGTCGGAGACAGCGTGTTCGCGCTGGGCTGCGGCCGCATGTTCGAAGGCGAGCCGGAACAGTTCTGGCGCAGCCTTGAGCGGATCAAGCGTCTCTCGACCGCAACAGTGCTCTATTGCGCGCATGAATACACAGCTGCGAACGCGAAGTTCGCGCTCCATGCCGATCCCGACAATGAAGACCTCAAGGCCTATGCTGCCGAGATCGATGAGAAGCGCGCACGCGGCGAATGGACTGTCCCGACCGTGCTGAGCCGTGAGCTGGCCACCAACCCGTTCCTGCGCGCCGATGATCCGGCAATGCAGGCCAAATGGGGCGGCAACGCACCGCATGAGACCTTCGCCGCGCTTAGGGCCGCCAAGGACAATTTCTAGGCCTGTGCAGGCGCTTCGAGTTCTCAATCTGTCGGACGATCTATCCGGCACGCAGCTGGCGGAATTGCCGAAACCCGAGCGCGCGGCAGGCGAAGTTCTGGTGCAGGTCCGCGCGGCCTCGCTCAACTTCCCCGACCTGCTGATGACGCGGGGCAAATATCAGCTCGAACCCGAGCTGCCCTTCACCAGCGGGCTGGAACTGGCTGGCGAAGTGGTCGAGGTCGGCGCGGAAAGCGCGTTCAAGGTGGGCGACAAGGTGATCGGCGGCAACAAGACCGGAGCCTTTGCCGAATTCGCCGCTATCCCCGAGCGCGGGCTGTCGCCGCTCCCAAAGGGCATGTCGTTTGAAAAAGGCGCTGCGATGGGCGCTGCATACTCAACTGGCTATACGGGCCTCGTAGAGCTTGCGAACCTCAAGGAAGGCCAGTGGGTGCTGGTAACCGGCGCGAGCGGCGGGGTTGGCCTCGCCGCTATCGATCTGGCGAAGGCGATGGGCGCAAAGGTGATCGCCGGGACTGGCTGCCTGTCAAAGATCGACCAGATTCAGGCGCAGGCCAATCCTGACAAGGTGATCCTCACACAAGGGCAATTCCGCGAAGAGGTTTCGCAGATCACAGAAGGGCATCTGTGCGACATAGTGTTCGATCCCGTCGGCGGCGATGTGTTTGACGAGGCGACCCGCTGTGTGACCTTTTCAGGAAAGCTGGTCGTGGTCGGCTTCACCAGCGGCAGAATCGCCAATATCGCCACCAATATCCCGCTCATCAAAGGCTTCTCGATCGTGGGTTTGCGCGCGGGCGAGTATGCGCGGCGCTTCCCCGAGCGGGGCCGCGCGATCAACGCGGCAATCGCCAAGCTTGCCGAGGAGGGGTGCATTGATCCTCTGATCGACCGGACGCTGCCGCTATGGCGCTGGCACGAAGGGTTCAACGCGATGGCGAACCGCGAGCTGATCGGCAAAGTGGTGTTTGTGCCCGGCTGCTAGAAGCAGGAAGGGCGACCCTCGCGGACCGCCCTTCCCCTCTCCAAACTGTAATTCGCGGTTGGCTTAAAGCGAGGCGATAACCTCGTCCGCCAGCGCCTTGTCCGCAGCATCGTCATGCGTTTCAGCGATGATCGAGCGTGATGCAGCAGCCGCGGCGTTAGCAGCGCTGGCGCGCACTCCGGCAATTGCTTCGCGCTCGGCAGCGGCGATCTTGTCTTCGGCCATGCGCTTGCGGCGTTCGACCATGGCTTTGCTGTCGGCTTCGGCCTTGGCGAGGATAGCATCGGCTTCGCGGGCCGCGCCTTCCATCATCGCTTCGGCGTCTTTCTCGGCAGAGGCAATCTTGCCAGCATATTCGTCGCGCAAAGCCTCGGCTTCGGCGCGCAAGCTCTTGGCTTCGTCGAGCTGGGCCTTGATCTCTTCGATCTTGGCGTCGAGCCCGCCGGTGATCATGCCGGGGACCTTCTTCCAGATGAAAACACCGATCAGGATGAGCATCGCAATCGACACCCACTGATAGGAATCGAGCCCGAATGCAGACGGTCCGTCGGCAATGAAAAGGGTGAGAATATCAGCCATTAGCAAGCGCCTTCTTCACCGCAGCGCGTGCGGCGGTTTTGTTGACCTTTGCCCCGGCAAGGCGCGAAACGATGTCCTGCGTCGCTTCGGCTGCGACGTCCTCGATCTCAGCCATTGCGCTGGTGCGCGCGGCTTCGATCTCGGTTTCGGCCTTGGCGAGTTTCGTATCGAGCCGCTTTTGCGCCGCAGCGATCTTCTTTTCCGAAGCGGCGGCACCCTTGGCCTTGGCATCGGCGATCAGACCCTGCGCCTTGGCACGGTTGGCGTTTTCGCGTTCGCGCCATGCTTCTTCCTGCTCGTCTGCCGCATCGCGCGCAGCTTGCGCCGCGGCGAGGTCGTCAGCGATCTGCGAATCGCGTGCTGCCACCGTGCTCATGACCTTGGGAACCATCCCGCGGCCGATGAAGAAGAAGGTGATGCCGAAGAACACGAGCAACCAGAAGATCTGGCTGGAATATGTATCGGCTAGCTGGGCTATCTGAGGCATGGACTTGGATCCGTTTCTGGGTCCGGGATCTTGACTGGAATGTCCGGGGGGACCGGCCCGAAGGCCAGCCCCTACCCAAACGTCATTCGATTAGGCGACGAAGATCAGGATCATCGCGACGACGAACGCCAGCAGGCCGAGAAGTTCGGCTGCGGCGAAGCCGATGAACAGGCGGCCCTGTTGGCCGTCTGCGGCGCCCGGATTGCGCAGGGCGCTTTCGAGGAACGAACCAAAGACGTTACCCACGCCGATGGCTGCCATACCGGCACCGATTGCTGCGAGGCCTGCGCCGACGAGCTTGGCTGCTTCTGCTTCCATTGTAAAAACTCCTTGAAATTCAGATTAGTTGGAAAGTGAAGTTGTGAAAATCAGTGAAGATGCTCGGCGTCGTTGATGTAGAGCGACGTGAGCAGTGCAAAGACGTAGGCCTGAATGCCTGCGACCAGAATTTCGAGCGCGCTGATGGCGATCATCAGGGCAAAACTGGGCAGCGCCACGATCAGCGTGGTGCCGATGCCGTAATTGGCCCCGTCAATGACGAAGCTCGACAGCACCTTCAGCAGGACGTGACCTGCCATCATCGCCACAAACAGACGCAGCGCGAGGCTGAACGGGCGGATGAGGAACGAGAACAGCTCGATCAGGAAGATCGCCGGGATCATCGGCAGCGGGGTGCCGTGCGGGATAAAGAGCGTGAAGAACTTAATCCCGTGCTTCCAGAAACCGACGATCAAGACGATCGAGAAGCTGATAGCGGCCAGAACGCCGGTGACGGTGAAATGGCTGGTGAAGGTAAAGGCGTGGACACCCGGAATGATCCCGACCGGCATTAGTCCCAGCAGGTTGGCAAACAGGATGAACATGAACAGGCTGAAGACGTAAGGGACGTATTTGCGGCCCTCTTTGCCGATGTTAGCCTCAAGCATGTCGTCGATGAAGCCGGTGAAGGTCTCCACCGCCATCTGCCAGCGACCGGGCACAAGCTCGCGCTTCATCCCGCCATAGACAAAAATCCACAGCAGAACGACAGTGATGGCCATCCACAAAGATGAGTTGGTAAATGCGATGTCGAAACCGGCGAGATCTTTCCAGTTTTCCGAGCCAAACAGTGGCTCGATCTGGAATTGCTTCATCGGATCGACTTTGCCTTCTTCGGCTGCCACGATCTTTCGTTACCCTCGAGTATTAGTAAAAACGCGCCCCGAATAAACGGACCTATTCATGGTCCTCAGGACGCGTATTTGCCGCGCGAATAATGTTCCTGAAGGCGACGCCTATTCCGAAGAACAGGCCGACCAACAGACCCCAGGGCGAGGTTCCGACAAGCGCATCAAACGCCCAGCCGATCACCAAGCCCCCGAAAATACCACCAAGCAAATCCGCCAGCACCCGGTTGCCGCTGCGATAATTCGCATCAACACCTTGCACCTTTGGCTGGTTGCGTTCCTCTTCGCGCTCGTTTGCGGCTTTGAGCCGCGCTTCGAGCGCGTCGATCCGCGCATCCTCAGCGATGGTCTCTCGGGCGGGTTTCTCGTCGCTCATGCAAGCTTCCTTACAGGGGTAAGCCCCGGGGGAAAATGTGCACGCAGCATAAAGGTGCCCGCCGAGGGCGCCTGCCCCCTAGAAGGTGGCAATTCTCAAGTCAATGGTGGGGTGTTGCAGTTTCCGCACAAGGCGTGGCGCGGAGCGAAAATCAGGGGCAAATCGGCAGTCGTTCCGGCGGAGCGGCGGTGCGGGTCTGCCATGAGCCGTCAGGCGCCTGATACTTCTCACCCGGCACCGTGCGCGCGATTGCCTGACAACCGGCGGTGGTCGCATATTGCTCGAGCGTCGCGTTGTTTTCCTGCGCTTTTTCCGCATAGACCGCGCGGCGGCGGATATTGATGTCGTTCACCATCCGCTGAAGATCGGGCGTCGCACCTGTGACAATGCCGAGATATCCGTCAATCTGCTCACCCACAGTGCCATTGGCGCGCGCTGCGGCATAGGCCGGGTCGCGCTGCGCCTGTGCGGGCGCGACGAAACCGGTGACGGCAACGAGGCCGGCGGTGGCTGCGATCAGCGTTTTTCTCAGCGTATTCATTCTTCTAGTCCTCCAACCTTTCAAGCAGATGCTCAAAAGATGTCTGCATTCTCGTCAATCGTGTTGCTGGCGTCTTCAGCCAGCCGGTAAAGCACCTCGGCGCGGATATTGACGTTGAGCTCGATCACAATCGGCTCTTCGGGGGCGCTCACATTGATGCACCCCGAAAGCGCTGCTGCGCTCAACATAACCAACCCGGCTTTCGCCAAATTCTCGTGCATTCTACGCCCTCGCCCAAACGTTCCCGCTCTTGTGGCAGCGGCGCATAATGCGGTCAATTTCGCGTCTTTCATGGCAGGTCATCGCTTTCTGGAGGTTGAACGGCGGGTTCATCGCGCCTTTGCGCTTCGTCCGGTGTTTCGGTGTTGTCAGGCTGTGGCTGCGGTGCGTCGGCAGGGAGCAACTCGATTCCCGAAATACCGACCAACTCGCGCGCAAATTCGGAATCGAAGTAAGTCGGGTCAAGAAATCCGCGCGCAATCGTCGCCAGCATCGCAAAGTTTTCGGAGCGCACATTGATTTTGAAGCGGATCGGCACCTGGGCCAGCTGACGGGTGATGAAGTTGCGGCTCGCGCCCTCACCCTGCCGCACGCCATCAATGTTGAAATTGGTGACAATCTCCCCGCCCAGATTGCCGCTCAGCTCGATGCTCATCTGGTTGTAATCGAGCGAGCGCAGCGTCTGGAACGCATAATTCGCCATCGTGCCGAGGTCTTCATAGGTCAGTTCACCGACATAGGAGACATTGCCGCCCGGCGGGCGCGAGATCAGCAGTCCGCGCTCGATCGAGCCATTGCCATTCGCGTCGAAAAAGACCTGAATTGTCCCGTCAAAAGTCCCTGTCGCACCGATATTGGACAGCTCCAATTGCGAGACGAAGCTGGCAGCATCGAGCCCGGTGATCTCGAAGACGTAATTCTGCCCATCCGCTCCGCCATATTCAAAGGTGGTCGGATACAGAATCAGGTCTCCGCCCATGAACGGCCAGCGTCCGTCCTCAAGGCGGAAGGTCGTCCCGTTCTCCATCGCAAACTTGATTCGCCCGCCCAGCGCCTCGATCCCTGGATTGACCGATGCGATCTCAATCACCTGCGAAGGAGCGGTGGTGAGGTTGATGAGGTCAGTGAAAACGATCTCCCCGCGCACGCCCTTCACCGGACCAAACGCGGCGGCAAAGTCGAAATTGTCGGTCCGGAATGCGCCGGAGGATGTGATTGCATCGCTGGTCCAGTCGATCCGTCCCTCGCCTGTCACCTCTCCGTCGGCCAGCGCGATTACGCCGCTTGCAAGATAGGAGAGATCTTGCGGCTGGAGCCGATTGCCAAACCGCAAGGACGGCACGTCGATATCGGCATGGCCGACCCCGCTTGCCAGCGCGTGTTCGATAGCGAGCGATGCGACCTTTGTGCCCGATGCCGGATGGCGAAGATCGGCAGTGGTGCTCACAACGTTGTTGGCTAGTATAAGCGTTGCACCTTGGGCGGTTAGCGGCTCGAAGCGCGCTTCGGGAGCAAGACCGGGGCCAGTGCGTTCGGTCAATGTGAATGCGGCGTCATCCAAGCTTAGAACGCCGTCCTGATAGGCCCAGCTTCCGCGTATCTGCGACAGGTCAAGCACGACAGCATCAATCGCCGCGGTTCCGCCCTCGAATGTGCCGCCGATTTCGTCGCCGATTCCTCCTTCGATGATTGCAGCAGTCATTCTGGCGGCGCTATCGTCGGGGCCGATCACCGCTTCCAGCCCCTCAACCACAAACGGGCCGGGATAGCTGAGCCTTGCTCTATCCGCGCGGATAGTGGCGGGAGATGAGCCAAGCTCACCGCCCAGCTCCAGTGCTTCGCTGACAAGCGCCAGCTCAAGCCGATCAGCATAACGCACCATTGCATTCCGGCCATCAGGGCAGATCGTTACGCTTCGCTCCTGCAGAGTTAGCGCGGCGTAGCTCAGTGATCCGATGGCGATGTCGGTGCAGCTTTGGCCCACGAGGAGGCCAGACTGGCTCGACCAGCTGCCTTCGAGAGGCACAACAAGCCCGCGCATCTCTCCGCCTGGGATAACGCCTGAAGCCTCGACCATTCCATTAAATCGAAGCGATCCCCCTCGCTCTTGCCGCAATTCGAGCCGCGGGATCGCCAAGGCGTCCTGTCCGGAGCGAAAGTCGGCCATAGTCATGCGCGCTGACCAATCGCCATCGCCTGATTGCTGCATCCGGCCATTTATCCGGGGGAGGTCAGCTCCCCCGGTTAGGAAGTTGCCCGATAGCCGGCCGCCTCTGCTTGAATAGCTCACCCGTGAGAGCGCCAGCACTGTCTCTCCTGAGGGGCTGCGCAAACGCGCTTCGGGTACAATGATCGAGGTAGTGTCTGAGTTGGAACGCGCCGTGATGTCTGCTGCCAGCCGCCCACCATTGACCGAGCGCGCCAATCCCCGCTCCAGCTTGCCCAGCAGAGACGCGATGAATGTGCCATCTGCCACATCGCGCGCTGAGGCGAGCGCGGCCTCGCCCGCGGCGTCAATCATCGCGCCCTCGCCCTCGATCCGCGCCTGCCAATCGCCGCTTTGCATTGCATCGCGCGTTCGCAAGGTTCCCTCAAGCGTCACCGCTTCAAAGCCGACCCCGCTCGCCGCCAAGCCGGTGCCCTCAAAATCATGACTAAGCGCCAGATTGCCCATTCCGCCATCCGGTCCGGTGGCGAGGCCCAAAGTGAACCTCGAGTTCCCGCGCAATTGGTCGAGTGAACCGGCAGCAAAGGAGACCTCCTCGCCCTCGACCCCCAAATCTCCTTCGAGCGTGGCGAAGTCATCGGAAAGCTCGAGCGCAGCCAGAATATCGGCGCTTTGGAGGCTTGCGCCGCCGCATTGCCCTTCGCGCAATCGAATCGGCCCTTCGAAGCGCGGAGAGCCATTGTTTGTGGTCACATCGCCGTAAATCGTGACATTGCGCGCTGTGCATCCGTCGAATGTCAGGCCGGGCGCTGTCGCGGCGAGCTTGCCGGCGAACCCGTCATCGAGCGGCCCGGAACCGCCGAATTTCAGTCCGATCACTCCATAATCACTAGCAATCCGCGCGCGGCCATCGATCACGGCAAGATCGAAGTCCGGCAGCCCGCCAGGCTCATCGCTCTTGCCATATATCAGCGGGTCGAGCGCGCCGAGGCTCAACACGCCTTCGCGAAATGTGCCGTAAAGCCGCGGCCGAACCAGTTCGACCCGTCCGATGCGCGGTGAGCCGAGCGAAAACCCGATGTCGACATTGACCCGCTCGGCGGTGAAGTCGGGAGCGGTAGGGTCGCCGATTACGATATTTTCGATCACTTGCTGCTGTGGCCCGATTGAAACGATATCGTAACTCGCCTCGATCCCGTATTCAGCCAGCGCATCGTCGATGAGGTCGCCCGCAATCCGTTCTCGTCCGATCCAGATCATCAACGCAAACAGAGCAAGTGCGATCAGCGCCATCAAACTGATGCGCCAGCGCCACCGTGAAGGCCACATACCTCGCCTGTAGCGCCTCGCGATTGCGGGCAGATCGGATTGGGGCTCGGCTTCAGCCATCATGTTCATCACTTGCGCGGATCGCCTGCGAAAGGCAATGAAGTCTCTCGCAATTTCAGTGGTGAGGCGCAGATTGCCACAATCTAAAGACAGTTTCGATTTCGGCCAGACCGAAGAATCGGCCGGAAAGAGCGCCGATTTGAGCGCGGGCAAGCATGCAGGCGCGGGACACCGAGCCCGGCTGCGCGAGCGCTTGCTCAAAGGCGGGGCCGAGGCGCTGGCTGATTACGAAGTGCTCGAATATCTGCTGTTCGCCGCGATCAAGCAAGGCGACACCAAGCCGGTGGCCAAAGCTCTGATCGAGCGTTTCGGGTCGCTTGCAGGGGTACTCAATGCTGATCCGGCAGCGATGCAGCGCGTCAAAGGCGTGGGCGAGACCAGCGCAGCAGCGCTGAAAGCAGCGGCCATTGCAGCGCGCCGGATGACCCGTAACGAAGTCATGGCGAAGCCTGTGCTCGGCAGTTGGCAATCGCTGATCGACTATCTCACGACCGATATGGCGCACCTTAATGTCGAGCGCGTGCGCGTGCTCTATCTGGACACCAAGAACCGGCTGATTGACGATCATCACGTTGGCGATGGTTCAATCGACGAGGCAGCGATCCATCCGCGCGAAGTGATCCGCCGCGCTCTGGATGTGGGCGCAACCGCGTTGATCCTTGTCCACAATCACCCCAGCGGCAGCCCCGAGCCAAGCCGCGCCGACATCCAGATCACTCAGCGAATTGCCGAAGCAGGTCGGCTGCTCGGCGTGACGCTGCACGACCACGTTATCATCGGGCGCGAAGGCCATGTGAGCCTGCGCGCGAAAGGCCTGATCTAGGCGGGCGGGCTTAAACCTGCTTTTCGGTAATCAACCGCACGCCTGAATGCTGCGCGAAGAAGTTCCATGCCCAGTTCACCACCACCGTTACACGGTTGCGCGCACCGGTGAGGAAGCCAACATGGACCAGTCCCCACAGCCACCATGCCAGCGCTCCCGACAGTTTGAACCGTCCGAAGTCGGCGACGGCAGATTTCCGCCCGATCGTCGCAAGGCTGCCCTGATGTTTATAGACAAAAGGTCCGGGGCATTTCTTGTCGAGCAACTCCGCTTCGACCACGCGCGACACATAGGCGCCCGCCTGTTTCGCCGCCGGAGCAAGGCCGGGGACCGCTTCTCCGTCCCACCCTTTGCTACCTGCGGTGTCGCCGATGGCAAAAACGTCGGCAATCGGTTCGCCATCTTGATCGAGCGCGCGCATTAGCTCGTTGACCTCGACACGGCCCGCGCGGTCGGACTTTGCTCCAATCCATTGCGCAGCGGCAGATGCGGCGACGCCAGCTGCCCAAAGCACCGTTTCGCTCTCGATCAGCTCGTCTTCGCCAATCCGCACATGCGCCTCTGCGATCTCTGTCACGCGGCCGCCGGTGCGGATTTCCACGCCGAGATTTTCGAGCGATTTGGCGGCTTCCTCGGACAATTGCTCGGAAAATGCGGGCAGGATGCGCGGGCCCGACTGGACCAGAATGACGCGCGCGCTTGACGGGTCGATGGTGCGGAATTCGCGCTCGACGCTGACTTTAGCCAATTCAGCAATCGCGCCGGCAAGCTCGACCCCGGTTGGCCCTGCCCCGACGATGACAAAGGTGAGCAGGCGTTTGATCCGTTCAGCATCGTCCGACGCCTCGGCTTCCTCGAATGCGTTGAGGATCGACCCGCGCACCGCGACGCCGTCTTCAACGGTCTTGAGGCCGGGCGCAAATGGCCCCCATTCATCTCGCCCGAAATAAGAATGCGTTGCGCCGGTCGCGAGGACCAGTCGGTCATATTCGAGCACGGCATCGCCGTTATAGGTGACGGTCTTGGCATCGGTATCAATCGCCTCGACGGTGCCCTTGAGCACCCGCACATTGCCGTCACCGCGAAACAGGCTGCGGATCGGGGTGGCGACGTCTGACGGGTTCAACGTCGCAGTGGCGATTTGGTAAAGGAGCGGCTGGAACAGGTGGTAATTGCGCTTGTCGATCAGCGTGATCCTGACCGGCAGCCGCTTCAGTTTTTCAACCGCAGCGAGTCCTCCAAAGCCCGCTCCGACCACCACAATATGCGGCCAGCGATCGGGGATTTCGGAATATTCGCGGTCGAAGAAGATGTTCTTCTCCATCCATGCCAGAATTGCGCGGTCGACCGAGAACAATCCAGCGCCCTTCGCCTCGTACAAAGCGAGGAAGAGGAAGGGGAAGAAAGTCACATTCGGATGCGCGCCGGTCACCATGTAGAACGCGATCAGGAAGAACAGGCCATAAGAGACAATCAGCGCGCCAAAGCCGGTGAAGAAGAACACCGACCAGAACACCGCCAGCCATGCCGGGAAGCCTTCAAATATCGTCGTAGGCAGCCATGTTTGCACGGCGATTGGCGGATCGAACACCTGCGCATAGACGAGCAGGGTCACGCCCATCCAGATTCGCAGAACCGCCATGACAATCGGCGCGAGATGCTCACGTGACCAGTCCCATGCCGCGATGGTTGGCTTTGCGAGTGGAAAGGCGCTGGCCTTTAAACCCGATGCCAGAACTCGGTCGAGCGACAATGCACCAGTGCCGTGGAACACATACCAGATCAGCATCGCGCTAACGATCAGATTGGTAGTGGTGGGAATATAGACCGCCTGACTCACAATCGTGAGCGTTGCCATCGCCAACGCAGCAGGACGGGTAAAGAAACCGAGGATCAACAGCACTGGCCCGATCAATTCGATCGCAAGGCCGGTCTGGGCAGCCGTTACAGGGTCCATCCAGCCCACGGGATATTCGTTCGCCGCAAGATAGAGTGCCTTGTCCCAATCCGCCGCCTTCACCAGGCCGGAACGCAGATACCACATCGCAATGAAGAATCGCGTGACGATATCGGTGAAGGGAAAGAACGTCTCGGTCCCGTCGAGATACCATTTCGACCATCGACGCAAAGTCACCCGCACCCATGGCGGATAGCGTTCCTCCTGCAACCGTTCGGCAGGGTGGATAGACGCGGGGGCTTGCTGATCGCCCGTGTGCGAAGCGCTGGTCATAGATGTTCCTCCTGCCAAACCTTTCGCAGCAATGCCGCGGCGGGTTACAATTACGAAGATGGAGCAAGAGGCGTGGACATCGCCCTTAGCAATCCCCTTTCCCCCCTTGCCAAGTGCGCCCGCCCGCAATAGCCGCGCACACAACGAACCCGTGTTCTGCAACCATTACCACAGAAAGTCCGCCGACAATGGTCCCCCGTTACGCCCGCCCCGCCATGACCGCTCTATGGGAACCCGAAGCGAAGTATCGAATCTGGTTCGAGATCGAAGCGCATGCGACGCAAAAACTGGGCGAGATGGGCGTCGTGCCTGAGAGCGCTGGCAAGGCACTGTGGGACTGGTGGGCCACGAACCCAGCAATTGATGTTGAAGCCATCGACGCGATTGAGGCTGTGACCAAGCACGATGTGATCGCGTTCTTAACTTGGGTGGCCGAGCAGGTCGGCGATGAAGCGCGCTTCATGCATCAGGGCATGACCAGTTCCGATGTGCTCGACACAACGCTTGCTGTGCAGCTTGCCCGGGCGACCGATTTGCTTCTCGAAGACCTCGACGGACTTCTCGCGGCGATCCGCACCCGCGCTGAAGAGCACAAATTCACCCCCACAATCGGCCGTAGCCACGGCATTCACGCAGAGCCGGTGACGTTCGGCCTGAAGCTTGCGCAGGCTTATGCGGAGTTTGACCGCTGCCGTGACAGGCTGGTCGCTGCGCGCAAGGAAATCGCAACTTGCGCGATCTCGGGCGCGGTCGGCACGTTCGCCAATATCGACCCCGAAGTCGAAGCTTATGTCGCCGAGCAGCTTGGCCTCACCGTCGAGCCGGTCAGCACACAGGTGATCCCGCGCGACCGTCATGCGATGTATTTCTCCACCCTCGCGGTGATCGCGGGCAGTATCGAGCGGCTAGCTGTGGAAGTGCGCCATTTGCAGCGCACCGAAGTGCTCGAGGCCGAAGAGTATTTTTCCAAGGGCCAGAAGGGTTCTTCGGCGATGCCGCACAAGCGCAATCCGATCCTGACCGAAAACCTCACCGGCCAAGCCCGCATGATCCGCGCATATGCCCTGCCAGCGCTCGAGAATGTCGCGCTGTGGCATGAGCGCGATATCTCGCACTCTTCGGTCGAGCGTTTCATCGGTCCCGATGCGACGATCACGCTCGACTTCGCGCTCGCGCGGCTAACCGGCGTGGTCGAAAAGCTTCTGGTCTATCCCGAACGGATGCAGAGCAATCTCGATGCGATGGGTGGCCTCGTCCATTCGCAGCGCGTGTTGCTTGCGCTGACGCAGGCAGGTGTGAGCCGCGAGGACGCCTACCGGCTGGTCCAGCGCAACGCGATGAAGGTGTGGGAATCGAACGGCGCGCTTTCGCTGCTCGAACTGCTCAAAGGCGACGAGGAAGTCACCGCGGCCCTGTCCGACGCCGAACTCGAAGAGAAATTCGACCTCGAATACCACTTCAAACATGTCGACACGATTTTTGCCCGGGTTTTCGGCTGAGCAATCACGCCAGTTGACGCTGCGATTTGGGCCTGTTGGTTGGACTCAGGAGCGAAAAGCCCTAGGTTTCCAGATCAGCGACAACTTTTCGAAAAGGAACTAGTTTCGTGCAAGCTGTTCGTACCATGATGTGGGTCGCGCTCGCGGTGTTCATCGCAGTGTTCGTGATGCTCAATTTCGGAGAGCCGCAGCGCGTCAAGATTTGGCCATCCGAAGACCCGATCGGGTTCGACTGGCCGGTTGGCATAATCGCGCTGTTCTTCTGGGTGCTCGGTCTGGTGCCAATGTGGCTGTACCACCGCAGCGTGAAATGGAGCCTCGGGCGTCGGATCCGCAGCCTCGAAGCCTCGATCAAGTCGAACGCGTTGTCGCAGCGCCACGAACCTTCGGCAGCTTCGGAGGGGTCTGTGGGTATCTCCGGTGACAAGCCTGTGGACAACGCCGCTCAGGCTCAAAACGATCTCGCGCTCGGCGACACCCCACAAGAGGACAGCAAACCCGCATGAGCAATCCCGTCTATCTTGCGCTGGATGTCCCGCAGATCGACCAGGCCAAGGCGCTGATCGAGAAGGTCAAAGCGCATATTGGCGGGGTAAAGCTGGGACTGGAATTCTATTGCGCGCACGGGCCCCACGGGGTCCACGAAATCGCGCATATGGGCCTGCCGATCTTCCTTGATCTGAAGTTTCACGACATTCCCAACACCGTCGCGGGCGCTATGCAGGCGGTGCATCTCTATGAGCCCAAGATCGTCACCATCCACGCAAGCGGCGGGCGCGCGATGATGGAAGATGCCAAGGCCGCAGCGGCCGAGGGCTGCAAGGTGGTCGCGGTGACGATGCTCACCAGCCTGGATGAAAGAGACCTTGCCAATACTGGCGTCGGGGGCACGCCGCATGACCATGTGATGCGCCTTGCCGAACTGGCTCACACTGCTGGCCTCGACGGAATCGTATGCTCGGGACAAGAAGTGAAAGACGTGCGCAAGCAGTGGAAGGACGGCTTCTTCGTCGTCCCCGGCCTCCGCCCCGCAGGCAGCATAGTCGGCGATCAGAAACGTACAGTCACGCCGCGTCAGGCGCGTGATGATGGCGCCAGCGTGCTCGTGATCGGCCGTCCTATCAGCCGCGCCGACGACCCCGTAGCCGCCGCGCGTGCCATCGAGGCAACGCTCTAAGCTGCTCTATTCAGCTTCGGCAGGTTCAGGTGCAGAATCGGTTGCTGGCTCAACCATGAAATTCGGCGAATCGACGTTCCAGCCGACCAGCCGCAAATCCTCTCCCTGACCGCGGAAGGTGAAGGTCTCAATGGCCTCGCCTTTCTCGAACACAGTCTTCATGGTCACCACGGTCGTTGTCATGCCGTTATTGGTGTTGATGTTGAAGCCTTCGCGCGATGTGCTTTCCATTTTGCCCATGAAC
Source organism: uncultured Erythrobacter sp. (assembly GCF_947492365.1). Classification (NCBI taxonomy): domain Bacteria; kingdom Pseudomonadati; phylum Pseudomonadota; class Alphaproteobacteria; order Sphingomonadales; family Erythrobacteraceae; genus Erythrobacter; species uncultured Erythrobacter sp. Next base: position 1,166,624 of record NZ_CANLMB010000001.1, read on the forward strand.
TCGGTCACATGCTCGATTAAAGCATCCATATCCTCGGGCGCCGTGACATCGCGGAACTCCTGCCCCGTCTGGCCATAGAGAGCGCGCGCATCGCCCTGGTTATAGGTCGAATGGAAGCGCTCGATTTCTTCGGTCGCCCCGTCAAGTTGGGCCATCGGATTGCAAGCGGCTAGAAGCAGCGCAAAGAGCACGGCGGTGATAGTTTTGATGTGCATTGTGGTTCCCCCTCACGAGAATTTGGGTGCGAACGTCTTCCAAAATTCGTCAAAGCGCAAGCCAATGCTTGTCGTCGCTGCGGGCGAGCGGGTAGAGCAGCGTGATGCTGATCAAGATCTGCGGCCTTTCCACGCTTGAGACAATCTCCGCTGCTGCCGAGGCGGGAGCAAGCCATGTGGGGCTTGTGCATTTCGCCAAAAGCCCGCGTCACGTCTCGCTCGAGCAGGCGGCGATGCTGCGCGCCGGGGTGCCGGAGGGAGTGAAAGCGGTGCTGCTGCTCGTCAACGCCAGCGCCGAGGAGACTGCGCGCGCGGTCGACTCTGTCCGCCCCGACGTGATCCAGTTCCACGGGCGCGAAACGCCGGAATGGGTCGGCAAAGTGCGCGATGCTACGGGTCTAGAAGTCTGGAAAGCATTGGGTGTGCGCGATGCAGGGACGCTTGAGCGCTCGAAGCAATATGCCGGCCATGTCGACAGGCTGCTCTTCGATGCGCCGCCACCCTCGACCGACGCAGCCCTGCCCGGAGGCAACGGCATCGGCTTCGATTGGAGCCTGCTCAAGGGGCACTCGCACTCTGCCGATTGGGGGCTTGCAGGCGGGCTCAACCCCGACAACGTCGCCGAGGCGATCCGCGCCACCGGAGCGCCTCTGGTTGATGCCTCTTCAGGCCTCGAAAGCGCGCCAGGTATCAAGGACGAGAAGCTGATTGCAGATTTCTGCGCGGCCGCGCTCTATGCACAGACCGCCTGACTGAACTTTCGGCAAAAAAAGGGTGGCCCCGCATGATTGCGAGGCCACCCCGTTTGTCTTGCTTCAAAGTTGATTAGAAGCGCAGGCCGAAACCGATTACGCCCGAATCAGCATCAGCAAAGTCGCTGAAAAAGTGACGGTATTCGCCCTTGATGTAGATGCGGTCGGTCAGGTTGTGCTGGAGGCCTGCACCAAGGTGCGGCACGTCTTCGCCTTCACCGACGGTGTAGCCACCTGCGGCGAACAGGCGCGTGTCTTCGGAGAGCTTCGCGCCGAGACGACCGGTGAAACCGACATAGATGTCGCTGCCGTCGACCAGTACCTTGTCGCCCGAAACTTCGACGCCCGCGAACACGGTATCGCCGAGGTCGAAGTCGTAACCGGCTGCGACGCCAGCTGTGGCTTCTTCGGTGCCGAAAGCGGAGATGATACCGCCGCGAGCTTCGATGCGGGCTTCGTCTGCCATTGCGGGGGTTGAGATGGCCGCGGCTGCAACGCCGAGTGCAATTGCGATCTTACGCATAGTTTGTCCTTCCAAGTTCTAGCCGTTCAAAATTAGGGAAGAAACGGCGGGGAGGTGCTATTTCGTCCCCCGAACCTGAATTTCAACTGACAAAGTATAGAATAGTCGAGCTTTTCTTAAGCGTTGCATCGGCGCAACATTAGATTAACAGATCGACAGAATTCATCGTCAAGAGTCTGGTGGACACACAGGCCGCGCTCTGCCAATCCGCTTGGGATGGACGCACCAAATTCCTTTCGCACGCAGCCCGATGAGCGCGGCCATTTCGGCGAGTATGGTGGACGCTATGTCGCCGAAACGCTGATGCCGCTGATTCTCGATCTGGAGCGCGAATATCGCGCTGCGCAGGCCGATCCCGCATTTCAGGCCGAGTTTGACGACCTGTTAGAGCATTACGTAGGCCGCCCTTCCCCGCTTTATTTTGCTGAGCGGCTAACCGAGGCGCTTGGCGGGGCGCAGGTCTGGTTTAAGCGCGATGAGCTCAACCACACCGGCGCGCACAAGATCAACAATTGCATCGGGCAGATCCTGCTCGCCAAGCGGATGGGCAAGACCCGCATCATCGCTGAGACAGGCGCGGGCCAGCACGGGGTCGCGACCGCGACCGTGTGCGCGCGCTTTGGCCTGCCTTGCGTCATTTACATGGGCGCAGAGGACGTGAAGCGGCAATCGCCCAATGTCTTCCGCATGAAGCTGCTCGGCGCGGAAGTTGTCCCCGTTACCAGCGGCGGCGCGACGCTCAAAGACGCCATGAATGAAGGGCTGCGCGACTGGGTCGCGAATGTCCACGACACGTTCTACATCATCGGCACTGCGGCAGGTCCGCATCCTTATCCAGAGATGGTGCGCAACTTCCAGAGCGTGATCGGCACTGAAGCGCGCGCGCAAATGCTCGCCCGCACCGGTCGTCTGCCCGATTTGCTGATCGCCTGTATCGGCGGCGGATCGAACGCGCTGGGACTGTTCCACCCCTTCCTCGACGATGCCGACGTGAAAATGCTTGGCGTCGAAGCGGCGGGGCACGGCTTGGACGGCGACGAACATGCCGCGAGCTTGCTTGGCGGCGCACCCGGCGTGCTGCACGGCAACAAGACCTATTTGCTGCAGGATGAAGACGGCCAGATTACCGAAGGCCACTCTATCAGCGCTGGTCTCGACTACCCCGGTATCGGTCCTGAACACGCATGGCTAAAAGACACGGGCCGCGTCGAATACACCGCCGTCACCGACGAGGAAGCGCTGGACGGGTTCAAACTGCTGTGCCGGACCGAGGGGATTATTCCTGCTTTGGAGCCGTCCCATGCGCTTGCCGCAGTCGCCGACCGCGCAAAGACGATGAGCGAAGACCAGATCATCCTGATGAATCTGTGCGGACGCGGCGACAAGGATATCTTCACCGTGGCCGAGAAGCTCGGAGTGGAGATGTGAATACTGCGGGTGGTGAAGTGGGAAAACCGCTTCTAATTTCACTGTTGATAATTTGGTTCATTGCGATCGCGCTATACTTCATCATCGATCCGTTGCTTGAAGCCCATAGAGCAGAGGTGATGAGGGAATATGGCCCCGGTCCCGCTGGCGGAATTTCCTTCCAAACGCTTCAACCGGCTATGGCAATCATGGCCGGCGTGATCTTGTCTATCCTGTTTGCAATTCATTGGTGGCTTTCTGGGCTCTTTGGAAAGGCCGGTTTATCAAGCAAACCGATTGCCAATGTGCTGCTTGTTGCCGCTGGCTTGGCTGCGCTCCTGGAAATTTTCGAACACGGAGCATTGGACTTCTTCGACTACAGCTTGTTTTGCAGCTCTGACGCACCAACAACCGTCATTCTGGTTGATGAGGTATATCGATGTGATCGTTCATTGATGATCCGCAAGATAGCCCAATGGTCAGTACTCCTGTTGCCACTCTTCGCCATTCCGGTTCGCATTATTGAGTCCCGATTGGGAGCTAAGAAACCGTGACCCGCCTCTCACAAGCCTTCTCCGCCCCCCACCCCGCCTTCGTCGCCTTCATCACTGCAGGCGACGGGGACACGGCTGCCAACCTCGACGCGCTGGTCGCAGGCGGTGCGGATGTGATCGAGCTGGGGATGCCCTTCACCGATCCGATGGCGGATGGGCCTGCGATTCAGGCCGCAAACCTCCGCTCGCTTGGTGCGGGGACCACCACGGCGGATGTGCTGCAAATTGCGACCGCGTTCCGCGCGCGCCACCCAAAGACGCCGCTCGTTCTAATGGGCTATGCCAACCCGATGATCCGGCGCGGGCCTGAGTGGTTTGCCGATGCCGCCTCCAAGGCGGGCGTCGATGGCGTCATCTGCGTCGATATTCCGCCGGAGGAAGACGATGCGCTCGGCCCTGCGCTACGCGCCAAGGGCATCGCTCCGATCCGCCTCGCCACGCCGACCACCGACGACAAGCGCCTGCCCGCCGTAATCGACGGCAGCGAGGGCTTTCTCTATTACGTCTCGGTCGCGGGGATTACCGGCAAGCAGCAGGCCGCCATCGACTCGATTCGATCCAATGTGGCGCGCATTAAACGCGCCACCGATATCCCTGTCGCGGTCGGTTTTGGTGTGCGCACGCCTGAACAAGCCGCCGAGATCGCGCAAGTCGCGGACGGGGTCGTGGTCGGCTCCGCCTTTATCGATCTGGTCGAAGAATTTGGCAAAGACGCCCCTGCCAAGCTACAGGAGCTCACCGCCGCAATGGTCGCAGCAATGCAAAAGGCAAGCAAATGAACTGGTTCAACCGCGTCCGCAATTCGCTCGGCTTTAGTGCCGACAAGAAGACGACTGAGAAAGACCTCTGGATCAAGTGCAAATCCTGTCAGGAAATGCTCTTTGTCCAGGAATATGAGGACAATCTGAGCGTCTGCCCGCGCTGTGAGCATCACGGGCGTATCGGCGGCGATGCGCGGCTGGCGTTGTTGCTCGACCCGGGTTTCGAGCTGCTTGACTTGCCCGAAGTCACCGAAGATCCTCTCAAGTTCAAAGACCAGAAGAAATACACCGATCGGCTCAAAGCCGCGCGCGCCAAAAACCCTGCCGAAATTCCCACACGCGATGCCTATGTCGTAGGGTCGGGCACAATCAACGACCATCCGGCGGTGGTTGGCGTGCAGGACTTCACCTTTATGGGTGGGTCAATGGGTATGGCTGTGGGCGAGGCGTTCTGCCGAGGTGCGGAGCGTGCTCTGACCCGCAAGTGCCCCTATGTCGTGGTTACCGCAGCGGGCGGTGCGCGGATGCAGGAGGGCATTTTGTCCCTGATGCAGATGCCGCGTGCGACTGTGATGACGCGGCGGCTCAAGGCCGCTGGCCTGCCTTATATCGTGATCCTCACGGACCCGACCACGGGCGGCGTCACCGCCAGCTACGCGATGCTGGGCGATGTTCATATTGCAGAGCCAGGTGCGCTCATCGGCTTTGCAGGCCAGCGCGTCATTCAGGACACGATCCGCGAGCAGCTGCCCGAAGGCTTCCAGCGCGCGGAATATCTGCACAAGCACGGCATGGTCGACATGGTTGTGCCCCGGCATGCGCTCAAAGATACGCTCGCCGATGTGCTCGACTATCTCCAGCCCGCTGAAGCTGCCTGACCGGCGTTAGTCTGACATCATGAGGGATATGGGACGTTCGGATGATCCGCGCGTGCAGGCGCAGCTGGATCGGTTGAGCGAGCTGAGCATTCAGCGTGATATTCTGGGCCTCGATGCTGTCCTCGAGTTGCTGTCGCGGCTGGGCGATCCGCACAAGCGCCTGCCGCCGGTCTTTCATGTCGCCGGGACCAACGGCAAGGGTTCAACCTGCGCCTTTCTGCGCGCGATGCTGGAGGCGCAAGGCTACGCCGTCCACGTCACCACCTCCCCGCATCTGGTCCGCTATAACGAACGTTTTCGCGTTGCGGGCAAGCTGATCGAGGATGCGCGACTGGCAAAATTGCTCGAAGAAGTCTTCGACGCCGCCGAGGGGCTGGGTTGCAGCTTTTTCGAAATCACCATCGCCGCCGCCTTCACCGAATTCGCCCGCGTCCCCGCAGATGTCTGCGTGGTCGAGGTGGGCCTTGGCGGGAGGCTCGATGCAACCAATGTGCTCGAACCTGAGGCGGTAGCAGCCTGCGGAATCGCTGCTTTGGGGATTGACCATGAGCGGTTTCTGCTGGCGCCCGAGGAAGGCTTGCCTAACGATCCGATGGCGCGGATTGCGTTTGAAAAGGCCGGAATAGCCAAGCGCGGCGTGCCGCTCGTTTCCATGACTAGCCAACACCAGCAAGAGGCACGCGATGCAATCAGGCAGGTTGCGGCGACCTCTGGGGCGAAACTGATCGAGCAAACGAATGCGCTGATCGAGGAACAGGCCTTCTTCAGCATCGACGGTCAGGGCGTCACGGCGGACCAGGAAGGCGAAGTCAGAAACCTGCTGCTGCTCGGCAAGCACCAGATTCTCAATGCAGCGCTGGCGCGCGACATGCTGCGCTCACAAGACCGGCTTGCCATCGGCGAAGAGGCCTATCTCCGTGGTGTGCGGCGTGCTCATTGGCCGGCGCGAATGCAAGTGCTCAAGTCTGGCCCGCTGACTGTGCTGACCAATGACCGAGATATCTGGCTCGACGGCGGACACAATCCAAGCGCAGGCCAGGTTATCTCCGAATGGTTCGATGAGCCGCTTCACCTCATCCTTGGAATGCTCGACAACAAGGACCCACATTCGATCACCGACGCGCTTGGTGAGCGGGTGCAGAGCCTCTCCATCGTCCCTGTTCCCGGCCACGATGCGCATCCGGCCGAGGCTTTCGGACCCGATGCAGCCGCGCGCGCCGACCTCGAAGACGCGCTGCTCAACATCCCCGCTGACGAGCACCCGATCCTTATCGCAGGCTCGCTCTACCTCGCGGGCGAAGCGCTAAGGCTCAATGACGAAGTGCCAGACTAGGCTTTAACCGGTTCCGGCTCGTCACCAGCGCCGGTCTGCCGCACGCTTTCGACAACAAAGCCTTTGCGCCAAATTAGCCAGAGCAGCAGCATTCCTGGCACAGCGACGATCACTGTGAAGGTCCAGAAACCGACCCAGCCGAGATTCTCCGCAAGGTAACCCGAAGGTGTCGCAAGCCACGTCCGGCCGACCGCTGCAAAGCTGGAAAGCAGCGCGAATTGTGTCGCCGTGTATGCGAGGTTCGACAAGCCCGACAAGTAGGTGACGAACACCGTCAATCCGATGCCTGATGTGAGGTTCTCCGTACCCACGGCTAGCGCCAGCATCACATTGTTGTCGCCAACCATCGCAAGGATCACAAAGAGGAAGTTCGACAGCATCATCAGAAGGCCGGAAATGATCAACGCCCTGCCCATTCCCAGCCAAGCGATAAAAGGTCCGCCCAGCGCCGAACCAACAATCAGCGCGCCGAACCCGACAAATTTGTTGATCGTGATGAACTCGGTGTCGGAAAAACCCAGCTCGACAATCATCGGGTTGAGCATCCCCTGCCCCATGGCATCGCCAACCTTGTAGATCAGCACGAACAGTAGGATCAGCACAGCGCCCTTCCGGCCAAGAAACTCGCGGAACGGATTGACCACGGTTTCCATCAGCCAGCTGGAAAACTTCTGGCCGGCCGCTCGCGCGGTCGTCGGGTCGTAGCGGCCCGCTCCTGCCCACAGGGCACCTAGCGCAGCGGGAAGGACCAGGAAGCTGGTGACGCCATAAGCCATCGCCCAGCCGATGTCGTAACCTTCGGTTGAAGCGAGGTAGATCGTGCCCGCGCCTGCCAACAGATTGCCGGTGCGATAGCCGAACTGGTTCATCGCCGTACCGTGCGCCATCTCTTCGTCGGAGAGGATCTCGATCCGGTAGGCGTCGATCACGATGTCCTGCGTTGCGGACAAGAAAGCGACGATGATTGCCCATATGGCGAAGGTGCCGATATTGCCGTTCGTCGGTTCACTGGTGCCGAGTTGCCAAAGGGCCAGAACCAATGCGGCTTGCACGACATACAGCCATGCACGGCGCTGCCCCAACCAGTTGCTGAGGAATGGAATGCGCGCCTTGTCTACGAACGGCGCCCACAGAAACTTGAGCGTGTACGGCGTCGTCAGCCCGATGGCGAAGCCGATGGTCGACTTGTCGATCCCAACCTTGGAAAGCCAGAACGTCATCGTGCCGAGCAATAAGGTCAGCGGAAAGCCGGACGAAATGCCGAGCAGGAACGCCACGAACGGCATCTTGCGACGATAAGGCGCAAAGGACGGGACCACAAAGGCAAGCCCCACCATCGCGGCGATCACTCCGAAAAGAATGAGTGTGCTTGAGTCCATTGCCTCAACCGTCCTTTTGTCTGAACCTAAATTCGTGCAACACTACGCTTGGTTGAGAGAAATAGGAAAGCCGCGATGAACGCGTCGACAACAGATTTACCCAATTTGCGCGCCACACCGGGCCAGTTGGCGCTGGCGGAGACGATCCGCGAGGGAAAGCCGCGCCAGAGCAATGGCGCAATCGCCAAGGTTCCGGCGAGCTGCTACACCGATCCGGCGCATTTCGAGCGCGAGAAAGCGGTTTTGTTCGAGCGGCTCCCGCAAGTGCTCTGTCCTTCAGCTCTTTTGCCCAAAGCAGGCATGGCCGTCCCGCATGATGCGACCGGACGCCCGCTGCTGATCACCCGCGATGACCAAGGAACCGCGCACGTTTTCCTCAACGTCTGCCGCCATCGCGGCACGCGGCTGGTCGAAGGCGATGACATCCAATGCGCAAAGCGGCTGGTCTGCCCCTATCACGCCTGGACCTACAAGCTTGATGGCAGGCTGCTCGCCTTGCCCCGTCCCGAGACGTTTCCGGAGATGGACAAGAGCGATTACGGCTTAGTCGAGCTCCCCAGCCTCGAAGCGGGCGGCCTGATCTGGTTTGCACCCGATGCAGACGCGGACTTTTCCGATGCGCGCCTTGTCAGCGAGGACTTCTCCGCCTTTGGGATGGATGACAGTTTCCTCTTCCGCCGCAAGACTCACACGGTCAAAGGCAATTGGAAGCTCATCATGGATGCCTTCCTCGAAAGCTATCACGTCACCCGCCTGCACGCGAATACGATTGGGCCGTTCTTCAAGGACGGCGTGACTGCAGGCGATGAGATCGGACCGCATTCGCGCTCTGCCGTCGGCCGGCTGGAGGAAATGGAGGGGATTGACCTCGCCGATATGGACGCGATGCGCAGGATCATCACCTTCGCCTATCAGCTGCTCCCTGCCACCGTGATCGTGCCCAGCCCTGACTATGTGAATGTCATGGTGCTGATGCCGCAAGCGCATGATCTGACGCTGGTGGATGACTTTATGCTGATACGCGAGGAGCCCACAACTGACAAAGCGCGCGATCACTGGGAACGCAGCTGGAACCTGCTCGACGGCGGGGTCTTTGCCAGCGAGGATTTCCGCGCGGCGGAGCTTGGTCAACAGGGTCTGGAAAGCGGCGCGGTGCCGGAATTGACGCTCGGCCTGCTCGAAGGCGGCATTGCGCGCTTCAACCAGATAGTCGAGGATCATTTGCGGCCAAGATAACTTGCGGGAAGCGGGCCGAGCGCCTAGCTGCGGCGCCCAAAGGATAAACATGCCCACAAACCCAAAACAGGCCGATGACCGCCCCGAAGGCGACCGCATTGCGAAATTGCTCGCGCGCGCCGGCATTGCCAGCCGCCGCGAGATCGAGCGGATGATCGCTGACAAGCGCATCACCATTGATGGCAAGCCGGTCGAAACACCAGCGACCTTCCTCACCAGCCTCAAAGGCGTCAGCGTCGATGGAAAGCCGGTTGCCGGGCCGGAGCCATCACAACTCTTTGTCTTTCACAAGCCCACCGGTTTGATCACAGCCGAGCGTGACAATGCTGGCCGTGCGACGATTTATGACGCGCTGCGCAATGCGCTGCCCAAGGATACGCCGCGCCTGATGCCAATCGGACGGCTCGACCTCAACACCGAGGGGCTGCTGCTCCTCACCAATGATGGCGGGCTGAAACGCCAGATGGAACTGCCTTCCTCTGGCATCCCGCGTACCTACCGCGCGCGCGCCTTTGGCGAAGTGTCGCAGGAACAGCTTGAATCGCTGATCGAAGGGGTCGAAATCGACGGCATGCGCTATGGCTCGATCGACGCCAATCTCGAACGCGGCACCGGCGGCTCCGGGCCAAGCGGCGGCAAGAACCAGTGGATCGAATTGACCATCACCGAGGGCAAGAACCGCGAAGTGCGCCGCGTGCTCGAACATCTGGGGCTTAAAGTGAACCGGCTGATCCGCACATCCTACGGTCCCTTTGCGCTGGGCGATCTGCCGCGTGGACAAGTTGCGCGCATTCGCAAGGGAGACCTTGATCGCTTTATCAGCACTCTGAAGCGGGGCCAGAAGTGAGAATTATCGCAGGCGAATGGCGCGGGCGGAAGCTTTCCGCGCCCAAGGGTGAAGCAACGCGCCCAACGGCGGATCGCACGCGCGAAACTCTGTTCTCGATGCTCACCAGCCGCCTCGGCAGCTTTGAAGACCTGCGCGTCGCCGATCTGTTCGCAGGCTCGGGCGCGCTGGGCTTGGAGGCGCTGTCTCGCGGCGCGGCGCACTGCCTGTTTGTCGAACAGGACCGCACCGCAGTGGACACGATCCGCGCCAACATCACTCATCTCGGCGCACGCGACCGCACCACTGTTGAGACAGGCTCGGTCATGTCCCTGCGCGCCGCGCGCGAACCGCATGATCTCATCCTGCTCGACCCGCCCTATCACACCAATGCGGGCGAAGTTGCGCTCGACCGGATGCTGCGGCTTGGCTGGATTGGCGAGGCGACTTGGATCGCGCTGGAAACGGCATTCAATGAAGAGCCTGAAGTCAAAGGCCTCTCGATTGAAACCACACGCAAGGTGGGCAAAGGCAGGCTCACGCTTATGCGGCGCGAGCCTGCCCCCGCCAACACGCCGGCCACAGCAGAGGGTTGAGCCGGCGCAGTTCCCGCGTGACCACCCGTCCGCGGGAAGAGCGAATGCGGGAGGGTCTGCCCGCTTACCCTTCCTCGGGAGGCGTCGCGGCGCGGGATTCGATCTGGTTCCAGGCCGCATCGCGCTCCGGGCCGGTCATGGCAGTCAGCGCGATCTTGTCCTGATCGGTCAGCCGCCAGAACAGTAGCTGGCGCTCCGGCTCCAGCGACCAGTAATAGGACTTCGTCTCTGCCGGCCACAGCTCGTATTCGGCCTGACGTTCGACCGGCCAGCTGCCATATTCGGTTTGTTGGTCGGGAGTGAGCGCGGGCGCTTCGGAACCAGAAGGCGCGCTGTGTCCGTCGCCCTCGTCCTGAACAGCGGCTGCGCCCGGAGAAGCAGTGACCACGCCAAGCGTCGCAATTGCAACGCCGATTAGATAGATATGTGCCTTACGCATCGGGTACTCCATTGTGCGGCCGGTATTGGCCTATTCCCAAGCGTCGACGAACGTTCACGCGGCTGGACCAGATCACCCTCGGGCCCAGACAAGTGATTGAATGACAGGCATTGTTCGCTTGGGAAAGAGCGCGCGGCGTCCTGCATCCCATCATCGGCACAGGCTGGCGAGAGGCGTTGTTCAAACAGGTTGAGGCGAATTTCGGGGGACTTGGGCACGCCAGACAGTGCGCGGGCGCGGCGGATGTGCGAACTTGCGCGCAATTCATTTGTTCTCTACTTGTTCGCAGAATGTCATGAGCCAAAATCTCCCCCTCCCCGCCGATACAAGCGCGACCGACGGCCCCGTGCCCGCCTATGCCGAACGGCTTAACCCGCCGCAGCGTCAGGCGGTGCTGACCACCGAGGGACCGGTGCTGATGCTCGCAGGCGCCGGCACGGGAAAGACGGCGGCGCTGACCGCGCGGCTGGCGCATCTGGTGGCGACACGGCGCGCGTGGCCCAGCGAAATCCTGTGCGTCACCTTCACCAACAAAGCCGCGCGCGAGATGCGCGAGCGGGTCGCCGGGCATTTGGGAGCGGGCGCGGAAGGAATTCCGTGGCTGGGCACGTTCCACTCGATCTGCGCCAAGATGCTGCGCCGCCATGCCGAACTGGCGGGCCTGCAAAGCAATTACACGATCATCGACACTGACGACCAGCTGCGCCTGCTCAAGCAGCTGATCAACGAAGTCGATCTGGACGAGAAGCGCTGGCCTGCGCGCCAGCTCGCCGGACTGATCGACCGCTGGAAGAATCGCGGGCTCAATCCCGACGATCTCGATGCAGGCGAAAGCGAGGCCTATGCCAACGGGCAAGGTCAGGCGCTTTACCGGACCTATCAGGAGCGGATGAAGGCGCTGAATGCCTGCGATTTCGGCGATCTGATGCTGCATGTGCTCAACATCTTCCGCAAGCACAGTGACGTGCTGGCCGAGTATCAGCAGCGCTTCAAATACATCCTCGTCGACGAGTATCAGGACACCAACGCGGTCCAGTATCTGTGGCTGAGGCTGCTCGCCCAGACGCGCAAAAACATCTGCGTGGTCGGCGATGATGACCAGTCGATCTATTCATGGCGCGGGGCAGAAGTCGCCAATATCCTGCGGTTTGAAAAGGATTTTCCCGGCGCGGCGGTGATCCGGCTGGAACAGAATTACCGCTCCACCCCGCACATTCTGGGCGCGGCTTCCGGCCTGATCCGCGCGAACAGCGAACGGCATGACAAGACGCTGTGGACCGAGGTCAATGGCGGGGACAAAGTCCGCGTGATCGGCGTGTGGGACGCTCCCGAAGAAGCGCGGCGCGTGGGCGAAGAGATCGAGCGGCTCGAAGGCGAAGGCGCGCCTCTGGATCAGGTCGCGATTCTTGTGCGCGCGCAGTACCAGACGCGCGAGTTTGAAGACCGCTTCATCCAGATCGGGATCAACTACCGGATCATAGGCGGCTTCCGCTTTTACGAGCGCGCCGAGATCCGCGATGCGCTCGCGTATCTGCGGGTGATCGCGCAGCCGCAGGACGATCTCGCATTCGAACGGATTTACAACCAGCCCAAACGCGGGCTTGGCGCAAAGACGCTGGAGAAGATGCACCAGCATGCGCGGCGGGTGAACTTGCCGCTCGCCGCTGCCTCGCTGGAGCTTGCCGATAGCGACGAACTGCCCAAGCGAGCGGCGAACACAATTGGCGGGTTGCTCCAGCAATTCCTCGCCTGGCGCGAAGCGGCCGAGGTCATGACACCCGCCGACCTCATGCGCCTCGTGCTCGACGAAAGCGGCTATAACGACATGCTCGCCGCCGACCGCTCGCCGGAAAGCGCAGGCCGCGCGGAGAACCTCTCCGAACTCGCGCGCGCGATGGAGGAATACGAGACGCTGGGCGACTTCCTGGAGCATGTCAGCCTGGTCATGGATAATGATCGCGGCGACGAAGAAGAGACCGTCACGATCATGACGATCCACGCCGCCAAGGGTCTGGAATTCGATCATGTCTTTTGCGTCGGGTGGGAGGAAGGTGTCTTCCCTTCCCAGCGCGCCATCGACGAAGGCGGGCTCGCCAGCCTGGAGGAAGAACGCCGCCTCGCTTACGTCGCGATCACCCGCGCAAGGCGGCGCTGCGCGATCTTCCACGCGGCGAACCGGCGCATTTACGGCCAATGGACCAGCTCGATCCCCTCGCGCTTTATCGAAGAGCTTCCCGAGGAACATATCGAGCAGGAAAGCACGATGACCGGCGGCGCGTCATTGTGGCGGGCAAACTGGTCGGAAAATGACGATCCCTTCGCCCATGTCGCGCGCGACCGGCCCGAACGCGCGCAATCGCGCGGCCCCGGATGGCGGCGCGCGGTCGACAGCGGCTACGAAACGCGCCAGCAACGCCTCGCCGAACCCGGCCGCAGCGCCGCCAGTTTCGCCGCCAAACCGCGCAGCGATATCGTGATCGGCGCAATGGTCAGCCACGACAAATTCGGCACCGGCTGCGTGATCGATCAGGAAGGCAACAAGCTCACCATCCAGTTTGAGGATGCAGGCGAAAAACGCGTGATCGACAGCTTTGTGACCTTGGTGGGTTAGCCCTACCGCTCCGCTAGAGGCGTGCCCGGACGCCCCTGATTGGTGGTAACGAGGTAGTCGAAACCCAGCAGCACAAAGCGGAACATGTCATCCGCCTCGTTGAGACCTCTATTGCCCATCGCGCGGCGAACCGGTTCCAGATCGATGATGAAGTGCCCTTCCCCTTCACGCACAACATCCATATCGACACCGGCCTGTTGGAGTTGGTCGGCGAGCTGCTCGCCGCGACTGACAGGGCTAACCCGAAACGCGCCATCCGCAGACGGGCGCACCGAGAGCTGCTCGCCGCCGATCGGCAAATAGGCGATGTGCAGCGCCTCCATCCCGTTGGCGGCGGCCATGCCCTCGAGCAGTGAGCCAATGTCGAAGGTCTTCATCGGCGAGGTCGCGCGTCCGACATGGACCGCGCCCATCTTATAGAGCACGCGCGGCGCCGCGACGCCCTCACCCTGCGCTGATGCATATTGGTCAAGAAAATACTCGCGGATCAGCGCGACACGGTCGGTGTTGTTGTCAAATCCGCGTCCGGTGAAGTTTGCGATGTATATCGACTGGCTCAACTCCAGCGCATCAACCAGTTCGAGCGCCTCGCCGTCACGTGCGAAAATCTCCCGCAGGCGGCCCCATTTGTCCGGCCCCGCACTTGCCATAAACACCGCGGGCTGGTTGCCGCTGGCGAAGGCCTCGCGCTCGGCTGTCAGCCATGAACGCAGCTCATCGCCTCCATCTGCATCTCCTATCCGCTGCACAAACCACTCGAGGTGGACCAAAGGCGATCCGATGAATTCCTGATCGATGCCCCACAGTTTGCCTTCTTCGAGAAAGGCGCTCGCCACTTCGGCCTCTTCGCGCATGGACAAGAACGGAATTGCTAGAGGACGTCCGCGAAGCGCTTCGCCGTAGCCTTCGACCCCGCCTGATGCCAGCTGGTCGCGCAGCCAGTCTGCGCTCCATGGTCCGACCTCGATCGCGTAGGTGTCAAATCCGTGCTCTGCTCCCTCGGAGGCGAGTGCTGCAATGAGCGCGGGTGCGTCGGCAAAGCCGTGATCTTCCCCGATCCCGATGAATTGCGCATCTTCGATCTTCGCGCGGACTTGTACAGCCCCCGGTCCGGCAAGCCCTTCTGCCGAAAATTCGAACGCAAGCGGGATGATCGTCGGCTCGACCGGATTATTCGGGTCCGTTTCCTGCGCCGCCGCCATTGTTGTTCCGGCCAGAGCTACTGCTGATGCCAGCATTGCCGAAAGGATCACACGCATCACAATCTCCTCAGTGTATTAATACAATGATACACTGAGCGAGGCGCACCGCGGTGTCAATAAGCGTGCAAAAAAAGTGAAACTCATCGGTAGTTCATGATCACGCGCGAGAGGTCCACGGGCTCGTTTTGTTGATTTCGCACGCAGCCTGTATGATCTTCTGCCAAAGCGGGGAGAAGCCAATATGAGAACTGCCATCGGAATCATACTCGTTCTGGGCCTTGCGGGCGTCTCACAAGCTCAAGACAGCGGCGAGACGGCTGCCATCACGCTAGGCAATGGCGAGGCAAATTGGATCATGGTCGAGGGTGTCGAGCGCTCGTCCGACAGCACCTACACCGAACAGCGCATCACTTCGGACAGTGCCGCGATCCGGCGCGGTGACGGAACCACTCTCACTTTTCCTGAAGTGCACATCGAAAGCGATGGATGGTTGGTCGTGCACCCCTTTATTGAGGGGCGTCCCAACGGCGATTACGTTGCCGGATACACATTCGTCGAAAGCGGCACGAACAGGGACGTGAAGCTAACGATCAATCCCGCGCCGGAAAGCGGTACGATGTATCTGGTGATGCTTCACAGCGACAGCAACTCAGACGGCGTGTTCGACTTTGTCTTCGTCGATGACACCCATGTCGAGGATCGCGCGGTGTTCGAGGGCAATCGCATGATCGCCCACGTGTTCGCGGTACCCTAACTTCGCGCCTTGGCGCCTTCAGTCTTTGAAGCCGACGCCCAGAAAACCCGGCTGCGGCCCATTCCATTCGCCTGCAGGAACCGGCTCGTCATCCTCGTTTCGGCGGCGGGCCTGTTTCTTCTCGGGCTTCTTTTCCGCTTTGCGCTCTGGCTTCTCTTCGGCAGGCTTATCTTCTGAGCGCGGCTTGCGTTCACGTGTCGGCTTGGCCGGCGCCTCATCCCCGTCATCGCGCTTGCGACTGCGTGAACGCGGCTTCTTCTCTTGCGGCTCGTCTTCGGCCGAATGTTTTGACTGACTATCACCCGGATCAGCGAGTTCGACCCGTACGTCCTCTTTGCCAAAGACCTTGATCTTCGCGCCGGTCAGCTTTTCGACATTGGTGATCGCTTCAGCGTCTTCATCCGCAACCAGTGTGAAGGCCCGGCCTTTTGCTCCGGCGCGGCCTGTGCGGCCAATCCGGTGAACATAATCGTCGGGGTGCCACGGCGTGTCGTAGTTGAAGACGTGAGAGACACCCTTGATGTCTAGCCCGCGTGCAGCGACGTCGGACGCGACCAGAATGTTCACATCGCCCGATTTGAAGCGGTCAAGCTCCTTCAAACGCGAGCCCTGGTCCATGTCGCCATGAATCTCGCCGCTGGAAAATCCGCGCTTTTGCAGATGCTTGTTAAGGTCGCGCACCGTGGTCTTGCGATTGGCAAAGATGATCGCGGTCTCGACCTGGTCATTGGCGAGTAGCCATTCGAGCGTATCGCGCTTTTGGCGGGCCTTCACGGGAACTTTGAAGGCAGTGATATCTTTGTTAGTGGTCGCCGCGCGTTCAGTCTCGATCCGCTTGGGATTGCTGAGGAATTTCGCCGCCAGCTTCTCGATCGGCGCAGGCATAGTGGCCGAGAACAGCATCGTCTGACGCGTTTCGGGCAGCTTGGAGCAGATGAATTCGATATCGGGAATGAAGCCCATGTCGAGCATCCGGTCCGCTTCGTCGATCACCAGCAGCTCGCAGCCCGAAAGCAGAATCTTGCCCCGCTCGAACAAATCCATCAAGCGGCCCGGTGTCGCGATCAGAACATCGACGCCTTCGTCGAGCGCCTTGAGCTGATCGCCCATTTGCACGCCGCCGATCAGCAGCGCCATTTTCAGGTCGTGGTTCGCGCCGTATTTCTCGAAATTCTCGGCAACTTGTGCAGCGAGTTCGCGCGTCGGTTCAAGGATAAGCGAGCGCGGCATCAGCGCGCGGCGGCGTCCGGCGGCCATGACGTCGATCATCGGGAGCACAAAGCTCGCGGTCTTGCCGGTGCCGGTTTGCGCAATCCCGATCAAATCCTTCATCATCAGGACGGCGGGGATGGCTTCGGCTTGGATGGCCGTTGGTTCGCTGTAGCCGGCGGTTTCGACGGCTTGGAGCAATTCAGGTGAGAGGCCGAGATCGGCGAATGTCATGCGTTTCAAAATGTCCGGATAGGGGGCAGCAAAGCCGCCGTGATTTGCCTGCACGCGAAAGATGTCCGTGTGCAACAGGGGCGCAATTGGTCAAAATGCGCCGAAAAGTCAAGAAATGCGCCTCGCGAGGCGACTGTTATTCGGTGACAGCGACCAGCTGGCTCATGCGCTCGATGTCGCATTTCGCGCCGCTGCGCGATTGCAGCGCGTCGCGATCAACGCAAAGCTGACCGTCATCGCTGCGCTCGACATAGAAACCTGAGTAGAATTCTCGCGCACGGCATGCACGCTCCAGATTGATGCTGATGATACGCTGGTCGCGCATGAACAGCAGCAGGCGGTTGCCAGTCCCGGTCTGTACGCCGGAGATGCGGTTGACCGGCAGGCAACGCTCCATCTCCCGCTCTTCGAAGCGGGTATTGAGGCCGCGCTGAGGAAGCTGCGCAAGCAACTCGTTGCGATTGCTCTGGCGCTGGGGAGAGATGCGGATGATGACGCGCTGCTCGATGCGGACTTGTCGGTTGACCTGCCCCCCGTAAAAAGCGTCAAGCGGGCTGGCCTCTAAACGCGGCGCTGCATCGACGCGCGAGGATGGTCCCTCTGGTGGAGTATCGTAATCAGGCGCGGCGGAAGTTGGTGCGTGCGGCTCTTCGCTGCCGAGCTGTGCGTCCTGCAAACCGCCATAATAAGGCGTGCTGCCCTGCCCCAGCAAGGGCAGTATCAGCGCCAACGGCGCGGTAAGGGAAAGCAAGCTCGGCATGGGCTGCGCTGGGGTTCCTCCTGGATGCGTCCCGGTTTGGTGGCTTGCACGGCAGGAGTGCGTACCATCACGATTGGCGGCGAGAGCTAGCATGAGTGATTGAACGCTGGCTTAACTGCGCCCCCTCGCAAGGCTAAACCACTGGCATATTCGCGGGCGACTGTGGCATAGGGGCCACAAATGACGCACCCTCCCAAAAATACCGACGTTTTCCTGACCAAAGCCGCGCAATTGCTGGGCCCCAAGGGTTTTTCGCAAGAACCCGAAGACTTGGAGCAATGGCTTACCGACTGGCGCGGGCGCTATTCAGGGCGCGCTATGGCGCTTGCTTCGCCTGCATCGACTGAGGAAGTTGCGGCACTGGTAAAGCTGTGCGCGGCGCATCGCGTCCCCATCGTTCCGCAAGGTGGAAATAGCGGCATGGCAGGCGGCGCGACGCCTGATAATAGCGGCACCGCGATCCTGTTATCCCTCAGACGGATGAACATGATCCGCTCGCTCGACGCAAAAGCCGAGCAAGCTGTGTGCGAGGCGGGCGTGATCCTCCAGATTTTCCACGAATCCGCCGAGGCAGCCAATCTGCGCTTTCCCCTCACGCTCGGCGGCAAGGGATCGGCTACCATTGGCGGTCTCATCTCGACCAATGCCGGCGGCACGCAGGTGCTACGCCACGGGACGATGCGCGCGCAGGTGCTGGGGATCGAAGCCGTGCTTGCCGATGGCAGCGTGTTTGACGCGCTGACCGCGCTCAAAAAGGACAATCGCGGGTTTGACCTCAAGCAATTGCTGATCGGGTCGGAAGGCACGCTCGGGATCGTCACAGCGGCAACATTGCGCCTGCTTCCGGCTCCGCGTGCCCGCGCGACTGCGTGGGTGGGACTGTCCACAATCACCGACGCGCGCAGGCTACTGCAGCATGTAGACCGCGCACTGGCTGACACGCTCGAAGGGTTCGAAGTCGTTCCTGCGCATTGCCTTGACAGCGTGCTCGATCACCTACCCGATGCGCGCAATCCTCTTGCCAAGCGCCATGAATGGAACGCGCTGATTGAATGCGTGGCGACCGATGGCGATGATCAGCACCTGCGTGAACGGCTCGAAACCGCTCTTGCCGAGGCGATAGAGGCTGGACTGCTCGAAGACGGGGTGATCGCCTCAAACACCCGTCAGGCGGAGGTTTTCTGGACCTTGCGCGACTCTATCTCCGCCGCAGAGCGTGCGCTTGGGCCCGCGATGCAGCACGATATTTCGGTTCCGGTGGAGCGGATGCCCGAGTTCATTCTCGCCGCAGCACCCGCCATCGAAACGGCCTTCCCAGGCACCAGCGCGGTTGCGTTTGGACATTTGGGGGACGGCAATGTCCACTTCCACATCCTCGCGCCCAAAGACGCGACGCCGGGTAAATGGGAAGACAGCGAAGGCAAGGCGATCAGCGCGCGCATCTATGATCTGGTGACTGAATGGGGCGGATCGATCAGCGCGGAGCATGGAATCGGCCAGATGAAAGTCGCCGAACTAGGCCGTCTTGGAGACCCCGTCGCCCTCGCCATGATGCGCAGCGTCAAACTCGCGCTCGACCCGCACGGCCTGCTCAATCCGGGCAAGCTTGTGCCGACGCAATCCACCTGAGAGGCCCTCGCTCGACCCGCACGCTTGCACCCGAGCGAAGGAACGCCTAAAGCGCCCGCGATCACGGCCCCTGTGCAGAGCGATCCGCTCAGGTCTGCCGCGAATAGATTTCCATTTTAATTCTCGGAGAGATTCCCATGGCGACCGCGCCGCAGCCGCAACTTCCGCTGTTCTACAAAGACCTGCTTCCGCTCAACAGCCGCGATCACGGCGACTGGAAAGTCAACAGCTTCGCCGACGCAAGCTTCCTTGAGAACACCCACGCCATCCCGCTGACCGTCGACGAGTTTGTTGATGCACAGCGCAATTATCCGATCGTTTTTACCGCTGGCGAAAACCCACTGCCAATCGCGCTGATGGGCCTCAACGAGGGCGTCAACGCTTTCATGGACGCCGAAGGCAAGCTGGAAGCGGGCGTCTATGTCCCCGCCTATATCCGCCGCTACCCCTTCATCCTCGCCAAGCTGAACAAGGACAGCGATGACATGTCGCTGTGTTTTGACCCGCAAGCAGGCGTGCTGGGCAAGAGCGATGACGGTCAGGCCCTGTTCGCCGACGACAAGCCGACCGAATACACTAACGGCGTACTCGAATTTTGCCGCCGGTTCGAAGAATCGGGCCAGCGCACCAAGGCTTTCGTAGAAGAGCTCAAGAAGCTCGATATCCTGATGGACGGCGAAATTGCGATCACCCGCAACGACATGCCCGACACGCCTTTTGTCTATCGCGGCTTCCAGATGGTCGACGAAAACAAGCTGCGCGAACTTTCGGCTGAAAAGGTCGAAGCTCTCAACAAGAACGGCATGGGCATGTTGATCCACGCCCAGTTGTTCTCGATGAATCTGATGCGCATGCTGTTCGAACGCCAGAGCGCACAGGGCAAGGTGCCGATGCAGGCGACCGGCACCCCAGCGGCGCCCAACGGCACTGCCTAAGCCGGTCTCGGGACCAGTATTAGGGGTTTCACGGAGCTCGGGATTAGCGCCGTTGAAACCGCCAAATGCGACACATTTCGGGCGGGTCACGACTTGATCGTGGCCCGCCCGTTTCCTATTTAAACGGATGTGGGTGGCATCCCCCTCATACGCCGCCCACGGATAGCGCCTTCGGGCGTGTTCCTCCCTGAACCTGGCCACCTCGTGCATCCCCCTGTTTTGCACGAGGTGGTTTTTTTATGTGGGTTTCGGGAAGTTATAGCGCCAAAGCGCCTGGCCTATTCGGCTGCCTGCGCCATCTGCCCGCCTGCGCCCAATCCTGCGGTCTGCGCGCCTAACTCGCGCACAAATCCAGCCAGCATGCTCGCCAATGGTTTAAGTGCCTCGGTCGGTTCCGCCAAAGCCGCATCAAGATAGGTCGAGCGGCAAATCTCTATCTGCATCGCATAGATGCCTTTTGAAGGGGCCGCGTGCCGGTCAAGCACATAGCCACCGGAGTACGGGCGATTATGCGCCGCCACACAGCCCTGCGCCTCCAGATATCGGAACGCGCTGCTAATCAGCGTGCCGTGGCAGGAAGCGCCGAAACGGTCGCCCAGCACGATCCTCGGCGAGCTTTCTTCTGCATTCGTCCCGTGACTGGCCTTACGAAGCGGCGGCATCGAATGCAGGTCAATCAACAGCGCCGCTCCCCATGCATCACGGATGCGCTCCAGCTCGGCGGCGAGGAAGCTGTGATAGGGGCGGTGAATACGGTCGATCCGGCGCTCAAGTTCGGCGCGCGGCAGGCGGCTGCGCCAGATCTCGCCAAAACCGGGCAACCGACGCGGCACCAGTCCAAGCCCGCTGCGTGCGCGTGCATTGGTTCCGGTTATCTGGCGGCGTGTCCGCATTT
Organism: uncultured Erythrobacter sp.; assembly: GCF_947492365.1. Lineage (NCBI taxonomy): Bacteria > Pseudomonadati > Pseudomonadota > Alphaproteobacteria > Sphingomonadales > Erythrobacteraceae > Erythrobacter > uncultured Erythrobacter sp. Next base: position 1,187,752 of record NZ_CANLMB010000001.1, read on the forward strand.
TTACCGGGCCGCTGCCTTCGATCATCTCCCAATCGACATCCTCATCGGAACGGTTGAGGTCGAGCATAGCGCGCGGCGCATGGGCGACTAGCAAACCGGTGCCCGTTTCGCGCGCAATCTCGACTCCGACGGCATCGACATGGCGATCCTCAAGCCGCAATTGCGATTGGTGCGGATCGCGCATCTCGGCCAACACTTCACCGCAATAGGCGCGCCCTGCATGTGGGACAGCGACCAGAACGGGCAAAGGCAGGCTGCGAGGAGCAACATGGATAAAGGCAGCATTTTCGCGCGCGCGCAGGCCGGGTCGCTCCGGCGCAACGGCCCCTCCGCGAGAGGTAACCAGATCGCCCCGATCAAATGCCGATCCGGTCGCGTGAACCCGCGCAGGATTTGCGCTATGCGAACCGGTTGAAGGGCCTTGCTCGGTCATAGCAGGTTAGCTGCCCGCTTTGCCCCTCGGAGTCAAAAGCAGATCAACAGTACGCTTTGCAATCCGTCCGCGTTAACTCCAGCGCTTAACGATTATGCCTACGTAGTCTCATATCTGAACGCACAGGGTTTCTTGAGGGATTTCTTAAGTGAAAACCTGTAGAGACATGGTCATGACTTCAATCACAGCCCCGCGAATCCTTCTTGCCGAAGATGATAATTCCATGCGCACTTATATTGAGCGTGCGCTGACCAATGCTGGCTATGAGGTCAGCAGCGTCGATCGCGGAACCGAAGCCGTGCCGATGCTGGAAAACGAGCATTTCGATCTGCTTCTGTCGGACATTGTTATGCCCGAAATGGACGGAATCGAGCTCGCCCAGCGCTGTGCTGAGGTGTCGCCGCGGACCAAGGTGATGTTCATCACCGGATTCGCCGCCGTCAGCCTGCGAGCAAGCCGCGAACAGCCGCATGCCAAGGTGCTGTCAAAGCCGTTCCACCTGCGCGATCTGGTGCTGGAAGTTGAACGTGCCTTCGAAGACCAACAGCAGGCCAGTCTGTAACCCTGTCTCTGGGCTGGGACTTTTTGAAATTGTAGCGCGCGAAACGCTTGCACTGCTGTGCGAGCTTCGCTAGTGCGCCGCTTCTCGAACGAGAGCCGCTGGCTTGGCCTTCGAGTTTGTTAGTGTGTGGGCGTATAGCTCAGTGGTAGAGCACTGTGTTGACATCGCAGGGGTCGGGAGTTCAACTCTCTCTACGCCCACCATTAACCTCTTTCTCAAATATAATTTCTGATAAAGCTCGGACCAATGGTCGTTTCGGGCACCGGTTTGTGAACCTCACCCGCCTGGCCCGTGAAGTTCGATTGAAACGCAACGGTTTGGGCGATAACTTCTTTCTATCGTTCTCCTACGCCGCTACGCCAAAGGCGAAAGCGCGGGATCGAGTCTCCCTCGCTGATCTTAGAGGGACGAGATTCGATGAAATTTTCTAGATTCAACAGGCTTTCGGCAGGCGCAGTGGCTGCTCTTGGTGCAGTGCTGCTTTCAGCTTGCGATGCAGCACCGACAGGTGGCGCGGCAGGGTCTGGCGACGAATACTCGGCGGTTCTTGCTGACCCGATTTTGGCTGATCCGGTCGCAGGGGATCTTTGGGCTGCAAAGCTCGATGAATTTTCCAACGCCGATTTCGGTATGGGTACCGAACAGGGAGCTGACGCATACGGCCTGATGAAGGTCATCAGCGTCAGTGAAGATCGCGTCGTTGTTATCACCGAAAACGCTGCATGGCCGGTTCCATCGGAAACCGTCAACGAGTTGCGCGGTGACCTCGCCGCAATCGTCTGGGACGAAAGCGAGGAAATCCCAATCAATCGCAGCGACCTGCAGAGCCTGGTTGATAGTGAGTACATTCTCGAAACCCGCAGGTTGGAAGAATAGGAAAAGCCGAGTTCGGTTGACTAGAAGGTGGCAGCATCCGGCCATCGGACGCTGCCCCCTTTCTTGAGAGCTACTTGCACCCTCCTCCACCTCTGCTAGAGCGCCTCGCAAGGGCGGATCACATTCGCTCACATCACATGAAATTCGAATGTAAGGGATGAGGCGTCAGCCATGCAGAAAATTCAGGTCAAAAACCCGGTCGTCGAGCTAGACGGCGACGAGATGACGAAAATCATCTGGCAGTGGATCCGCGAAAGATTGATCCTGCCCTATCTGGATGTTGACCTGAAATACTACGATCTCTCGATCGAAAAGCGCGACGAAACCGACGACCAGATCACCATCGACGCTGCAAACGCGATTGCCGAACACGGCGTCGGCGTAAAATGCGCGACCATCACTCCTGATGAAGCGCGTGTTGAAGAATTCGACCTCAAGAAGATGTGGCGGTCACCCAACGGCACGATCCGCAACATCCTCGGCGGTGTTGTGTTCCGTGAGCCTATTGTAATCGACAATGTGCCGCGCCTGGTCCCGGGCTGGACCGATCCCATCGTGGTCGGCCGTCACGCATTCGGTGACCAGTATCGCGCCACCGACACGCTGATCCCGGGTCCGGGCAAGCTGCGCCTTGTCTATGAAGGCGAAGACGGCACCAATCTCGACCTCGAAGTGTTCGAGTTTGAAAGCTCGGGCATCGCGATGGCGATGTACAACCTCGACGATTCGATCCGTGCCTTCGCGCGCGCTTCGATGAATTACGGCCTCGACCGCAAATGGCCGGTCTACCTGTCGACCAAGAACACGATCCTGAAAGCCTATGATGGCCGCTTCAAGGACCTGTTCGAAGAAGTGTTCGAGAACGAATTCAAGGACAAGTTCGCCGAAGCCGGTATCACCTACGAACACCGCCTGATTGACGACATGGTCGCCGCCGCGCTCAAATGGTCGGGCAAGTTCGTCTGGGCCTGTAAGAACTACGATGGCGACGTTCAGTCCGACACGGTCGCGCAGGGCTTTGGCTCGCTCGGCCTGATGACGTCGGTTCTGATGACGCCCGATGGCAAGACCATCGAAGCAGAGGCCGCACACGGCACCGTCACCCGCCATTTCCGTCAGCACGAACAGGGCAAGGCAACCTCGACCAACCCGATCGCATCCATCTTCGCATGGACGCGCGGCCTTATGTATCGCGGCAAGTTCGACGAGACGCCCGATGTGGTGAAATTTGCCGAAACGCTTGAGCGCGTCTGCATCCAGACGGTCGAAAACGGCCAGATGACCAAGGATCTCGCGCTGCTGATCGGCCCGTCGCAGAACTGGCTCACCACCGAACAGTTCTTCGAAGCGATTGTGCAGAACCTCGAGAAGGAAATGCAGAACTGGTCGTGATCTCGATCGCGAAGGCTGGCCGCGTATGAGCGACAAAGCGCCGAGCGGCTCCAAAGCCCGGCTCGAAGTCCGGCAGGCCAAGCTGAAGGACGTGCGCGCCATCGGCGATCTCGTCCGCCGCGCCTATGATGATCTGCCCGCCTATACGCAAGGCGAGATACGCGGGCAGATCAACAACTACCCCGATGGCTGCTTCGTCGCGCAGCTTGACGGCAGAATTGTCGGCTATTGCGCTTCGATGCGGCTCGACGAGAAGGTCGCGCTGTCGGATCACACATGGGACGAGGTGACCGGCAACGGCTTTGGCTCGCGTCACGATCCAACCGGCGACTGGCTCTACGGCTACGAGCTGTGCATCGATCCCAAGGTGCGCGGCACGCGCCTAGGGCGGAGGCTTTACGAAGAGCGCCGCGCGCTTGCCGAACGGCTCGACCTGACCGGTATCGTGTTCGGCGGACGTATGCCGGGTTACGCTCGCGCAAAGCGTCGCAAAAGCAACCGTGCTGACAATCCGCAGGAATATCTGGACCTTATCCTCGAAGGGAAGGTCCACGATCCGGTCCTGCGTTTCCAGCTTGCCAACGGGTTCGAACCGGCCGGCATCCTTCCCAAATACCTGCCCGAGGACAAGGCATCGCGCGGCAACGCGGTGCGCATGGTCTGGCGCAATCCCTATGTCGACGGCGATAGTCCCAAGAAGCACCGACTACCCCGCGACGTGGAAGGGGTGCGCATCGCAACCTGCCAGTTGCAGGCGCGCGCGGTGAAGGACTTTGACGAGTTCATGAAGCAGGTAGAGTACTTCATCGACGTTGCGGCGGACTATGAAAGCGACTTCATCGTCTTTCCCGAGCTCTTCACGCTGATGCTGCTTTCGGCCGAGGAAGACGAGCTGAGCGCCATCGAAGCCATCGAAGCGCTGTCCGAATACACGCCGCGCATTCGCCAACGCCTGTCCGAGATGGCGCTGTCCTACAACATCAACATCATCGGCGGATCGCACCCGACCCGTATGCCTGACGGTGACATCCACAATGTCGCCTATGTGTGCTTGCGCGACGGCTCGATCTACGCACAAGAGAAGATCCACCCCACTCCCAATGAAGCCTATTGGTGGAACATCAAGGGCGGCGACAGCATCGATGCCATCCCAACCGATTGCGGGCCGATCGGGGTGCTGATTTGCTACGACAGCGAGTTTCCCGAGCTTGCGCGCAGGTTAGTCGATGAAGGCGCACGGATAATCTTCGTGCCGTTCTGCACTGATAGCCGCCAAGGCTACATGCGCGTTCGCTACTGTGCACAGGCCCGCGCAATTGAAAACCAGTGCTATGTGGTGATGAGCGGCAATGTCGGGAACCTGCCCAATGTCGCCAATATGGACATCCAATACGCGCAAAGCTGCATCCTTACGCCGTGCGACTTTCCCTTTGCCCGCGACGGCATCGCGGCGGAGGCGAGCGAGAATGTCGAGACGCTGACGATCAGCGACGTCAACCTCTCCGACCTGCAATGGGCACGCGCAGAAGGCACGGTGCAGAACCTCGCCGACCGCCGCTTCGACCTTTACCGGATCGAGTGGGACAAGAGGGTCGGCAACATTTCCGATCCTCTAGGCGAAAGGGTCGAGACACTGCCGCAGATCCCGGGACATGGCGGTGGATGACAAGCTTCGCAGGGCGGGCTAACGACTAGCCATGGCAGGCGAACTCACCCTTTCCCCGGTAATGCAGGATGCGCTAGTGATCTTAGGATCGGCAGGCATCGTCATTCCGGTGTTCGCCCGCTTCCGTATTACGCCGATCATCGGGTTCATCCTGATCGGCATACTCGTCGGCCCATTCGGCCTCGGCTCGCTGGTCGATAGAGCGGACTGGCTGCGATATGTGACGATCTCGGAACCGGAGCGATTAACGCCTTTCGCCGATTTCGGGATCATCCTGCTGCTGTTTGCCATCGGGCTTGAACTGTCATTCAACCGGCTGTGGCAACTGCGAAAACTGGTCTTCGGCCTTGGCTCGCTCGAACTGCTTATCATCGGCAGCGTCTCGGCGGCGTTCTTTGGCTATTACAGCGGCATGGGAAGTACCGCCGCGCTCGCGCTCGGCTTCGCCCTCGCCTTCTCATCCACCGCCATCGTGTTGCCGATATCGGGCACCAAGACCCCGGTGGGCCGCGCCGCCCTATCGATGCTGTTGTTCGAGGATATTATGATCGTGCCGATCATCTTCATCCTCGGCGCGTTAGCACCCAGCGCTGCAGGAGACGGGGTCGAGAACTTGACCAACACGCTGGTACAAGGCGGCTTGGTCATTCTTGTTCTGCTGGTCGTAGGGCGCTTTGCCCTCCCCCGTCTGTTCAGCCAGGCTGCGCGCACCAAAAGCCCCGAACTCTTCCTTGCTGCATCGCTGCTAGTGGTGATCGGGGCAAGCCTTGCAACCGCAGCCACCGGCCTCTCCCCGATTGTGGGCGCGTTGATCGCAGGACTGCTGATCGCCGAAACCGAATATCACGGCGAGGTCGAATCGATCATGGAGCCGTTCAAGGGTCTCGCACTAGGAGTCTTCCTGATTACGATCGGGATGAGCATCAACCTGACCGAAATCTGGTCCGACCTCGGCACAATCATGGCCGCCGTTGTCGGTGTGCTGGTTTTCAAGGCAATCATCACCGGCAGCCTACTGCGGATGATGGGCGCGCGCAGCAGCACTGCGACAGAAACCGGCGTTTTGATGGCCAGCCCCAGCGAGACAACCCTGATCGTGCTTGCGGCAGCAACGAGCGCGCTGGTCATTGACGCGGAGGTCGCGCAGTTCTGGCAAACTGTCACCGCAATCGGCCTCACCATCACACCTCTACTCGCGCGCCTTGGCAGAGTTATTGCCCGCCGCATCGAAGGTGTGCCCGAACTGCCCGAAGAGGACGAAGGCGATCCGCGGACGATTATCATTGGTGGCGGACGTGTTGGACGCCTGATCGCCGATATGTTGGTTACACACGACCAGGCCTATGTCATTCTCGATTCCAACCCCGACATAATCGACAGTGCGAAGCGGCAAGGATACCGCGCGACCTTTGGCGACGCCGTGCGCGGAGATGCTCTTTCGCGTTTGGGCCTAGATCAGGCTCCAGCACTGGTTCTGACGATGGACGAGCCGGTTCTGGCTCAACGCTTGGTGAACAAGCTGCGCAAAGAACATCCCGAACTGCTCATCGTTGCACGCGCGCGCGACACTGATCACGCCGCCGCACTTTACCGAGCCGGAGCAAGCCATGCGGTGCCCGAAAATCTCGAAAGCTCGCTTCAACTCTCCGAAGCGGTGCTGGTCGATATAGGCGTAGCAATGGGTCCGGTGATCGCTTCGATCCACGAAAAGCGTGACGAATATCGGGAACGCCTCGAAGTCGAGGGCGAACTCAGTGCGAAGCCAAAACTACGCACTTCGGTGAGTGAAGCTTAACCCGCCAGCACCTGTTTGACCGCGGCAATTGCGGCATCAGCTTTGTCGCCATCCGGTCCGCCGCCCTGTGCCATGTCCGGACGACCACCGCCGCCCTTCCCGCCCAGTGCCTCTACCCCTGCGCGCACCAAATCAACAGCGCTGAAACGCCCGGTCAGATCTTCGGTCACAGCCGCGGCGATGCTCGCTTTGCCGTCATTCACTGCCACAATAGCGGCAACGCCAGATCCAAGCCGCGCCTTGGTTTCGTCGAGCAGTGGGCGCAATTCCTTGGGGTTGAGCCCTTCGAGTACCTGCCCACTGAACGCCACACCGCCGATGTCTTCATCTGCGGGACCAGCGGCATCACCGCCACCCGATCCGCCGCCGAGCGCGAGCGCCTTCTTCGCTTCGGCAAGCTCCTTTTCGAGGCGTTTGCGTTCATCGAGCAAAGCGGCAATGCGCGCTGGCACCTCTTCCGGAGTCGCCCGGATCGCACTGGCTGCGGACTTGAGCGCTTCCTCACGTGTAACCAGCCAGTTGCGTGCAGCATCGCCGGTAAGTGCCTCAATACGGCGCACTCCGGAAGAAACCGCCGCCTCAGAAATGATACGGAAGATGCCGATATCGCCGGTCGCCTTGACGTGTGTTCCGCCGCACAGTTCGACTGAATAGTTGCGCCCTTCGTCAACGGTGCGCCCCATTGAGAGCACGCGCACTTCGTCACCATACTTTTCGCCGAACAGTGCGAGAGCGCCCGCTTCGACGGCGTCGTCGGGACTCATGAGGCGGGTTGCGACGGGCTCGTTGGCGAAAATTTCCGCGTTCACTTCGGCCTCGACTGCCGCGATATCGGCGTTATCGAGCGCCTTGGGATGCGAGAAGTCGAAGCGAAAACGATCTTCGGCGACCAGCGATCCCTTTTGTGTCACATGATCGCCGAGCTGATTGCGCAGTGCCGCATGGACGAGATGCGTCGCCGAATGGTTGGCACGTATCTGGCTGCGCCGCGCTGTGTCGACTTCGAGCTGGACGCTATCGCCAACCGCAATCTCGCCGGCCTCAATTGTTGCATGGTGCGCGTGGAGTCGCCCGAGCGGTTTGCTGGTGTCGGACACTCTAGCGGAAAGGCCAGTCGGCGTAGCGATCGCGCCTGTATCGCCGGTCTGTCCGCCGCTCTCACCGTAGAAGGGCGTCTGGTTGGTGAGCACAACAACCGTATCGCCGCTCCCAGCGCGATCAACCTCCGCTCCATCTTTCACAAGCGCAACAACAGTGCCCTCGCCCGAAGTCGCCGAGTAACCGGTGAACTCACTTGCACCTTCGCGTTCGGCGATGTCGTACCAAATCTCGTCCGATGCGGCTTCACCCGAACCTTTCCAGGCTGCGCGGGCAGCGGCTTTCTGCCGTTCCATTGCGCCATCAAAGCCTGCGCGATCAACGCTGATCCCGCGGTCACGCAATGCATCTTCGGTTAAGTCGTACGGGAATCCATAGGTGTCGTAGAGCTTGAACGCAGTTTCGCCGTCGAGCTCGCCGCCTTCAGTCATGGTGCCAGTGGCCTCGTCAAGTAGCTTGAGGCCCTTGTCGAGTGTTTTGCGGAACTGGGTTTCCTCGCGCAGCAGAACTTCTTCGATCAGAGCCTGACCGCGCTGAAGTTCGGGAAAGGCCTGCCCCATTTCTGTCACGAGCGATGGGACGAGACGATGCATCAACGGCTCGCTGGCACCCAGAAGGTGCGCATGCCGCATAGCGCGACGCATGATCCGGCGCAGCACATAACCGCGGCCCTCGTTAGAGGGCAGAACCCCGTCCGCCATCAGGAACGAAGTCGAACGCAGGTGATCGGCAATCACCCGGTGAGAGGCGGTGCTATCGCTCTGTGCGGCGACACCGGTCAGTCCTTCAGAAGCCGAAATCAACGCCTTGAAAGTGTCGGTGTCATAATTGTCGTGAACGCCCTGCATGACAGCGGCAATGCGCTCGAGCCCCATGCCGGTGTCGATCGAAGGACTTGGCAGATCGCGCCGTTCGCCGTCCGCACCCTGCTCGAACTGCATAAAGACGAGATTCCATATCTCGATAAAGCGGTCGCCATCTTCGTCCGGGCTACCCGGAGGACCACCGGCAATATGATCTCCGTGATCGTAGAAAATTTCCGAGCATGGACCGCAGGGGCCGGTGTCACCCATCGACCAGAAATTGTCATTGGTGGCGATGCGGATGATCCGCTCGTCGGGCAGGCCCGCTATTCTGCGCCAAAGGTCAAACGCTTCGTCATCGGTGTGATAGACGGTGGCCGTCAGCTTTTCCGGTGACAGTCCCCATTCGCGGGTTAGCAAGGTCCAGGCATTCTCGATTGCCTGCTCCTTGAAATAGTCGCCGAACGAGAAGTTGCCGAGCATTTCGAAGAATGTGTGGTGGCGTGCGGTATAGCCCACATTGTCGAGGTCATTGTGCTTGCCGCCAGCGCGCACGCATTTCTGGGAGGACGCGGCTCGAGGAGCCGGCGGGGTCTCTAGGCCGGTAAAGACGTTCTTGAACGGCACCATGCCCGCATTGACGAACATCAGTGTCGGATCATTATACGGCACCAAAGGCGCACTCTGGATTTGCGCGTGTTCTCTCCCGCCAAAGAAGTCGAGGAAAGATCGGCGAATATCGTTGGTCGAAGTCATGGATTTGCAGTTAGGCAATGAGGCCTTAACCGACAAGCGAAAGCAGCAGCCGGAAGCTCGATCTCGTCAGCTTTGTTGCAGCACGGTCTGTCCGGTCTACCGGAATCCGCAATCACGCACGAAAAACCGGCGCGAAGTGTGTCCCTCGGGGAAGAGACAGACCCGCGCCGGTATTCCGTTTGTCCGGACCAGCGACCCCATAAGGATCAGCCTAAGCCCGCTTGAGGATCAGTCTTCGGAGTCCGCGTCCGGCCCCGTCATCATCTCCTCGGCGACCTCGTCGGTTTTACCGCGAATGGCGGCTTCCAACCGGTCGCAAACTTCTGGATTTTCGGCGAGATAAATCTTCGAATTCTCACGGCCCTGGCCAATGCGAACGCTGTCATAGGAATACCAGCTGCCCGATTTCTCGACCAGACCGGCCTTCACACCAAGGTCGAGGATCTCGCCTCTCTTCGAAATGCCCTGCCCGTACATGATGTCGAACTCGACCTGCTTGAACGGAGGAGCCACCTTGTTCTTGACCACTTTGACGCGTGTCGAGTTACCGACCACCTCGTCGCGGTCCTTGATCTGGCCGGTACGGCGAATGTCGAGGCGGACCGAGGCATAAAACTTGAGCGCGTTGCCGCCAGTAGTCGTCTCGGGATTGCCGTACATCACACCGATTTTCATGCGCAGCTGGTTGATGAAGATCACCATGCATTTCGAACGGTTGATCGAGCCGGTAAGCTTGCGCAGCGACTGCGACATCAGACGCGCCTGAAGGCCAACATGCGAATCGCCCATCTCACCTTCGATCTCGGCGCGCGGCACCAGAGCCGCGACCGAATCGACCACGAGAACGTCAATCGCATTGGAGCGCACCAGCGTGTCCGTGATTTCGAGCGCCTGCTCGCCAGTGTCGGGCTGCGAGATGATCAGTTCGTCAATGTCGACGCCCAGCTTCTTCGCATAGACCGGATCAAGCGCGTGCTCGGCATCGACAAACGCTGCCGTGCCGCCCGCTTTCTGCGCCTCTGCGATAACATGGAGCGCAAGCGTGGTCTTACCCGAGCTTTCAGGGCCATAAACCTCGACGACGCGTCCTTTGGGCAGGCCGCCAATACCAAGGGCAATATCAAGCCCGAGCGAGCCGGTTGAAATCGCTTCAACCTCCATCGCTTCTTTCGAGCCCAGCTTCATCGCCGAACCCTTGCCGAATGCTCGATCAATCTGAGCAAGCGCAGCGTCGAGAGCCTTTTGACGGTCCACGTCTTTTTCCTTTTCTACCAGCTTGAGATTGGTAGCCATCGCACGCACTCCTTCGCTTGCCTAGGGCCGGTTATCGAGTTTTAACCGGCGCTATGGAGAGACCCCTTTGTCGCCCCCTGTTGGAATGCTTGTATTCGGTTTGTTCCAAAAGAACAAGAGTGGAACGAAATTTTTTTCTCCGACCACTCAACCAGTGCTTGTAGCGGACCAGTTCAGCGTGACTTCGGAATCGGCTGGAACGGTGATCTCACCGATAATCATGCCGTCCTTTATCCGTGTCTCGCCGCCTCGCCAGTTGATGTTCCAAACCCCGGAGCGGCCGAAAACAACCCGCACCAGAACCGGGTGATCGTTGTCGTTTGACACGCTGGACTGCATGGCGCGCCGGCGGGGTGGATCGCCGTTTTCGGGTATGCGCACGAGCGGCTCGCAGGTTGCCGAGACTTTGCCGCTGGTGCCGACACGCAGCTCTATTTCTTGTCCGACGGCGTAATCGCGCAGGAAGTTTGAGCTGACCAGCATCGGTCCTACCCGACTGGGCTCGAACAGGTTCAAGGCGCCCTGGGGCAAAGCAACGCCCAGCCCTCGCTCCTCATCGTTTCGGGTTACGAGAAGGATATTGGCGTTGCGCACACCAGGCGCTCCCTCGTTACGGTTGCGAAAGCGCGGGGAGCAGCCGAGGCTATAGACAAAGCCCGCTTCCACCTCTTCACGATTGAGGAAGGCTATCTGCTTGGTGCTTTGCGCCGCGACATTGACCCGTTCGGGCACGCGGTAAAGCTTGAGATCTCCCAGTTCCTCCTCGCTTGCTTCCATGACTTCGGAGCTCATTGCGGTCACCGCCATGGGCGAATCTTGCAACCGGCTCTCTCTCCGCGTCGCGGTAACAACGATGGCATCGGTTGGGGCCGGCGCCGGAGCGATGGCGTACAGAGACATCGGCGACGCAGGATTAACGATGGGCGAACCGGCTGCCGTGCTACCAAATGGATAGCATGTCAGACGCAGCGGTTCTCCTGTGGGTGATCGAGCCATGCGCTCGTAATCGCTGTCGATGTTCAAACGCCCCGCGACCACCAGCAGATTGGCATTGTCGAACGACTGGCCGTTATCGTTGAGTACAGTGAGCCAGCTGAGCATATCCAGACCGAATTCCTCGCTGCGCCCGCCCTCTTCCATCATCGCGACGTAGTTGGCCTGCCAGTCAAAGCCCCATGCAAGATAGGTCAGCGTGACTTCATATGAGCCGCCGCTTTCGTCTCGCGTGTCGATGGAGAAGACGGGTTTGGCAGACAGCCCCTCTGGCACTCGGGAAAAGCGGAGAGATTCGGGCAGGCCCGCGCATCTCACAGCCTCGAAGCCAGAGCCGATTTGCAGCACCAGCCCGCCATCGGCGCGGGTGCGGACGATGGCGGGCTGCGACACTGCTTCGCCGGTTGCCGGGTTTGTGCGCGTGATCGTGACGCGGTTGCCGAGCGTGCCGTTCACCAGAGCGGCGGGTGACAGCAATTCGGCATTGCGGTTCATTTCGATGGTGCCGCCCGGAAGGCCGGTCACAATCGCGCTGACCCCGATCATGCCTTCTGCGACGCCGATAAAGCGAATGGTCGATTC